>NZ_JBGNUS010000001.1:0-381798 GCF_041951365.1 Actinomadura sp. GTD37
CCACTACCTCCACAACGCCGCCCAAGCACACACCCACGGAACACCCTGGAAACCCACCACCACCCACACCCAACAAACCCCCACCAACCTCCCCACCTACCCCTTCCAACACCACCGCTACTGGCTGACTCCAAGGCCGAACGCCAGAGACCTCGGCTTCACGGCCACCTCGCACCCGCTTCTCAACGTCGCCCTCGATCTCCCCGAGCAGGACGGCCTGGTGCAGGCCGCGCACCTCAGCATCGGCGCCCATCCCTGGCTCGCCGATCACGCCGTTGGCGCCACGACGCTGTTCCCCGCGGCCGCCTATCTCGATCTCGCTCTCCACATCGGCGACCAGGTGGGGGCGAACCGGGTGGACGAGCTGCTCATCGAGACGCCGCTCGTCATCCCCGAGCAGGGAGGCGTCCACCTCCAAGTGCATGTCGGCCCGCCGGACGCGGACGGCGGCGGCGTCCGCACGATCGCCTTCCACTCACGCCCGGACGACTCGCCCGATCGGCCCTGGACACGGCACGCCACGGGCTCGCTCAGTCCGGCCGATCCGCAGCCGGTGGAACTCAACGCGGCCTGGCCGCCACCTGGGGCGACCGCGATCGATATCGAGGACGCTTACGACAGGCTGGCCGAGCGCGGATACCACTACGGTCCCGCCTTCCAAGGTCTCGGAGCGGCCTGGCGGCAGGGCGACGTCCTGTACGCGGAGGTCCGCCTTCCCGAGGACGCCGACATCACCGGATTCGGCATCCACCCAGCACTTCTCGACGCCGCCCTCCACCCCTTCGCCATGGAGGACGGCCCGCAGCGCCTGCCGTTCTCGTGGACCGGCGTGGAACTCCACGCGACCCGGGCGTCCATGCTGCGGGTCCGGCTGACGCCCACCGGGCCCGACAGCGTCCGGGTCACCCTCGCGGACCCCGAAGGCCGGCCCGTCGCCACGATCGACCGGCTCGGCGTGCGTCCCCTCTCGCCGGACGCCCTCAAGAGCAACCGGCCCCTGCACCACGTGCAGTGGACGCCGGTCGAGGCACGCGACAGCTCAGCCCCCGAGCAGTGGCAGATCCTCGATCTCAGGACCGAGGAGGAGGACGACGTCGTCCTCTCTGCACACACCGTTGCCGAGCAGGCCCTACATCGGCTCCAGCAACACCTCGGGGAAGAGGAGCACCTGATCGTCCTCACCGACGACACGCTCCAGCAGGCGTCGGTGCACGGACTCGTCCGTACCGCCCAGATCGAGCATCCCGACCGCATCACGCTGCTCCACTCGGACGGCCACGAGCCGCCCACCGAGGAGCACATCCGGGACGCCCTGGCCACCGGCGAACCCGAACTCCGCCTCCACGACGGCCGACTCACCGCACCCCGCATCAGCCGCGACACTGCACCGCCCGAGCAAGCCCCACCGTTCGACCCCGACCGCACCGTCCTCGTCACCGGCGGCACAGGCACCATCGGCGCCCACATCGCCCGGCACCTGGTCGCCCACCACGGCGCCCGCAACCTGCTGCTCACCAGCCGGCAAGGACCGGACGCCCCCGGCGCGGCCGAACTGGAAACCGAACTCACCGAACTGGGCGCCAACGTCACCATCGCCGCCTGCGACACCGCCGACCGCGACGCGCTCGCCCACCTCCTCAGCGACATGCAACTGACCGCAGTCGTGCACGCGGCCGGCGTCCTGGACGACACCGTCCTCGACACACTCACCCCCGACCAACTCCACACCGTCCTACGGCCCAAGGTCGACGCCGCCTGGAACCTGCACGAACTCACCCACGACCACGACCTCACCGCGTTCGTCCTGTTCTCCTCCCTGGCCGGGACGCTCGGTTCGCCCGGACAAGCCAACTACGCCGCCGCCAACACCTTCCTCGACGCCCTCGCCCACCACCGCCGCACCCACAACCTCCCGGCCACTTCACTCGCCTGGGGACTGTGGGCCGACGGCACCGGGCTCACCGCTCACCTCCACGGGACGGATCGCGCCCGGATCACCAGAACAGGCGTCGCCCCCATGTCGACGTCCGACGCGCTGGCGCTCTTCGACGCCGCGCTCGCCTCACCGGAGGCGACGCAAGTCCTCGCGGAATTCGATCTCCGTGCGCTGCGGGAGCAGCCACCGCCGCTCTTCCGTGCTCTGGTCCGTGCACCGGTAAGGCGTACGGCCGCAGCGGGGACGGCGTCCCCGGGGACGCCGCTCGCCCGGCAACTGGCCGGAAAGCCCTCCGTAGAGCAGAGCCAGGTTCTCGTGGAGATCGTCCAGGGTGCCGTTGCCGCCGTCCTGGCCCACGACTCCACCGACGCGATCGCCTCCGACCGCTCGTTCAAGGAACTGGGGTTCGACTCCCTCACCGCCGTCGAACTACGCAACCGCCTCGGCACCGCCACCGGACTGCGCCTACCCGCCACCCTCATCTTCGACCATCCCACCCCCGAAGCCCTCGCCGACTACCTGCGCGGTCAGTTGCTCGGCGAGACGGCTCCGGTTCCGGCCGCCACCGGCCCGGCCCGCTCCGCCACTGACGAGCCGATCGCCGTGATCGGGATGGGCTGCCGGTTCCCCGGCGGCGTCCGCACCCCCGAAGACCTCTGGACACTCCTGAACAACGGCACCGACGCCATCACCGACTTCCCCACCAACCGAGGCTGGGACACCGAAAAGCTCTACAACCCCGACCCCGACAACCACGGAACCACCTACGTCCGCCACGGCGGATTCCTCCACGACGCCGACCACTTCGACCCCGCATTCTTCGGAATGAGCCCCCGCGAAGCCCTCGCCACCGACCCCCAGCAACGCCTCCTCCTCGAAACCGCCTGGGAAACCATCGAACGCGCCGGAATCGACCCCACCACCCTGCACGGCACCCAAACCGGCGTCTTCACCGGCGTCATGTACAACGACTACGGATCGCGCATCCATCACGTGCCCGCGGATTTCGAGGGCTATATCTCCAGCGGGAGCGCGGGAAGTGTCGCCTCCGGACGGGTCGCTTTCACCTTCGGGTTCGAGGGCCCCGCAGTCACGGTCGACACCGCCTGCTCGTCCTCCCTAGTCGCGATGCACCTGGCCGCCCAAGCACTCCGCAACGGCGAATGCACCCTCGCCCTCGCCGGCGGCGTCACCGTCATGGCCACCCCACAAGTCTTCATCGAATTCAGCCGCCAACGCGGCCTCGCCCCCGACGGACACTGCAAACCCTTCGCCGCCACCGCCAACGGCGCCACCTGGTCCGAAGGCGCCGGACTCCTCATGCTCGAAAAACTCTCCGACGCCGAACGCAACGGCCACCCCGTCCTCGCCGTCATCCGAGGATCAGCGATCAACCAGGACGGCGCCAGCAACGGACTCACCGCACCCAACGGGCCCGCCCAGCAGAGAGTCATCCGCCAGGCCCTGGCCAACGCCCACCTCGGACCAGCCGACATCGACGCCGTCGAAGCCCACGGCACCGGAACCACCCTCGGCGACCCCATCGAAGCCCAAGCCCTGCTCGCCACCTACGGCCAAGACCGCGACACACCCCTCCACCTCGGCTCCATCAAATCCAACATCGGCCACACCCAAGCCGCCGCGGGCGCCGCCGGAATCATCAAAATGATCCTCGCCATGCGGCACGGGCACCTCCCCCAGACCCTTCACATCGACGAGCCGACGCCGCACGTCGACTGGGACACGGCAGCCATCAACCTGCTCACCCAGCCCCAACCCTGGCCGGACGCCGACCACCCCCGCCGCGCCGCCGTGTCGTCCTTCGGGATCAGCGGCACCAACGCCCACCTCGTCCTCGAACAGGCCCCGCCCGTCCCGGAACGGGACGAGACGCCCGCCGCCGCTCTGGTGCCCTGGGTCATCTCCGCCAAGACGCCGCAGGCCGTGCAAGAACAGGCACACCGGCTCGGCGAGCATGTCCGGGCGCATCCCGAACTCGACATCGCGGACGTCGCCTACTCGCTGGCCACCGGCCGCTCCGACCACGAGTACCGCGCCGTCGCCACCGGCGGTACGCGCGACGAACTCCTCGCGGCCCTGGAGTCCCTCACCGTCCAGCAGGTCCGCACGGGCAGGACGGCCTTCCTCTTCACCGGTCAGGGCAGCCAGCGTCCCGGCATGGCCGGGGAACTGTACGACGCCTTCCCCGTCTTCGCCGAGGCCCTGGACGAGGTCTGCGAGCACCTCGACCCCGCCCTCCGCGGGATGCTGCTCGGCGACGACGGCGACGGCGAAGAGATCCATCAGACTCGCTACACCCAGCCGGCCCTGTTCGCCTTCGAGACCGCGCTGTTCCGCCTCCTGCGGCACTGGGGCGTCACCCCCGACGTCCTGCTCGGGCACTCGATCGGCGAGCTCACCGCCGCCCATGTCGCGGGCGTCCTCTCGCTCCCCGACGCGGCCGCGCTGGTGACCGCCCGCGCCACCCTCATGCAGGACCTGCCCGCCGGCGGCGCCATGATCGCCCTCGAAGCCACCGAGGAGGAGGTCCTTCCCCACCTCACCGGCGGGGTCGCCATCGCGGCCGTCAACGGCCCCGCCTCCGTGGTCATCTCCGGTGACGAGGCGCCCGCCCTGCGGATCGCCGAGCGGTGGAGGCACCGGCGGCTCCGGGTCAGCCACGCGTTCCACTCGCCGCACATGGACGCGATGCTCGACGGCTTCCGGGAGGTCGCCGAACGGCTCACCTACCGGGCGCCCGCGATCACGATCATCTCCGACCTCACCGGCGCCACGGTCGAGGAGTACAGCGCCGGCTACTGGGTGCGGCACGCCCGCGAGGCCGTCCGTTTCCACGACGCCCTCACCACCCTGGACGACCTGGGCGTCACCACCTACCTGGAACTCGGACCGCGCGGCACCCTCACCACCCTCGCCCGGGAAGTGCTCGACGAGGCCGCGTTCGTCCCCGTCACGGGCCCGGGCGCCGCGCTCGGCACGGTCGTCGACTGGGACGCCTACTTCGCGCCGCTCAGGCCCCGGCGTGTCGACCTGCCCACGTATCCGTTCCAGCGCCGCCGCTACTGGCTCGCCGCCCCGAACCGGGCGGAGACGGCGGACGGCGTCCACCCGATGCTCGGCGCCGCGACGACGCTGGCCGGCAGCGACCGCGTGATCCTCAGCGGACGCCTCTCCCGGGACGCCCAGCCGTGGCTCGCCGACCACGCGATCGCCGGGTCGGCCCTGCTCCCCGGGGCCGGGGTCGTCGAACTGGCGCTGCACGCGGCCGAGCAGGTCGGGTGCGGTGGCGTCGCGGAACTGCACCTCGAACGGCCGCTGGCCGTCCCCGAATCCGGCGGCGTCCACCTGCAGGTGGCCGTCGAGGGCGCGGACGGCTCCGGCCACCGGGCGTTCGGCGTCCACGCCATGACCGAAGCGGAGCGCGCCGAAGGGGCCGCCTGGGTCCGGTTCGCGTCCGGGGTGCTCACCCCGGAGGGCGGCGGCCCCGCCGAGGGACCGGCCGCGTGGCCGCCCCCCGAGTCGTCCCCGGTCGACGTCGCGGACGTCCGCGACGAACTGGCCGAACGCGGATACGACTACGGGCCGGCGTTCCAGGGCCTGCGGGCGGCCTGGCGGCACGGCGACGACCTGTACGCCGAAGTGGAGCTCCCCGAGGGCACCGGCGGCGACGCCTTCTGCCTCCACCCGGCCCTGCTCGACGCCGCGCTGCACGTGCTGGCACTCGACCACGACGAGGGAGTGCACGTCCCCTTCTCCTGGAACGGGGTCACGCTGCACGCCCGGCCCGGCACCGTCCTGCGCGCCCGCATCGCGCGGACCGGCTCGGACAGCATCGCCCTCACCCTGACCGGGGACACCGGAGAGCCCGTCGCCACCGTGGACCGGCTCGTCCTGCGTCCTCTCGACACGGCGGCGCTGTCCGCGCCGGACAGCCTTCCGCTGTTCGACGTCCAGTGGACGCCGGTCGAGACACGCGACAGTGCACCTCCCGGCCACTGGCAGGTCCTCGATCTGAGAACCGACGAGGAGGACGACGACGTCGTCCGGTCTGCGCACGCCGTCGCCGAGCACGCTCTCCATCAGCTCCAGCAGCACCTCGACCAAGAGGCCCACTTGGTCATCCTCACCGACGACACGCTTCGGCAAGCGGTTGCGCACGGACTCGTCCGCACCGCCCAATCCGAGCATCCCGACCGCATCACCCTGCTCCACACCGACCACCCGGAAGTGCCGAACGAGGAGCACATCCGGGACGTCCTGGCCACCGGCGAACCCGAACTCCGCCTCCACGACGGCCGGCTCACCGCACCCCGCATCACCCGCCACGACGCCCCCGACCCCCGCCTGCACGATCTCGACCCGGACGGCACCGTCCTCATCACCGGCGGCACAGGCACCATCGGCGCCCACATCGCCCGGCACCTGGTCGCCCACCACGGCGCCCGCAACCTGCTGCTCACCAGCCGGCAAGGACCGGACGCCCCCGGCGCGGCCGAACTGGAAACCGAACTCACCGAACTGGGCGCCAACGTCACCATCGCCGCCTGCGACACCGCCGACCGCAACGCGCTCGCCCACCTCCTCAGCGACATGCAACTGACCGCAGTCGTGCACGCGGCCGGCGTCCTGGACGACACCGTCCTCGACACACTCACCCCCGAGCGGCTCCACGCCGTCCTACGGCCCAAGGTCGACGCCGCCTGGAACCTGCACGAACTCACCCACGACCACGACCTCACCGCGTTCGTCCTGTTCTCCTCCCTGGCCGGGACGCTCGGTTCGCCCGGACAAGCCAACTACGCCGCCGCCAACACCTTCCTCGACGCCCTCGCCCACCACCGCCGCACCCACAACCTCCCGGCCACTTCACTCGCCTGGGGACTGTGGGCCGACACCAGCACCATGACCGGCACCCTCACCACCACCGACCACGCCCGGATCACGAGAACGGGCGTCGTCCCGCTCACCGCCGAACAGGGGCGGGCGCTGTTCACCGCCGCGCTGGCGCACGACCGTCCGGTCGCGGTCGCGGCGCGGTTCGCGAACGCCGCGCGACCCGGCACGGTCCCGGCGATCCTGCGGGAGGTGATCCGTCCCGCCGTGCGGCGCACGCCGGCGGGCGACGCGCCGGGCCTGCTCCGCCGGCTCACCCGGGCCTCGCGGGACGAGCAGGACCGCATCCTGCTGGAGGTCGTCCGCGGCGCCGTCGCCGGGGTGCTGGCGCACGGCTCGGCGGCCTCCATCCCGCCCGGTCAGGCGTTCAAGGAACTCGGGTTCGACTCCCTCACCGCCGTCGAGTTGCGCAACCGCCTCGGCACCGCCACCGGGCTGCGCCTGCCCGCCACCCTCGTCTTCGACCACCCGACGCCGCGCAGCCTCGCCGGCCACATCCGGGACGCCCTCGGCGTCGGCGGCGACGCGGACGGGCATCCGATCGTGTCCGAACTCGACCGGCTGGAGTCCGTGCTGGCCGGCCTTCCGGAGGACGGGGAGACGCGGCCGCTGCTGGTCGCGCGCCTGGAGCGGGTGCTGGCCCGGCTGAGCGGCCGGCCCGCCGACCGGGACGGCGCCGAGACGGTGACCGACCGCATCGACTCCGCCTCCGACGACGAGATCTTCTCGTTCATCGACAACGAGCTCTGAAGGGTCTGCAACCATGGCGAACGAGGAAAAGCTCCGGGCGTACCTGAAGCGGGTGACGGCCGATCTGCACAGCGCCCGGCGGCGTCTGGAGCAGTTGGAGTCGGGGACGCACGAGCCCGTCGCGGTCGTCTCGATGAGCTGCCGGTTCCCGGGCGGCGTGCACACCCCCGAGGACCTCTGGGAGCTGCTCGCCGGCGACACCGACGCCATCGGGGACTTCCCGGCCGACCGCGGCTGGAACACCGACGACATCTACGACCCCGACCCGGAGCTTCCGGGGAAGACGTACGTGCGGCGGGGCGGCTTCGTCTACGACGCCGACGACTTCGACCCGGCGTTCTTCGGGATGAGCCCCCGCGAGGCGCAGGCGACCGACCCGCAGCAGCGCCTCCTCCTCGAAACCGCCTGGGAGGCCGTCGAACGCGCCGGCATCGACCCCACCGCCCTGCGCGGTACGCAGACCGGCGTCTTCGCCGGGGTCATGTACGGCGACTACGGCTCGCACGTCCGCCCCGTCCCGCCGGAGTTCGAGGGGTACGTGGGCAACGGCAGCGCGGGCAGCGTCGCCTCCGGGCGGGTCGCCTACACGCTCGGGCT
This sequence comes from Actinomadura sp. GTD37, assembly GCF_041951365.1. Classification (NCBI taxonomy): domain Bacteria; kingdom Bacillati; phylum Actinomycetota; class Actinomycetes; order Streptosporangiales; family Thermomonosporaceae; genus Actinomadura; species Actinomadura sp. GTD37. The sequence goes on from NZ_JBGNUS010000001.1 coordinate 8,198, forward strand.
CGAAGGCCCCGCGGTGACCGTCGACACCGCGTGCTCGTCCTCCCTGGTCGCGATGCATCTGGCCGCCCAGGCGCTGCGCAACGGCGAATGCTCGCTCGCCCTCGCCGGGGGCGTGACGCTGATCGCGTCGCCGCAGGTCTTCGTCGAGCTGAGCCGGCAGCGCGCGCTCGCGCCGGACGGCCGGTGCCGGTCCTTCGCCGCCGCCGCCGACGGCACGGGTTTCTCCGAGGGGGCCGGGCTGCTCCTGCTGGAGCGGCTGTCGGACGCGGAGCGCAACGGCCATCCCGTCCTGGCGGTCATCCGGGGGTCGGCGGTCAACCAGGACGGCGCCAGCAACGGGCTCACCGCGCCCAACGGGCCCGCCCAGCAGAAGGTCATCCGGCAGGCCCTCGCCAGTGCCGGTCTCGTCCCGTCCGACGTCGACGCCGTCGAGGCGCACGGCACCGGAACCACCCTCGGCGACCCCATCGAAGCCCAAGCACTCCAGGCCACCTACGGGCAAGACCGCGAAACCCCCCTGCACCTCGGCTCCATCAAATCCAACATCGGCCACACGCAAGCCGCCGCAGGCGCCGCAGGCGTCATCAAGATGATCCTCGCCATGCGGCACGGACGGCTGCCCAGAACCCTCCACATCGACCAGCCCACACCCCACGTCGACTGGGACACAGCAGCCATCAGCCTGCTCACCCAGCCCCAGCCCTGGCCGGACACCGACCACCCGCGCCGCGCCGCCGTCTCCTCGTTCGGGATCAGCGGCACCAACGCCCACCTCGTCCTCGAAGAGCCCCCGCAGGCCGAACCCGAAGCCGAACCCGAAGCCGAACCGGAACCGCAGGCGGGGCCGCATGCTTGGCCGCTGTCCGCGAAGACGCCCACCGCGCTCCAGGCGCAGGCACGCCGGCTCCTCGCGCACATCGACGACCACCCAGGGCTCCACGCGTCCGACATCGCCTTCTCCCTCGCCACCACGCGCGCCGCGCTTCCGCACCGTGCCGTGATCGTCGGCGACGACCGCGCCGGCCTGCGGGAGAGTCTCGCGGCCCTGGCCGGCGGGGAGCCCGCGCCAGGCACCGCGACCGGAACGGACGCCGAGCCGGCCGGCGTGGTGTTCGTCTTCCCCGGTCAGGGCGCGCAGTGGCCGGGGATGGCGGCGGAGCTCCTGGAGTCGTCGCCGGTCTTCCGGGAACGGGTCGCGGCCTGCGCCGGCGCCTTCGCGCCCTACCTGGACTGGTCGCTGACGGACGTCCTGCTGGGGAAGCCCGGCACGCCGTCGCTGGAGCGGATCGAGGTGCTCCAGCCCGCGCTGTTCACCGTGATGGTCGCGCTCGCCGAGGTCTGGCGGTCGCACGGGGTGCGGCCGGCCGCCGTCGTCGGCAGCAGCCAGGGCGAGGTCGCCGCCGCGCACGTCGCGGGCATCCTGTCGCTGGAGGACGCGGCGAAGGTGATAGCCGTCCGCAGCCGGCTGTTCGCCGAGACCCTGGTCGGCAAGGGCGCGGTCGCGTCGGTGCCGCTGCCCGCCGAGCAGGTCCGGGACCGGCTGGCGCCCTGGAACGGACGGCTCTGCCTCGCCGGGTTCAACGGCCCCGCGATGACGACCGTCGCCGGCGACCTGGAGGCGCTGGCGGAGTTCGTGACCGGATGCGAGGACGACGGGATCGGCGCCAAGGTGCTCGCCTCGACCGTCGCCTCGCACTCCGCGCAGGTGGATCCGCTGGAACGGCGGCTGCTCGCGGAGCTGGGCGACGTGCGCGCCGAGCCGGCCGGCGTCGCGTTCTGCTCGACCGTCACCGCCGGGTTCGTGGACGCGCCGGAGCTGGGCACGCCGTACTGGTACTCCAACGCGCGCGAACCGGTGCGCCTCACCGGCGCCGTCGAGGCGCTGCTCGACGCGGGCCACCGGGCGTTCATCGAGGTCAGCCCGCATCCCGTCCTCACCATGGGGGTGGAGCAGACGGCGGAGCGGGCCGGGCTCGACGTCGTCGCGACGGGCACGCTCCGGCGCGGGGAGGGCGGCATGCGCCGCGTCCTGCTGTCCCTCGCCGGGGCGTACGCGTGCGGGGCGCCGGTGGACTGGCGGCCCGCGTCCGGGCCGTCCGCGCGGCGGGTCGATCTGCCGACCTACGCCTTCGAGCGCGAGAGGTACCGGCTGGCCGCGTCGGCGGCGGGCGCCGACCTGGTGAGCGCGGGACTGGCGGGCGCGGGCCACCCGCTGCTGGCGGCCGCCGTTGAGTCCGCCGACGACGGGCGGCTGGTGCTGACCGGGCGGCTGTCGGCGGGTGCGCAACCCTGGCTGGCCGACCACGCGGCCCACGGGACGGTGCTGCTGCCCGGCGCCGCGCTCGTCGAACTCGCCGTGCACGCGGGCGACCAGGTGGGATGCCCGCATCTGGCGGAGCTGACGATCGAGGAGCCGCTCGCGCTGCCGGCCGAGCGCACGGTCGCGCTGCAGGTCGTCGCCGGAGCCGAGGACGAGTCCGGGCACCGCGCGGTGACCGTGCACTCGCGGCGCGACGACGACGCGTGGACGACGCACGCCACCGGGTTCCTGTCCCCGGACGCGCCCGGCGCGTCCGCCCCCTTCCCGCAGGCGTGGCCGCCCCCGGGGGCCGAGCCGATCCCGCTCGACGACGCGTACGAGCGGCTGGCGTCCCGGGGCTACCGCTACGGCCGGACGTTCCAGGGCTTGCGGGCGGCGTGGCGGTCCGGCGACGACGTGTATGCGGAGGTCGCGCTGCCGGACAGCCCCGGAGCCGGCGCCGACGGGTTCATCGTGCACCCGGCGCTGCTGGACGCCGCCCTGCACGCGCTCGCGCTGGAGAACGCCGATGGCGGCACGCTGCGGCTGCCGTTCTCGTGGAGCGGCGTCACCCTCCACGCGTCCGGCGCGACCGAGCTGCGGGTGCGGCTCGCGCCGTCCTCGCCGGACGAGCTGTCGATCGCCGCGACCGATGTCGCCGGCGCGCCCGTGCTGACCGTCGACTCGCTGTTCCTGCGGCCGATCTCGCCGGGGCGGCTCGCCGCGGCGGGGCGCGGCGGCAGGCGGTCGCTGTTCGCCCTCTCCTGGGAGGACGTCGACGCGGCGCCCGCCCCCGGCCTCACCTGCGCGGTGGTCGGCGGCGACGTCCCGGGGCTGTCGGGAGCGCCCGCCTTCGCCGATGTCGCGTCGCTGGGCGCGGCTCTGGCGACGGGGCTCCCCGCTCCGGACGTGGTGCTCCTGCCGTATCCGGGAGCGGACGGCGAGGACGTGCCGTCCGCCGTCCACGCGGGGCTGCGCCGCCTGCTGGCGGACGTGCAGGCGTGGCTCGCCGACGACCGGTTCGGCGACGCGCGCCTCGCCGTGGTGACCCGGGGCGCCGTCACCACCGGCACCGGACACGACCTCACCGACCTGGCCGCCGCCCCGGCGTGGGGGCTGCTGCGCAGCGCGCAGACCGAGCATCCCGGCCGGCTGGTCCTGCTGGACCTGGACGAGGCCGCCACCGACCACGGCATTCGCGCGGCGCTGGCGGCCGGTGAACCGCAGGCGGCGGTCCGGGGCACGGCCGTGCTGGCGGCGCGCCTGGCCAGGGCGGACGCCTCGGCGGCGCTGGTGCCGCCGGACTCGCCCGCCTGGCGGGTCGACGCGACGGCGAAGGGCACCCTGGACAGCCTCGACCTCGTCCCCCTGCCGGAGACCGGCGCCCTGGAGCCTGGAGAGGTGCGGGTCGCCGTCCGCGCCGCCGGCCTGAACTTCCGCGACGTCCTCATCGCGCTCGACATGTTCCCCGGCGACGTGCCGATGATCGGCAGTGAGGCGGCCGGCACCGTGCTGGAGGTCGCGCCCGACGTCACCGGGCTGGCACCGGGCGACGCGGTGCTGGGCCTGTTCCGCGGCGGCATGGCGCCGACCGCCGTCACCGATCACCGGCTGCTGACCCGGGTGCCGGCCGGATGGACGTTCGCGCAGGCCGCCGCGATCCCCGTCGTCTTCCTCACGGCCTACTACGGGCTCGCGGACCTGGCCGGGATACGGCGCGGCGAGCGGCTGCTCGTGCACGCCGCGGCGGGCGGCGTCGGCATGGCGGCCGGGCAGCTCGCGCGGCTGTGGGGGGCGGAGACCTACGGGACGGCGAGCACCGCCAAGCAGGACACGCTGCGCGCGCTCGGCTACCCCGGCGACCGCATCGCCTCGTCCCGGACGCTGGAGTTCGCCGACCAGTTCCGCGACGCCACGGGCGGGCGCGGCGTCGACGTCGTCCTCAACGCCCTCACCGGCGAGTTCGTGGACGCCTCACTGGGCCTGCTCTCCCCCGGCGGCCGCTTCCTGGAGATGGGCAAGACCGACATCCGGGACGCCGACGCGGTCGCGGCCGCCCGCCCCGGCGTCCGCTACACGGCGTTCGACATGGCCGACGCCGGCGCGGACCGGATCCAGGAGATGCTCGCCGACCTGCACCGGCTGTTCGAGAGCGGCGACCTGCGGCCGCTGCCGGTCACGGCGTGGGACGTCCGGCACGCGCGGGACGCGTTCCGCTACCTCGGCAACGCCCGCAACACCGGCAAGCTGGTGCTGACCTTCCCGCCGCCGGACGTCGCGGGCGGCGGCACCGTGCTGATCACCGGCGGCACCGGCACGCTCGGCGCGCTGCTGGCCCGGCATCTGGTCACCGAGCACGGCGTCCGCGACCTGCTGCTCACGAGCAGGAAGGGCCCCGGCGCCGCCGGGGCGGCCGAACTGGAGGCCGAGCTCACCGGGCTGGGCGCCCGCGTCACCATCGCCGCCTGCGACGCCGCCGACCGCGAGGCGCTCGCCGGCGTGCTGTCCGGGGTGCCGCTGACCGCCGTCGTCCACGCGGCCGGGGCGCTGGACGACGCCACGATCGACGCCCTCACCCCCGAAAAACTGGACGCGGCGCTGCGGCCCAAGGTGGACGCCGCCTGGAACCTGCACGAACTCACCGCGCACCTGAACCTGAACGCGTTCGTGCTGTTCTCGTCCCTCGCCGGGACACTCGGCGGGCCGGGCCAGGCCAACTACGCCGCCGCCAACGCCTTCCTCGACGCCCTGGCCCACCACCGCCGCACCCGGGGGCTGCCCGCCGCCTCGCTCGCCTGGGGACTCTGGGCCGACACCAGCACCATGACCGGCGAGCTGGCCGGAACCGACCGGACCCGCATCGCGCGGTCCGGCGTGGCCCCGCTCACCGCGGAGCAGGGCCTGGCGCTCTTCGACGACGCGATCACGCTGCCCCACGCCGTTCCGGTGCCCGTCCGGCTCAACACCCGGACGGCGCCGGAGAACGCGCCGCCCATGCTGCGCGGGCTGTTCCGGTCCGCGGCGCGGCGCGGCACGGCCGCCGGACGGGCGGGCGGCGCGACCCTCGCGCAGCGGCTCGCCGGGCTCGCGGAGCGGGACCGGGAGCCGGCGCTGCTCGCCTTCGTCCGGGAGAACGCCGCCACCGTCCTCGCGCACCCCGACCCGGCCGCCATCGACGCCGACCGCCCGTTCAAGGAGCTGGGCTTCGACTCGCTGACCGCGGTCGAGCTCCGCAACCGGATCAACGCCGCCGCCGGCCTGCGGCTGCCCACCTCGCTGGTCTTCGACCACCCGACCCCGGCCGCGCTCGTCGCGCACCTCCTGGACGTCATCGCGCCCGCGGCCGCCGCGCCGCCGTCCCCGCGCCCGGCCGCGACCGGGCAGGCGGAGGCCGAGCTGGACGGGCTGGAGAAGGCCCTCGTCGCCTTCGACGGCGGCCCCGAGGAGCGCGCCGGGATCACCGTCCGGCTCCGCGCACTGCTGACGCGGTGGGCCGCCGAAGAGGACGGAGCAGAGGACGGGGACGGGGCCCGGGTCGGCGACCGCATCCAGGCGGCCAGCACCGACGAGATCTTCGACTTCATCGATCGGCAGCTCGGCCGGACGGCGGACTGACACCTCCAGCGGACCGACACCTCCAAGGGGAGACGAACATGACGGACAACGACGCCAAGGTCGTCGACTACCTGAAGTGGGTGACGGCCGAGCTGCACCGGACGCAGCAGGAGCTGACGGAGCTGCGGTCGGCCGGGCAGGAGCCCATCGCGGTCATCGGGATGGGCTGCCGCCTCCCCGGCGGGGTCGCCTCGCCGGAGGACCTCTGGCGGCTGCTCGCGGACGGCGCCGACGCCATTGGCGAGTTCCCCGCCGACCGGGACTGGAACACCGACGACATCTACGACCCCGACCCGGAGCGTCCGGGGAGGACGTACGTGCGGCGTGGCGGCTTCGTCTACGACGCCGACGACTTCGACCCGGTCTTCTTCGGGATGAGCCCCCGCGAGGCGCAGGCGACCGACCCGCAGCAGCGCCTCCTCCTCGAAACCGCGTGGGAGACCGTCGAACGCGCCGGCATCGACCCCACCGCTTTGCGCGGCACCCGGACCGGCGTCTTCGCCGGAGTGATCTACAACGAGTACGGCTCCCGGACGGACGCGGCGAGCGAGGGCTACCGGCTGACCGGCAACGCCACCAGCGTCGCCTCGGGACGGATCGCCTACGTCCTCGGGCTGGAGGGGCCGGCCGTGACGGTCGACACCGCGTGCTCGTCGTCGCTCGTGGCGATGCACCTGGCCGCGCAGGCGCTGCGCAACGGCGAGTGCACGCTGGCCCTGGCCGGAGGGTCCACCGTGATCGCGGGCCCGCAGGTGTTCGTCGAGTTCAGCCGGCAGCGCGGCCTGGCCCCCGACGGACGCTGCAAGCCGTTCGCGGCCGCCGCCGACGGCACGTCCTTCTCCGAAGGAACCGGGCTCCTCCTGCTGGAACGCCTCTCCGACGCCGAACGCAACGGCCACACGATCCTCGCCGTCATCCGGGGGTCGGCCGTCAACCAGGACGGCGCGAGCAACGGGCTCACCGCGCCCAACGGTCCCTCCCAGCAGAAGGTCATCCGGCAGGCGCTGGCCAATGCTCAGCTCGGCCCGGCCGACGTGGACGCCGTCGAAGCGCACGGCACCGGCACGACTCTCGGCGACCCCATCGAAGCCCAAGCCCTGCTCGCCACCTACGGGCAAGACCGGGAATCGCCCCTCTGGCTGGGCTCCATCAAATCCAACATCGGCCACACGCAGGCCGCCGCAGGCGCGGCCGGGGTCATCAAGATGATCCTCGCCATGCGGCACGGCCAGTTGCCCAAGACTCTCCACGTCGACCGTCCCACGGACCATGTCGACTGGTCCGGCGACGCCGTCCAGTTGCTCGCACAACCCCGGCCCTGGCCCAGCGCCGACCGGCCGCGCCGCGCAGCCGTGTCGTCCTTCGGCATCAGCGGCACCAACGCCCACGTCATCATCGAACAGCCGCCGCAGGCCGAACCCGAAGCCGAACCCGACGCGCAGAAGGGGCCGCACGCCTGGCCGCTGTCGGCGAAGACCCCCGCCGCTCTGCAAGAGCAGGCCCGCCGGCTGCTGACACATCTCGACCACCACCCGGGCCTCCGCCCGTCCGACATCGCCTTCTCCCTCGCCACCAGCCGGACGGACTTCGAGCACCGCGCCGTCGTGCTCGCCGACGACGAAGGGGACGGGGACGACGCCCGGCAGGTCCTGGACGCGCTGGCCCGGGGAGAGCAGCACCCGGCCCTGGTGACGGGCGAGAGCGCCGAAGGCACCCGCGCCGTGTTCGTCTTCCCCGGCCAGGGGACGCAGTGGATCGGCATGGGCCGTGACCTGCTCGACGACTCCGCGGTCTTCGCGGAGTCGATCGCCGCGTGCGACAAGGCGCTCGCGACGTGGACCGGCTGGTCCGTGACCGACGTGCTGCGCGGCGTCCCGGACGCGCCGTCCATGGAGCGCATCGAGGTCCTCCAGCCCGCGCTGTTCGCCGTCATGGTGTCGCTGGCCGAGCTGTGGCGTTCCCACGGGGTCGAGCCCTCGGCGGTGATCGGGCACAGCCAGGGCGAGATCGCCGCCGCGTACGTCGCGGGCGCGCTCACGCTGGAGGACGCGGCCCGCCTCGTCGCCCTGCGCAGCGGATTCTTCGCCGAGACCCTCGTCGGCCACGGAGCGATCGCCTCGGTGGAGGCGCCCGCCGAGGCGGTGGCCGCCCGCATCACCGGGCACGGCGGCGGGCTGTCCATCGCGGGGATCAACAGCCCCGGCCTGACCGCCGTCGCCGGACCGGACGCCGCACTCCACGAATTCGTCGCCGGATGCGAGGCGGACGGCATCCGCGCCCGCGTCGTGCGGGCCACCGTCGCCTCCCACTCCCCCCAGCTGGAGCCGCTGCGGGAGCGCTTCTTCGCGCTGATCGGCGCCGTCGAGCCCCGGTCCGGAGAGGTGCCGTTCTACTCGACGGTCACCGCGGGCCGCCTCGACCATGCCGAACTGGACGCGGAGTACTGGTTCCGCAACGCCCGCAGGCCGGTGAACTTCAAGGGCGCCGTGGACGCGCTCCTCACCGACCACCACCGCTTCTTCATCGAGGTCGGCCCCCACCCCGTCCTCACCACGAGCGTGCTCGCGACGGCGGAGGCGCACGGCGCCGACGCGGTCCCGGTCGGGACGCTTCGCCGCGACGACGGCGGGCCGCGTCGCGTGCTGCAGTCGCTCGCCGAGGCGCACGTCCGCGGCCTCCCGGTCGACTGGACTCGCGTGTGCGGGGCGGACGCGCGGCGCGTCGACCTGCCCACCTACCCGTTCCAGCGCGAGCGGTGCCGGCCCGCCGCGTCCGCCGCTCCGGGGGACGTCGCGTCCGCGGGGCTGCGCCCGTCCGGCCACCCGCTGCTCGGCGCGGCCGTCGAACTCGCCGGCGACGACGGGCTCGTGCTCACCGGCCGGCTGTCGGCCGCGGCCCACCCGTGGCTGGCCGACCACGGCGTCGCGGGCACCGTCCTGCTGCCGGGCGCGGCCCTCGTCGAACTGGCCCTCCACGCCGGCCGACATCTCGGCTGCGACCGCGTCGAGGAACTGACCCTCGAAACTCCGCTGTTCCTGCCGGAGGCGGGCGCCGTCACCGTCCAGGCCGCGATCGGTCCCCTGGTGGACGGCGGCCGTCAGGTGACCGTCCATTCCCGTCCGGCGGAAGGCGACGAGCCGTGGACGAGGCACGCGGCCGGCGTTCTCGGGGAGGCGCCGGGGCCGGTCCCGGAGACGTCCGGCGCCTGGCCGCCCCCGGGGGCGACCCGGCTGCCCGCCGAGGTCTACGACCGGCTGGCCGCGCTCGGCTACGAGTACGGTCCGGCCTTCCAGAACCTGCGGGCGGCATGGCGGCACGGCGACGACCTCTACGCCGAGGTGAAGCTCGACGCGGACGAGGCCGAGGCCACCGGGTTCGGCGTGCACCCCGCGCTGCTGGACGCCGGGCTCCACGTCCTCGCCGCCAACGCCGGCGACCAGCGGGCGGGCGAGGTCCGGCTGCCGTTCTCGTGGAGCGGGGTCACCCTGCACGCCGCCGGGGCCACCGGCCTGCGCGTGCACGTCGCCCCGCAGGGACGCGACGAGATCCGGATCGAGCTGAGCGACCTCTCGGGCGATCCGGTGGCCACCGTGGAGCGGCTGGCCGTGCGGCCGGTGCCGACCAGCGCCCTCACGGGCGGGCGCCCCACCGGACTGTTCCACGTCGACCGGGTCGCGGTGCCTGCGGGGAACGGCCCGGTCCCCGATCTGTGGCGGCTCATCGACCTGAGGTCGGACGCGGACGGCGACCATGACGACGGCACCGTCCAGTCCGCGCATATCGCCGCCGAGCACGCTCTGCTCAAGCTCCAGCAGTACCTCGGGGAAGAAGACCACCTGGTCGTCCTCACCGACGACACCCTCCGGCAGGCGGTCGTGCACGGACTCGTCCGCACCGCTCAGAGCGAGCATCCCGACCGCATCGCCCTGCTTCACGTCGATCTGCCCGAGCAGCCGGCCGAGCAGCACATCCGGGCCGCCCTGGCCACCGGCGAACCCGAACTGCACCTTCGCGACGGTCAGCTCACCGCGCCCCGCATCGCCCGCAGCACCGCCCAGCCCCAGTCTCTCGACCTCGACGGCACCGTCCTCGTCACCGGCGGCACGGGCACCATCGGCGCCCACCTCGCCCGCCACCTGGTCACGCGCCACGGCGCCCGCAAGCTCCTGCTCACCAGCAGGCAGGGACCGGGCGCCCCCGGCGCGGCCGAACTGCAAGCCGAACTGACCGAGCTGGGCGCCGACGTCGTCATCGCGGCCTGCGACACCGCCGACCGGGACGCGCTCGCCGAACTCCTCACCGGGGTGTCGCTCACGGCCGTCGTCCATTCCGCCGCCGTCCTGGACGACGCCACCCTCACGAACCTCACCCCCGACCGGCTGCACACCGTCCTGCGACCCAAGGTCGACGCCGCCTGGAACCTGCACGAACTCACCCACGACCACGACCTCACCGCGTTCGTCCTGTTCTCCTCCCTGGCTGGAACCCTCGGCTCCCCCGGACAGGCCAACTACGCCGCCGCCAACACCTTCCTGGACGCCCTCGCCCACCACCGCCAAGCCAGCGGGCTGCCCGCCACCTCACTCGCCTGGGGACTCTGGGCCGACACCAGCACCATGACCGGCACCCTCACCACCACCGACCAAGCCCGCATGACCCGCACCGGCCTCACCCCCATGCCCGCCGACCAAGCACTCGCCCTCTTCGACGCCGCACTCGCGTCACCGGAGGCGACGCAGGTGCTGGCGGAGCTCAACCTCCGCGCGGTGAGCGAACAGCCGCCCGCGATCCTGCGCGGCCTGATCCGCGGCCGCGGCAGGCGCTCCGCGTCCGCCACGCCGGGCGCCCTGGCGTCGCGGCTCGCGGACCTCGGCCCGGAGGAGCAGGCCGGGCTGCTGCTCGACCTCGTCCGCGGCACCGCGTCGACCGTCCTCGGACACGAGCCGGACGCGATCGCCCCCGACCGCTCGTTCAAGGAACTGGGGTTCGACTCCCTCACCGCCGTCGAACTGCGCAACCGCCTCGGCACCGCCACCGGACTGCGCCTGCCCGCCACCCTCATCTTCGACCACCCCACCCCCGAAGCCCTGGTCTCGTTCCTGCGCGACCAGGCCCTCGGCGGCACCGGCACCGTGTCCGCGTCCGCGACGGCGACGCGCGGGGCGGCGGACGAGCCGATCGCGATCGTCTCCATGGGCTGCCGCTTCCCCGGCGGCGTCCGCACCCCGGAAGACCTCTGGGACCTGCTGATCAGCGGCACCGACGCGATCGGGGACTTCCCGGCCGACCGGGGCTGGAACACCGAGGACATCTACGACCCCGATCCCGACCACGCCGGGACGACCTACTCCCGGCACGGCGGATTCCTCTACGACGCCGACCACTTCGACCCGGCGTTCTTCGGGATGAGCCCCCGCGAAGCCCTCGCCACCGACCCCCAGCAACGCCTCCTCCTCGAAACCGCCTGGGAGACCATCGAACGCGCCGGGATCGACCCCACCGCCCTGCGCGGTACCCAGACCGGCGTCTTCGCCGGAGTCATCTACAACGATTACGGATCACGGCTCCAGCATCGACCGGACGAGATCGACGGGCATCTGGCGATGGGGACGACCGCGAGCGTCGCCACCGGACGGGTGTCCTACAGCTTCGGGTTCGAGGGCCCGGCGGTCACGGTCGACACCGCCTGCTCGTCCTCCCTGGTCGCGATGCACCTGGCCGCCCAAGCGCTCCGCAACGGCGAATGCACGCTCGCCCTCGCTGGCGGGGCCACGACGATGGCGACCCCGCAGGTGTTCGTGGAGTTCAGCCGGCAGCGCGGCCTCGCCCCCGACGGACGCTGCAAACCGTTCGCGGCCGCCGCCGACGGCACGTCCTTCTCCGAAGGAACCGGCCTCTTCCTGCTGGAACGCCTCTCCGACGCCGAACGCCACGGCCATCCCGTCCTCGCCGTCATCCGGGGGTCGGCGATCAACCAGGACGGCGCGAGCAACGGGCTCACCGCGCCCAACGGCCCGGCCCAGCAGAAGGTCATCCGGCAAGCTCTGGCCAACGCCCGGCTCACCCCCGCCGACATCGACGCCGTCGAAGCCCACGGCACCGGAACCACCCTCGGCGACCCCATCGAAGCCCAAGCCCTGCTCGCCACCTACGGGCAAGACCGCGAGACGCCTCTCTGGCTCGGCTCCATCAAGTCCAACATCGGCCACACGCAGGCCGCCGCAGGCGCCGCGGGCGTCATCAAGATGATCCTCGCCCTCCAGCACGGCCGCCTGCCCAAGACGCTCCACCTCGACGAGCCCACACCGCACGTCGAATGGGACGCGGGGTCCGTCCGCCTGCTCGCGGAAGACGAGCCCTGGCCGGACGCCGACCGTCCCCGGCGCGCCGCCGTCTCGTCCTTCGGCATCAGCGGCACCAACGCCCACCTCATCATCGAGCAGCCGGCGCAGGCGCCGCCCGCGCCGGACCTCGCGCCGATCCCCTGGCAGATCTCCGCGAAGACCTCGGAGGCGCTGCGCCGGCAGGCCGTCCGGCTCCTCCCGCACGCGGGCGAGGCCGAGCACGCGGCCACCGGCCACGCCCTGGCACGGCGGACGGTCTTCGCGCACCGCGCGGTCATCACGGGCGACCACCGCGACGCGCTGGCGGCGCTGGCCGAGGGCGCGTCCCACCCGCACCTGCACACCGGCCGCGCGACCACCGGCGGGCTCGCCGTGCTCTTCCCCGGGCAGGGGAGCCAGCGTCCCGGCATGGGCCGCCGGCTGCACGCAGACGATCCGGTGTTCGCCGCGGCCTTCGACGAGGTCTGCGACCGCGTCGACCCGCATCTGGAGCATCCGCTCAAGTCCGTCGTCTTCGCCGACGACCATCCGCTCCTCGGACGCACCCGCTACACGCAGACGGGCCTCTTCGCCCTCCAGACCGCGCTGTACCGGGTCCTCGAAGCACGCGGCCTGGCCCCGGACCACCTGGCCGGGCACAGCCTCGGGGAGATCACCGCCGCGCACGTCGCCGGGATCCTGACCCTCGACGACGCCGTCACGCTCATCATCGCCCGCGCCGATCTGCTGGAGTCCCTCCCGCCGGGTGCGATGTTCGCCGTCCACGCCTCCCCGGACGACGTCCGGCCGCTCCTCGCCGACCGTCCCGACGTGGACATCGCCGCCGTCAACACCCCGAACGACCTCACCGTCTCCGGCGAGCCCGCGGACGTGGAGAAGGTCGCGAGCGCCGTGGCCACGACGCACGGCGCCAGGGTGCGGCGGCTGGGCGTCGACCACGCCTACCATTCCCCGCACCTCACCCCGGACCTGCTGGAGCGGTTCCACCGGACCGTCCGGGACATCCCCCACCACCCGCCGCGCATCCCGCTCGTCACCAACCTCACCGGCGGACCGGCCGCCGGGACGACGATCGACGCCGGCTACTGGACCCGGCACCTGCGGCACACCGTGCGGTTCGCCGACATGGTCCGGACGCTCGACGAGGCCGGCACCGCCACCTACCTGGAGGTCGGCCCCCAGCCCACTCTCGCGTCCCTCGTCCCGCCCAACCTGGGTCCGGACGCCCGGCCGGTGGTGATCACCACGCTCGACCGGCGGCACGACGACGGGCAGGCCGTCGACGCGGCCCTCGCCCGGCTGCACGTCCGCGGGCACGTCGACGCGCTCGCCCCGGCCACCGGCGGCCCGCCGCCTGCGCCGCGCGCCGTCCCGCCCACCTACCCGTTCGAGCGGGAGCGGTTCTGGCTGGACGCCGGCACGCCGGAGCCGGCGGAATCACCCGAGACACGGTTCTGGGACGCCGTCGAGGACGCCGACGTCGACGCCCTCGCCGCCGCGCTGGACATCGGCGGCGAGCAGCGCTCCTCCCTCGGCGCGCTGCTCCCGGCGCTCTCCGCGTGGCGGCGCCGCGACCGCAGCCGCCACCGCTTCGGCTGGGTCCCGGTGGACGAGCCGCCGCCCGCGGCGCCGAAGCCCCCCTGGGCCGTGCTGGTGCCGCCCGCCCCGGACGCCGCCGGGTTCGTCCCCCGGCTCGTCGCGGAACTGTCCCGGCGCGGCGCCGACCCCATCGAGATCACCGCCGTGGACGAGCTGCGCGGACGCAGGCCCGCCGGCGTCCTGTCCCTGCTCGCCCTCAGCCCCGGCGCCCCGGACGACGTGCGCGGCGTAGCGGCCGTCGAGCGTCTCATGGCGGACCTGGCCGGCGCCGGGATACCCGCACCCGTCTGGGCGGTGACGCGCGGCGCCGTCGCGGCCGGGGACTCCGACGCCGTGCCCGGCCTCGCGGACGCCCCGCTGTGGGGGCTCGGCCGGGTGCTGGCGCGGTCGGCGGGACGGCGCTGGGGCGGCCTGATCGACCTGCCGCCCGAGCCCGACGCGAAGACGGCCGAACGGCTGGTCTCCGCGCTCGCGGCGGCCGGGGCGGCGGGCGAACGCGAACTCGCGCTGCGCCCGAGCGGTCTCCTCGCCCGCCGCCTGCTCCCCGCGCGCGGCGCCGCCGCCGCGTGGCGGCCGGGCGGCACCGCCTACGTGCACGGCCCGGCCGGCGCCGTGGCCCGCTGGCTGGCCCGCGCCGGGGTCGAACGGGTCATCACCACCGACACCGACCCGGCCGTGCGCGCCGAGCTCGCGGAACTGGGCGCGGCGGTGACCGTCGCGGACGGCCCGCCGCGCGGCGAGCCGCTCTCGGCGATCGTGCACACGGCGGAGCCCGGCCCGGACACCGCCGGGACGCTGCTCGCCCTGCACGACCTCGGCGTCGAGGCGGGCGTCTCGGCCTTCGCCGTGTTCACGTCCCTCGACGGCGCGCTCGGCGACCCCGGCCGGCCGGCCGCCGCCCTCGCGCACGCGTTCGCGGAGTCGCTCGCCGGCCACCGGCGCGCGCTCGGCCTGCCCGCGCTGACGGTGGCGTGGGCGGACGGCCCGTCCGCCGGAGACTCCGCCGCGCAGGCGCCCGGCCTCCACCTCCCGTCGCTGCCGTGGACGGGCAACGCCGCCATCGCGGTCGCGGACGTCGACTGGGACGCCTTCGCGGCGCGGACGACCGTCCCGTCCTCGCTGTTCGCCGCGCTGCCGCACGCCCGGCGGGAACCGGCCGCGTCGGAGGCGGACGGCTCGGCCCCCGAACGGCTGCGGCGGCGACTCGCGGGCCAGGACGAGGAAGAGCAGCTGCGCATCCTGCTGGACCTCGTGGTCACCCACGCGAGCGCCGTCCTGGGCAGCGACCCCGGCGCGGTGGACGCCGAGGCGGGTTTCCTCGAACTCGGGTTCTCCTCGTTCACCGCGCTTGAGCTGTGCAACCGCCTCTACGAGGAGACCGGTGCGCAGGTGGAGCCGACGGCCGTCTACGAGGAGCCGACGCCAGCGGCCCTGACCGCCCACCTGCGGGCCCGCCTGCTCGGATAGCGGCGGCCCGGCCCCCGCCCCGGCATCGGGAAGGGCGGGGAGCCGGGCCGTGCCGATCGCGGCGGACGGGCCGCCGCTCAGCCTTCGTCGATCGTGAGCGCGCCGGACGGGCAGTACCGGACGGCGGACGCGGCCGCGTCGCGGTCCGCGCGGGAGACCGGCAGCTCGTTCAGTACCTCCACCAGCCCCTCTTCCTCGTCCTGGGTGAACAGGGCGGGGGCGAACAGGGCGCACTGGCCGGCGCCCACGCACACGCGGCGGTCCGCCACGACCCGCACCGGCATCACCAGGTGACCGGCATCGCGTTCAGGCCGAACAGCGCGGCCCGGTGCTTGAACGGGAGGTCCTCCAGGGGGACGGCGAGGCTCAGGCCGGGGAAGCGGCGGAACAGCGCCTCGTAGGTGATCTCCAGCTCGGCGCGCGCGAGGTTCTGCCCGAGGCACTGGTGGACCCCCGACCCGAAGGCGAGATGGCCGCGGGCCGACCGGCGCACGTCCAGGACGTCGGGGTCGGTGAAGGCGGCCGGGTCGCGGTTGGCCGAGCCGGTCAGCACGAACATCCCCTCGCCCGCGGAGATCGCGGCGTCGCCGATCTTCAGGTCCTCCCTGGCGGCGCGGGGGGACACGAGGTCGCTGATGCTGAGGTAGCGCAGCAGTTCCTCGACCGCGCCGGGCCACAGGGCCGGGTCGGCGCGCAGGTCGTCCAGGGCGGCCGGGTTCTCCAGCAGGACGAGCGTCCCCAGCGCGATCATGTTGGCGGTCGTCTCGTGCCCGGCGCTGAGCACCGTCTGGGCCGTGATGGCAAGGTCGTCGTCGCTCAGCTCGTGCCCGGCGCCGTCTCCGGCGCCCGCCCGCGCGAGCTTGGTGAGGATGTCGTCGCCCGGATCGTCCCGCTTGGCCGCCAGGAGGCCGTGCATGTACGAGCGGAGCTGCCCCAGGGTGTCCTTGAGCTGCTCGGGCGTGCTCGAACGGTCCAGGAGGACGAGCGCCAGGGACTGGAAGAACTCGTGGTCGGCGTACGGGATGCCCAGCAGCTCGCAGACGACGAGGGACGGGATCGGCAGCGCGACCGCCTCGACCAGGTCGGCGGGGCGGCCGCGGCCGGCCAGGTCGTCCAGCACGGAGCCGACGATCCGCTCGATCCGGGGCCGCAGCTCGCGCACCTTGCGGACGGTGAAGTCCGGCAGCAGCAGCCGCCGGAACACCGCGTGGTCGGGCGGGTCCATCCGCGCGAAGGACGGCCGGACCCCCGGCGGCAGCGCGACCGCGCCGCCCGGCAGCGGGAAGCCGGGGCTGCGCAGGTCGCCGCTGATCCGGGCGTCGCTGAGGGCGGCGACCGCGTCGGCGTGCCGGGCGATCAGCCACACCCGGCGTCCGTCCGCGAGCGCCGCCCGGGAGACCGGGGCGTGCTCGCGGAGCTCCGCGTACTCCGGCGGCGGATCGTAGGGGCACCCGGAGCGGCGCATCGGGAAGGCGGGCGGGTCCTCCGCCGCGGCGGGGCCGCCGCCCGCGGCCGGCGGAGTGGGTTCCGGTTCCGTCATCGCTGCTCCTTCTGCTGTCGGTCAGTGGCGTGCGGCCCCCGGTCCGGCGCTCGCGCCGGGCTTGGGGAAGAGCGCCAGCGCGGTGATGCCCGCGAAGGCGAGCAGGCCGGCGCTGATGAGGAAGCCGAGCTGGAATCCCTCGGTGAGGGCGTCGGCCTTCACCGCCCCGGACTTCAGCAGGCCGGCGCTGTGGTTCGCGGCGAGCGTCGACACGACGGCCAGCCCGAGCGCGCCGCCGACCGTCCGGGACACGTTCACCAGCCCTGAAACGAGGCCGGCCTGGGTCTTCGGGACGCCGGACACGGCGGCGACCGTGGTGGGGATGAAGGTGAGCGCCACGCCCACGCCGAGGAACAGCGACGGCACCAGGACGTCGACGAGGAACGAGCCGTCCGGCGAGACGCGGCTGAACAGCAGCAGCCCGATCGCGCTGATCATCGCGCCGGCGAACACGATGTTGCGGACGCCGAACTTGGGCATGAGCATCGGCCCGACCCGGGCGAACGCGACCAGCAGCAGCGTCATCGGCACGTAGGCCAGGCCGGTCTTGATCGGCGAGTAGTGCAGGACGTTCTGCTGGTAGAGCGTCGCGAGGTAGAACATGACGAACATGCCGCTGTTGGTCAGCGCCTGCACGACGTTCGCGCTGCTCACCGAGCGGATCTTGAGCAGCGACAGGTCCATCAGCGGCTCCTTGGCGACGCGCGCCTCGTGCACCGTGAAGTAGCCGATCAGGACGAGCGCGGCGGCGAACAGGCCGATCGTGCGGCCCGAGCCCCAGCCGTGGTCGTGGGTCTGCACGATCGCGTAGGCGAGCAGGCCGATGCCCCCCGTGACGGTGACCGCGCCGGGCAGGTCGAACCGGTGGAAGCGGCGCGCCGGGCGGTCGGCGTCCAGGTAGCGCAGCGTCGCGAGGACGAGCACGACGCCGAGCGGGATGTTCAGCCAGAAGATCCACTCCCAGCCGGGACCGTCGACGAACACGCCGCCGACGAGCAGGCCGACGGCGGCGCTGACGCCGCTCAGCATCCCCCAGAGCCCGATCGCCTTGTTCCGCGGCGGCCCTTCGGGGAAGGTCGAGGTCAGCATGGCCAGCGTCATCGGCCCGATGAACGCGGCGGCCAGCCCCTGCAACGCGCGCGCGCCGACGAGCGTCCCGGCGTTCCCCGCGAGGCCCGCGAGCAGCGAGGCCACCGTGAAGAGCACCAGTCCGCCGATGAACACGCGGCGGCGGCCGAGCAGGTCGCCGGCCCGCCCGCACAGCAGCAGGAAGCCGCCGAACGTCACGGTGTAGGCGTTGACCACCCAGGACAGGTCGCCCTCGGAGAACGCCAGGTCGGACTTGATGCGGGGCAGCGCCACGTTGACGACGGTCATGTCGATCGTCTCGAGGATGTGGCCGAGGCACAGCACGGTCAGCACGATCACGTGGCGGGACGTCCAGACGAACGTGGCGTCCGGCGGGGACGGTTTCGTCCGCTGTTCCTTCGGGGCGCTGGTCATCGCTTCCCACTCCCTGATTACTGAACGATCGGTAGAATCATGCTTCCAACCTTACCGACCGATCGTCAAGTAGATTGGGAAGTCGCCAGGGCTGGGAGGGGACGACGCCATGACCGAGGCAGGGACCGAAGCGCGCGCCGGGACGCGCGGCGACGGGACGCGGGGCCGCATCTTCACCGTGGCGCGCCAGCTGTTCACCGAGCAGGGCTACGCCGGCACCTCGATCGCCGACATCGCCAAGGAGCTCGGCACCAGCAAGGCCGCGCTGTACTACCACTTCAAGTCCAAGGAGGAGATCCTCAGCGAGCTGCTCGCCGAGCCGATCGCCCGGTACGCCGCGCTCGCGGCCCGCGCCGAGTCCGGCGCGGCGGCCGCTGAGATCCTCGGCGCGCTGATCGACATGACGGCCGACGCGGAGATCGTGCTGAACGTCTTCGGCAACGACCCGTCCGTCGCGCGGGCCCTCCGGCAGGCGCACCACTTCCAGGAGCAGACCGAGACGATCATCGCGGCGCTGGCCGGGCCCGGCCCGTCCGCGGGCGCGCTCGCGCGGGCGCACGCGGCCTACACGGTCGCGAAGCAGGGCACGTTCGCGGTGCTCACCGCCAACGGCGGCACGCTGTCGACGGCCGAGCGCGGCGAACTCCTCGGGGCCGCGCTGCGCACCCTGTCCCCGGACCCGGCCGCCGCCCCCTGACGGCACGCTCCCTGACGGCACGCGTCCGGACGTCACGCGTCCCCGGGCGGTCACCGCGCGTCCTCCGCGACGCGGCGCGGCCGCTCGGGCAGCGCCGCGGCGAGCACGGCCACCGCCACGAGCAGCAGCGCCGCGCAGAGCATGGCGCGGCCGACCCCGTCCGAGAACGCCGTGTACGCCGCGTCCCGCAGGGCCGGGTCCCCGATCACCGCCGGGACGTTCACCACCGAGTCGCGGGCGGCGCCCGCCGAGTCCGGCGGCAGCGCCCCCAGCGACGGCAGGCGGGACGCGTACACCGACGACACGATCAGCCCCACCGCCAGCACGCCGGCGGCCCCGCCGAGATGCCGCAGCGCGTTGATGAGCCCGCCGCCGCCCGCCGCCGCCGGGGGCATCACCGACATGGCGGCGGCCAGCGCCGGAGCCTGCGGGACGCCCCCGCCGAGCCCGCCCAGCGCCATCGCGGCGGCGATCAGCGCGTACCCGGTGTCCGGGGTGACCCGGGACAGCAGCCCGATCCCGGCGGCGAGCAGCAGCAGCCCCAGCACGACGACCCGCCGCGGGCCGAGCCGGCCCGACAGGCGGTCGGAGACGAGCGACCCCACGGCGACCAGCCCGGCGAACGGGACCAGCAGCAGCCCGACCTCCAGGGGGGTGAGGCCGAGCACCACCTGCAGATAGATCGGCAGGACGAACATCGCGCCCGTCCAGGCCAGGTTCGCCGACGAGATCGTCAGCTGCGCCCACGCGAACGTCGGGCTGCGGACCCCGGCCGCCGCCGCGGCGGCCAGCCCGCCGCCGGCGGGCGCGGCGTGCGCGGAGCGGGACTCGGGCACCAGCCAGACGATGAGCGGCAGCACCACCGCGACGAGCCCGGCGTTGATCAGGAACAGCGATCCCCACCAGAAGCCCTCCAGCAGCGCGCCGCCCAGGATCGGGCCGAACGGCATCGCGACCGCGACCATCGCCGTGCCGAACCCGAACGCGCGCCGCCGCTCGGCGGGCGGGAACAGCCCGGAGGTGATCGCCACGCGCATCGGCAGCACGACCGCCGCGCCCACGCCCATCACCACGCGGGCGGCGATCAGCGCGCCCATGCCGGGCGCCCACGCCGCCGCGACGGACGCGCCGCCGAACAGGGCGAGCCCGGCCAGCAGGGTGCGGCGGTGCCCCCACCGGCCGCCGACCGCCGACATCGCGGGCATGAGGCACGCGCTGGTCGCCATGTAGGCGACGATGACCCACTGGAGCTCGCCGAGGCCGGCGTGCAGGTCCCGGGCGATCTCGGCCAGGCCGACGCTGATCATGGTGACGTCCATGAACGGGGTCAGCACGCAGACCGACAGGATCGTGACGATCGACCAGCGGCGCCGCTCGTCCGGAGCGGTGGCCGGGATCGCGGCCGCCTCCGACGTCATCGCGGGCCCGGCTCCCCGAACCACGACCGCAGCGCCGCCGGGAGGCGGCCCGCGTCGCCGGCCCAGACCGCATGGCCGTCCGGCCTGATGAGCAGGGCGGGCGGCAGGCCGGTGACCGGCTTGGCGGTGACGGCGTCCACGCGGCCGGACCAGCCGTCCGGCAGGGGCGGCGTACCTCCGTCCGACAGGGCGCCGTCGGACAGGTCGAGGAGCACGCCGCGCGCCCGGCGCAGCAGGTGGAAGAGGTTCACGTCCCCGCCGGGGGTCGCGAGGGAGACGTCCGGGACGCGCCGCCCCAGCTCCGGGTCGCCGTCGACGGGGTACCGGGTGGCGACCCCGGCGACCGTCTCGACCATGTGGCGGTGCACGTCGTCGAAGCGGAGCAGTTCCGCCAGCAGGTCGCGCGCGGGCGCGGACCGCTCGGCGGGGAAGGTCAGCGCGATCTGCGCGCGGGAGTCGGCGCACACGCGGGCCCCGACCGGGCGGCGCTCGCTCTCGTAGGTGTCCAGCAGGCCGGGCGGCGCCCACCCGCCGATCTCCGCCGCGAGCTTCCAGCCGAGGTTGGCGGCGTCCTGCATGCCCAGGTTCATCCCCTGCGCGCCGAGCGGGAAGTGGATGTGCGCGGCGTCCCCCGCGAGCAGGACGCGCCCGGAGCGGTAGCGGTCCGCCTGCCGGGTCGCGTCCCCGAACCGCGACAGCCAGCGCGGCTCGCCGAACGCCAGGTCGGCGCCGGTGATCCGGCGGATCGTGGCGCGCAGCTCGGCGGCGGTGACGGGGGCGTCCCCCGGCGGCGGGGCGCCGGACTCCACGCACATCACCCGGTACAGCCCGTCGCCCAGCGGCGACACCCCGACCATCCCGTGCGGGTACGCCAGCGGCCGGCGCAGGTCGACCGAGGCGTCGAACGAGCCGACGTCGCCGAGGATGCCCCACAGCTCCGAGGCCGTGCCGGGGAACCCGATCCCGGCGAGCTTGCGGACGAGGCTGCCGCCGCCGTCGCAGCCGACCAGGTAGTCGCAGCGCAGCCGGACGGTCCCGGACGAGGTGCGGACGGCCGCCTCGACGCCGTCGTCGTCCTGGAGGAGCCCCGCCAATTCGTGGCCCCGCCGGACGTCGGCCCCGAGCCGCACCGCCGCGTCCTCCAGCAGCCGTTCGACCCGCGATTGGTGGATGTGCAGGGAGTAGCGGTGCCGCCCGTCGATCCGCGCCATCTCCAGCGGGACCCCGGCGTAGTGGACGTGCTCCCCCTTGGTCCCCTCCTCCAGGAAGGGGCCGAGGATGCCCCGCTGCGCGAGCAGTTCCACCGAGCGCGCGTGGAGCGCCAGCGCCCGCGACTGGCCGCTCGGCTGCTCCAGCCGTTCGACGACCACCGTCTCGACGCCCGCCAGGCGCAGCTCGACGGCGAGCATGAGCCCGGTCGGGCCGGCGCCCACCACGACGACCCGGCTCATCGGCCGCTCCGTCCGCCCGCGAGGGCCTGCCGGGCCCGCAGCAGCCGCAGCAGGGTGCCGAGGACCAGGCGCTGCGGGTTGCGGGCGCCGTGCATCCGCAGCACCGACAGCGCGCCCCAGACCCGGGTGGCCGCGATGTAGCGCGGGGACCCGTGCACGTCGTCGTTCTCGACCAGGTCCAGCCGCCGCAGGTGGGTCCGCATCAGCCGGACGTCCTCCGCCGGGATGATCTCGTCGCGGAGGCTCGCCGTGCAGGCCACCGGGACGTCGAGCGCGGCGAGCGCTGCGGGGTCCAGCGCCCAGGGCCGCAGCGTCTCGGCCAGCCGCTCGGGCGGCACCCCCGCCAGGTGGGCGATCGTGTCCATGGTGATCCGCGGGACTTGCGCCTGCCAGGCGGCGTCGGTGAAGAACGCGCTGATCGGGGCGCCGCCGGTGATGATCCCCCGGATCCGCCGGTCCTCGGTCGCGGCCCGCAGCGCCAGGTGGCCGCTGAAGCTGAGGGCGAGCGCGTAGGTCCGGTCGACGTCGGCGCGCCCGGCCACGGCGTCCAGGATCGCGGGGAACATCGCGTGGGAGCCGGCGTCGTAGCGGAGCGTGTTCTCCCCTACGCCCGGCATCTCGGTGACGACGCCCGCCATGCCGAGGCGCCCGATGAGCGAGAGGGCGGGCGCCCACTGCTCCTTGATGCTGACGATGCCGCCGCAGATGAGGACGAGCGGGCGGGGCGCGGCGTCCGACAGCCCGGCGCTCCAGCAGCGGACCCGTCCGCCCGGCAGGTCGAGGTC
Organism: Actinomadura sp. GTD37; assembly: GCF_041951365.1. Lineage (NCBI taxonomy): Bacteria > Bacillati > Actinomycetota > Actinomycetes > Streptosporangiales > Thermomonosporaceae > Actinomadura > Actinomadura sp. GTD37. Next base: position 30,916 of record NZ_JBGNUS010000001.1, read on the forward strand.
GACCCGGTGCAGGTCGCGTCCCGCGGCCCACTCCTCGAAGGCGCCGACGCAGGAGTCCATCGCCTTCTGCCGGGCCGGGCCGTCCACGTAGGGGAACCGGGCCATGTTGTAGTGCCCGGCGGCCTCCAGCGGACGCCCGGCCGCCGCGAGGCGTTCGGCGGCGGCCGACCACTCCCCGGCCCACGTCCCGGCGCCGTCGCCCTCGTCCGTCCGGACGCGGTCGAGGATCTCCTGGTAGCGGCCGATCCGCTGCGCCTTCGCGTGGGCGCCCACGAACTCCTTCAGCTCGGCGAGGTCATTCATCGGACGCCGCCTCCCCCGCGGGCTCGCCCGGCACCGGGCTCGCCCAGCCGCCGAACTCCAGCCCGTTCTTCAGGTCGGTGAGGACGTCGGCGGCCTCCGCGCCGTCGATGACCCGGTGGTCGAAGGCGAGGCTGAGCCGCATCACCGGCGCGATCCGCAGCTCGCCGGCCCGCGCGACCGGGCGTTCGGCGACCCGGCCGACGCCGAGGGTGATCGTGGTGCCGCCGACCGAGTGGAAGGAGTCGACCGCGCTGTGGCCGAGGGACGTGACCGCCAGGGTCCCCATCATGTCGATCCGTTTGCGCAGCGACCGCATCGTCAGGCCGACCGCCGTCCGCCGGACGGGCCAGGGCATCCGGTGCGACATCCGGATCCGCGCGTACTCGGGCATGACCGCCGGGTCGCCGTCGCGGTAGTGGTCGAGCTGCGCCTGGATCTCCTCCAGCGTCGCCGCCTCCACGTCGCGGATCAGGGCGGGTAGGACGATCCGCTGCCCGGCCAGGGTCCGGTCGAGGGTGACCTTGGCGTCCACGAAGCCCGGCCGCGCGACCCGCGGCCGGACGCGCCCGGTGATCGCGGCGTTCGCCTCCGGGTGCGCGGCGAGCACCCGCCCCGCGGCGTGCAGCAGGTAGGTCACCCAGGACAGCCGGCCGCCGCCGGCCCGGACCTGGTCCCGGTGCTCGCGGACGGCCGTCATGTCGACCTCGGTGTCCAGGAACACCGGCGCCATCGTGCGGGCGTGGTCGAGGAAGTGCAGCGTGTGCCGGCGCTCGCGGGCGACCGGCGCGATCGGCGTCTCGCGGCCCGTCATGCCGTCTTCTCCAGGCTGAACCCGGCCTTGATCCACTTGCTGGACTCGATCGACACCGCCACCGCCCGGTCGCCGCCGCGCATCCGCGGCAGCAGCAGTTCGAGCTGGAAGAACGGCAGCGCGTTGCCGGTGTTGCCGATGTCGCCGACGCAGCTGATCTCCTCCGCGCCGACCGCGCCCAGGCCCTCCATGATCTTCTGGGTCATCTTGACGGAGAGCTGCGGCGGCAGGACGAAGCCGAGATCGGGCGGCGCCCAGCCCCGGGCGTCGAGGATCTCGCGGAAGGTCTCGGCGGCCATGACCGGCACCCGGGACGCGATCGCCGCGTAGTCCTCCCGCACGGCCGCCACCTCCGCGCGCCGGTCGCCGAGGCCGAACCACTCCACGGTCTGGCCGGGCGGGACGCCCAGCCCGGTCAGCCGCACGAGGACGGGGTGCAGCCGGACCGCGCCGGCCCCCGGCACGGTCGTCAGCACCGCCGCGCCCGCGCCGTCCCCGAAGAGCACCGTGTTGACCATCTCCGAGGGCGGCAGCGACGCGTAGTCGATGGTCAGGTCGACGTGCTTGGCGCAGACGTCGCCGCCGATCACCAGCGCCGTCCGGGCCCGTCCGCCCAGCAGCATCTGCCGGGCCACGTCGAGCGCCTGCATCGCGCCCGTGCAGCCCGACTGGAGCTGGTAGGTCGGGACGCCGTCGATCCGGAGCCGGTCGGCGATCATGTTGACGGTCGCGGGCATCAGCGCGTCCGGCATCGACACGCCCATGACCACGAGGTCGATGTCGCCGGGCCCGATCCCCGCGGCGGCCAGCGCCCGCTCGCCGGCCTCCGCGCCGAGACCGGTCAGCGTCTCGTTCACCTGCCCCGTCGCCAGGTCCACGGCCAGATGCCGGGTCCGGGTCCCGATGAAGGCGTCAATCCACTGCTCGACCACCGGGCTCATTCCCAGGGCCTTGGTCAGCATCGCGTTGCTCACGGGTGGCCCGGGCAGAGCCGTCCCTACGGACATGATGCGGACAGCCGTATCGGCCATGCTCGTCCCTTCGTGCGCTCCCGCCGGGCGATGGCCGCCATCCTCGGCTCCCCGGCTGAAGCCCCGCTAAAGCCGAAGGGACGGGGAGCCGGTCACCGCGTCAGGCGAACCGCAGGGTGTAGGGGAGGCGGCCGCCGGCCCAGACCGTCCGGCCGTGCGGGACGCGCGCGAGCGCCTGGATCTGGTTGGACCCCTGCATCGGGACGTCGGCGACGGTCCAGGTCGTCCCGTCGAAGTGGCGCAGCGTCCGGTACATGCCGTCCCCGACCCACAGGCCGCCGTGCCCGTCCGCGGCGAGCGAGCCGAGGAAGCCGATCGCCGACCGGGTTCCGACCTCGCTGGACGGGCCGGGCAGGCGGTGCTCGGTGAAGCCGGTCCCGTCCCAGCGCATCAGGCGCGCGGCCATGTCCAGCGGGTGGGTCGACACGGTGAGGAACCAGACCTCCTGGGCGGAGACCTGCTCGATCTGGAGGACCCAGTGCGGGTACCCCGTCGAGTCCTTGATGGTGTGGTCGGTCCAGGTCGTCCCGTCGAAGTGGCGGAGGTTTCCGTAGCCGCCGAGCCACACGTCGGACGCCGTCCGCACCGAGATGGCGGTGAACGTGGACTGGAGCGGTTCGTGGAGCAGCCGGGTCCACCCCGTCTGGTCCCGCCGGTAGACCGAGGTGAGCGGGCCGAGGTGGTCGTCGACCTCGCCGCCGACCATCCAGGGGCGGCCGGACCCGTCGAGGTCCAGCGCGACCCACTCGCCGACGGGAGCGTCGACGGCCTGCCAGGCGAGGCCGTCCCAGCGCATCACCAGCGGGGCGCCCGCCGAGGACGTGGACTGGGCGATCGCCCAGGCGCGCGCGGGCGTGCGCGCGGCGACGTCCACCAGGTTCGGCGCCATCCCGGCGGGGACGGGCACGCGCTGCCACGCCCCGCCGTCCCACCGCAGGGCGACGGGCGCCTGCCCGGCGGGCCCGCTCTCGACGCCGACCGCGAACGCGCTCCGCCGCGCCGGTGCGGCGATCGCGTTGATCGCGAGGTCGGGCTGCTGCGCGCCGGGGATCGGCTGCGTCGTCCAGCCGCCGGGTCCGGCGGCGCGCGCGGCGCCCGGCAGCGCCGGGACGGCGGCGGCGCCGAGCAGTGCGGCGGCGCCGAGGGTGAAGGCGCGGCGGGACGGGAGGGGGTTCGGCGCGGATCGGGTCACGGTGGCTCCTCGGTCGGCGGGAATTCATTGCCAGTATTTAGTGGCAATGTCAACTTATCCACATCCTGCCCCGATTCGGTCAGCGTCCCCCGTACGAGCTACAGGCGAATGTCCACCGCGCGGTGGTCCTCACCCTCGCGGGCGGCCTCGTCAGCGCCGTGCTGGCGCTCCTGACGTACTTCTGGGTGGTGCGGCGGACCGAGCGCCGCGCGCCGACCGGCCCGCGGCGACCGCTACGCTCTTTCGGTGATCAGCTTTGGGCGGGTCCCGGACCTGTGGCGGCGGTGCGACGTCACGGTCCGGGACCTCCCGCTCGCGCTGCTGCTGGCCGCCGTGTCGTTCCTGCCGGCGTTCCAGGGCCACGGGACGCAGTTCGACGGCATGCCGACCCGCCCCTTCGACGCACTGGCCGTCGCGGTCGTCGTCCTCGAATGCCTGCCGCTCGCCGCGCGCCGGAGGTGGCCGGCCGCTTCCGTCGCCCTGGTGTCGCTCGGCTTCGCCCTCGACCAGCTCTACGGCTACCACGCGATGGCGGGCCCCGCGCTGCCCATCGCGCTGATGAGCGCGGCCGCGCACCTGGAACGCCACCGGCGGGTCGCCGCCGTCCTGCTCTCCGCGGCGTTCCCGCCGTTCGCCGTCGCGCTGGACCGGCTCGGCGCGACGGAGGGGCCCGGGGGCTACCTGCTGTTCTACCTGGCGCTGGTCCTCGCCTGGGGCATCGGGAGCTGGCTGCGCTCCACCCGGATCGCCGAGGCCGAGCGCCGCCGCCGCGTCGCCGAGGACACCCGGACCACCGAGCGCACCCGCATCGCCCGCGAGCTCCACGACGTCGTGACCCACCACGTGACGGCGATGGTCGTCCAGGCGGAGGCGGCCCGCTACCTGACCGCCGCACCCGATCGCCTGGACGGGACCTTGACCACCATCACCGACACGGGCCGCCGGGCCATCGGCGACCTGCGGCACCTGCTCGACCTCCTCAACCCCGACCACGACGCCGACGCCAGGACGCCGTCCGCGGGCGACCTCCGCACGCTCGTGGAGCAGACGCGCCAGGCCGGGCAGCCGGTCCGGTTCACCGCGGAGGGCCGGACGGCGGAGTCGTCGGGCAGCGCCGAGCTGGTGACCTACCGGGTCGTCCAGGAGGCGCTGACGAACGCCCTCAAGTACGCGCACGGCAGCCGCACCGCCGTCGACGTCCGCTATGGCGAAAGAGAGATCACCGTGGAGGTGTGCACCGACGGCTCCGGCTCGCGGGCCGGGTCCCCCGGCGGCAGCGGACGCGGCCTCGCCGGGCTCCGCGAACGGGTGGACGCCCTCGGCGGCGAGTTCAGCGCCGACCCGCGGACGGGCGGCGGCTTCGTCGTGCGGGCGCGCATCCCCGCGGGGACGCCGTCGTGACCGCGCCGGTCCGGGTGCTGGTCTGCGACGACCAGGCGCTGATCCGCACCGGGTTCGCGACGATCATCGACGCGCAGCCCGACCTGGCGGTGGTGGGCGAGTGCGGCGACGGGCGCGCCGCGGTCGGCCTCGCCCGCGAGCTGAAGCCGGACATGGTGGTGATGGACGTCCGGATGCCCGTCCTCGACGGCATCGAGGCGACCCGGCTGCTGGCCGGCGCCGGGGTGCCCGACCCCGTCAAGGTGCTCGTCGTGACGACGTTCAACCTGGACGAGTACGTGTACGAGGCGCTGCGCGCGGGCGCGAGCGGCTTCCTGCTCAAGGACGCGCCGCCGGCGCAGCTGCTGCAGGGCATCCGCACCGTGGCGTCCGGCGCCGCGCTGCTGGCGCCCGAGGTGACGCGGCGGCTCGTCGGCCGGTTCGCGGCGCGGATCCGGCCCGCCGAGGGGACGAAGACCGACACCGCGCTGACGCCGCGCGAGCTGGAGGTGCTGCGCCTCATCGCCAACGGCCTGTCCAACAGCGAGATCGCCGCGACCCTGGTGATCAGCCAGGAGACCGTCAAGACCTACGTGTCGCGCATCCTCACCAAGCTCGACCTCCGCGACCGCGTGCAGGCCGTCGTCTACGCCTACCGCCGGGGTCTCGTGACCTGACGCCCCGGCGGTAGGCCGATAATGCCGGTCATGCATGCGAGCGGAGTGGTGGCCGGGCCGGAGCGTGCCGAGTTCGGTCCGGGGACGGCGCAGCGCTGGTCGTGGGCGGTCGCCGCCGTGCTGCTGGCCGGAGGCGTGGTGGCCTACGCCCTGCTCGTGCCGGACTTCCTCCTGATCGTGCTGGTGTCGGCGTCCCCGGTCGTCCCGTACGTGGTCGGCGGGATCGCCGTGCGGACGCGTCCGCCGACCGTGGTGGGCCCGGACGGCGTCCACTGCCACACGGCGTTCTCGGTCCAGTTGCGCCGGATGTTCGTGCCGTGGACGGCGATCGCGCGCGTCGGCGTCCGCAAGCGGGGACGCCGGACGTTCGCCGTGCTCCACCTGACGGACGGCGGCCGGATGGTCCTCCAGCACCCCGCCGGCCGGCAGGCGCCCGAGGCGGTCGCGCTCATGCAGCGCCTGCACCTGGCCGCCTGCGGCGGGACGCTCCCGGCGGTCGACCGGGTCCCGCTCCCCTGGCGCCGGTTGCGGCGCTGGGTGCCGGTGACGGCGGTCGCGCTCCCCGCCGTCAGCGTGGTCGGGCTGGTGACGTGGATGACCTCGGCGGCCGGAGGGATGCGGTCCCCGGCCGATGCCGTCGCCTGCGACCGGATCCCCCGGGACGTCGCCGCACGGGTGCTGCCGGAGGGGAGCGTCCACGGCTACGACAACCGGGCGGCGTGCCGGTGGAGCGACGATCCGACGTGGAAGAGCGGCACTTGGATCGACTTCCACATCGCCTCCCGGACGCCCTCCGAGTCCGAGAGGTCCTACCGGGAGACCTTGAAGGCGATGCGGGCCGCCGGGCGTGCGCCGAACCTGCTGCGGGACGGCGACGCCTACACCGTGGCCTGGCAGGACGGCTGGGGCTTCACCGCTCAAGGAAGAGCGCACGTGAAGGGGTACCTGGTGATGGTCGCGCTCCACAGCCGGCGGGCGGGCTCCGCGGGCGAGGCCGAGCGGCAGGCCGGCGACGTCCTGCGCGCCGTGACGGAGGGGCTGGCATGAGGCTGAACAGACGCGAGAGCGGCCTGCTCCTGGGCATGCTGCTGCTGTCGGCGTTCCTGTGGGCGCCGTTCCTGACGATCAAGACGGCCCTCGGATCGGACGACGACGAACTCGTCCCGCAGCGGACGCCGCTGGTCGACCTGTGCATCTGGTTCCCGCGTCCCGAGGTCGTACGGCTGGTGCCCGAGCCGCGCGCCCCCCAGTCGCAGGCCATCTTCTACGGAGAGATGCAGTGCGACTGGGTCAGCGCCGACGAGCGCACCCGGTTGAGCTTGAGCGCCTACCGTCCTTCCGGGGCGCTGACCACCGAGAAGGAGTCCGCCGAGGTGCGGGACTTCTACAGCCGGGCCCCCTCCGCCGAGGGCGAGCACGCCGGGATCGGCGACGTGAGCACCGTCAGCGTCCGGCACGGGACCGGGTACGAGGAGGCCCACGTCGTCGTGCGCGACGGCCTGCTCGTCACGCAGGTCACCTACCGCGTGCCCGGCAAGGGGACGGACGCCGCCGCCAAGGCGAAGAACGCCGCCGTTGAGTTGCTCCGCGTGCTGCCGCCCAAGGGACGCTGACCCCGCGCCACACGAGGCGGTGGGCCAGGACGCGTGCGGGCGGCGGCCTTGACCGGCGCGTTTCCGGGCACGCCATGATGGACTGGCGGAAGATCGGGGACGCACACCAGGGCCGGGCGGCGCGCACCTCGCCCGGGGGCGGGAGGGCAGGGGTGGCCGAATGGCTGTCTCCGGACACGATCACCACGGTCACCCGCTACCTCGACCTGGCGGGCGTGTTCACGTGCGGGCTGCTGGGCGGCGTCGTCGCGCGGGCGGAGGGCCTGGACCTCTTCGGCTACCTCGTGGTCGGCACCATCTCCGGGCTCGGCGGCGGCATCATCCGCGACACGCTGCTCCAGCACGGCACCCCGGTGGCCCTGACGGACGCCGCCTACCTGCCGACCGCGTTCGCCGGCGCCCTCCTCGCCTTCCTGATCAGCCTGAGCGAGGAGCAGTGGGACCGGCTGTTCACGCCGCTGGACGCGGCCGTCATCAGCTTCTGGGCGGTGACCGGCGCGCAGAAGACCCTCGCCGCCGGGCTCGGCTGGCTGCCCGCGCTGCTGCTGGGCACCATCACCGCGGTCGGCGGCAGCGCGGTCCGCGACCTGCTGCGCGGCCGCGTCCCCGCCGTCCTCGGCGGCAACGCGCTGTACGCGACCGTGGCCGTGGCCGTGGCGGGCGTGTTCGTCCTCTGCTCGTCCCTGGACGCGCCGACGCTCGGCATCGTCCTCGGGATCCCGCTGGGACTGGTCCTGCGCATGATCGCCCACCGCCGGGGCTGGCAGCTCCCGGTCGGCCTGCCGCTGGAGCCGTCCACCGCGCTGCGGACCGTCCGGAGCAGGACCCGGCGCCGCCCACGGAAGGAGAAGGACCCATGACCGCCACCGACACCGGCGCTCACCGCCGCGGCGCTGGAGCGGCTCCGCCCCGGCCAGGGCCGGGACCGGGTTCCGCGGGACGCGAAAACTTGATCAACATGCGCTGGCATCTGGTGTCCCGAACCGAGTTCTAGTATTCAAGAGGCACCAACGGCTGCCATGTCCCAACGAGGAGGCACCAGTGCAGACACGAGCGGCGATTCTCTGGGAACCGCACACCGACTGGAGCGTCGAGGACATCGAGCTCGACGATCCGAAGGCCGGTGAGATCAAGGTCAAACTGGCGGCTTCGGGGCTGTGCCATTCCGACGAGCACCTCGTCACCGGGGACATGGTCCTCGACCCGGAGATCGCCACCCTGATGGGCTGGGAGCAGTTCCCGACCATCGGCGGGCACGAGGGCGCGGGCGAAGTGGTCGCGGTCGGTCCGGGCGTGACCACGCTGCAGGAGGGCGACCACGTCGTCCTGTCGTTCATCCCCGCGTGCGGCCGCTGCCCGTCCTGCGCGATGGGCCGCCAGCACATCTGCGACCTGGGCGCGGTGCTGCTCGCCGGGAAGCAGATCGGCGACATGACGGCCCGGCACCACTCCAAGAGCGGCAAGGACCTGGGCATCATGTGCTGCACCGGGACCTTCTCCCCCTACACCGTCGTCAACGAGGCGTCCGCCATCAAGATCGACGACTGGATCCCGCTGGACAAGGCCGCGCTCGTCGGCTGCGGCGTCACCACCGGGTGGGGCGCGGCCGTCAACGTCGCCGACGTCCAGCCCGGCGAGACCGTCGTGGTGATCGGCGTCGGCGGCCTCGGCATGAACGCGGTGCAGGGCGCCGCGATGTCGGGCGCGCGGCACATCTTCGCCGTCGACCCGGTCGAGTGGAAGCGGGAGAAGGCGGCCGTCTTCGGCGCGACCCACACCGCCGCGTCCATGGAGGAGGCGGCGGCCCAGCTCGCCGAGCTCACCTGGGGCGCCAACGCGGACAAGGTCATCCTCACCACCGGCGTCGCGACCGGCGACCTCATCGCCCCGATGATGGGCATGGTCGGCAAGGGCGGCCGCGGCGTCGTCACCGCCGTCGCGCCCGTCGCCCAGGAGGACGTCAAGCTCAACCTGTTCGACCTGGCGATGCAGCGCAAGGAGCTGGTCGGCTGCATCTTCGGCAACGCCAACCCGCGCCGGGACATCCCGCGCCTGCTGCGCCTCTACGACGAGGGCAAGCTCAAGCTGGACGAGCTGGTCACCAACACCTACACCCTCGACGAGGTCAACAAGGGCTACCAGGACATGCGGGACGGCAACAACATCCGCGGCATGATCAAGTACTGACCCGGCGGGCCGCTCCGGCCGGTGCGGCGCGGGCCGCGGCACCGGCCGTCGTCCGGGTCACGGACGGCCGGCGCCGTCTGGCCAGGCCATATGAACGTGGCCCATTAAGGACAGGTGTCTTTCGGCTGGGCGGTGACTCCTCCGCCACGACGCTCGGGAAGGATGTGGGTCTTCCACGTCACCGCGAGCAGGACGGCCCATGGAGATCGTCGACACGCAGGCAGCCGACCGCATCGTGCGGGAGCACGCGCGCGGGTGGCGGCCCGGCACGTTCCTGGCCTGGCTGGACCCCGCCGATCTGCGGACGCTGCTGACCGGCGGGGAGCTGGTGTCCTTCGAAAGGGGACGCCCGCTCGTCCGCGAGGGCGAGCCGCCGGGCTCGGTGTTCCTGCTGCTGTCCGCCGTGGTGAAGGTGACCACGACGGCGCGGCCGGGCGGGAGCGACGCCGGGCCGTCCACGCTCGTGGCGATCCGCGGCAGCGGCGACGTGGTCGGCGAGCTGTCCATGCTGGACAACGGGCCGCGCAGCGCGACCGTCACCGCCACGCCCAAGGGGTGCCTGACCGTGCGGCTCACGGCCGAGTCGTTCCAGGAGCGGACCCGGAGCCGGCCGGGGATCAGGGACGCGCTGCTCAGCGCCGTCTCCGCGAAGCTGCGGGACGCGACGCAGCGGGGGTCGGAGGTGACGACGCTGCCGCCGATCGCGCGGCTCGCCCGCGTCCTGATCACGCTGAACGACCGGTACGGGCAGACGCACGAGGCGCGCGGCGGCCGCGTGCACGTCCTGAACCTGACGCTCAACCAGCAGGAGCTCGGCGCGCTGGCGGCGGTGAGCAGCCGGGCGACGATGAGCCGGCTGCTGCGCGAGCTGCGGGACGGCGGCATCGTGCGGACCCGGAACCGGGAGATCGTGATCGTGGACATGCCCCGCTTGGACGCACTCGGCCGGGGTTGAAGGCACGCGCCGCTTCTGTCTCATTCGAGTCAGAAGTTCCCTGTGCGCGGCCGGGCACTGCACTCTGATCCGCAGCGCGCCGAACGGCCGGGCCCTCGCCACGCCGGTCGCGCGCCGACGGCCGCCGAACGCCAGGAGTGACGCCGAGGGAGACGTCGTCCTTTCCTGCGGTGACCGGGTGACACGGGCGGAGGCTGGATGGCGGGGGAGGACGCGGGCGATCGCGGCGCCGCGCCGGGCACGCCGGCGCGGCGCGTCAGCGTGCCGCGCGCCCGTGCCACGCCGCCGGCCGTCCGGCCGGACGCCGCCGCGCCGCCGGAGCCGGTCGAGGAGATCGACCGGCGCGCCGAGCCGCTGCGCGGCGCGGTGCTGCGCCGCCGGGCGCCCGGACGCCGCCGGGCCGTGACGGCCCCCCTCGACCCGCCGTACCTGTACCGCATCCGCCCGAACGACCGCTCAGCGGGAGCCGTGGACATGACCGAAGAGCACAGCCCGTCCCCGAACCCCGGCCGCGTCTCCCCGCTGCTCTGGGCGTCCGGCGTCAACCGGGACATCCTCCGGCAGAGCCCGACGGACCAGGCGAAGTTCCAGGGCCTCGGCAGCGTGGTGCTGTTCACCGCCACGCTGGCCGGCGTGTCCATGGCGGCCGCGCTGCACATCGCGCTGAAGGCCCCGTGGCCGGTCATCGTGGTCCTGACCCTGGGCTGGTTCCTCGGCATCCTGTCCCTGGACCGCTGGCTGGTCGCCTCCATGCAGGGCAGCAGCAGGTGGTACTGGACGGTGCTGCTCGCGCTCCCCCGGGTGGGCCTCGCGCTGCTGTTCGGCGTCGTGCTGTCGATGCCGGTCGTCCTGCAGATCTTCGAGCCGGAGATCTCGCAGGAGGTCAAGGTCATGCACGCGGAGGCGGAGGCGCGCTTCCAGGCCAGCACGTCCAACGACGCGGTCGGCAAGCGGATCAGCGAGCTGGAGTCGCGCAAGCAGCAGCTGGACCGGCAGATCGCCGCGGGCGGCCTGCCCGCCACCCCGGACGCCGACCCCACGCTGAAGAACCTCCAGGACAAGCGCGACGCGCTGCAGAAGGAGATGCTGGAGCGCCGGAAGAAGCTGACGTGCGAGCAGACCGGCGACTGCGGCACCCGCAGGCCCGGCCTCGGCCCCGAGGCCAGGAAGCGCATCGCCGACTACAACGACGTCACACGCGACTTCGAGACCGCGGACCGGCAGCTGAACTCCTACCTCCAGGGGCTGCGCACCCACGGCGTCCAGGACGCGCAGGCGGAACTGCGCGGGCAGGGCGGCGCCGAGGGCGTGGTCGCCGAACTGGCCCGGCTGAAGAAGCAGCAGGCCGCCCTGGCGGCGGAGCACAACACGGAGGTCCAGCAGTCCGACGGCATGGCGCAGCGGTTGCAGGCACTCGACCGGCTGTCGGACCGGAACGGCGCGGTCGGCACCGCGCACCTGTTCGTGTCCCTGCTGTTCATCGCGATCGAGCTGCTGCCCGTGCTGGTCAAGACGATCCAGCTGCTGGGGCCGCCGACGGTCTACGACACGATCCTGCGCGCCCAGGAGGAGCACGCGCGCGACACCGGCCGGGAGGTCGCCGCGCAGCGGGCGAACGTGCGGCGCATCCGCGCCGCCGACGACGTCAAGTACGCCGGTCTCGTCTACGACGCCCGCCGGGCCGCGCTGGAGGACCTGGCCGGCCGGACGGCGGAGGCCGAGCGGCGCGTCGGCGAGGCGGCGCTGGAGGAGTGGGAGAGGCGCGAGCGGAGCCGCATCCCGGACGACCTGGACCGCTACGTCCGCACCGAGCCGGGGGTGGACTACATGGTGGCCCCGGCCGGCGCCCCGGGCCCGCCCGGTGGCCACGTCCCGCATCGCGGCCCCGTTCCGCAGGGTCCCGTTCCGCAGGGTCCCGTCCCTCTGAGCAACGTGCGGCCGGTGGGGAACCCGATCCCGCCGCCGACGACCAACGGCCGCCCCGGCAACGGGTTCGACGGCAACGGGTTCGGCTATGAGCGCGACCAGCGCCTACCAGGGCCGGCCAACGCCGCGGAACGCAGGAGCGGCCTCAGAGCACGATGGGCGTCGTTCACGCGCCCCTTCCGGAGGCCGCGATGATCAACGTGGCGGAGACGTGCGTCGGCACCCGCGCGCTCGGCGACGGGCTGCGCTCGGTCGTCTGGGTGCAGGGCTGCCCGTTCCACTGCCGGGGGTGCATCGCCCCGCAGTGGATCCCGTTCCGTCCCGCCCGGCGGGTCGAGCCCGCCGCGCTGGCCGCCGAACTGCTCGCCGACCCGCGCGTCACCGGCCTCACCCTGTCCGGCGGCGAACCCATGGAGCAGGCGAGCGGGCTCGCGGCGATGGTGCGGGCCGCGCGGGCGGAGCGCGAACTGTCGGTCATCTGCTTCACCGGCCACCGGCTGGCGGAGCTGAGCGGCCGCCCCGGCGCGGCCGGGCTGCTCGCCGAGCTGGACGTCCTGATCGACGGCCGCTACGTGCGGTCCCGCGACGACGACCGGGGGCTGCGCGGCAGCGACAACCAGCGCGTCCACCACCTCACCGGCCGGCTGGCGGGGTCCGCCGCCGCGCTGGAGGCCGGGCCGCGCGGGGCCGAGCTGCGGATGCGCGGGGACGGGACGGCGCTGCTCGTCGGCGTCCCGCCGAGGGCGCTCGCCGACGGCCTCGGCGCACTGGCGAAGGAGACGGCATGAGCGGCGCGAAGATGATCAGCGTGGACGCGGCGGCGTGGCGGTCGGCGCAGCAGTCGGCCCGCAGGCTCGCGCAGGTGCGGCGGGACATGCCGCGCCTCGTCGCGCAGGTCCGCCAGGGCGTGGAGGACGAGCTCCGCCGGACGCGCGGCGAGACGGCGGCGCGGCAGGACGCGACCGACCGGGGGCTGGCCGGGCTCAGCGCGCAGACGCGGCGGCTGGAGGAGGAGACGGGGCGGCGGCTGCGGGAGCAGGCCGAGCGGCTGCACGAGTCCGACGAGCGGCACCGCCGCGAGGCGGCCGCGCGGGAGGCGCGGCTGGACGCCGAGATCGCCCGCGAGCGGGAGGAGCGGCGGGCCGGGCTGGCCGCCCTCGGCTCCCGGGTGGACGAGCTGCGCGCCGGCCGCGACGACGCGGCGGCCGCCGCGCGGCGGCTCGCGGCCGACGCCCGGATCATGCACGACACGATCCGCGCCGAGCTGCCGCACGAGCGGTTCGCGCCCGGCCGGCTGGCGCGGCTCGACGCCCGGCTGCGCACGGCGGAGGGCAATCTGGAGGCGCACGCGGCCGCCTACACCCTCAGCCAGGCCCAGGACCTCTACCTCGATCTGAGCGAGTTGCGCGTCGAGGTCGAATCGCTCGCGCTGGACTGGGCGGAGGCGCGGGCCGAGGCGCTGGCCGCGCTGCGCGGCGCCGAAGCGGTGATCGCCGGGAACGCCGAGCGGCCCGTCGAGGACGCCGACCCCGGCACGGTCATGGACGTCGACCACTGGACCGGCGGCGCCCTCGCGGAGCTGCGCGCCGAGGTCGCCGCGCGGATCGGCGGGATCTCCGGGCCCGGCTGCCCGCTCACCGCCGCCGAGCTCCGCGCGCTGGCCGCCGAGGCGGCGCCCGGCTACGAGGCGCGGCTCGCGGCGCTGCTGGAGAGCGCCGCCGACCGGATGGTCGGCTCGCAGCTCCGGGTGAACGTCGCCGAGCAGGTCGTCGCCGTGCTGGAGGCGCAGGGGTTCGGGTGGACGGGCAACGCCTACGCGGGCGGCGACGAGCGCCGCGAGTTCTTCAGCAAGCTGCGGCACCTGGCCGACGGCGGGGAGGTCGTGGTGGAGGTCGCACCGGACGGCGACGCGGGGCTGACCCTGCGGATCCTGTCCTACGAGGACGACCCGGACGACTCCGCCCGGCGGGAGCGGTCGCGGGCGGTGAGCCGGGCGCTCCGCGCGGAGGGCCTCCAGGTGGGCGATCCGGCCGAGGAGGCGGGCGCGCCCGATCCGCGGCTGCGCGACCTGGACGCGCTGTCCCGCCCGGACGCCGTGACCGGTGCGGACGCCGTGACCGGCGCGCCCTCCCGGGCCGAGGGAGCCGATGGTCGCTGAGGTGGTGGACCCGGTGCCCGAACGGCTGCGTCCGCTGCGCGACGCCGCGCTGGAGGGCGAATCGGTGCTGCCGCTGTACGGGCCGGGCGTCAAGGACGCGTTCGTGGACGAGGACTACCGGCAGCACGACCTCGGCAGCGCGATCTGGGAGGCGATGCACAGCGCCGGTTACGAGCGCGTCGTCTACTTCTCGCGGGACGCGATGCTGACCGTCCGGGATCCGGCGTCGCGGTGGACGCCGCCCGGCCCGGACGGGCCCGCGCCCGGCGGGCCGGACGCGGCGGGGACGCGGATGCGGCCGGGGTTCAGCGGCCCGCTCGGACGCCGCAGGCTGCCGCGCCCCGGTGCGGCCGCCCAAGCGGCGGCGGACGGGGCCGCCCCGCCGCCCGTCCCCGCGCCGCGGGCGGCCGGGCACGACGGGGCCCGCGCGATGACCGATCCGTTCGCGGTGCGGATGCTCAAGGGCCTCATGCGGGACGAGTCGACGCCGACCGCCGTCGTCGTGGAGCAGCTGGAGGTGCTGGAGCGCTGGCAGGAGGCGGGCGCCCCGTTCGCCGCCGCGCTGGAGCGCTGGCTGGAGTACCGGCCGGGCGGCCGCGGCGTCTGCCTGCTGGTCTTCGACCGGGACACGCTCGGCGACGTCCGCCGGTTCGCCGAGGCCAGCCGCGACCTGCCGGGGCTCGCGCGGGTGGTGCGCGACGAGGAGCGGCGGCCCGCCCGCCCCGGGCTGCTCCCGCCGCCCGGTGAGGCGGAGCTGACCCGGCTGGTGCACCGGCTGCGGATCGAGCGCGGGCTGCGCGTCGCCGACTGGACGAGGCTCGCCGGGACCGTGCGCGCGATGGCGGCGCAGGACGTCCGGCTGGAGACGTGGGAGCGGCGCCTCGGCCGCCGGATGGCGGCGGAGGGGACGCCGCTCGACCAGGCCGGGCTCCAGCGCTACCGGTGGATCGACTCCGTCGTCGCGGACGGCGACGTCATGCGCCGCCTGGACGAGCTGACCGGCCTGGAGCCCGTCAAGCGGCACCTGGCGGGGCTGCGCCACCGGCCGCCCGCCGGGTCCGAGCCGGTCTCGCACCATCTGGTGTTCACCGGCAATCCGGGCACCGGCAAGACCACGGTCGCGGGCCTCGTCGGGGACCTGTACCGGGAGCTCGGCATCCTGCGGCACGGCCGGGTCCGCGCCGTCCGCGCCGCCGATCTCGTCGCGGGCTACGTGGGGCAGACGGCCGAGAAGACCGGCGCGGTCGTCGACGGCGCGCTCGGCGGGGTGCTGTTCATCGACGAGGCGTACGAGCTGGGCGAGCAGAGCGACGGGTTCGGCCGGGAGGCGGTCAACGAGCTGCTGGTGCGGATGGAGAACGACCGCGCCGAACTGGTGGTGATCGTGGCGGGCTACCCGGACAAGATGCGCGAGTTCCTGTCCGGCAATCCGGGGCTGCGCAGCCGCTTCCCCGCGGGCAACGTCATCGAGTTCCCCGACTACGGCCCCGGCGAGCTGACGGCCATCGCCGCCGGGCAGCTGAGGTCGATGGAGCTGGCCTGGGGCGACGGCTTCGCGGACGCGCTCGCCGAGGCCGTCCGGGAACTGCACCGCACGCGGCGGCCGGACTTCGGCAACGCGCGCGACATGCGCGCCCTCACCCACGAGATCGCCGCGGCGTGGGCGGAGCGGGTCCGCGACGACCGGACGGCGCCGCTGCTGCCGCGGGACGTCCCGGACCGGCTGCGCCCCCACGCCCGTCCCGCGCCGCCCCCGACCGCCGAGCTGCTCGGCGACCTGCACCGCATGGTGGGCCTCACCCCGGTGAAGCGCAGCGTCGACTCGCTGGTCAAGCGGCTGCGGTTGCAGCAGCGGCGCGGACGCGGGGACGTGGTGGCGCCGCACCTGCTGTTCACCGGCCCGCCGGGCACCGGGAAGACCACGGTCGCCGGGCACTTCGGCCGGATCCTGCGCGACCTCGGGCTGCTGGAGCGCGGGCACGTCCACGCCGTGGGCCGGTCCACGCTGGTCGCGCCCTACATCGGGCAGACGGCGCCGCTCACCGCCAGGGCCGTCGAGCGGGCGATGGGCGGCGTGCTGTTCATCGACGAGGCGTACGCGCTGGCCGGGGGCGGCGACCGCGACTTCGGCCGGGAGGCGATCGATACGCTGGTGGAGGAGATGGACCGGCACCGCGGGCGGCTGGCGGTGATCGCGGCGGGCTACCCGGAGCCGATGCGCCGGTTCCTCGCCGCCAACGACGGCCTCGCCTCCCGGTTCGGCGAGACCGTCGAGTTCCCCGCCTACACCGTGCCCGAACTGTGCGAGATCCTGTGCCTCAAGGCGGCCGGGCAGGACTTCGAGCTGGACCCCGCGACGGTCGCCGCCGCGTCCGGGTGGCTGGCCGCCGCCGCCCGCGCGCCCGGCTTCGGCAACGCCCGGACCGTCCGCGGGCTGCTGGAGCGCATGGAGGCGCGGCTGGCCGAGCGGGTGGTGGACCTGCCGGACGCCGACGACCGGACGCTGAGCCTGCTGCTTCCCGAGGACGTGCCCGATGAGCCGGCCTGACGACCGCTGCCCCGTCTGCGACCTGCCCGCGCCCGGCGGCACGGACCCCGCCTGCGCCGGCTGCGGGTGGACGCTCAGCACGCCGTGGCGGGCCGGCCGGGTCGACCTCGCCGCGTTCGAGGCCGGGCTGGCGCGGGCCCGGCTGGCCTGCGACATGCTCGCGGCGGCCCGGCTCGGGGACGACTGGGCTCCGTACGCGCACCTGCTGCGGGGCGCGCCGACCGAGGCGGGCTGGCGGGACGCGCGGCGGAAGGCGGCCGCGCACGTCCCGGCGGGGAGGCCGCCCCTCGCCACGGTGCTGGACGGCTGCGGGCCGCACCGGCCGCTGATGGTGGCGGCCGTCGAGGAGGCCGGCCTGGCGGTGTTCGCGACGGGCGGCGGCCCGGCGGCCGGCCCGCGCGGCTTCCGGCTGGTCGAGGCGCTGCCCTGGACCGACCTGCTGCCCGAGCTCGCGGCGGACCCGGTGCACCGCCGGTTCCAGCTGGCGGGCGGCCCGGCCGGGATCGCGCGGGCGCGGCTGGAGGCGGCGCTCGCCCCGGCGATCGGCGAACTCGTCCGGCGGCACTGCACGCCGCTCGGCTCCCCGGTCGCCACCGCGGTGGTGTGCGGGCTGCCCGGACTGCCCGTCCCGGAGACGGCCGTCCGGCTGTTCGCCGACGCCCTGCTGGACCCCCGCGTCGTGGCGGGCGACGGCGACACCGCCGCGCTGCTCGCGCGGCTCGTCGCCGAGCGGCCGCTGACCCGCCCGTACGGGCTGGCGGTGCTGCGGGCACGGCCCGGCGACGGCGCCGCGGAGGTCGTCGCGCTGCCGCTGTTCGCCCCCGGCACGTGCAGCGGGGACGAGGCCGAGCTGGAGGTGCACCTCCCGGGCCGGATGGAGGACCGCGTCGCGCTCGCCGTCGTCACCACCGACGGGGCGGCCCCCGAGCCGGTGCGGATCGTGTCGGCGCGGCTGCCGCGCGGCACGTCCGGCCGGGTGCGCGTGGCGTTCGACGGGCCGGGCGCGCCGCGGTTCCTGGAGCCCGCCGACGTGGCGGAGGAGCCGCGCCCGTGGCCGGCGCTGCTCGCGGACGTCCCGGGCCGGCTGCCGTCCGCCGCGCTCCCCGCCGAACTGGTGTGCGTGCTGGAACTCGGCGGCCCGCCCGAGGCCGCGGACCGGCGCAGGCGGCTCGTCGCGGACCTGCTCGGGCTGCTCGGCGAGGAGTACGGCGACGGGCTGCGGGTCGCCGTCGTCGGATACCTGGACCATCCGGTCCTCGCCCGGCGCAAGGACGACGACGTCGTGTTCGGCGGGCCGCTGCAGACGGCCGCGGAGGCGGCCCGCACGCTGGACGCGCTGCCGGCCGCGCCGCCCGGCCCGGTCGACCGGCGCGCCGCGCCGCTGGAGGACTCCCTCGCCGAGGTGGTGTCGCTGCTCGGCCCCCGCCTCGGGGACGGCGCGGACCGCGCGGTGCTGACGGTCGCCGACCGGGCTCCGCATCCGTGCCGCGGCCACGGCGACGACCTCCGCCCCGTGGTGCCGTGCCCGCGCCGGCTCAGCTGGCGGCGTTCGGCCGGCCGGCTGGCGGACGGCGGGGTCCGGCTCGTCGCGGTGACCGGCTCCGGCGGCGGCCCCGCCGACGGAGCGGGCGAGGCCGTCTGGCGGCTGCTCGGCGAGTGCTACCGCGCCGAGCTGTCCACCGCGGACACCGCCGCCCTGGCCAAGGCCCTCGCCGCCCCCGCGGGCGGGGCCCCGGCCCCGCTGCCCTTCCCGATGGCTCGTTGAGAGGCGCCATGAACGCTCCGACCCCCGCACGAGAAGAAGACCAGGCCGCGGCGGCGCCGGGCGCGCCGCGGGGCCGCGGCGGGCCCCGGCGGATCGGCCTGTGGGGCGCGCCGGGATGCGGGAAGACCACCTTCCTCGCGGCGCTGCGGATCGCCGTGGAGGACGGCGCCCACAGGGTGCGGCTGACCGGCCTCAACGACAACTCGACCGCCTTCCTCGCCGACGCCACCCAGCGGCTGAAGGTCGACCACCGGTTCCTGCCCGCGACGTCGACGCTGCCGCCGAACCTGGCCTGGGAGCTGCTCGGCATGCGGCGGGAGTGGACGCGGCGGCGCTTCGCCGGGCTGCCGTTCCGCTGGCCGGACGACGTCCCCTACACGGTGCGGCTGGACGTGCTCGACGCCCCCGGCGGCATGTACGGCGGCCGCCGCGCGGAGCAGTCCGCGCCGGGCCCGAGCAGGGTGCGGTTCAGCAGCGCCGCCGAGCCGCAGGCCGAGGAGGCGGCGGCGGGCGGCGCCCCGGTGTCGGACGAGGCGCGCCTCGTCGAGCACCTCGCGTCCTGCGACGGGCTGCTGTTCCTGTTCGACCCGACGCGCGAGCGGGAGATGAACGACGCCTACGACTACTTCCAGCGCACCGTGCTGGAGATCTCGCAGCGGGCCGCGCGCAGCCGCACCGATCACCAGCTGCCGCAGCACCTGGCCGTCTGCGTCACCAAGTTCGACCATCCCGAGGTCTACGAGAAGGCCGTCAAGCACGGCTACGCCACTCCCCCGCCGGACATCTTCGGCATGCCGCGCGTCACCGAGACGCAGGCGCTGCCGTTCCTCAAGGAGCTGTACCGGGGAACGCACACGCACGAGACGGTGGACGCCCTGCTGAACAGCATCACGACGCACTTCCACGAGCGGCGCACGGGCTACTTCGTGACCTCGGCCGTCGGGTTCTACCGCGACCCGCGGGAGCGGCGGTTCATGCCCGAGGACTACCTCAACGTCATCGCCCACCAGGACGCGGACGGCGAGACCGGCGACCTCATCCGCGGCGACGTCTGCCCCATCAACGTGCTGGAGCCCGTCCTGTGGCTGCTCGACCGGGTGGGCGCGCGATGAGGCTGCGCGCCGGGTGGGCCGTCCGCGGCAAACCGCCCGGGAGCTACCACGACTACGAGATCATCGGGCACGGCGGCGCGGACTTCACCGCCGCCGACTACGCGGACGTGCTGCGGCACTACGCGCTCGGCACCCCGCCGCCGGAGCGGACGGGCCCGGCCGCGCTGCCGTGGATCACGGTCAGCGAGGTGCGCGGCCCGGACGGCGCCGCCCGGATCGGGCTCGCGATCGAGGACTGGACGGGCCATTCCGACGCGGCGGGCCGTCCCGTCGCGGAGACGCGCTACCTGTGCGTTCCCTACGAGCAGCTGAGCAGGGCGCCGACGTCCTACACCGACCTGTGCCACCGGCTGAGCGCGCTGGAGCCGGTCCCGGACGCCGGGGAGCTGGTGCTGGAGGCGCCGCCGTTCGACGTCGGCCGGCACGCGGCGGCGGTGAGCAGGATCGGCCCGGGTCGCGTGGCGGCGGCCGCGGCGCTGCTGCTGGACGGCCCCGTCACCGTGACCGGCGCGCTGGATCTGTCGGTCGCGCAGCGGCTGGAGTTCCTGGACGCCGTCGCGGCGCTGCTCCCCTTCGGGTGGCGGACCCGGCTCAGCATGGCGACCTGGGACCAGAGCGGAAACCGCAACGTGTCGCTGGCGTTCGCACGCCAGGTCCGTCCGCGCACGACAGAGCTGGACTGGCGGGAACCGCGGCTGCCGCCCCCCGGGACGGAGGGGGCGCGGTACGCCGAGATGCTCTCCGAGCTGTTCGGAGCGCGGGGGCGGTCGCCCGCTGAGGTCGTCGCCCATCTGGCGCGGCAGTCGGAGTCCTGCGCGTCGGCGGCGCCCGCCGACGCCGTGCGGGTCCTCGGCACGCTGGACTGGCCGGTCACCGTCCTGCACGGCGTCGAGCGCGGCGAGCCCGACCTGGACGAGGTGCGGGAACTGCTGCGCGGCGGGCGGTTCCGGGAGCTGCCGCCGGACGGCCGCCGCAAAGTGCTGGGCGCGCTGATCCGTGCCGGGGTCACCGACGACGTTCCGCTGCTCCGCGCGTGCTGGGCCGGGGCCGCCGGGACGGCGGCGACCCCGTGGCGCGAACTGCGCTCGACCGTCCGCCGCCTGCTGTGGGGCGAGGACGCCGTCGCCGAGCTGGACCGCTACGTCGAGCTGGCCGGCGACCACGGCCGGGCCGACGAGCTCCTCGCGGTCCTCGCCGCCGCGATCCGGCGGGGCGAGCACGACGACGGCGCGGAGCGGGCGGGGCGGTTGGTCCTCAGCCTGGTCGATCCGGACCGTCCGGACTGGCCCGCGACGCTCGACGTGCTCGGCACGAGCCCGGCGGTGACCTGCGCGCTGCTGACCTGCGTCGCGGGGCTGTCCCGGCGGCGGTCGTGGCTCGCGGTCCTGGCCCGCCACCAGCCCGCCGCGCTCCTCGGCCCGTTCGCGGGCGTCCTCGGGGACTCGGGCCGGCCCGTCGCGGCGGAGCGGTTCGGGGAGCTGGCCGCGCACGACCCGGCGTGCGTCCCGGCGCTGCTCACCGCCGCGTACCGGGCGGGCAGGCCCGGCCTCGTCCTGCCGGGCCTGGCCGCGTGGCTGACCGCGCAGGACCGGTTGGCCTTCCGGCCGCGGACCGCGCTCGGGGATCGGCTCACCCGGCTGCGGCCGGTCTCCCCGCGCAACGCGGGCGAGCTGGACGGGTTGCTGCTGTGGCTCGGGCTCCCGCCGCACCACCTGCCCGGGAGCGCCGGCCTGCCCGAGTACCTGGCGGGGTTCCTGCCGCTGTGGCGGCGGGCGATGCCCGAAGGCCGCACCGACCGGCGCGGCGAGACGCTCGCGAGCTGGGTGCGGCAGGCAGCCTGGGCCGGCTCCGAGGAGAGCGCCCTGCCGGTCCTGCTCCTGGTCCGGGAGCTCACCGCCGGCCTGCCCGGCGAGGGCTACGGCCTGGCCCGCGCGCTGATCGCCGCCCGCGCGCACGCCCCCGGCCTGGAGCACCTGCGGCCGTACCGCGACTGGCGGCGGTGGGCCGCCGAGACGTGCCCGAAACTCGACGAGGAGACGACCATGACCGTGCTGGCCGAACTCGCGCCCGACGCGTCACCGGACCAGGTCGGGCGGCTGTGCGCAGGTGAGCTGGCGCGCGGCGTCCCCGGGGACCACGTCGCGGCCGTCCTCCTGCGGAGCCGCCTGCGGCTGGACGGGAACACGCTCGTCAAAATCCTGCACGAGACCCGGTACTGGCTGTCGGAGTTCGGCTCGGCCGATCCCGGCAGGGGGACGGTGGAGTTCACGGCGTCCCTGATGCGGGTGGGCGACCCGGACGTGCGGCGGACGCTGCGCGAGCGCACCGCGGTCACCGCCGCGGCGGAGATCGAGCACTGGCTGAGCATGATCGGGGTGACCGCCGACTCGGACGGGGAGATCCTGCTGGCCGAGGACTCCCGCGCCCGGCTGCGGGACATCGCCGACTGGGCCCAGCAGCTCGCCAAGCCCTCCGGCCGGGGCATGCTCGGCCGGATGCGGAAATCATGACCGCGGCCCTGGACGTCGGGTCGGCCACGACGCGGATCCTGTCCGGGTCGTCCCGCACGGTGTTCCCGACGCCGCCGCCGGACGAGCTGATCGCCGCCCTGGCGGGGGCCCTCGCCGCGCGCGGCCCGGTGGTCTGCGCCGTGCCCGACCACTGGCGGGACGACGGCGAGGGCCTGGCCAGGCAGGAGCGGCTCCACGGCACCCTCCAGCGGCTGGGCAGCGCGGCCCTCGTCGGCCGGTTCGCCGCCGTCGCCGCCGAGGCCGCGATGCGGCACGGCCCCGGCGCGTACCTGGTCTGCGACGCGGGCGCGGCGGGCGCCGGGGCCGGGCTGTGCGAGGTGGCGGGCGAGTCGATCCGGCTCGTCGACGCGCGCTACGAGCCCGCGGCCGGCGGCGCCGCGTTCGCGGAGGCCGTCGCGCCCGGCCGGGGAGCCCCGTTCGCCGAGGCCGCCGCAGCGCGCGCCGACCGCGTCCGCGAGCTGATGGCGATGGCGCGGGGCAATCCGCGCTACCGCGCGGCCCGCGTGCTGGCCTTCTCCGGGACCGAGCTCACCGCCGGGTCGCTGCTGGACGCGTTCGCCCCCGTCGCGGCGCTGCTCACCGGCATGCTGGCAGAACTGGCCGGGGCGGCGGCCCGGCGGCCGGGCGCGTCCCCGCGCACCGTGCTGACCGGCGGCTTCGCCGAGTTCCCGGCGGTCGCGGACGCGCTGCCGGACGCCGACCGGCTCGGCCCGCACGCCGCCGTGCACGGGGCCGCGCGGCTCGCGGCGGGGCTGTTCCGGGAGGCGCCGCTGCCCGAGACCACGCTGCCGGTGCACCGGCTGGCGGGCGGCAGGCCGCAGCAGGCCCGCGTCCGGCTGCCCGGCGAGCCCGGCCGGTTCGCCTCGATGAACGGCCGCGAACTGCTGCTCTGCCACCAGTACGCGGGGGCCTTCGACGACCGGGCCGTGCCCCTCGACAGCGCCATGACGCTCGACGGCGGGACGCTGCCGGTCGAGGTCGGCGGCCGGCCGGCGTCCTGCCGGACGGGGGCGCTGCCGCCCGGCGCGTACCGGATCGGGCTCCGGGCGTCGACCCGCGGCCCCGCCGTGGCGCTGTTCCCGCCCGACCCGCGCGCACCCGCCGTCCGCGTCCCGCTGGAAGGGCCCGCGTCATGACCGCCGCGCTCGCCGCGCTCCGCGCCGCGCTCGCCGAGGCGCTGGCCGAGGCCGGCGCCATCGAACCGGACGACGACATCGCCGCGATGCGGTTCGTCACCGGCCTGGACGAGGCGCTCGCCGACCTGCCCGCGCTGCTCGCGGCCATGCCGGGCCTGCTCGCGAGCGCCGACCTCGGCCCGGACCTGGTATCGCACTTCACCGAGCGGTCCGCCGGACTCGCCCGGCTCCGCGAACGGCTGCGGGACGACTCGGCGGCGCTGGCGCGGCTGCGGCCCGTCCTCGACGGCCTGCGGACCGCCGCCGCCGAGCACGCCGCCGTCGCCGCGGAGCTGGCCGAGCTGCGGCGCCTCCAGAACCTGGCCGGTGAGCTGGACGAACTCCGCGCGCGGACCGCCGCGTTCGAGGACCGGCGACGCGAGCTGTCCACCGCGCGCGACGCCGAGGACGCGCTCGCAGCGGCGGCCGGCGACCTGCTGGGGCTCGTCGCGGGCCGGCTGGAGGACGTGCGCGAGGAGGTCCGGCGGGCCGCCGCGGAGGCCGCCGCCGGCGACGCGGAGCTGACCGAGACCAGGCGGCGCCTCGACGGGGAGCACGCCCGCCTGGAGGCGCTCGACGCCGAGCTGCGGACCGCCGAGGCGGGGTTCGCCGCGCTGCGCGCGGACTCCGAGCTGCGGCTTCCCGCGCTCCGCCTGTACCGGCAGGCGGACCAGGCCCTCGTCGAGGGGCTCGCGCGGGGCTCGCTGGTGAAGCTGTCCGGGTTGCAGCGCGCCCGCGACGCCCTCGACCTGGCCGAACGCGCACTCGCGGACGTGGACGCCGCGCTCGGCCCCGCGCTGGAACTGTACGACCGCGCGCACGCCGAGGCCCGCCGGTCACTGCCGCTGACGTGACGGAAGTGGGACGGCCCGCGTCCGGGTTGCCGGGCGCGGGCCGTCCCGTCCGGGGCGCCCCGTGTCACTGCACCTGTAGGTCGATGCAGGCGTAGAAGGCGTTCGCGGTGTCGGCGATGTTCCAGACCGCGAGCACCTTCTGGCGTCCGGTCACGCCGCCGAGGTCGACGGTGTGGGACACCGTGGACGGCGGCTGCTGGTCGTTGCCGTCGACGACCGCGATGCGCCGGCCGCCGAGGTAGTACTCGTAGTCGAGGGTGCGGTGCCGGGCGGTGAACGTCCAGGTGAAGGTCACCGTGTTGCCGACGGACGCGGCCTGCCAGGGCAGGCCGTCGTCGTCGAGTTCGCGGAACCTGGTGTTGCCGCCGCTGCAGCTCTGCAGGCCCTTCGGGCCTTCGACGCTCTGCGGCTCCCACTGGATGGAACCGCATTCGACGACGTGCGCCGCGCACTGGGCCTGCCGGCTCATGGGCGCGGAGACGTAGCCGTGGGCGAGGGCGGCGGTCGCCGGCAGGACGACGGCGACGAGGGGGGCTGCTCCGAGGCCCGCCGCGACCGCGGCGAACCTGCGTCCTGGTTTCTTCATGGCGGGGGGTCCTTGCGTGAGCGGGGTGGACTGGGGGTCGTCGCTGCCACCCGGCGATGGAGGAGAGCGGGGCATGCGGGCTCCATCAGATAGGAAACTTTCCTATTGATGGCTGCACGGTAACCCGCCGTCCGACCGCGTTCAAGGCTCCGGACGCACCACCGGTCACGCCGCCGCATGACCACCCCAGGCCGGGAGCCGAACCAGCTCGCCCGGTCCGGAGATTCGTCAGAATCTCGCGGCGTCCGGGCCGGTGGTCGGCACTGTCTGCCCAGGCCCGCGCGGGCTAGTGGCCGGTGTCGCCGTCGACTCCGGCGGCGAGCATCGGGGTGAGGGTCAGCTCGGGGTGTTCGCGGTGGAGGGCGCGCAGCCGCCACTTGTCGGTGAACACCGCGACCAGGGAGCCGTCCAGCGCCCGCTCCAGGATCTCGACGCCGCGCCGCCCGGTCAGCGTCTCGGCCGACTCCTTGTCGGTGATCCGCGCGGTCGAGTAGTCGAGCCGGGTCAGCTCGGCGGGGGCGCCGAACTCGTCCGCCATCCGGGCGGTGACCACCTCGAACTGGAGCGGCCCGACCGCGGCGAGCACCGGCGCCTGGTCGCCGCGCAGGTCGCTGCGCAGCACCTGCACGACGCCCTCGCCGCCGAGCTGCTCGATGCCGCGGCGGAACTGCTTGGCGCGCCCGTTGTCCTTGGCCCGGATCACCATGAAGTGCTCCGGCGCGAACGCCGGGATCGGCGGGAACTCCACCGGGTTCCTGCTGTAGAGGGTGTCGCCGACGGTCAGGCCGGACGCGTTGGGCAGCCCGATCACGTCGCCCGGGTAGGCGGCGTCCAGCGTGGAGCGGTCGCGGCCGAACATCGTCTGCGCGTACTTGGTGGCCAGCGGACGCCCCGTCGAGGCGTGCGTGATCGTCATGCCGCGCTCGAACCGGCCGGAGCACACCCGGATGAACGCGAGCCGGTCGCGGTGCGCCTTGTCCATCCCCGCCTGCACCTTGAAGACCTGGCCGGAGAACGGCGCCGACACCGGACGCTCCGTCCCGCCCGCGTCGGCGCGCGGCGCGGGGGCCGGGGCCAGCCGCCGCACCGTCTCCAGCAGCGCGCCGACGCCGAAGTTCGGCAGCGCCGCCCCGAACAGGACCGGCGTGCAGACCCCGGCGCGGAACGCGTCCAGGTCGAGGACGGCGCCGATCTCGTCCAGCAGCTCCAGCTCCTCGACCGCGGCCCGCCAGGCGTCGCCCTCCTCGCGGGCCGCCTGCTCGGCGGGCATCCGCTCCTCGATCGCGCGCTTCGCGCCGCCGGGCGTGCGGCGGAACCGGGTGAACGAGCCGTCGGCGCGGTCGATCAGCCCGCGGAAGTCGCCCGCCGCGCCGACCGGCCAGGTCAGCGGGGCCGGACGCAGCCCGATGCGCTGCTCGACCTCGTCCAGCAGCTCCAGCGGCTCGCGCCCGGGACGGTCCCACTTGTTGACGAACGTGATCACCGGGATGCGGCGGTGCCGGCACACGTCGAACAGCTTCAGCGTCTGGGCCTCCAGGCCCTTGGCCGAGTCGAGCAGCATGACCGCGCCGTCCACGGCGGCCAGCACTCGGTAGGTGTCCTCGGAGAAGTCGGCGTGGCCGGGGGTGTCGAGCAGGTTCAGCAGCGCGCCGCCGAACTCGAACCGCAGCACCGAGGAGGTGATCGAGATGCCGCGCGAGCGCTCGATGTCCATCCAGTCCGACCGGACGCCGCCGCGCCCGGCCTTGCCGTGCACCGCGCCCGCCTGCTCGATCGCCGCCGCGTGCAGCGCGAGGGCCTCGGTCAGCGTCGACTTCCCCGCGTCCGGATGGCTGATCATCGCGAACGTCCGGCGCCGCGCCGCCTCGGCCGCGACGTCGCGCGCCGCCCCGTCCTCCGTCGTGCCCGTCCCGCCGCTCAACCGCGTCCCCTGTCCGTCTCCCACCGCGCCGACCCGACTTTACGTCCCCCGCGCAGTAGTTAGTTTATTGAACCTCCAGGGGGCACGGCGGGCGCTGCTGGAGGCTTGACCTTCGAGCCGGGTCGAAGGATTACCGTCGCCGGTATGACGACGATGCGGATCTCCCAGCTGGCCGAGCGCAGCGGCGTCCCCGCGACGACGCTGCGGTTCTACGAGGGCGCCGGCCTGCTGACGGCGGACCGCGCCCCGTCCGGCTACCGGATGTACGGGGAGGACGCGGTCACGCGGCTCGCGTTCATCGGGTCCGCCAAGCACCTGGGCCTCCCGCTGGAGGAGATCGGAGAACTGCTCACCGTGTGGGAGTCGGGCGCGTGCGCGGACGTGCAGGCCGACCTGCGTCCCCGGGTCGCCGCCCGCCTGGCCGAGGGCGAGCACCGCCTCGCCGAGCTGGCGGCGTTCACCCGCACCCTGCACGACGTCCTCCACCGCCTGGACGCCCTGCCCGACCGGACCGGCCCCTGCGACGCCGAATGCGGCTTCCCGGACGGGCCGCCCGACGCCGGGGACCCGGCGGCCGCCGCCCCGTCCGGCGCGATCGCCTGCTCGCTCACCGGGGCGGGCATGGCCGAGCGGGCCGCCGAATGGCGGGCGGTCGTGCAGGGTGCGAGGCCGGTGGAGATCGCGGGCGGGGTGCGGATTACGCTGCCGGTGGGCAGCGCCGCGGCCGTCGCCGAGCTGGCCGCGGCCGAGCAGCGGTGCTGCCCGTTCTTCGACTTCCGGCTCCGCTTCGCCGGCGCGGTGATCGAGTTGGAGGTGCGGGCTCCGGCCGACGCCGCGGGCCTGGTCACCGAATTGTTCGGCCCCTGAGCGGGGCACAGGAGGACGCCGCCGTGCTGATCGCCCGCTCCATCGCGCTGTTCGCCGCCGCCGCCGTGCTGGAGATCGGCGGCGCGTGGCTGGTCTGGCAGGGCGTGCGCGAGCACCGGGGATGGGTCTGGATCGGCGCGGGCGTCATCGCGCTCGGCCTGTACGGCTTCGTCGCCACGCTCCAGCCGGACGCCGACTTCGGCCGCGTCCTGGCCGCCTACGGCGGCGTCTTCGTCGCCGGGTCGATCCTGTGGGGCGCGGTCGCCGACGGCTACCGCCCGGACCGCTTCGACGTCGCCGGCGCCCTGATCTGCCTCGCCGGCATGGCCGTCATCATGTACGCCCCGCGCGGCCACTGACGGGCCGCGCCTACCGGCCGCCCTGGGGGCCCGCCAGATACTCGGACCGCAACCGGGCCTTGTGGATCTTGCCGACGGGGGTGAGGGGGACTTCGGCGGTGATCGCGAATTGGCGGGGGACCTTGTAGTCGGCCAGGCGGTCCCGGCAGTAGGCGGTGAGCTCCTCCGCCGTGGGCGGCTCGGCGCCGGGGCGGGGGACGACGTAGAAGCGGCCGACCTCGCCGAGGACCTCGTCGGGGACGCCGATCCCGGCGGCCATCGCGACCTTGGGGTGGGCGGTCAGGACGTTCTCGATCTCGACCGGGTACACGTTGAAGCCGCCCTGGATGTACATCTCCTTCTTGCGGCCGCGCAGGACGAGGTGCCCGTCGGGCTCCATCTCCACCATGTCGCCCGTGGCGAGCCAGCCGTCCGGCAGGAACACCTCGGCGGTCTCGGCGGGCATGTCCCAGTAGCCGGCGGCCACGCAGCCGCCGCGGATCTGGAGCTCGCCGGCCTCGCCGGGCGGGAGGACCGCGCCGTCCGGGCCCGTCACCCGGGCCTCGAAGTCGCCGATGATCGCGCCGAGGGTGCGGGCGACGGTCTCCGGGGCGTCGTCCACCGGCGACAGCACGCAGGCGCCCGAGGACTCCGACAGGCCGTACAGGCCGTAGAGCGGGGCGCCGGGGAAGCCGCGGCGGATCGACTCGGCCAGCGCCGGCTCCACGTTGGAGCCGCCCGCCATGCACAGCCGCACGGACGAGACGTCGTGCGCGGCGAAGTCCGGGCGGCCGAGCATCAGCACGTACATCGTGGGGACGGCGCCGAGGAACGTCACCCGGTGACGTTCGATCGCGGTCAGCGCGCCGTCCGGGGAGAAGGCGGGCAGCAGCGCCACCGACGCGCCGCCGACCAGCGCCGCCATGATCGTGCAGGTGATGCCGCCGACGTGGTTGAACGGCAGGTGCCCGAGCAGGACGTCGGCGCCGGTGATCGAGAAGTGGTCCGCCTGCGCGCGGGCCGAGGCCAGGATGCTCCCGTGCGTGATCACTGCGCCCTTGGGGCGGCCGGTCGTCCCCGAGGTGTAGAGGATCATCAGCGGGTCGTCCGGGTCGACGGCGGCGCGCGCGGCCTCCAGCCCGGCCCGGTCGGCGGGCGCGGCGGCCAGCTCGTCGAATCCCGCGCCGAAGAACAGGAGATCGGTCACACCGGGAACCCGCGGCCGGAACTCCTCGAAGAATCCGGCGAAGTCGAAATCCGGAACGGCGTCGACGCTGATGACCATTCGCGCGCCGCTCTGCCCCAGCATGTAGGACAGTTCCCGCTCCCGGTAGCGGACGTTGAGCGGGACGATGACGGCGCCTATCCGCGCGGCGCCGAAGAAGGCGGCGAGCCATTGCGGCGTGTTGAGGCCGAGCAGGCCGATCCGGTCGCCGCGCCGGATCCCGCGCGCCAGCAGCCCGGCCGCGACCCGGTCGGTCAGCTCGTCGAACCCGGTGAACGCGATGGTGCCGCCGCCGTCGTGCAGGAACGCCCCGCCGCCCGCCGCCGCGTCCGCCAGCGCCGCCCCGACCGTCCTCGCCCGCATGTGCGCCTCCGTTTGCCCCGTCCCGCCTCAACGATCACGTATCGGGGGTGTTCTGCCAATACCTCAGGGCTTGCGGCCGACGCCGGCGTAGAACCAGATCGGGAGGGCCTCGTCGAGGGTGATGGACCGTTCCGGCCGCCACAGCGGCGCCCACACGAGACCGGGTTCGAGCAGTTCGAAGTCGCCGAACAGGGCCGTCACCTGCTCCCGGGTGCGCGGGGTGCCGGGCGCGTTCGTCCGCTTGTAGACCTCCACGACCTTGGCGACCACGTCGGGGACGCCGTCGGCCGAGGCGTGCGTCAGCACCAGGTGGCTGCCCGGGGGCAGCGCGTCGCGCAGCTCGGCCATGATGCCCTGCGGGTCGTCCGCGTCCGGGATGAAGTGCAGGGTCGCGACGAGCAGCAGCGCGACCGGCCGGTCGAAGTCGAGCAGCCGCCGTATCTCGGTGTTGCCGAGGATCGCGCGGGGGTCGCGGACGTCGGCCTCGACCATCCGGGTGCCCGGGGAGTCGGCGAGCAGCGCCCGCCCGTGCGCGACGACCTGCCCGTCGTAGTCGACGTAGGCGACCCGCGCGTCCGGGTTCACCGCCTGCGCGATCTGGTGGACGTTCTGCTGCGTGGGCAGCCCGGTGCCGATGTCGAGGAACTGGTCGATTCCCTGCTCGGCCAGGTACCGCACCGCGCGGCCGAGAAAGGCGCGGTTCTCCCTGATCAGCGTGACCAGCGTCGGGTCGGCCCCGATCGCCTCGTCGGCGCGTGCGCGGTCGGCCGCGTAATGGTCCTTGCCGCCGAGATAGTAATCGTACATTCGCGCGATGTTCGGGACGTTCGGATCGAATCCGCTCGGCTGCGGCCGCACACCTGCCACCATTTCTCCTCACAGCCGCGGGCGCCGGCCCCGGCCCCCCTCAGATTACGCGATCATGAACGTTCCTCATGCCGGAGCTCCTCCGGCGGGGTCTCGTCGAAGATGAGCCAGGTGCGGGTGGCGCGGACGCCCTCGACCGCGTGGATGCGGGCCAGCACCACGTCGCGCAGCGAGGCGTTGTCGGGAGTGCGGACCAGCATGACCAGGTCGACGTCGCCGCCGACGAAGGCGAGGTGCTCGATGTGCGCCATCTTCCGGAGCTGCGCCGACACCTTGCGCCACGAGTTCTGCTCGATGTTGACCAGCACGTAGGCGGCGGTGCCGAGGCCCGCGCGGACGGGGTCCACCCGCGCGGTGAAGCCGGTGATGACGCCCTCGGCGACGAGGCGCTCCACCCGCGCGTAGGCGTTGGACCGGGAGACGCTGACCCGTTCGGCGAGGGCCCGCATGGACAGGCGCCCGTCCGCGCGCAGCTCGCGGATGATCGCGTGGTCGAGGTCGTCGAGCGGGGCCGCCGAACGTCCGTCCGGGCCCGGAGGCGGCGGGGGCTCTGGAGACAGTTGGTCCATGTTCGCTCCGTTGGATAGCCGATCGTCCCGGATTTAGGCTGTCTATTGAGACCTATGGCCGATCTGGTTCATATTCCTAGCACCGATCGAATGCGGAGGTGGCGGCGTATGACGACGGGCCTGGTTGAGGCGCTGCTCCCCTCGGCGGAGCCCGTGCGGTTCCTGACCGACGGCGGCGCGGCGGTACGCGGCAAACAGCGGTACGCGCTGCCGGATCCGGAGCTGCTGCGCCGGGCGCACCGGGCGATGGTCGTCGGACGGCGGTTCGACGCGCAGGCGACCGCGCTGACCAAGCAGGGCCGGCTGGCCGTGTACCCGTCCAGCCACGGGCAGGAGGCGTGCCAGGTCGGCTCCGTGCTCGTCCTGGAGGACGGCGACTGGTTCTTCCCCACCTACCGGGAGTCGATGGCCCTGGTGACGCGCGGCATCGACCCCGTCGAGGTGCTGTCGCTGCTCCGCGGCGACGCGCACTGCGGATACGACCCGGGGCTCCACCACACGGCGCCGCAGTGCACGCCGCTCGCGACGCAGACCGTCCACGCGGCCGGCCTCGCGTACGCCGAGCGCCGCAAGGGGACGGGACGGGTCGCGCTCGCCTGCGTGGGCGACGGCGCGACCAGCGAGGGCGACTTCCACGAGGCGCTCAACTTCGCCGCCGTGTTCAAGGCGCCCGTCGTGTTCCTCGTCCAGAACAACCAGTACGCCATCTCGGTGCCGCTGGAACGGCAGACCGCGGCGCCCTCCCTCGCCTACAAGGGCATCGGGTACGGGGTGCGCTCCGAACGGGTGGACGGCAACGACCCGGTCGCGGTGCTGGCCGTTCTCGCGGCGGCCGTCGAGCACGCCCGGTCGGGGAATGGACCGTTCCTCGTCGAGGCGCACACCTACCGGCTCGAACCGCACACGAACGCCGACGACGCGTCCCGGTACCGCCCCGACGCCGAGGCCGACGAGTGGCGCGGACGCGACCCGGTCGTCCGGCTGGAGCGCTACCTGCGGCGGCGCGGGCACCTGTCGGACGCGGACGCCGCGGCCGCGTCCGCCGAGGCGGAGGAGTTCGCCGCACGCCTGCGGGACCGGATGAACGCCGACCCCGAACTCGTCCCGCTGGGGCTGTTCGAGCACGTCTACGGCACCCCGACCCCGCAACTGGACGAGCAGCGGGCCCAGCTGCGGACCGAGATCGAGGCCGAGGAGGCGCAGTCGTGATCACCATGGCGCAGGCGCTCAACACCGCGCTCCAGGAGGCGATGGACGGCGACGAGCGGGTCCTGGTGTTCGGCGAGGACGTCGGCGCGCTCGGCGGCGTCTTCCGCATCACCGACGGGCTGGCCGCCAAGTTCGGCGACGACCGCTGCTTCGACACGCCGCTCGCCGAGGCGGGCATCGTCGGGTTCGCCGTCGGAATGGCGATGGGCGGTTTCCGGCCCGTGGTCGAGATGCAGTTCGACGCGTTCGCCTATCCGGCCTTCGAGCAGATCGCGTCCCATGTGGCGAAGATGCGGAACCGCACGCGCGGCCGGGTCCGGCTGCCGCTCGTCATCCGCATCCCCTACGCGGGCGGGATCGGCGGCGTCGAGCACCACTGCGATTCCAGCGAGGCGTACTACGCGCACACGCCGGGCCTGAAGGTCGTCACGCCGTCGACGGTCGAGGACGCCTACTCCCTGCTGCGGGAGGCGATCGACGACCCCGACCCGGTCGTGTTCATGGAGCCGAAGAAGCTGTACTGGTCGAAGTCGGACATCGAGCGGCTGGACCGGGCGGAGCCGTTCGGCCGCGCCGCCGTCCGCCGCCCCGGCCGGGACGCGACCGTCGTCGCGTACGGGCCGAGCGTGCCGGTCGCGCTGGAGGCGGCGGACGCGGCCAGGGCCGAGGGCTGGGACCTGGAGGTCGTCGACCTGCGGACGATCGTCCCGTTCGACGACGCGACCGTGGCCGCGTCCGTGCGGAAGACGGGCCGCTGCGTCGTGGTCGGCGAGGCCGCCGGGTTCGCGGGCGTGGGCGCGGAGATCGCCGCCCGCGTCCAGGAGCGCTGCTTCCACAGCCTGGAGGCGCCGGTGCTGCGGGTCGCCGGGTTCGACATCCCGTATCCGCCGCCCATGCTGGAGCACCACCACCTGCCGAGCGTCGACCGCGTCCTGGACGCGCTCGACCGCCTCCAGCGCGACGACCGGCCCGACACCCGCCACCTGGGCGGCGCGGCATGACCGTCTTCAAGCTGCCCGATCTCGGCGAGGGGCTCACCGAGGCGGAGATCCTGGAGTGGAAGGTCGCCGTCGGCGACACCGTGGCGACCGACCAGATCATCGTCGCGGTCGAGACGGCGAAGGCGGCGGTCGACGTCCCCGTCCCCGTCGCGGGCACCGTCACCGAGCTGTTCGCCGAGGCGGGGACGGTCGTGGACGTGGGCTCGCCCCTCATCTCGATCAGCCCGCGGAACGCGGGGGCCGAGCGGCACCGGGAAGAGGAGCGGGCGGGTTCCGGCAACGTCCTCGTCGGCTACGGGACGGCCGGGACGGGCCGTTCCCGCCGCCGCGCCGCGAAGCGGGCGGCCCCCGCACAGGCCCCGCCGCCCCCGGCGTCCCCACCGCCCACGTCCCGCGACGAGGCGCCGCGCGTCATCTCGCCGGTCGTGCGGCGCCTGGCGAAGGACAACGGCGTCGACGTCGCGGCGCTCGCCGCGACCGGCCCCGGCGGCGTCGTCCTGCGCCGGGACGTCGAGAAGGCGATCAGCGACCTCCGGCTCCCCGGGGAGCGCCGGGACGGCGCCGAGGAGGTGCGGGTCCCGCTCCGGGGCGTCCGGCGGACGATGGCCGAGAAGCTGTCCCGCAGCCGCCGCGAGATCCCGGACGCGACCACGTGGGTCGACGTCGACGCGACCCGCCTGGTCAAGCTCAAGAAGCGGATCGGACGGGCCGATCCGGAGGCGGGCGTCGGGATGCTCGCCCTGTTCGCCGGGATCTGCGTGGCCGGTCTCCGCCGCTTCCCCGAGCTCAACGCCTACGTGGACACCGGACGGCAGGAGATCGTCCAGGTGCCGCGCGTCCACCTCGGGTTCGCCGCGCAGACCGAGCGGGGCCTCGTCGTGCCGGTCGTCCGCGACGCGCATCTGCTGACGCTGGCCGAGCTCGCCGCCGCCCTGCGGGAGCGCACCGAGGCGGCCCGCGAGGGACGGCTGCCGCCCGCCGACCTCACCGGCGGCACGTTCACGCTCAACAACTACGGCGTGTTCGGCGTGGACGGCTCCACCCCGATCATCAACCATCCCGAGGCGGCCATGCTCGGCGTCGGCCGGATCGCGGACAAGCCGTGGGCGCACAAGGGGGAGGTCAGGCTGCGCAAGGTGGCGCAGCTGTCGTTCACCTTCGACCACCGGGTCTGCGACGGCGGCGTCGCCGGCGGTTTCCTGCGGTTCGTCGCCGACTGCGTGGAGCGCCCGGAAGCGCTGGTCACTCGCCGCTAGCCGGCGCGCGGCGGCGCAGGCCGTCGAACGCGACCTTGCAGAGCGCGTCGGCGATCTGCTCCCCGCTCGCGCCGCCGCGCGGCCGGTACCACTCGATCAGCGAGTTGACCAGGCCGAACAGCAGCCGGGCCGCGATCGCGGGGTCGATGTCGGGGCGGATGTCGCCGTCCGCCTCGGCCTGCGCGACCAGCCCGGACACCAGGTGGTCGAACTCGCGGCGGCGGGCCAGCGCCCGCTTCTCGACGGCGGTGTTGCCGCGCACCCGCAGCAGCAGGGTGACGAACGGCTGCTGCTCGACGAGGACGGCGACGCTGGCGCGGACGAGGTGCTCCAGCCGGTCGATCGCGCGCCCCTCCACGGCCGCGGTCTCGGCGGCGGCGGCGAACAGCCCGTCGAGCGCCCGGTCGACGGCGAGTCGCAGCAGCTCGTCCTTGCCGGCGACGTGGTGGTAGATCGCGGACTTGCTGATGCCGAGCCGCTTGGACAGCTCGTCCATGCTGGTGCCGTCGTAGCCGCGCTCGTTGAACACCTTGACGGCGACGCGCAGCAGGGACTCCTTGTCGTAGCCGGGCCGTCCCCGCCGGTTCGGCCGCCCGCCGCCCACGTTGCTCACGGCGGTCATTATCGCAGCGCCCGGGGCCGCGCACCTCTTCTCCCGGACCCCGTCGCCGGGTTAATATCTGACTGAACGGACGGTCGGTTATTCGAGGAGGCCAGATGGGTCCGCTGCCCAGTTACGTGTCCGGCGCCTGGCATGCCCCGCCGGACGGGGGCGCCCCGCTCGCCGACGCCGTGACCGGCGCGGAGGTGGCCCGCATCTCCTCGGCCGGCATCGACCTCGGCGCGGCGCTGGAGTACGGGCGCCGGACGGGCGGCCCCGCCCTGCGCGAGCTGACCTTCCACCAGCGCGCCGCGCTGCTGAAGAAGCTCGGGCTTCACCTGCGCGAACACCGCGACGAGCTGTACGCGCTGTCGGCCCGCACCGGCGCGACCCTCGCCGACTCGAAGATCGACATCGACGGCGGCATCGGCGTCCTGCTGGCGTACGCGAGCAAGGGCAAGCGCGAGCTGCCGAACGACACCGTCCTGGTCGACGGGGACGTGGAGCCGCTGAGCAAGGGCGGCACGTTCGCCGGACGGCACATCTGCACGCCGCTCCTGGGCGTCGCCGTGCAGGTCAACGCGTTCAACTTCCCGGTGTGGGGCCCGCTGGAGAAGCTCGCGCCCGCGTTCCTCGCCGGGATGCCGAGTTTGGTCAAGCCCGCGCCGCAGACGGCGTACCTGTCCGCGCGGCTGGTCGAGCTGGTCGTCGAGTCGGGCATCCTTCCGGAGGGGACGCTCCAGCTCGTCTGCGGCGAGCCGCGCGACCTGCTCGACCACCTCACCGAGCAGGACGTCCTGGCGTTCACCGGGTCCGCCGCGACGGGCCGGCTGCTGCGCGCGCACCCGGTCGTCACCGGGCGGTCGGTGCGGTTCAACGCCGAGGCCGACTCGCTGAACTGCTCGATCCTCGGCCCGGACGCCCGTCCCGGGACGGCCGAGTTCGACCTGTTCGTCAAGCAGCTCGTCACCGAGATGACGGTGAAGGCGGGCCAGAAGTGCACGGCCATCCGGCGCGCGCTGGTGCCGTCCGACCTGATGGACGACGTCGCGCGGGCCGCGAGCGAGCGGCTCGCGCGGGTGCGGATCGGCGACCCGTCCGACCCGGACGTCCGGATGGGCGCGCTCGCCACCCTCGAACAGCGCGAGGAAGTCCGCCGGCGGCTGAAGAAGCTCCTGGACGCGGGCCGGATCGTGTTCGGCGACCCCGACAGCGTCGAGGTCGCCGGCGCGGACGCCGAGCGCGGCGCGTTCATGTCCCCGATCCTGCTGCGCGCGGACGACTCCGGCCGCGCCGAGCCGCACGAGGTGGAGGCGTTCGGGCCGGTCAGCACCCTGCTCCCCTACGACGGCGCCGAGCAGGCCGTCGCGCTGGCGGCGCGCGGCCTCGGCAGCCTCGTCGGCTCCGTCGTCACCGCCGACCCCGGCTTCGCGCGCCGCGTCGTGCTGGGCGCCGCGCCGTGGCACGGGCGGCTGCTCGTCCTCAACGAGGAGGACGCGAAGGAGTCCACCGGGCACGGCTCGCCGATGCCGGGCCTCGTGCACGGCGGCCCGGGACGCGCGGGCGGCGGCGAGGAGATGGGCGGCGTGCGCGGCGTCCTGCACCACATGCAGCGCACCGCCGTGCAGGCCGGGCCGTCGATGCTGTCCGCGATCACCGGGCGCTGGACGCCCGGCGCGCCCCGCGCCGAGACCGGCGTCCACCCGTTCCGCAAGCACCTCGAAGAGCTGCGGGTCGGCGACACGGTCGTCGCCGGGCCCCGGGCCGTCACGCTTGCGGACATCGAGCACTTCGCCGAGTTCACCGGCGACACGTTCTACGCGCACATGGACGAGGAGGCCGCGAAGGCGAACCCGTTCTTCGGCGGCCGGGTCGCGCACGGATACCTGGTGGTGTCGTTCGCGGCGGGCCTGTTCGTGTCGCCCGAGCCCGGCCCCGTCCTCGCGAACTACGGGCTGGAGAACCTGCGCTTCCTCACGCCGGTCAAGCCGGGCGACGAGCTGACCGTCACCCTCACCGCCGAGCAGATCAGCCCGCGCGAGGGAGCCGGCTACGGCGAGGTCCGCTGGAACACCGACGTCACCAACCAGGAGGGCGCCTCGGTCGCGCAGTACGACGTCCTGACCCTGGTGGCCAAGCGGGAGGCGTCATGACGCAGGAGACGCGGGAGCACTTCGAGCGGACGATCGAGCGCGACCAGCGGATCGAGCCGCGCGACTGGATGCCGGACAAGTACCGGGCGACGATGGTGCGGCAGATCGCGCAGCACGCGCACTCCGAGATCATCGGGATGCAGCCGGAGGGCGCCTGGATCACCCGCGCGCCGTCGCTGCGCCGCAAGGCGATCCTGCTCGCCAAGGTGCAGGACGAGGCGGGCCACGGCCTGTACCTGTACTCGGCGGCGGAGACGCTCGGCGCCGACCGGTCCGACCTCACCGCCAAGCTGATCTCCGGCGGGCAGAAGTACTCGTCGATCTTCAACTACCCGACGCCGACGTTCGCGGACGTCGGCGTGATCGGCTGGCTGGTGGACGGCGCCGCGATCTGCAACCAGGTGCCGCTGTGCCGCAG
Organism: Actinomadura sp. GTD37; assembly: GCF_041951365.1. Classification (NCBI taxonomy): domain Bacteria; kingdom Bacillati; phylum Actinomycetota; class Actinomycetes; order Streptosporangiales; family Thermomonosporaceae; genus Actinomadura; species Actinomadura sp. GTD37. The sequence goes on from NZ_JBGNUS010000001.1 coordinate 68,508, forward strand.
CTCCTACGGCCCGTACGCGCGGGCGATGATCCGCATCTGCAAGGAGGAGTCGTTCCACCAGCGGCAGGGCTACGAGCTGCTGATGACCCTCATGCGCGGCACGGAGGCGCAGCGCGAGATGGTGCGGGACTCCGTGAACCGCTGGTGGTGGCCGTCGCTGATGATGTTCGGCCCGCCGGACGCCGACTCGACGCACACCGCGCAGTCCATGGCCTGGAAGATCAAGCGGCACACGAACGACGAGCTGCGGCAGCGGTTCGTGGACATGACCGTCCCGCAGGCCGAGGCGCTCGGCGTCACGCTCCCCGACCCGGACCTGAAGTGGAACGAGGAGCGCGGCCGGTACGACTTCGGCGAGATCGACTGGTCGGAGCTGAAGCGCGTGATCAGCGGCGACGGCCCGTGCAACGCCGAGCGCGTCGAGCGGCGCCGCGCGGCGCACGAGGACGGCGCCTGGGTGCGGGAGGCCGCCGCCGCGCACGCCGCGAAGCGTTCCCGGAGGGAGGTGGCGTGATGGAGGAGGACTGGCCGCTGTACGAGGTGTTCGTCCGGGGCAAGCGCGGCCTGAACCACGTGCACGTCGGCTCGCTGCGCGCCGCCGACGCCGAGATGGCCCTGCACAGCGCCCGCGACCTGTACACGCGGCGCAACGAGGGCGTCAGCATCTGGGTGGTGCGGTCGGCGGACGTCACCGCGTCCAGCCCGGACGAGAAGGACCCGTTCTTCGCCCCCAGCGGCGACAAGGTCTACCGGCACCCGACGTTCTACGACATTCCCGAGAACGTCCCCCACATGTGAGGTCCCGATGTCGTTCGACAACGCGTTCGACGCACTCACCCAGGACGACGGCGACGCCCGCTGGGCGTTCGGCACCGGGTTCGACGACCCGCTCGCCGGGATCGACCCAGCCGTCCCCGAGGGCCTCGACCGCGCCGCGCTGGCCGCGTACTGCCTGATGCTGGGCGACGACGCGCTCGTCATGTCGCACCGCCTCCAGGAATGGTGCACGCACGCGCCCGAACTGGAGGAGGAGGTCGCGCTCGCCAACATCGCGCTCGACCTCCTCGGCCAGGCCCGGCTGCTGCTCGCGCGCGCCGGCGTCGCCGAGGACAAGGGCCGCGGCGAGGACGACTTCGCCTACTTCCGCGACGCGTCCGACTTCCGCAACGTCGGCCTGGCCGAGGCGGAGAACGGCGACTTCGCGTGCTCGACCGTCCGGCTGCTGATGTTCGCGACGTGGCGGCTCGCGCTGCTGGACCGGCTCACCGCGTCCGGCGACCCCGTCCTCGCCGCGATCGCCGCGAAGAGCGTCAAGGAGGTCGCCTACCACCGCGACCACGCCGCGATGTGGACGATCAGGCTCGGCGACGGCACCGACCTCTCCCACGAGCGCGCGCAGGCCGCGCTGGACGGCCTCTGGCCGCAGGCCGGCGAGCTGTTCACCGCGCACGAGGTCGAGCGCCGGATGGCCGACGCCGGAGCGGGCGTCGACCCGTCCGACGTCCGCGAGGAGTTCGACGCGGTCATGGACGAGGTGCTGGCGAGGGCCACCCTCCGGCGTCCCGAGACCGTGCCGCCCTACCTGGCCGGACGGGACGGCGCGCACTCCGAGGCGCTCACCCGGCTGCTCGCCGGGATGCAGAGCCTGGCCCGCGAGCACCCGGGGGCGGCATGGTGAGCGCCCGCGCGATCGCCGAGACGGTCACCGACCCCGAGCTGCCGATGCTCACGCTCGCCGAGCTCGGCGTCCTGCGCGGCGTCACGGAGGAGACCGGCCGCGTCGAGGTGGTGATCACGCCGACGTACACCGGCTGCCCGGCCCTGGACGCGATGCGCGCCGACCTGCGCGGCCGGCTGGCCGACGCCGGATACGCCGACGTCCGGGTCCGGACCGTCCTCGACCCGCCCTGGACGACCGACTGGATCAGCGAGGCCGGGCGCCGCAAGCTGCGGGCGGCGGGGATCGCCCCGCCCGGCCCGGCGCCCCGGCGCCCCGCGGGCCCGGTCCCCCTCACGCTGGGCCCGACGCGGCGCGTCCGCTGCCCGCGCTGCGGCTCCGCCGACACGGTCGAGCTGTCCCGGTTCGGCGCGACCGCCTGCAAGTCGCTGCGCCGCTGCGACGCCTGCCGCGAGCCGTTCGAGCACTTCAAGGAGATCTGAGTGACGCTCACCGAGGCCGCCCCTCGCCGCGCCGGCTTCCACGCGCTGCGCGTCGCGGGCGTCGAGCGGCTGTGCGACGACGCGGTCGCGGTCACCTTCGACGTGCCGCCCGGCCTGGCGGACGCGTACGCGTTCCGGCCGGGCCAGTTCCTCACCCTGCGCCGCGGGGCGGAGCGGCGCTCCTACTCGATCTGCGCGCCCGCCGGGGCGGCGCCGCGCATCGGCGTCCGCGAGATCCCGGACGGCCTGTTCTCCTCCTGGCTCGTGCACGAGGTGCGCCCCGGCGACGTCGTCGAGGTCCTGCCGCCCGCCGGCACGTTCGTCCTGGAGGCCGGGGCCGCGCACCACGTGCTGATCGCCGCCGGTTCGGGCATCACGCCGGTGCTGTCGATCGCCGCGTCCGCCCTGGCCGACCCGGGCGCCCGCGTCACCGTCCTGTACGGCAACCGGACGAGCGGCACGGTCATGTTCGCCGACGATCTCGCCGACCTGAAGGACGCCCACCCCGACCGCTTCGAGCTGGTGCACGTCCTCTCCCAGGAGCCCCGCGAGGCCGAGCTGCTCAGCGGCCGCCTGGACGCGGACCGGCTCCGCGCGCTCCTCCCCCTCCTCGTCCCCGTCGCCGACGTCGGCCACTGGTGGCTGTGCGGCCCGCTCGGCATGGTCACCGGCGCCCGCGACGTCCTCCAGGGCTTCGGGGTGCCCCGCGACCGCGTCCACCAGGAGCTGTTCTACGTGGACGAGGCCCCGCCCGAGCCGAACCGGAGGCGGCCCGCGCCCACCGGCCCGGCCTGCGAGGTCACGGTCATCCTGGACGGCCGCTCGACGACCCTGACCCAGCCCGCCGACGCGCGGGTCCTGGACTCGGCCCAGCGCGTCCGCCCCGACCTGCCGTTCGCCTGCAAGGGCGGCGTCTGCGGCACCTGCCGGGCCAGGGTCGTCGAGGGCGAGGCCGAGATGCACCGCAACTTCGCCCTCGACCCGGCCGAGGTCGACGCCGGCTACATCCTGACCTGCCAGTCGACCCCGTCCACCCCGCGGCTCACCGTCGACTACGACGCCTGACCGCCGAGCCCGCGCCCGCTGGTCACTCGGGGGCGCAGACCAGGTCGCGGGCGGGCAGGCGGCCGGTCGCGAGGTAGTCGTTCACCCGGTCCCGGACGCACGTGTTCGGGTAGCCGCGCTGGTACGGGGCGTGGACGTTCGCGGGCAGCGTGATCATCCGGCTGCCGGGCAGCATCCGGTGCGTGGCCACGTTGCGGGCGTAGGTGGTGCGGGTGTCGCCGGTCGCCGCCACCATCAGCGCGGGCAGCGGGCTGCCGCTGAGGACCGGCGGCTCGGCGGGGCGCACCGGCCAGAACGCGCACGGGCTGATGCCTTCGCCCAGCGGCCCGAACAGCGGGCTGCCCTCCCGCTGCCGCTGGACGTCGCGCCAGTACACCTCGGGGTCGCGCGGCGCGGCCACGTCCCCGCAGATGATGGCGCTCTGCCCGCTGCCGTACCGGGAGTCCGCCCCGGTCAGCAGGAAGGCGAGTTCCGAGTCGAGGTCGGGGGTGGGCTGCGCGGGCCGTCCCGCGGCGGCGTCCGCCAGCACCCGCATCGACGCGGCGAGGCTCGCCCTCGCGGCGTCCTCGTCCGTGCCGAGGTTGTCGAACAGCACCACCGGCAGCATCGTGTCGTCCAGGCGGTACCGGCCCACGGCGAGCGGCGCGCGGGCGGACGCCGCGTAGATCCGCTGGACGGTCGCCGTGACCTCGCCGCGGGTCTTCCCGAGCCCGTACGTCGCGTGCCGCTCCGCCGCCCACGCCGCCCAGTCGCCGAGGGCGCGGCCGTTCTCCCGCTTGGTGCCGGCGATGAGGCGCGGCCCCCAGGAGGGCGCGTCCTGCGAACTGTCCAGGACGACCCGGTCGAGGCGGCCCGGGAACATCGCCGCGTAGACCTGGCCGAGGTAGGTGCCGTAGGACCCGCCGTTGTACGACACCTTCCGCTCACCGAGGACGCGTCGGACGACGTCCATGTCACGGGCGATGTTGCGGGTGCTGATGTACGGGAGCACGTCGCCGTTCGTCCGGGCGCACCGCTGCGCCAGGTCCCGCGCGAAGGCGACGGAGCGGTCGAACGACCGGCGCGTCGCGCCCGCGCCCTTGATCCAGGTGCCGCTGGGCCAGCCGCAGTCGACCCCGCCGCTGCGGCCGAGGGAGCGCGGGTCCAGGCCGACGAGGTCGTACCGCGGTCCGGCCGGGCCCATCAGATCGCGCATGTAGGGCGGCAGGTCGAGGGCCGGTCCCGGGCCGCCCCCGTTGAGGATCATCGTCCCGATCCGGGGCCCGCCGCCGGACGCCTTGAGCCGGGAGATCGCGACGGTCATCGTGCGGCCGTCCGGGCGGGCGTAGTCGAGCGGGACGGTCACGTCGGCGCACCGGGCGCCCGCCTTGTCGAGTTCGGCGCCGACCTCGTCGTCCGGTCCGAGCGTGCACGCCTTCCAGGCGAGGCGCTGGTGGTGGAAGCGGCCGAGGCCGTCGTCGCGCCCCGCCGCCGGGGCCGCCGAGGCGGCCGGGGTCAGCAGCGCCAGCGCGGCGGCCGCGCCGGTCAGCGCCGCCGCCCATCGGATCGTTCTCATGCTCGCTCCTCGCACAGGGCGGTCTGGACGAGGTCCAGCTCGCCGTCGAACGCCTCTTTCGTGGACGGGTTCTCGTTGAAGGCGACCGCGACGCGGCGTCCGGACGGCGCCGCGCCGGAGACCGAGGTGAAGCCGTCGATGTCGCCCGCGTGCCCCCACCAGGTTCCGCCGCAGCGCAGCGGCGTCCCGATCAGGCCGAGGCCGTAGGCGGCGTCCTCCCACACGCGATCGGGGTCGGCGGGGACGGTCCGCTTCATCTCCGCGAGCATCGCCGGGGGCAGCAGCCGCCCGCCCAGCAGGGCCCCGAAGAACGCGCCGACGTCGCGCGGGCTGGAGACGAGCGCGCCGCCGGCCCACGCGGCCGACGTGTTCATCTCGGTGTAGTCGGTGCGGGAGCCGTCCTCCTCGCGGACGTAGCCGCGCGGGTGCGGGCCCCGCATCCGCGTCTCGTCGCCGGGCCAGTAGGTGTCGCGGAGCCGCAGCGGCCTGATGATCCGCTTCCCGACCTCGTCCTCCACCGTGTGCCCGGTCGCCTTCTCCACGATGAGCCCGGCGACGACGTAGTTGGTGGTCGAGTAGTGCCAGCCGGGCGCGGGGGCCGGCAGCGTCAGCGCACGCTCCACCAGTTCCTCCGGCTCGAAGTGCCGGAAGCGGAAGTCGTCGGTGCTGTCGAACGTGTCCATGTGGTCGGGCAGGCCGCTGGTGTGCCGCAGCAGGCTCCGCACGGTGATCTTCCGGCCGTCGCGGCCGTCGCGGTCGAGCAGGCCGGGGAGGTAGCGGTCGACGGGGGCGTCCAGCGCGACGCGGCCCTCCGCCGCGAGCGCGAGGACGGTGACCGCCGTGAACGTCTTGGTGATGCTGGCGATCCGCCCGCGCAGCCCGGCGCTCATCGGGCGGCCCGTCCGCCGGTCGGCGACGCCGCTCGCGTGCGTCCACGTCCCGCAGCGCGGGTCGTCGACCCGCACCGCCGCGCCCGTCAGGCCGTGGACGCGGGTCATGCGTTCCACGGCCGTTCGCAGGTCGTCATGGTCCCCGCAGCGCGTCCCGTCGGCACGCGCCGGCGCCGCCGCCGTGGCGGCCACCGCGGCGGCGGCCCCCAGCAGCAGCACGATGATCCGGTGCAGTCTGGTCATGTACCCGGACGCTAAGCGGGCGCGTCCGCCGGCGCACTGGTGTGATCACCCCGAGCCGGGGTGGGGCAAACCCGAAGGCGGGTTCCGGTCATCGGGACACGGGTTGGCGGCGGGTTCCGGCCCTCCTACGATCGGCGCACCCAAGTAGTCGCCTCGCGGCGGCGCCGACCGGGCCAGGCGCGGGCCCTCGACTGGGGTCGTCCGTGTGCGCGCGGGGCCGCTGAGAGGAAGAGATGGACCAGACCGCTGACTACGTCGTGGTGGGCGCCGGGAGCGCGGGGTGCGTGCTGGCGCGGCGACTGGCCGATTCCGGGGCGAGCGTCGTCCTGCTGGAGGCGGGCGGACCGGACCGGACGCCGCTCGTCCGCAAGCCGGGCCTGATCGCCGTCTTCCACAACGTCCCGCAGCTGAAGAAGAAGCTGGACTGGGGCTTCTACAGCACGCCGCAGAAGAACGCGCTCGACCGGAGGATCCCGCAGGTGCGGGGCAAGGTCCTCGGCGGCTCCGGGTCGATCAACGGGATGCTGTACGTGCGGGGGCACCGCAAGAACTACGACGACTGGGCCGCCGACGGCTGCACCGGCTGGGGCTTCGAGGACGTCCTGCCCAGCTACAAGCGGCTGGAGAACTGGGAGGACGGCGCCACCGAGCTGCGCGGCGGGGGCGGGCCGATCCAGGTGACCCGGCAGCGCGACCTCACGCCGGCCTCGGAGGCGTTCATCGAGGCGCTGATCGAGACGGCCGGGGTGAAGCGCAACGACGACTACAACGGCGAGGAGCAGGAGGGCGCGGGCGTCTTCCAGCAGAGCGTCGACAAGGGGCTGCGCTACAGCTCGTCCGTCGGCTACCTGGACGACCACGGGCTCGCGAACCTCACGGTCGTGACGGGCGCGACGGTCGGCAAGGTGCTGATCGACAAGGGCCGCGCCACGGGCGTCGAGATCACCACCAAGAAGGGCCCCGGGACGATCCGGGCGTCCAAGGAGGTCGTCCTCGCGGCGGGGGCGTTCGGTTCGCCGCATCTGCTGATGCTGTCCGGCGTCGGCCCGGCCGCGCACCTGCGCGAGCACGGCATCGAGGTGCACGCCGACCTGCCCGTCGGGGACAACCTGCACGACCACATGTTCGTCCCGATGACGTTCGTCACCGACACCGCCCGGAACAAGGGCACCGCGCCCTACTTCGCCAAGGGCGTCGCGAAGGAGTGGACGAAGGGCGGGACGTGGGTGGCCCGCACCGTGTTCGAGGCGGTCGGGTTCGTCCGCAGCGGGCAGGCCGGCGAGATCCCCGACCTGCAGATCCACGCGCTGCCGTGGTCGTACCCGTTCCCCAACCAGGACGCCCCGGTGCGGCACAAGGTCGACAAGCGCCCCGCGCTGACGATCATGCCGACGCTGATCTACCCGAAGAGCCGCGGCACGGTCCGGCTGGCGTCCGCCGACCCGGCCGCCGCGCCGGTCATCGACCCCGGCTACCTGACCGACCCCGACGACACCCGGCTGCTGCTGGACGGCATCGAACTCGTCCGCGAGACGATGGCCAGCAAGATCGTCGCCGGGGACGTCAAGGCCGAGCTGTCCCCCGGCCCCGACTTCCCGGACCGCGCCGCGCTGGCGCGGGAGCTGCCGAACCGCGCGACGACCGTCTACCACCCCGTCGGCAGCTGCCGGATGGGCGCGGACGAGCGCGCCGTCGTCGACCCGGCGCTGCGGGTGCGCGGCATCGAGGGGCTCCGCGTCGCGGACGCCTCGATCATGCCGAGCATCATCGGCGGCAACACCAACGCGCCGAGCATGATGATCGGCGAACACGCCGCAACCCTCATCCTCGGCGACTAACCACCCACCCGCCCCGTTGACCTGCGGCGTGTTGTTGTTATGGCAGGCCGGATAACAACAACACGCCGCAGGTCAACGGAGGGATGCTCTAGCCGGGCGGGAAGTGGGCGACCCAGCGGCGTTGCCAGGGCGTCTCGGCGGCGCGCGGGTGGTGGTGCTCGCGCGCCCAGGCGACCGCGCCGGACGGGTCCACGCCGGACAGGACGGCGAGGCAGGCGATGACGGTGCCGGTGCGTCCGACGCCGCCCCCGCAGGCGACCTCCGCCGCCGCGCCCGACCTCGCCCGTTCGTGCAGGGCGCGGATCCGCCGGACGGCCTCGTCCGGGTCGCGGGGCAGCAGGAAGTCGGGCCAGTCGAGCCATGCCGCGTCCCAGCGCAGGTCGGGCTCGTGGCGGCGGCGGAGCCTCGCGGACCCCAGGTAGAGGCCGACGTCGGGCGGCGGGCCGTCCGGGAGCGGGCGGCGGAGGCCGCGCCCCCGGATCCAGCCGCCGTCCGGCAGCCGGATCGCGCCGGTGAGCGGGGCGGCGGTCACGGGGCCACCGCCCGGCGGCGCGCGCGGTGGTTGGCGACGTTCAGGCGGTTGCCGCACAGCTCGGGCACGCAGTAGCGGCGGCGCCCGGCGCGGCTGGCGTCGGCGAACACGCCGGCGCAGCCCGGCGCGGCGCACGCGCGGAAGCGGCCGTGGCCGAGCGCCCGGACGAGCCCGAGCAGCGCGACGCCGGCGACGGCGGCCAGTTCGCCGACGAGGGACGCGTCCCGGGCGGTCGGGACGTACCACTGCCACCGGCCGCCGGACGGGTCACGGCGCAGCACGGGCGAGAGCCCGGCGTGCCCGGCGAGCAGCGCCGCGCGCTCCACCGACTCGTCCTCGGTCCCGGCCTCCATGACGGCGCGCACTTCGCCGCGGAGCAGGCGGACCGACTCGACGTCCCCGGCGCCGGGCTCCCGGAAGCCGTGCCCGGAGAGCAGATCGGCCAGGTCGCCCGGCCCGGCGAGCGCCTCGGCGCCCCGCACGGCCGGCGCGGTGCCGACCAGGCCGTTGGCGACCTCGACGCCCGGCGCGTAGTCGGCGATCGGAATCAGCACAGATCCTCCTGTAAGGGTTACAGGAGGATTATAAACATTACGTGGTGCTGACGTCGAACTGGAGGCCGCCGTCGACGGCGGAGACCTCCACATGCGTGCCGTGCTCCAGGTCGCCGGCCAGCAGCAGGTCCGACAGCTGGTCGTCGACCTCCCGCTGGATCGTGCGGCGCAGCGGCCGGGCGCCGAACTCCGGCTGGTAGCCGCGCTCGGCGAGCCAGTCGACGGCCTCGGCGGTGAAGTCGACGCCGACGTCCTGGGCGCGGAGGCGGCGGCGCGTCTCGTCCAGCAGCAGGTCGGTGATCTGCCGGAGCTGGCCCGCCTCCAGCCGCCGGAACACGATGATCTCGTCGATCCGGTTGAGGAACTCGGGCCGGAACGACTCGCGCAGCCGCCGCATGATCCGGTCGCTGAGCTCGCTGCCCTCGCCGCCGCGCCCGCCGAAGCCGATCTCGGTCGTGCCCGTGATCAGCTCCGAGCCGAGGTTGCTCGTCATGATCACCACGGTGTTGCGGAAGTCGACCGTGCGGCCCTGCGCGTCGGTCAGCCGGCCGTCGTCCAGGAGCTGGAGCAGGACGTTGAACACGTCCTGGTGCGCCTTCTCGATCTCGTCCAGCAGGATCACCGAGTACGGCTGCCGGCGGACCGCGTCGGTGAGCTGCCCCGCCTCCTCGTACCCGACGTAGCCGGGCGGGGCGCCCATCAGCCGGCTGACGGTGTGCCGCTCCTGGAACTCGCTCATGTCGAACCGGATCATCCGGTCCCGGGTGCCGAACAGCGCCTCCGCCAGCGCCTTCGCCAGCTCGGTCTTGCCGACGCCGGTCGGGCCGAGGAACAGGAACCCGCCGATCGGGCGGTCGGGGTCGCCCATCCCCGCGCGGGACCGCCGGACGGCCCGCGCCACCGCCGCCACCGCGTCCTCCTGCCCGATCACCCGCTCGTGCAGGTGCTCCTCCAGCCGGCTCAGCCGCTCGCGCTCGACCTGCGTGAGCTGCGTGACGGGCACGCCGGAGATGCGGGAGACGACCTCGGCGATGTCCTCCGCGGCCACCTCCGGGACGATCGCGGGCGCGTCGTCGTCGCGCGCCGTCGCGAGGTCCTTCTCCAGCCGGCCGATCTCGTCCCGCAGCTCGGACGCCTTCTCGTAGTCCTCGTCGGCGACGGCCTGGTCCTTCTCCCGGCGCCGCCGGTCGAGCCGCTGCTCCAGCTCCCGGCGGGAGCCGTCCCGCGTCCCCGAGCGCAGCCGGACGCGGGCGCCCGCCTGGTCGATGAGGTCGATCGCCTTGTCCGGCAGGAACCGGTCGGTCAGGTAGCGGCTGGACAGGTCCACGGCCGCGACCAGCGCCTCGTCGTTGTACCGGACCTGGTGGTGGGCCTCGTACCGGTCGCGCAGGCCCCGCAGGATCTCGATGCTGTCGTCGCCGCTCGGCTCCGAGATCAGGATGGGCTGGAACCGGCGCTCCAGCGCCGCGTCCTTCTCGATGTTGCGGCGGTACTCGTCGATGGTCGTCGCGCCCACGACGTGCAGTTCGCCGCGCGCGAGCGCGGGCTTCAGCATGTTGCCCGCCGACATCGCGCCCTCGGCGCTGCCCACGCCCACGATCGTGTGGATCTCGTCGATGAACACGACAAGCTCGTCGCCGTGCTCGCGGATCTCGTCCACGAGCTTCTTCAGCCGCTCCTCGAAGTCGCCCCGGTACCGGGTGCCGGCGACGACGCCGCCCAGGTCCAGCTGGACGATCCGCTTCCCCCGCAGCGTCTCCGGCACGTCGTCGTCGACGATCCGCTGCGCGAGGCCCTCGGCGATCGCGGTCTTCCCGACCCCCGGGTCGCCGATGAGGACCGGGTTGTTCTTGGTGCGCCGCGACAGCACCTCGACGGTCTCCTCGATCTCCTCGTGCCGTCCGATGACCGGGTCGATCCGGCCTTCGCGCGCGAGCGCGGTCAGGTCGCGGCCGAACTCGTCCAGCGTCGGGGTGCTGGACGGCTGCCCGCCGCCCCCGCCCGGCGGCGGCTGCCCGGGACCGCCGCCCGCCGCGGCCTGCTGCAAAGAGTCGGGCGTCACATGCTCGTGGTCGAGGATGCGCCCGGCGCTCGACCCGCGATCGAGCGCCAGCGCGAAGAGGAGGTGCTCGGGCCCGATGTAGGACGACCCGAGCGCCCGCGACACCTGGTGGGAGTCCAGCAGGGCGCGCTTGGCGGACGGCGTCAGCTCCGGCGGGACGTCCCGCGGCTCACCCCGCCTGCCGTGGCTCTCGATCTCGTCCTTGATCTTGTCCGGGTCGGCCCCGGCCCGCGCGATCCAGTGCCGCGTCCCCTGCTGCCGCGTCGCCGCCCACAGCAGGTGGTCGGTGTCCAGGTCGACGCTGCCCCACTGCGCCGCCTGCGCCGCCGCGTCCCGGACCAGCTCCCGCGCGGGCTCGCTCATCAGCCGCGCGATGCTGATCCGCTCCTGCGGCCGGCGCTGCGCCCGCGCGCCGAAGAAGCGGGCGAGCATCTCCTCGAACGGATCCATGCCCCCGGACCCCTGCCACCCCGCGGTCATCTCGGAACCCCCCGGTCGTCGAACGACGCCTCATGACAACGGTCAACACGTGCCCATGGGACGCCTCCGGAAACCCGGCCCGTCCGCACGGTCTCACCCTTCTCCCCGGCGTTCGACGCCCCTGCGCATCGCCTCCAGGAAGATCCTCGCGGCGAGGCCGAGGAAGACCAGGTCGCCCGCCATCTGCACGGTCGTCAGCACCCGCGCCGCCCGGGAGACGGGCACGATGTCGCCGAAGCCGACCGACGAGAAGACCGTCATCGTGTAGTACAGGGCGTCGACGTGCGTGAGGGGCTCGGAGAACCCGGCCGGCGTCCCGTTGCCCATCAGGCAGTAGCTCGCGGAGAAGGCGACCAGGAACAGCACGGCGGACGTCGCCAGCGCCTCGACGGCGCGCAGCCGGGGGGCGGGGTCCCGCACGATCGCGCGGGCCTGCCACGCGACGACCACGGCGACGGCGACCAGCGCGCCGATCAGCACCAGGCCGCTCGCGACCGTGAACGGCTCGTCCAGCGGAACCACGGCGTAGGCGCCCAGCAGGCAGGCGGTGGTCAGCCCCGAACGCAGCACCGTCCGGAGCGCGAGCCTGCGGCGTCCCCGCCGCGAGCGGCCGTCCACCCCGCCTTCATGCCCGGGACCGCGCCCTCCGCACCAGATCGCGGGCCGCCGCCGGCCACCGGGCGTGCTCGAAGGCGAAGCCCGCGCCGAGGAGGCGGCCGGGGACGACGCGGCGGCTCTTCAGCAGCAGCTCGGTGTCCGAGCGGATCGCGAGCGCCCCGATCTCCGCCATCCACGCGGTCGCGGGCAGGCCCGCCGGGACCCGCCACGCCGAGCGCAGCGCGCGCATGAACTCCCGCTGCGGCAGCGGCTCGGGGGCGGCGAGGTTCACCGGCCCGGACAGGTCGTCCCGCTCGATCAGCAGCTCGACGGCGCGGACGAAGTCGCGGTCGTGGATCCACGACACGTACTGCGCGCCGCCCGCCACCGGCCCGCCGAGCCCGAGCCGCGCCAGCCGGGACAGGACGTCGAACACGCCGCCCCGGTCGGGGCTCATCACCATGGCGGAGCGCAGCGCGACCTTGCGGGTGGACGGCGTCGCGGCCCGCTCCTGCGCCCGCTCCCAGTTCCGCGCGATCCTGACGCTGTAGGCCCAGTACTTCGGGACGTCCGGCTCGGCGCCGCCGATCACTCCGGTCGCCTCGTCGTTGGGCGCGTCGAACCGGTGGGCGTAGACGGTGGCCGTGCTCATCTGCAGCCAGACCCGCGGCGGTCGCGCGGCGGCGGCGATCGCCTCGCCCACGACCTCGGCGGAGTGGACGCGCGAGTCCATCATCTCGCGCAGGTTGGCGGGCGTGTAGCGGCAGCTGACGCTGCGCCCGGCCAGGTTGATCACGGCGTCGGCGCCGTCGATCTCCCGCGCCCACGGGCCGAGCGTCCGGCCGTCCCAGGCGACCTGGTGCTCGCCCGCCGGGCTCCTGGTCAGGACCGCGACCTCGTGGCCCGCCGCCGTCAGGGCGCGGTCCAGAACCGCGCCCACCTGCCCCGTCCCGCCGGGAATGACGATCCGCATCGCTCGCACCCTTCGCCGTGTGCGACCGAGCCTAACCGAGAATTGAACACGTTCAATGATGGGGTCGGTTCAGCCGGCGGGGCCCCGGCCGGGCCCGCCCGCTAGCCGGAGACGGCGGCGACGAGTTCGTCCACGACGTCCGGGGTCAGCCCGATGCCGAAGGCGCCGAACTTCGCCAGCGGGATGCCCCGGACCAGGGCGGACAGCGCGGGCGGCAGGTCCGCCAGCCGTGTCCCGGTCCGCTCTCTGAGCGCCGGCCCGCCGACCGGGTGGTCCAGCCACTCGCCGAGCGTGGACATCCGGCTCAGCGCGTCGGCGAACCCGTCCCCGGCGGCGGTCAGCCCGGCGCGCAGCCGGATGTCGCGGGACGAGGCGCCCACCTCGACCGCGAAAGGGCCCGCGTCGATCCGCCAGGCGCCGCGCGACACCGACCACCAGGCGATGTCGCGTCCGGTCAGCGTGAACGCCACCCGCGTCCCGGCGCCGGGCTCCAGCTCGACCTTCGCGAAACCGCGCAGCTCGTGCCGGGGCCGGGTCGGGTGCTCCTCGTCGAAGGCCGCGTAGAGCTGGACGACCTCGGCGGCCGCCCGCTCGCCGGCGTTCGTCACGGTGCACTCGACGGCCCACTCGTTCGTGCCCGTCTCGGTGACGGCGAGATCGGAGTACTCGAACCGGGAGTACGTCAGGCCGTGGCCGAACGGGTAGGCGACGTCCACGTCGAGCGTGTCGTAGTACCGGTAGCCGACGTACCGGCCCTCGCCGTACGCGACGTGGCCGTCCCCGCCCGGGAAGTGCAGGTGGGACGGGACGTCCGCGAGCCGCTTCGGGATCGTCTCGGTCAGCCGCCCGGACGGGCTGCACACGCCGAGCAGCAGGTCCGCGATCGCCGAGCCGCCCGCCTGGCCCGGCAGCCACGCCTCCAGGACCGCGTCCGCGTCGGACTCCCATTCCGCGACCGACACGACACCGCCGTTGGCGAGCACCACTACGACCCGCGGGCACACCCGCGCGACCGCGCGCAGCAACGCGACCTGCGTCCCGGGCAGGTCGATGGACGTCCGGTCGAAGCCCTCCGACTCCGCTTCGCCCGGCAGCCCGAGGAACAGCACCGCGACGTCGGCTCCGGCGGCGAGTTCGACGGCCTCCCGCTCCAGCGGCTCGTCCACCGCGCCGTCCAGCCGGTACCCGGCGGCGAACCCGAAACCCGGACCGGCGTCCTTCAGCGCGTCCCACGCCGAGTCGAGCCGTGTCGGGACGACGTGCGAGCTGCCGAAGCCCTGGTAGCGCGGCGTCCGCGCCGGCTCGCCGAGCACCGCGACGCGCGCGGACGGCGACAGCGGCAGGACGCCGTGCTCGTTCTTCAGCAGGACGGCCGACCCGCGCGCGGCCTCCCGGGCGAGGTCGTGGTGAGCGCCGGCGTCCCAGTCCGCGAACCGTTCCGCCCCCGCGGCGCGTCGCGCCAGCTCCGCTACCCGCGCGGCGGAGCGGGTGACGGCCGCCTCGTCCAGGCGTCCGGCCCGGACGGCGTCCACGATCTCCTGGTCGGTGCGGGTAGGCGGCATCTCCAGGTCGAGCCCCGCGGCGAGCGCGGCGACCCGGTCGTCGACGGCGCCCCAGTCCGACACCACGAGCCCGTCGAAGCCCCACTCGTCGCGCAGCACCCGCGTGAGCAGCCAGTGGTTCTCGCTCGCGGACACGCCGTTGATCTTGTTGTAGGACGACATGACCGCATGCGGCGCGGCCTCCCGCACGATGTGCTCGAACGCGGCCAGGTAGATCTCGCGGAGCGTCCGCTCGTCCACGTCGGCGCTGATCCGCATCCGGTCGGTCTCCTGGTTGTTGACCGCGAAGTGCTTGACGCAGGCGCCGATCCCGCGCGACTGGATCCCCGCGACGAGAGCGGCGCCCAGCACGCCCGCCACGTGCGGGTCCTCGGAGAAGTACTCGAAGTTCCGGCCGCACAGCGGGGACCGCTTGATGTTGATCCCCGGCCCGAGCACCACGTCGACGCCGAGCGCGGACGCCTCCCGGGCCAGCGCCGCGCCCACCCGCCGCGCCAGCGCCGCGTCCCAGGACGAGCCGAGCGCGACCGCCGGCGGGAAGCAGGTGGCGGGGACGCTGTCGGTGAGCCCCAGCGCGCCCCCCGAGCCCTTGACCTGCCGGCGGACGCCGTGCGGCCCGTCCGCGACGGTGACGGCGGGCACCACGTCGCGGACGGCGGTCGTGCGCCACGTGCTGCTCCCGGACGTGAGCGACGCCTTCTCCTCCAGCGTCAGCCCCTCGACGGATACCGGCTCCGACTGGGTCATGTGACTCCTCGGGTTCTCGTCCAGCTGGTCGATGCCCTGGACCCGCACGATGTCAGCGACCGGCCGTCCCCGCAGCAGGAATGAGTGTCACGCGTGGTCGGCGGGCTGGACCAGAGGGCGCAGCAGGGTCGCCTGGACGCGCTGGTCGTCGCCGACACCCGTCATCGGGTACTTCTGCGCGGTCCGCAGATGGCCGCGCAGCAGCCTCGCCACCCCCTCGGCGTCGCCGTCCTCGATGAGGTCGAGCGCCTTGGCGTGCTCGTCCAGCGCCTGGCGGCGCAGCGCGGGCTCGGGGAAGAACCCGGCGCGGGTCGCGTGCTCGGACCAGTCGCGCTCCTGCGCCGTCCACAGCGTCTCCAGCGCGCCCGCCACGACGAACAGCGTCTCGTTGCCGCAGAGCCGGACGATCGCCTCGTGGAACTCGCGGGACGCGGGCGTCGCGCGCTTCTCGTCGCCCGTCTCGACGGCGTGCACCAGGCTCTCGTGCGCGCGCCGCAGCTCGGGGACGACCGCCGTGCGCCGGTCCGGCCGCTGCGCGCACAGCGCGGCGCAGAACGGCTCGATCTGCTGGAGCGCGAACCCGACGTCCGGCAGCGCGGCCTGCCGCGACTCCAGGACGAGCGCCAGCATGTAGGCGACGCTGTCGCGTTTGGGCGCGTGCACGACCGACCCGCCGGTGTTGCCGCGCCGGACCGTGATCAGCCCCTCCGTCTCCAGGATGCGCAGCGCCTCGCGGGCGGCGAGCTTGCTGACCCCGAACTCCTCCAGCAGGTCCGACTGCTTGGGCAGCAGGCTGCCGTCGGGCAGCTCGCCGCGCAGGATGCGGGCCCGCAGGGTGTCGGCGAGCAGGTCCGCGACCCGCGGCTGACGCATCTGCGCGCGCGGCTCCGGGGTACCGGTGTCCTCCACCGTGTCGGTGTCCTCTCGGCTGTCGTGGCTTCGGCCATCACGTGTATCTCATCTTCCACCCGGCGGCGAAACCGCGTGCGGCACCGCGTCCGCGGTTGTTCCCGCGGCCGTTCCCGCGGCCGTTTCCGCGGTTGTTCCGGCGGTTGTTCCGGTGACGGTGACGCCCATCGCGCGCTGGTAGGCGGCGTCCAGCTCCCGGCCGCCGTCCACGGGTCCGGACGCCTCGCCGCGAAGCAGCACGTAACCGCGGTCGAGCCGGTCGCGGATCGCGCCGATCGACGGCTCCACGACCACCACGACGGTGCCCTCCTCCGCGAGCCGGCGGGCGGTGTCCATCAGCTCCGCGACGATGAGCGGGGCGAGGCCGGTGGACATCTCGTCCAGCAGCAGCGCCTTCGGCGACCCCATCAGGGCGCGGGACACGGCGAGCATCTGCTGCTCGCCGCCGCTGAGCACCCCGGCGAGCGCGCGGGCGCGGTCCCGCAGCACCGGGAAGCGGTCGAGCCCCGTCTCGACCTCCTTGCCGGGCAGGCCGAGCGTGTCGGCCATGACCTGGAGGTTCTCCCGGACGGTCAGCCGCGGGAAGATCTGCCGCCCCTGCGGGACGAGCGCGAGCCCGCGCCCGGCCCGCCGCGCGGCGCTCAGCCCGCTGATGTCCTCCCCGTCGAGGGTGACGCGGCCGGTCGCGGCCACGGACCCGTACGCGGCGAGGAGCAGGCTCGACTTCCCGGCGCCGTTCGGCCCGACGAGGCCGGTGACGGCCCCGCCGGTGAAGGTGAGGGACGCCCCCGCGACGGCGACCGACTCGCCGTACCGGACCGAAACCCCGCTCAGAACCAGCTCATGCGTGTTTCCTGCGGAGGGCCGACCTCCCACACCCTTCGGTTCGCTGCGCTCATGTGGCAACGCTCTCACCGCCCGTTCCGAAGTAGACGTCCTGCATCTCGGGACTGGCCAGGCACTCGGCCGGGTCCCCGTCGAACACCACCGTGCCGGAGCGCAGCAGCATGATCCGGTCGACCAGGGACGCGACGATGTCCACGTTGTGGTCGACGAGGATGATCCCGCAGCCCTGGGCGCGGACGGCCCGGACCGCCGCGGAGATCGCCGCGATGCCGATCGAGTCGGCGCCCGCGAACGGCTCGTCCAGCAGCAGCACCGACGGCTCCTGCGCGAGCGCGCGGGCGACCTCGACGAGCCGCTGCTCGCCGAGCGTGAGGTCGCCGCAGCGGCGGCTCAGGTCGCCGAGTTCGAGCGACTCGGCGACGCGGCGCAGCGTCCCCTCGAAGCGGGCCCCGGCGGGCCGGAACGCGCCCGCGGCCAGCCCCGCGATGAGCCCGCCGACCCCGGCGAGCTTCCGCGCGGCGGCGCCGAGCAGGATGTTCTCCCGGACGGTCAGGTCGTGCGCGAGGTGCGGGTGCTGGAACGTCCGGGCGAGCCCCGCGCGGGCCCGCCGCGACGGCGGGCCGGACAGCTTGCGGCCCCGGATCGCGAGCGTCCCCCGGTCGGCGGGCTGGGCGCCGTCGAGCAGGTCGACCAGCGTCGTCTTCCCCGCGCCGTTCGGGCCGATCAGCCCGAGGACCTCCCCGGCCGACAGGCGCAGCGAAACGCCGTCGACCGCGTGGACGCCGCCGTAGCTCTTGCCGAGCCCGTCGCCCTCCAGCAGAAACGTCTCGGTCATCGCGTCCCTCCCGTGCGCGTGAGGCGGCCGCGCACCCACCGGGCGCCCTGCCCGGCGTAGCCGAGGATGCCGCGCGGCGCGACCAGCAGGACGGCCAGCACCGCGATCCCGAAGATCAGCGACCCGGCGCGCTCGAAGATCTGCAGGTTGAAGGTCAGTTCGACGACCAGGACCGCGCCGAGCACCGCGCCCCACGCCGACCCCTGCCCGCCGAGCAGCGGCATGAAGATCGCCAGCATGACCAGGTGGAGCGTGAACGTGTCCGGCCCGATCGTCTGGTTGGCGGTGGTGAACAGGCCGCCGCCGACGGACGCGATGGCCGCGCCCGCGCCGAGGACGGTCAGCCGCAGCGCCGGGACGCCGATGCCGGCCGCCTCCACCGCCGCCGGGACGTCCCGCGAGCTCTGCAGCGCCACCCCGAACGGGGACCTGCGGATCCGGTCGACGGCCACCGCCGTGATCCACACGATCAGCAGGGTGAGCACGATGAACGAACGCCGGTCGAGTTCCGTCCCGAAGAAGGTCAGCGGGCGGATGGAGCCGATGCCGAGCGCCCCGCCGGTGATCTCCTTGGCGTCCAGCAGGAAGCTCTGGAACGCCATCCCGAACAGCAGCGTCACCGCCGCCAGGTAGAAGCCGGACAGCCGCCGCGTCGCGAAGCCGAGCACGACCGCCAGCGCGGCGGACGCCAGCGCGCCCAGCAGGTAGGCGGCGGGCAGCGGCCAGCCGGTCTTCGTCGCGACGAGCCCGACCGCGTACCCGCCGATCGCGACGTAGGCGCTGTAGGCGAGCGACAGCGCGCCCGCGAGGTTGAACGGCAAATACATGCCGAGCGCGAGCAGCGCGTAGGTGGCGCCGAGCAGCGCCAGGTCCTGCCGGAACAGGTCGCCGCCCGCCCACGCGACCACGCCCAGCGTCAGGGCGAGCGTGCCGAGGACCCGCGCCGTCTCCGCCGACCTGACCCACCCGAGCGACCCCGCCGACGGCTCCTTCTGCACCGATACCGCGCTCATGCTCTCTCCTCCTGCGGGGGGACGACCCCCCGCGCCCCCCGGTTCGCCGCGCTCATACTCGGACCTTCCTGGTGAACAGGCCGCTGGGTCGCAGCGCGAAGAACAAAATTGCGACGGCCAGGACGGCGTAGTCCAGCGAGGCGCTGCCCAGGTAGTAGGGGACGAACGTCTGGGCGAGCGCGAGCAGCAGCCCGCCTGCCAGCGGCGCCCACACCGAGCCCGTCCCGCCGATGACCAGGGCGAGGAAACCCGACAGCGCCCACCCGAACCCGGACTGGAAGCTGACGCCCGCCTTCGCGGAGAACAGCTGCCCGGCGAGCCCGACGACGAGCCCGGCGAGCGTGAACGCGACCAGCCGGACGCGTCCGACCGGCATCCCGAGGATGCGCGCCGCCTCCCGGTTGCTGCCGACGGCGCGGAGGATGCGGCCGTACTTGGACTTCCGCATCCACAGCCACACGCCCGTGAACGAGACGAGCGTGCACACGACGAGCGCGATCGTCTGCCCGTCCACGGTGACGAAGCCGAGGTCGAGGGACACGCCCGGCAGCCATGACCGGCCCGGCATGAGCTGCCGTCCGAACAGGGTGCCGGCGAGCTGCTCGACCGCGAACAGCACCGCGACGACCGCGATGAGGGAGGGCAGTTCGCCCCCGCTCGACCGCGCGTCGACCGGCCGGACGATCGCGATCTCGGTGACGACCGCGAGGGCCGCGGCGATCGCGATGCCGAGCACGGCGGCGAACCCCAGCGGCCAGCCCTGCTCGGCCATCAGCCAGGACGCCGTCAGGCCCGAGAACATCGCGAACGGACCGAGTGCGAAGTTGAAGAAGTCGGCTCCTTCGAGGACCAGGTAGTACCCGAGGGCCACCAGTCCGAAGAAGCACCCGATCTGGACGACCGAGACCCACAGTTGCGCAGACATCTCGCTCCTTCTGAGCTGCTTCTGTGGGATCTTATGTTTAAAAGAAAGCTATGACAATGCTAACTTCGGGGCAGGTTGGGAGACCGGGGAGGCAGCTGTGACCAGTCCTTTCGACGCGACGACCGTCGCGGAGTACCGGAGCGCCGGATGGTGGGGCGCCGAGACCGTGGCCGACCACGTCCGGCGGCACGCGGCGGAGCGCCCCGGCGGCACCGCCTACACGACCCCGGACGAGACGCTCACGTGGGCGGGCTACGAGGAGGGCTCGACCGTCCTCGCCCGCCATCTCGCCGCGCTCGGCCTCGCCCCCGGCGACCGCGTCGCGACGCTCCTGCCGGACGGCCCCGCCTGGCACGTCGCGGCCGTGGCCGCCGAGAAGGCCGGGCTGGTCCTGGTCGGCGTGGGCGCGCGGGCGGGCCGCCGCGAGCTGCGGTTCCTGCTCGGACGCACCGGCTCACGCGCGCTCATCACGCTCGCCGAGCACCGCGGCGCCCCCTCCGCCGCCCTGGTGGACGAACTCCGCGCGGACGACCTCGACCTCACCCACCACGTCGTCGTCGACCGCCTCGGCGTCCCGGACGACCCGCGCGACGCCGACATCACCGGCCGCGCCCTCGGCCCGGACGACTTCTCCATGCTGAACTCGACGTCCGGCACGACCGGGCTGCCGAAGTGCGTGTCCCACACGCAGAACCGCTGGTTCTACTTCCACGAGCTGGCCCGCCGCGCGGGGGCGCTGAACCCGTCCGACGTGTTCATGGGAGCCGTCCCGTCCCCGTTCGGGTTCGGGCTGTGGACGGCGCACTTCTCCCCCGCCGCGCTCGGCGTCCCGACCGTCCTGATGGAGCGGTTCGACGCGCACGCCGCGCTCGACCTGATCGAACGGCACCGGGTGACCGTCCTGCACTGCGTGAGCACGCAGTTCATCATGCTGCTCAACGCGCAGGCCGAGCGCGAACGCGACCTGTCGTCGCTGCGCTGCATGTTCACCGGCGGCGAAGCCGTCCCCTACGACCGCGCGGCCCGGTTCGAGGAGGCGACGGGCGCGAAGGTCCTCCAGTTCTACGGCTCGAACGAAACAGGCGCCCTCAGCCACACCAGCCTGGACGACACCCGCGAGCATCGCCTCCGCACCGCCGGCCGGATCATCCCGGAGATGGAGGTGCGGCTGTTCGACCCGTCCGACGGCTCCGACATCACCGGTTCCGGCCGCCCCGGCCAGCCCGGCTGCCGCGGCCCCGCGACCTGCCCCGGCTACTACGACGACCCCGAAGCGAACAAGGCGCTCTACACCCCAGACGGCTGGATGCTCATGGCCGACATCGTCGAGATCGACGCCGACGGCTACCTCCGCGTCGTCGGCCGGCTCACCGACCTGATCATCCGAGGCGGCAAGAACATCAGCGCCGCCGCCGTCGAGGAGGAGGTCGGCACCCACCCATCGGTCGCCCTGGCCGCAGCGGTCGCGATGCCGGACGAGATCTTCGGCGAACGCGTCTGCGTCTACGCCGAGCTGCACGACGGAGCCGAACTCACCCTGGACGCCCTGACCGCGCACCTCACCGCCCGAGGCGTCTCCCGCGAATGGCACCCCGAGCACCTGATCGTCCTGGACGAGCTACCCCGCTCGTCCGGCGGCAAGGTCGCCAAGGGCACGCTCCGCGAAGACATCCGCACCCGCTTCACAACCTGACCCGGGACTCCGAGCACATCGGAATCCAGCCATGGTCCGTAGACCCGTAAGAGCACTCCCGTCCCCCTGCTCAGGCCCACTCCCGGAGGGCGAACATGCGGTGCTTCACCCTCCAGACGCCACTTCGCCGCCTCATGGCTCCCCAGCGTCCGAACCTCCAGGACCGGCCCCCACCGGCCCACCGCCCGAACCAGGTTCCGCACCACCACACGCGCCCCTTCCGTCCTTGACTCGCCTGTCCCTGATCTGGTTCGCCGCCCGTCCCGACGCGCGCCCGTCACACGACCCGGTATCTCGCCCACACCCATTTCCCGTGCGGCTCGGTCCGCCAGACGCCGCACTCGGAGGCCATCGCCTCCACGATCGCCAGCCCACGGCCACCCGGCCCCTCGGCGTCCTCCTTGCGGACCGGCATCGAGTCCGAGGAGTCCCACACCTCCAGCAGGACCCCGCACGCCTCACGCGTGAACCGCACCCGGATCTGCCCGCCCTCACCCTCATCGGGGTGCACGACCGCGTTGGTCACCAACTCGCTGGCGATCAGCTTCACGTCATCGCACGACCGCGACAGCCCCCACGACGCCAGCCGCAGGCCCACCAGCGTCCGAACCTGCCCCACGGCCGTCCGCGCCGCCAGGAACTCCACGTCGAACGCGCCGGCCGTGCTGACACAGCCCCGCGCCGCGTAGCCGCTCATCACGACCACCGCGCAATCCGCTTGAGCACCTTCACGGCCGCGTCGGCCGCCGCACCCACGTCCGAGACCGAGCCGAAGACCCGCCCGCCCTCACCGCCCCACCGGAACAACTCCCCATCGCAGGCGATCACCTGCTCACCCCGCACTGACGCGGGCGGGTGAGCCGACAGCGTCTCCCCGTGCACCTTCGCCCGGCAACGCCGCTCCAACAGAGCCGCTCTCAAGATCTCAAGCGGTTTGCCCTTAAGATCCGCCATGGGCCGGAACCACCTTCCGGTCAAGGGCTCGGCCAGCGGGGCAATCGCTGCGTCCGGGCCCGACTTGTGTTGGAGCAACGACGCTCCTCCTTCTGCGCGGACACCTGTACAGCGTTTCTGGGACGTCTAGGACGTTCTTGAGTTACCGTCGAGAACGTCCCATCCGTCCTGACGAGAGCGATGCAGCTGTGGCGAACGACGCACTACGAC
Organism: Actinomadura sp. GTD37; assembly: GCF_041951365.1. NCBI lineage: Bacteria > Bacillati > Actinomycetota > Actinomycetes > Streptosporangiales > Thermomonosporaceae > Actinomadura > Actinomadura sp. GTD37. Next base: position 91,151 of record NZ_JBGNUS010000001.1, read on the forward strand.
ACGCCATGACGAGTGCGAGACTGACAGAGCAAGACCTCGCCGAAGCGTGTCGAGTGGACGTTAAGACCGTCGCTCGGTGGGTAGCCGAGGAAGATCGCCGACCCCACCCGCGTCACCGCTGGGCAGCCTCGGGCGCATTGGGAGTTGATGAGGGCATGTTGTGGCCTGAAGCCGTTCGCAAGAACATGAAGACCGGACCTGACCGCGAAGTAATCGCGGTTTACCCCTATCGTTCCGCCTGCCCTAAGTCGGTGTGGCGTCGCCTCATCAGTGAGGCGAACAAGGAACTGACCTTCGCCGGCTATACGAACTACTTCCTGTGGCTGGAGATACCCAACCTTCGGGACGTGCTGCGACGCAAGGCCGAACGTGGCTGCCGAGTACGGTTCCTGGTCGGAGACCCTGATAGCGAGGTCACGCGGCACCGTGAGGAACTCGAAGGCGTGCCGCTCACCGTTGGCACCCGGATCAGGATCACGCTCGACGAACTCTCCAAGATCATCACGGTTCCCGGTGTCGAAGCCCGCTACGGCGACGACCACATCGCTATGAGCCTCTTCATCTTTGATGACGAGATGCTGGTCACTCCGCATCTAGCAAATCTCGTGGGACACGACTCCCCGATGCTTCACGTCCAGCGGCAGCAGGAGGACGGACTTTACGACCGCTTCGCCTACCACGCCGCTGCACTCTGGAATGGCGGACGCGCTATTGAGTTCACGCCTCCTCAGTAGTGCGAAGCGTGTGAGGATTTTCCCTACACAAGTCAAGCCCCCAGCACGGTCCGCTCCCAGCGGTGACCAACGGCGAGGGTTCCGCGACCGGCAGCCGTGTTTGCGTCCCTGATCAAGCTTCGACTGATGCGGCCGCAAGATTTCCACCCGCGCCGACTGCCTCAGCCGGGGTTGACAGCAGGGGCTAGTTTTCTTCCGGGTGCCTTCTTGTGATGTGTCTCCTACTTCCTATTCTCTGGTGGCACCTCTGCGCCACCGGGCTTTCGCCTGGCTGGCCTGCGCGCGACTCATCTCCGCCGCAGGTAGCGCCACCGCCCCGCTCGCGCTGGCTTTCGCGTTGCTGGAACACGGTCATGGACCTGGGGCCGTAGGTGCCGCTCTGGGCAGTCGGGCAGTGGCGGTTCTGACCTTCCTGTTGATCGCGGGCGCGATCATCGAGCGGTTCGCGCTTCGCAAGGTCCTGGTCAGCACCGCCCTGGTCGCCGCTGCGGCCCAGAGCGCCACATACCTGCTGCTATGGCGAGGCGGTCCGTTATGGGCAGTGATCGCCGTGCAACTGGTCGGCGGTGCGACCGCAGCAGTGTTCTTCCCCGCCGCGAGCAGCGCACTGCCCCGCACCATCCCGAAGAACCTCTTGCGCCCGGCCAATGTGGTAATACGACTGGGCGTCAACCTCGCCGCCATCGGCGCGGCCGCCGCCAGCGGCGCACTGGTTGCTCTCTTGAGTGCGCAAGGAGTCCTAGCCGCCGACGCACTGTCCTTCCTGCTAGCGGCCGTTGCCTACACCCGCGTGCGCCTCACCGATCCAGACTCGAAATCCGCACCACCACGGTTCATCCCGGCAGCCGCCCAGGGTTTCCGTCTGGCCGCCGGACAACGCTGGCTATGGGTGTGCATCCTGCACGCTTCTCTGATAAACGCCGCCCTGGCTGTGGGAGTGGAGGCCCTCGGCCCCGTCCTCGCCGATCAGCGCTTGGACGGCGTCACCCCTTGGGGACAGATCATCGCTGTGCAGGGAGCCGGGTTCCTCGCCGGTGGGCTCTTGGCTGCGCGCCACCGCCCCGCCCGTCCCGTCCAAAGCGGACTGGCCGTCACCCTGTTCTTAGCTCCCCTGTTCAGCCTCCTCGCAAGCAGCACCTCACTTGCGGTGCTCTTGGCCGCCGCCTTCCTCGCCGGGGTCGGCTATGAAATGTTCATCATCAACTGGAACATCACAGTCCAGCACCACATCCCCGCCCGTGACCTGCCCCACCTGTACGCCATCGATGCCCTTGGGTCCAACGCCGCTGTTCCCGCCGCCGCGCTGGCCGGCCCCGCCCACACCTTCCTCGGACTGTCCGCCACTCTGCACGCGTGCACCGCCCTCACGGCCCTGTCCGCCGTGGCCGCTCTCTTGTTGTGCAAGGACCATCGGCCACGATGAGCCGCGATTCTCAACGGTCCGGCGTCGTCTTCACCAAGAACTCTCACCATCTGACATGAGCGGTCGATCCGCGCCCAGTACATCCCGTCCGCTCAACGCCCCGGCAGGCGCACAAGGTCCGGCTACTTCGTTTCCCAACCAACCCCGACCCCCACCCCTGAGGGAATACCCCCTCGCGCCAGGCGCACCGGCTCGATCCGCCGACCCGCCCTGCGTCGGCCCGCGAGGAGGATCTGACTGGATTTCGGCGGCAGGGCCGCCGGGAGGCTGGGGCAGGAACTCTGCTCGGGGTTTGTGTAAGGCTCCATTGTTAGGCCCGGCTGGGCGGGCGAGGGTGGGTGCATGTGGTGGTTTGTGCTTGGGTTCTTCGTCGTGCTGTTCGGGTTCGCGTTGATCTTCGATTACCGTCTCCGTCGGCGAGGGCGACGGTTTCAAAGCGGTGCGGCGTTGAGGCGGGAGATGCGTGAGAACCGTCGCGACATGCGTGCTTGGGACCGGGGCTCGCAAGGGCACGGTGGAGGGGATTTGTCCTGGACGGACGAGACCCGTCGTCGTCGCGGCAAGTGATCAACAGGTTCGGGTGCGGCCTACGTAGAGGTTGCGGGCTAAGAGGTCGTAACAGAATCAGCGGACGAGGCGTCGCCAGCAGATGATGGCTGCGGCGAGGGTCATGAAGGCTTCGTGGATGTCGTCGCGGATCTCCCAGCGGATGCGCAGGCGGCGGAACCAGTGCAGCAGGGCGATGGTGCGCTCGACGACGTAGCGGTGGACGCCCAGTCCCGATCCGTGCGGGCTGCCGCGGCGGGCGATGACCGGTTCGATGCCCTTGCTCCAGACCAGGCGGCGGTACTCGTCGTGGTCGTAGCCGCGGTCGGCCAGCAGCCGCTCGGGCCGGCGGCGGGGACGTGCTTGGAGCCCGGCCGGCCGCGGTCGACCGGGCTCGGCCCGGTTTCGGGCCGCCCTTGAGCGCGCTGACGTGCGAGCTGTCGATCACCGCCCTGGACCAGTCCAGCCGCCCGGCGGCGTGCGCACCCACGCAGACCCCCACAGGGCCAAGGTCGGTGCAGGGTCGCCGGGCGCGGGCTTGGGCGGGGACCCTCCGGCGGGCCACCCCCGGCCGATATCCGGCTCCCCACGACAGCACAGGGCCAGCGCACGGAATGAACCCCGCGCGGCATGCCCCCCGCACCCCTGCCGCTGACCGGCAGCCGCTACCGCCACGTGCACCTACCGCCCCGCACGACAGGCCGCCGCCGGCCCGCTCCCATCGCCTTGGCACCCGCCCCCGCACCGCGCCATCCTGGACCAGAGCGCCAGGAGGGACGACCCGATGAGCGAAGACTTGGCCGCCGTCATCGCCGAACAGCTCAGGCGATCCGGGCAGACCCGCACCCTCTACCACTCGCCCGACGAGCGCGACCGCCTACGCGCCGCCGGACGCCGAGCCGGACGACTACTAGAACGCCCCGTCCGTACGTTCGACACCACCGCCCGGCATCCACGCTGCGACACCGACCAAAACGGCACCGTCCTCATCGCCGTCAACGACTGGGGCACCAACCCCCTAGAACGCCAGCTCAGCGAGACCCGCGCCAACAAGGCCATAGACCACGCCCTAGACGGCCCGTAACCAGCGACAACCGTTACGGGCCATGGCCCGCATATGGCCCGTGAACAGCCAGCACCAGCGGCAACCAGCGCGCACCAGTGAGACAAGATCAACGCCCGCACCCGAAACCGCAGGTCAACCCGCATCCCCGCACGTCAACGGGGCGGCACCCGATCACTCGGATACCGCCCCGCCAGCACACCAAGTTCAGCTGCGGCGTGTTGTTGCTTTGGCAAGGCCCATAACAACAACACGCCGCAGGTCAACGCAGGAACGACCCGGCCGACGTTCGTGGCTCCCGGTGTCATCGCCGTCCGCGACTCCGAGGCCCCGAACGGGCCGAAGCTGCTGATCAGCCGCGACGAGTTCGCAGCCATGGTGGCAAGCCTGAAGCGCTGACACCCCAACGGCAACGCTGCTCAGCTCGGAGGCGACGACGTGAAAGCAGGCATGATCGTCTGGCGGAAGTCCAGCCATTCCGGCAACGACGGCGGCCACTGCGTCGAGTTGGCCGACCTCGGTGACGCGGTAGGCGTCCGCGACTCGAAGGACCCGGACGGAGCAACGCCGCTGATGGGACGTGACGACTTCGCGGCGCTGGTGGCAGCCCTGAAGCGTTGACGCGCCCCGCCCGGCATCGAGGCCCCGGACTCGCGTTCTCCGTCGCGCAGTCGGTGGACACGATTTGAAGGGTGACCTCGCGATGAGTTCGGGGCACGTGGGCGGTCGGTAAGAGGAGCAGCAAGCCGCACCCCGTCGCAGCAGGAGGTTCCGATCGTGTCGCGCTCCGTGCTCTACATGTCCATGTCGCTCGACGGCTTCATCACCGGTCCCGGCGACGGGCCGGAGAACGGCCTCGGCACCGGCGGCGAGCGGCTGCACGCGTGGCTGTTCGACGGCGACCACGAAGCCCGCGGTGGAGTCGGCCTACCGGCCCTTCGGACCCACGCGGACAGCGTTCCGGTGATCGAGGAGATGCTGGCCACCGGCGCCGTGCTGACGGGACGGCGCACGTTCGAGGCGGCCGGCGGCTGGGGCGGCGACCACCACGACGGCGTCCACATCGAGGTGTTCACCCGCTCCGAGCCCGGCGACGACGCCGTGCAGGCCCCCAACGTCCACTACGCCACCGACGGAATAGCGGCGGCCATGGCGCGGGCCAAGGAGGCCGCAGGCGAGCGCGACGTGATGGTCCACGGCGCGACGACCGCGCAGTTGGCGCTGCGGGCCGGGATGTTGGACGAGCTTGAGATCCACCAGGTCCCCGTCCTACTCGGGGGCGGCCGGTCGCTCTTCGGCGCGCTGGGCTCACCCCATCGGCTCGACCTCGTCCGCGTCATCGACGCCCCGGGGGTCACGCACCTGCGCTACCGCGTGCTCGGCTGAGGTGCGGACGTTGTCCTGCGTGGCGCCAGCGGCCCATCACGGGGATCGGGTCGCCGATGACTGCGTAGGACGGCAGGCGCTTGAACGCGTTGGCGAACGCGTACCCGACCCGCTGCGCGATGGCCGCCGGCGGGAAGGGCTGTTCGGGGACTCGTGCAGATGCCCCGGCGAGGGACCTAAGGCCGGCACGACCGCCCGGCGATGCCGCTCTGCGCAGCTATCTGGCCCGGCACCGGCTCAGACGTGAAGGTGTTGACAGCGGAGGACGCCGCCTTCCACGAGAAGGTCGCGCGTGGGAGCCGGGACTGTGATCGCCTTCTCCTGGGTGGACGGGTCCCGCAGACCAGGGTCAGGTCGCGGTGCTGGCTCGGGTGTCGTCCGCGCGGATGAAGTCGGCGCGCATCGTGAAGTTCGCATCCCCTCGGCGCGACCTTGAAGCGCTGACGCCTCCGGCCGGTCTGGCCGCCGTCCGGACCTCGATGGCACGGCCGATCACCGCGGCCACGATCCCGGCCCGCTCCGCGATGGTGAACGCCCCGCCGCCCACCAGGAGGATCTGGTGACGGCCTCGGAGGTCGTACGCGATGCGTTCGGCGTGTCCGGCCCTCGGGCCTCCTGGACTGGCGGGAGGCCCGAGGGCCGGGGAACGGTCAGGACGCGACATCTAGGAACATGGTGGTCTCCCAGATGCTGCCGTCCGGGAGTCGCGCCGTGAGGGTGGGGGCCGCGAAGTCGCTCACCTCTGAGGTTGTTCCCTGGAAGGTCGCCTCGGACTGGCCCGCCGGGATGGTCACCTCTGCGGGGAGCTGAACGACCGGGTCGCTGCTTTCGAGCTGCACCGTGATCGGCACGCTCGTGGCCGTCCCGAGGCGGACCGTGGCCACGAACGGCTGCCCGCCGGTGACAAGCCACGGCTCAACGTCGAACCCGACGAGCCCGGGGTGCACCCGGACGGTGTGGCTCCGCGTTCCCACTCCCTCGATGTTCGCCGTGATGGTGACGTCGCCGTCGATATCGGACGGCATCGAGACCTGGACCTGAGATGTTCCGGCGTCGCCTTCCATGTATTGCCGAGGACTGGGCGGGGACTGGAGTTTCGGGTTATCCGAACTGAAAGTGACCGTGATTCCACCGTGCGGCACGGGGTTCGGCAGGTTCAGACTCATGTTGTAGTAGGTCCCGCCGAACGTCTCGGGAGGTCCGGTGAAGCCCCAGTCGCCTGGGTCATAATTCCAGGCCAGAAGTTTGATGGTGGCACTGAGACTCTGGCCTGGGAGCTTGGCGGTCACGGTGACGTCCGCATCCGCGGGAATGCGCGTGCTCTGCGCCAGCGACCCGGCTATACCGAGAGTGCCGCTGGGAATCGTGATGCTGGCCGGCAACTTCAGGGCCGGGTTGTCGCTCTCCATCGAGATGACCATCCCGCCCTTGGGCGCCGTGCCGTTGAGACCGATATCGAGGAATACGCTGTCGCCGCTGTAGGCCGACGGAGAGCCGCCGAAGGCGAGGAACCTCAGCCCGGGTTGCAGGGTGACCGGCTGCGTCAACGTCCCGCCGCGCAGCTTCGCCGTCAGCTCGACGGTGAGGTCACCGTTCATGTAGTCCGGCTGGTGCGTCCGGATCGGGAAGGGCGCCTCGGTCGCTCCGGCGGGCACCACGACGCTGTCCGGCACGCTCACCCAGGACGTGTCCGCGGACGTCATCGCCACGACGAGCGGAACCGGCGACGGGCAGCTCACCCTCACGACGCCTTGCGCCTCTCCCCCCGAATGGATCTTCTCGCTCGGCAGGTCGAGCGCTTTGAGCCAGGGGCCGCAAACAGTGGGCGCCACGTCGGCGACGGCCGGTGATGCCAGGCCCGAGAATCCGAGCATGACGGCCGCCAGCGCGACCAGGGCCACCCTCCATCTTCCTAAACGATTCACGATCCCGCCCTCTCCGAAACAGTGCATACCGGGCCAAGATCGTAAACGAGTGGGAGCTGCCGCAACGTCACATCTTGGTAGCGCTGCCGCGGTAGCGGAAGCGGACCGCCTCGGCCGGGGTCGCCGCCGTCCGGACCTCGGGTGAGGGCGGCGACCGCGGCGATGCCCGCAGGAGCGTGGCCGGTATGCCGCTGGCGCGGATCAGTTGCTCGCGTTCGTGGTGGAATCCGACGGGTCGGCCCTTACCCGCTGAGTTGCGCACCGCCCTCCGTGAGGAGGTCGCGCATGGGGGCGGGGACGGGGACTGCCTTTTCCGGGGTGGACGGGTCTACGCAGACGAGGGTCAGGGTGGCGGTGCTGGCTCGGGTGGCGTCCTCGCGGATGAAGTCGGCGCGCATTTCGAAGCTGGTGCGGCCTACGCGGGTCGCGTAGAGGCGGCATTCGACCTGGTCGAAGAGGGTGATGGTGCGCTCGTATTCGGCCGTCGCCGCGCGGGTGACGACCGCCACGCCCAGGCTGGACGGGAGGTCGTCGAAGCGGAGGCCGTGCAGGAACCACCATTCGGTGTGGGTGCGTTCCATCCAGCGCTGGTAGTTGGCGTAGTAGACGATCCCGGCGGGATCGCAGTCGCCGTACGACAGGCGGAACGTCACACTGTGCACTGGCTCGTCCGGCAATGTCGCTCCTCTTGCAGATGCTAAGATTTAGATGTTAAGGGCCGTCCGGCCCATCGCACTCATGACGGGGGATCGGTGGAGGGTACGCGCCCCGCGCGCATTCGCCAGCCCCGCCTCGCCGACATGGTCGCCTCCGTCCTGCGCGAGCGGATCGTCAGCGGCGAGCTGGCCGACGGGGAGCTCATCGGCCCGCAGGACGACCTGCTCGCCGAGTTCGGCGTCAGCAAGCCGTCCATGCGGGAGGCGCTGCGCATCCTGGAGTCCGAGGGGCTCATCACCGTGCTGCGCGGCAACAAGGGCGGCGCCGTCGTGCACGTCCCGCGCACGGAGACGGCAGCGCAGGCCATCGACCTGGTGCTGCGGTCCCAGCAGTCGGCGCCCGACGACATCGCGGTCGCGCTGGTGCGGCTCGAACCGGTGTGCGCCGGGCTGTGCGCCGAACGTCCCGACCGGGCGAGCAGCGTCATTCCCGCGCTGGAGGCGGCGCAAAGGGACGTCGAGGCCAACCTGGACGATCTGATCGGCTTCGTGCGCACCGCCCGCGAGTTCCACGCCCAGCTCGTGTTCGGCTGCGGCAACGCCGCGATGGCGGTGGCCGTCGGCGCGCTCGAACGGCTCTGGACCACCGCCGAGCAGGAATGGGCGGGCGCCGCCGCCGGCCGCGGCGAGTTCCCCGGCCTCGACCAGCGCTCGGACGGCGTGCGGGCGCACCACCGGCTGATCAAGCTGATCGCGGCCGGTGACGCCGCGGGCGCCGAACGCGCCGCGCGGCGCCACCTGACCGCCGCCCAGTGCCACGTCCTCAACTAGCCCGCTCGTCCCCGCTTGCGTTGACCTGCGGCGTGTTGTTGTTATCGGCCGTGCCATAACAACAACACGCCGCAGGTCAACGGGGGGACTGGGGTGGCGCCGACCAGGTGAGCGGTAGAGCGGACGGGCCCCACATCATGAACGAGTCGGCTCGGCGCGGGTCGCCGTCCAGGTGCAGGTCGGGGAGTCGTTCGCCCAGGAGGCGCAGGGCGATCCGCGCCTCCAGCCGGGCCAGGGCCGCGCCGGGGCAGAAGTACTGGCCCACGCCGAACGACAGGTGCCGGCGGCGCAGGTCGTTCAAATCTCGGTCCAGCCGGAACGTGTCGGGGTCGTCCCATGCCTCCGGGTCCCGGTTGGCGGACGCGTAAAGCCCCTGCACCTTGGAGTTCTCCGGGATCTCGACGCCGTGCAGGACGACCGGACGGGTGTTGGTGCGGTACAGGCCGAGGACGGGCGGGTCGTAGCGGAGGCTCTCTTCCACCGCCACGTCCACCAGTTCGGGCCGCGAAGTGACGTCCTCCCAGAGGCCGAGGTCCAGGAGACGCCACACCGCGTTGGCGATGAGGGACGTCGTGGTCTCGTTGCCGCCGACCAGAATCAGCAGGATCAGCGGCAGCAGTTCGTCGTCGGTGAACGGGCGGCCGTCGTTGTCGGCGGTGAGGAGGGCGGTGAGCAGGTCGTCCGGCAGCGCCTCCGCGCCGTCGGCGGCCAGCACCTCGCGGCGCCGCGCCAGGATCCCGGCGAAGTAGCCGTCGATCTTGGCTCGGGCCGCGCCCTGCACCGCCGGGTCGGCCGCGTTCTGCCCGGCCATGAACTGGTCCGACCACTCCTTGAAGTCGGCCTGGTCGGAGGACGGCACGCCCAGGATCTTCGCGATCACCTGGACGGGCAGCGGGATCGCGAACGCCTCGCACAGGTCGGCGCGGCCGTCCGCGGCGAAACCGTCGATCAGCCCGCCGGCCGTCGCGGTGATCCAGTCCTCCAGCGCGGCGGTGCGGCGGGCCGTGAACGCCGACGTCACCAGCTTCCGGTAGACGGTGTGCTCCGGCGGGTCGGACTTCAGCCCGCCCTCCCGCAGGTAGATCGGGCCCTGGCCCCACTCCGACGACCAGAGGCCCCAGTCGTCGAAGAACGCGGTGACGTCGGCGTGCCGCGACAGCGTGTAGAACCCGTTGTCGCCGAACCCCGCGTGGTAATGCACCGGGCACTTATCCCGCAGCGCGCGGTGCGCGGCGGCCGGGGCCTCCAGCACCTCCGGGGAGAACGGGTCGTACTCCCCGGAGGCGCCGGAACCCGACGAACGCATGATCGTCATCAGAACGCGTTCGGGTCGGCCTGGACTTCGGCCGGGACCGGGAACCGGTACAGCTCCGCCGCGTTCTGCCAGGTGAAGCGGCGCACGTCCGCCTCGGGCAGCCCGCCGATCTCCGACTCGATGACCGCCTGCGTGTTCGGCCATGTCGAGTCGCAGTGCGGGTAGTCGCTCTCCAGCAGGATGTTCTCCACGCCGATGCGGTCGCGGAGCACGAACGACGACTGGTCCTCCACGGCGCAGAACCAGAAGTTGCGCTTGAGGACCTCGGCCGGGGTGAGGCCGATGTCCTTCGTCCACGTCCCGTACATGTCGTGGTAGCTGAGCATGTGGTCGAGCCGGTCCATCAGCCCGGCGACCCAGCCGATGCCGCCCTCGCTCAGGCAGATCTTCAGGTCCGGGTAGCGGACGGGCAGCAGCGAGTACAGCCAGTCGACGGCGGCGAACATCGCGTACCCGAAGAACAGCACGCCGACCGTGTCCGGCGGGGCGTCGTCGGCGGTCGCCGGGGACGTCCCGGACGACCCGATGTGCAGGTTGACGACCGTGCCCGTCTCCGCGCAGGCCCGCATGATCGGGTCCCAGTACCCGGTGTGCAGGGACGGCAGCCCGAGCTTCTGCGGCGCCTCCGAGAACGTCACCGCCTTGAACCCGCGCTCGGCGTTGCGGCGGATCTCCTGCGCGCCGAGTTCCGGGTCGAGCAGCCACGGGATCTGGCAGGGGATGATCCGGTCCGGGTACGAACCGGCCCACTCCTCCAGATGCCAGTCGTTCCACGCCCGCACGGACGCGAGCGCCAGATCGGTGTCGGACGTCGTGAGCTGGAGCCGCTGCCCCGCGAACCCCGGCAGGAACGACGGGAAGTTCAGCGACGCGTAGATCCCGGCGAGGTCCATGTCCTTGATCCGGTGGTGGATGTCCCACGCGCCGCGCCGCATCTCGTCGAACCGGGACGGCTCGAAGCTGTACTCCGACACGGGACGTCCGACGACGGCGTTGAACCCGACGTTCGGGAACTCCTGGCCGTCGTACACCCACACCTCGGCGCCGTCGTCGCGCTCCACGACCTTCGGGGCGCGGTCGGCGAACTTCGCCGGCAGCCGCCCCTCGAACGTGTCGGGCGGCTCCACGATGTGGTCGTCCACGGAGATCACCGTGTACTTGCGGTCCTGGCGCTCGGGCTCCGGCAGCCAGGTGGGGCCCTCGGCGCCCTTGCCGCCGGTGGTGAAGCTCGTGTTGGACGCGAGGTCGTCGATGTTGATGCTCATGGGTCCACCACCTCCGGGTGGTCGCGGAGCAGCGCGCGCACCGCGCCGTTCCAGAAGAAGTCGGTTCCGCGTTCGAGGAGCGACGCCTTCATGCTCCGTCGCAGGCTAGGCGCCACGAGGGTGTGGTCCCGTCCGGAGACCAGGACGTCGTACATGAGGCGGCACTGCCGGTCGAGGGTCGCGGCCCGGTACGTCGCCTCCTCCACCGACGGGCCGGTCACGATCACGCCGTGGTTGGCGAGCAGCACCACCGACTTGTCGCCGATCCGGTCGGCGAGGTCGGCGCCGAGGTCGGCGGTGGCGACCTCGCCGGTGTACTCGTCCACGAAGGCGAGGTCGCCGTCGAACATCGACCCGGTCTGGTGCAGGAACTCCGGCAGCACGCCGAGCGCCGCGAGCACCGTCGCGTAGTACGGGTGGTTGTGCACCACGGCCCCCACGTCGGGGCGGCGGCGGTGCAACTCGGTGTGGATGTGGATGGCCGGGGTGACGTCCCACTTGCCGTCCACGACCTCGGCGTCGGGCGACACCCGGCAGATGTCGGACGCGGTGATCTCCTCCCACCACAGGCCCCACGGGTTGATCAGCAGGTCCTCGGCGCCGTCCACCCGGACGGTGATGTGGCCCGCGATGTTCTCGCTGAACCCGGTCCGCCCGAGGATCCGGAACGCGCACGCCAGCTTCTGCCGGTCGTCGAGGTCCCTGCCGATCGGCGGCATCACCCGGGGCGTCCATTCGGCGGCGCCCCCGGCGACCGGCGCCGGCGCGGACCGAGGCCCGACATCCAATGTCACGGTTCCTCCCATCTGTCAGCCGCACGCCGGCTGGTACACCGGCCACTGCCGACCCGGCTTGCTGTTCTCGAACTGCATGAGGATCAGGCCGCAGAGCCCGTCGGTGCCGCTGTGCTTGCCCGGCTTGAACGACAGGGTGTAGCCCTTCTGCCCGAAGGACGACGGGTAGCCCGACACCTGCTCAAGGCCCTTGTTGATGGACTCGCCGTCCACCTTCGTCCCGGCCTTCTCGATGGCCTTCGCGAGCATCCCGACCGCGTCGTACGCCTGCGCGTCGTAGGCGGTCGCGCTCGCCGTCCCGCCGCGCTTGCCGGACAGGAACTTCTCCAGCGCGGCCGTCTTCTCGTTGTCCTTCGTGATGGACCCGACGAAGACGAGCTTGTCGAGCGCGCCCGGCTTCGCCTGGTTCCACAGGTCCGGCTGGTTGCCGATGGACGCGAGCGAGAAGCGGTCCGCGTCCGGGATGAGCTGGTGCGTGGTGTTGTGGACGAGCACCTCCATCTGCCCGCCCAGCGCCGCGACGAGCATCGCGTCCGGCTTCGCCCGCTTGATCCGGGTGACCTGCGCGGTGACGTCGCTGGCGTCCACCGGCGCCGTCTCCGTCGCGACGATCTCGATCCCGGCGTCCTTGATCGGGGTCATCAGCGCCTTCTCCATCCCGGCGATGGACGCGCTGTCGTCCTTGAACAGGGCGAGCCGCTTGTACCCGGCCTTCTTGAACGCCTCCGCGTAGACCCTGCCGAAGTCGGCGGTCGGGTTCGCGAGCGAGTACGTGTACGCCGAGTTCGGGCCGTCGCCGATGCCGGGCGTGATGTTCACCGGCGCGATCGCGGGCACCTTCTGCTGCTTGAGCAGCGCCTGCACCTGGAGGACGGACTGCCCGCCGGAGTTCATGATGAGCGCCTGCGCGCCCTGGCTGAGCAGCTGCCGGACGACGGTCGGCGCCTTCGTCGCGTCGTTGTCGTCGCTCTTGACGATCAGTTTCAGCTTCTTGCCGCCGATGCCGCCGCCGTCGTTGACCTCGGCGACCGCGTCCTTGATCGTCTTGCCGACGATCGAGGCGTACGCGGCGGCGCCGCCGGACAGGTCCTGGTCCATGCCGATGACGATCGTGCCGTCGTCGGCCTTGACGGAGCCGGACCCGGACGCGCACGCGGTCAGCGCGAGGGCGGGCAGCGCCGCCGCCGCCAGCGCGACGGCCTTGCCCGCTCTACCGCGCTGCCTCGGGAAGATTCCTGCCATGGGGGCCCTCCTAGGGGTGGGTTGGAGGCGGGGGGACGGGATCGGGGGTGATCACGACGCTCACCGGTCTGGCGCCGGGCCGGTCCCCGGCGAGGGTCTCGACGGCCTCGGCCGCGTCCGGGAGCGCGAACGTGTGGGTGACGAGGCGGTGCAGCGGCCGGTCGCCCGCCTCGATCAGCGCGACGGCCCGGCGGAACGACGTGTGCCCGACCGCCCGGACGCCCTGGACGCGCAGCCCCTTCACGACCACGTCGTCGCTGACCCAGCCGGGCACGGGTCTGCCGCCCTTGAGCCCGGCGAGCACGACCGTCCCGCCGCGCCGGGCGATCGCCATCGCGTCCAGCACGGTCGTGGTGTCGTAGGACGCGACGTCGATCACCACGTCGGCCGGGACTCCCCCGGCCGCCGCGAGGACCTTCTCCGGGACGCCGCCCCCATCGGCCTCCACGGTCGCCGTCGCGCCCAGTTCCAGCGCGAGGTCGAGCTTGTGCCGGTCGGACGCCAGCCCGGTGACGATCACCTGGGCGGCGCCGGCCGCCCGCGCCGCCAGCACGCAGGCCAGGCCGCGCTGCCCCGCGCCGAGGACGACCACGCAGTCGCCCGCGCGGGTGCCGGGCACCTCGACCGCCCACTCGACGCCCGCCGCGAGCGCGTTGAACGTCGCGGCGGTCGTCGGGTCCACGGCGTCCGACAGCCGGTGGACGACGCTGTTCGGGTGCAGGTACATGCGGTCGGCGAACCCGCCCCACAGCGCGGGCGGGATCTTCGCGGGGATGAACCCGTAGCTCATCGGATAGTGGTCCCATCCGGCGCACAGCGTGTACCGGCCCGTCCGGCACTCGCGGCACGCGCCGCACGGAAGCGCCGGCTCCACCGCGACCCGGTCGCCCTCGGCGAGGCCCCAGCGCCGGGCCGCCCTGCCGCCGATCGCCGCGATCCGTCCCACGGGCTCGTGCCCCGGGACGAACGGCGAGGTGGGGCCGATGGAGTCGAACAGCGCACCGCTGTACTGCTCCACGTCCGTGCCGCAGATGCCGCACGCCTCGACGGCGAGCAGCGCGTCGTCGGGGCCGACGTCCGGGAGCGGCAGCTCCACGACGTCGAGGTTGCGCGGAGCGCGCTGGAGCACGGCGCGGGCCGTCCCCGCCGTCCTCATTCGGCGGCCCTTCTCATCCGGCGGCCCGCCTCATTTGGTGATGGTCCGGACGCCGCCGAACACCCGGCGGACGCGGGGCGCGAAATGCTCCAGCGGCGGCGTGTCGAAACCGGGGTCGAAGGCGACCTGGTCCCATTCGTCCGCGAACCGGATCGCGTCGGCGTACCAGGGCTCGTCCTCGAACATCTCCCGCTCGGCCGGATCCCAGCCGAAATGGTGGCCGTAGTGCGCCGCCTCGAACGTCTGGTGCGCGTGGATGACCTGGTAGACCTCCTCGCACACGTACGGCCGCAGGATCTCCGCCGCGACCGCCGCGTGGTTCGCCGTCGAGATCACCTTGCCCATGTCGTGGCAGAGCGCCGCGACGACCATCTCGTCGTCCGCGCCCGCCGCCTCCGCGTGCGCGGCCGTCTGCAGCGAATGCCGCAACTGGTCCACCGCGAAGCCGTCGCTGAACGCCGACAGCGCCGACAGCATCGGCAGCACCCGTCCGGGCGCGTCCTCCTGCGTCTTGAGGGTCTCGCCGCGGATGTACAGCCACTCCTCGCGGGTGCCCTGGTCCATTCGGGTGAACATGTGCCTCCTTACCGGTAGCGCGGCCGGAAGTCCGGATCCGCGGGGTCGAGCCCGTTCTCGTGCTCGGCGAACCAGCGCGTCCGCACCGCCCGGGTGAGCCGGGCGTCGACGAGCACCGGGCCGGACGGATCGGCGATCAGTTCCTTGAGGTCGTCGAGCTCACCGGGCGTCCGGACGGTCACCGCCCGCGCGCCGAACGCGCGGGCCACCGCCGCGAAGTCGGGCCGCGGGATCAGCGACAGCCCGACGTCCATGCCCCGGTGCAGCATGTTGTGGTACTCGTAGCCGAACGCGCCGTCGTTCATGACGACGACCACGAGCCGGAGCCCGCGCCGCACCGCCGTGTCCAGTTCGGCGAGGTTCATCATCAGCGCGCCGTCCCCGGTGACGGCGAGCGTCACCCGCTCGGGCCGGGCGGTCGCCGCGCCGATCGCCGACGCCAGCCCGAGGCCGATCGAGCCGAAGTTCACCGGGAACACGAACCCGGACGGATCGGGCACCGACAGGCCCCGGCACGGCTCCGACAGCGCCGCGTGCCCGCCCTCGACCACCAGCGTCCGCTCGCGCGGAACCATCCGCTCCAGCGCCGCCACCACGGTGTGCGGATCGAGCCCGGTCTCGTCGCTGCCGTCCGGGTACTCGGCCTCGTAGTCGTACTCGGCCAGGCGGCGGGCGGTCTCGTCCGTCCGCCATCCGGGCTTCGCCGCGGCCGCTTCGGCGAGCATCGCGGCGAACGCCCGCGCGTCGCCGAGGATCCGGTGGTCGGCGGGCGTCCACTCGCCGAAGACCTCGGGCCGGACGTCGTTGTGCACGATCACGGGGTTCCCGGCGAGCATCCGGCCGCCGTCCACCGTGAACGAGTTGAGCGAGGCGCCCACCGCCAGCAGCAGATCGGACCGCCTGATCAGCTCCCGCCCGACCCCGGTCGCGAACCCACCGCACACGCCGACGTCGAACGGCTCACCGGCGAAGAAGCCCTTGGCCTTCAGCGTGGTGGCCAGCAGCGCGCCCGTCCGCCCGGCCAGCGCCACCAGCTCGTCCCGCGCGCGGGCGGCGCCGCGCCCCGCGACGATCACGGGCCGCTCCGCCTTCCCGAGCGCCGCCGCGACCTTCGCGACCTCTTCGGGCCGCGGCGCCGGCGCCGGCGTCCGATCCTCGCGGAACGTTCCAGGCCCGTCCCCTGCCGCCAGGCCCAGCAGCGGCGTCGGGACGTTCAGGACGATCGGCCGCCGCTCGGTGAACGCCCGCCGGACCGCGCGCACCACGTCCGCGACCGCCGACTCCGCCGAATGCACCTGCTGGAAGCCCGCGCCGGTCGGCCGGACCACGTCCTCTTGGTCGATCGCCTGCGGGTTGCGCCGGTCGCCCGGCGGCGTGTCGGCGGCGATGAGCAGCATCGGCGTCCCGGCCCGTGCGGCCTCGGTGAGCGCGGTCACCGCGTTGGTGAGCGCCGGCCCGTGCGTGACGGTCGCGACCCCGAGCCGTCCGCCGGCCCGCGCGTACCCGTCGGCCATGAGCACGGCGCCGTCCTCGCGGGCCGCCGCCACGTAGTCCGCGCCGTGCTCGCGGACCAGCACGTCCAGGATCGGGAGGTTCCCGTCCCCGAGCACCCCGAACAGGCATGACACCCCGTGCTCGGCGAGCGTTCCCGCCACCGCCTCGGCCACCCGCATCCGCGCCTCCCAGCACACATCCGGCACTGGTAGGGACTATCTTATAAAAGAAAGCCACCAGTCAAGGGTCTACCGGGGTGCGGTTGACGGGTCGCATCGCGAGATGACGTCTTACGTCGGTGTATGAGCGATCTGGTGACGAGGTGCTCCGCCCAGGGCGGCGAGCGCGAGCGGCTCACGACCGCGCGCGGAGAGATCGAGTTTGAGCGCACCTAAGAGATCGTGCTGCGGCACCTGCCGGCCGCGCCGGACCCTATGCGCCGTGCCCGGCCGGACGGGGCCACCGCGTCGAGCACCGCGACCTGATGCCGCCGCACGTCCAGCGGCTGCGCGAGGCCGCCGACCGCCACCGGCCCGCGCAGCTCCGCGCCGAACTGCGGTCGGCGGGCCTGCGGGTCGCCGACCTCGGCAGCGTCGAAGGGCCCGCCTACCTGCTACAGGACGTCGCCGAGCGGATGGCCGACCCGCTCGGCCGGACGGTCGTCCTGGAGACGGCGCGGGCGATCGAGCGCGTCCCCGGACTGCTCGGGATCGGCCCGCATCTGCTCGCGACCGGCGTCCGTCCGACCTAGCGGAGGCCCGGCTAGATGAGGCCCTGCTAGATGAGGCCCTGGGCGAGCATGGCCTCGGCGACGCGTTCGAAGCCCGCGATGTTGGCGCCGACCACGTAGTCGCCGGGGGCGCCGTAGCGTTCGGCCGTCTCGTAGCAGGTCTCGTGGATGTTCGTCATGATCGAGTGCAGCTCCTCCTCCACGCGGGAGAAGGACCAGGCGGCGCGGCTCGCGTTCTGCCGCATCTCCAGCGCGCTGACGGCGACGCCGCCCGCGTTGGCGGCCTTGCCGGGGCCGAACGCGACGCCCGCGTCCTGGAAGATGTGCACGGCCTCCGGCGTGGTCGGCATGTTGGCGCCCTCGGACACCGCCTTGACGCCGTTGCGGACGAGGACGCGCGCCGCCTCCGCGTCCAGTTCGTTCTGCGTCGCGGACGGCAGCGCGATGTCGGCCGGGACGTCCCACACGCGGCCGCCGGGGACGAACCGGGCGGACGCCCCGCGCAGCTCGGCGTAGTCGGAGACGCGGCCCCGGTCGACCTCCTTGACGTGCTTGAGCAGGTCGAGGTCGATGCCCTTCTCGTCCACCACGTAGCCGCCGGAGTCGGACACGGTGATCACGTTGGCGCCGAGCTGCTGGGCCTTCTCGATCGTGTAGATCGCGACGTTCCCGGAGCCGGACACGACGATCTGCTGGCCGTCCAGGTCCTCGTCGCGGCGGCGGAGCATCTCGGACGTGAACATGACGTTGCCGTACCCGGTCGCCTCCGTCCGGCAGGCGGAGCCGCCCCACAGCGCGCCCTTGCCGGTCAGCATCCCCGCCTCCCAGCGGTTCGTGACGCGGCGGTACTGGCCGAACAGGTAGCCGACCTCGCGGCTGCCGACGCCGATGTCCCCGGCCGGGACGTCGGTGTGCTCGCCGACGTGCCGGTACAGCTCGGTCATGAACGACTGGCAGAACCGCATGACCTCCTCGTCGGAGCGGCCGTGCGGGTCGAAGTCGCTGCCGCCCTTGCCGCCGCCGATGCCGAGCCCGGTGAGCGCGTTCTTGAAGATCTGCTCGAAGCCGAGGAACTTGACGATGCCGAGGTTCACCGTCGGATGAAAGCGGAGCCCGCCCTTGTACGGCCCGAGCGCCCCGTTGAACTCGACGCGGAAGCCGCGGTTGACGTGGATCTCACCCTTGTCGTCCTGCCAGGGCACCCGGAACATGATCTGCCGCTCCGGCTCGATCACCCGCTCGACCAGCTTGGCGGTGGCCAGCCCCGGCCGCGCCGCCAGCACCGGGCCGAGGGACTCGAGTACCTCGTGGACGGCCTGGTGGAACTCCGGCTCGCCCGGGTCCCGCCTGAGAACCCTGTCGTAGGACTCTTCCAGGGCGGCCAGTGTCTCGGGTGGCGCCGGCAGACGGGGGGCCAGTGGCATGGTGAGGTTCCTTCCTTCAGTCCCCTCCACTCTAAAACCTGCGTTTCACCGCCTGAGACGGGGTGACCGCAGGTCGGAACCCGTCCACGGCTGACAAGCATCCCGGAAGAGCCCTGGGCCGCGGAGAAATCCCGCGCGGACGACCGTCGCGGAGGCCGGTCAGGTGGAGCGGGCGCGGAGGCGGGTGGCGAGGACGGCGGCCTGGCTGTGGTCGATGTCCTTGGTCGCGGTGAGGAGGGTGATCGTGCCGCCTGCGGCGAGTTCGCGGAGCCGGTCGAGGGCGGCGGCGCGGTCGGGGTCGCGCAGTTCGGCGTCGTAGCGGTCGGTGAACTCGCCGAACTTGTCCACGTCGTGGCCGTACCACTTGCGCAGCTCGGTCGACGGGGCGACGTCCTTGGCCCACTCGTCGAGGTGGGCCTTGTCCTTGGACAGGCCGCGCGGCCACACGCGGTCGACCAGCACCCGCTTCCCGTCGTCGGACGAGACCGGGTCGTACACCCTGCGCAGCTTGACGTCCATGCTTCCTCCCAGCCTCACCTATACCCGGCCCGCCGGGTCGATGCGCGGGTTCTGTCGGTGCGCGGGTTCTGTCGGTGCCGGGTCGTACGCTCGGGCCGTCCGACCGTCGGGGAGGCCGCATGCCGGAGACCGGAGAGCCGCGCGCCGGGGAGCCGGAGACCGCGCGCCGGACGCCGTTATGGCGGCTCACTCCGGCGCAGCGGCTGCTGGAGGGCGGGGCGCTGCTGAACTCGCTCGCGTTCTTCGCGGCGATGCCGTTCGCGCCGCTGTACCTGAGCGAGCACACGGGTCTCGGCAAGCCCGCCGTGGGCGCGGTCGTCGGGGCGGTCGCGCTCATCGCCGCGTTCGGCGGGCTGCTCGGCGGCATGATCGTCGACCGGCTCGGCGCGGTGCCGCTGATGCGGGCCGGGCTGGTCTGCTACGTCGCCGTGTACGGGCTGCTGGCCTCCGTCCGCGAGGCGCCGGCGATCGTGGTGCTGTTCCTGCTGCTCGGCGGGGCGCGGCTGATGGTGGAGCCGGGCGCGAAGAAGCTGCTGTCGCACGCGGCCGACGAGTCCCCCGAGCATGCGGAGGGCCGCGTGTTCCGCGTGCGGTACATGACGCTGTGCGCGGGGGCCATCGGCGGGCCCGCGATCGGCGGCGCGCTCTACCACGTCGATCCGGTGGCGTTCTTCGCCGTGCCCGCGTTCTTCTACGCGTCCTACCTGGTCCTCGTGCTCGTGCGGAACCGCGACCTGGTGGCGTTGCAGCCGCCGCGCGGCGGGGGAGCCGCGCCGTCCGCGCGCTCCTCGGTCGCGGCCACGCTGCGCGACCGGCGGCTCCTCGCGATCGTCACCGGCGGCATCGTGGTCTTCTTCGTCTTCTCCCAGCTGGAGTCGATGATCCCGCTCTACATGAAGGAGCAGTACGGCGACCGGACGGAGGGCTACTTCGCGGCCCTGTTCATCACCAACGCCGTCCTCGCCCTGGCGCTGCAGCTCCCGATCGACCGGGTGTCGGGACGGATCGGCCGCACCGCGATGATCGTGCTCGGCGCGGCGAACTTCACGCTCGCGTTCGCGTGCTTCTGGGCGAGCCCGTCCGGCCTGGCCTGGCTGTACGCCGGGATCGTCTTCTGGACGATCGGCGAGGGCATCCTGCTGCCGATGCCCGACATGGCCGTCCACGAGATGGCGTCCGACGAGCACAAGGGCGCGTACTTCGGCCTGTCGGAGGTGCGGCAGCTCGGCTTCTTCCTCGGCCCCTTCACCGGCGGCCTCCTGCTGGACGCCGGGACGGCGCCGTACTTCCTCGTCATGGGCACGTTCGTCTTCCTGTGCGTCCCGCTGCTGATGCGCCGCGCCTCCGCCGCCCCGGCGCCCGCCGCCGACCAAGCCGTCCGAACTGCCTGAGACCTGCGGGTTGACGGCGGCACCGCTATTTCCTATTATTTTGGTATGGAAAGTAGGTCAGGGCTGACGGTTCGCCGTCACGTCGACTTCAAGCGCACCTGCAGCGCCACCTGTCCCTGACATCGGTCCACGACCCGAGCCGCGATGCACACGGACCGCCCCGTGATCACCGGCCGTGAGCGCCGGACCGCGGGCCGCCCGGCCCGGGAGCGCCTTCCCCACTTCCGCCCGTCCCGGCCGCCTGTTCACGTTCCGGGCTGTTTCGCCATGCCCGCTCGCGCGTCGCCGCGGGGGCCGCCTTCCCGTAGGAGAGACCATGACGGTCACCGTCACCCGTCCGGACAAGATCGCCGCACTGCCCGCACGCGGAGACCCCCGTGCCCCCGACCGGCCGCCCGCGGCCCTGCTGCTGCGGCGGCTGGCCGGGCTCCGCCGGTGGAGCGGGATCGTGCTGATCGTGGCCGGCTGGCAGGCCCTGGACGCGGTCGGCCTGCTCGGCCGGACGGTGCCCGCGCCGCTCGGGATCGCCGCGGCGGCGGGCGGGCTGATCGCCTCCGGTGAGCTGCCCGGCAACCTGCTCGCGTCGCTGGAGCGCGTCGGCCGCGGGCTCGCCATCGCGCTGCCCGCCGGGCTCGTCCTCGGGCTGCTCGCGGGCGGCACCCGGCTCGCCGAGGACCTCGTCGACGCGCCGATCCAGGCCGTCCGGCTGCTGCCCCACCTGGCGCTCGCGCCGGTGTTCATCATCTGGTTCGGGGTGGACGAGTCGTACAAGACCGCGCTGATCGCCAGCGGTCCGATCTTCCCGCTGTACCTGAACGTGTTCCACGGGCTGCGCGGCGTGGACGCGCGGCTCGTGGAGTCCGCGCGGTCGTGCGGGGCGAGCCGCTGGGAGATGGTCCGCCGGGTCGTGCTGCCCGGGGCGCTGCCGCAGATCTTCGTCGGGCTGCGGCTCGCGCTCGGCTCGGCCTGGCTGTCCCTGGTCGTCGCCGAGCAGACCGCCACCTACCGCGGCCTCGGGTTCATGCTGAACGACGCCCGCGAGTTCATGCGGATGGACGACATCTTCGTCGTCCTCGTCGTCTACGCGCTGCTCGGCCTCGGCACCGACGCGCTGATCCGGTTCCTCGAACGGCGGACGCTGCGGTGGCGGCGCGCCTTCACCGACACATGAGCGGCGAGGCGCGGACGGCGGGCGCGGGAGCCCGCGGGGTGCGGCGCGTCTTCGACGGCCGGACCGTCCTCGACGGCGTGGACGTGGAGATCGCCGCCGGCGAGTTCGTCGCGCTGCTCGGCCCCTCCGGATGCGGGAAGAGCACGCTGCTGAAGGCGATCGGCGGGCTCGACTCGGGCGCGGAGGGCGAGTTCCGGGTGCCCGCGTCCCGGTCGATCGTGTTCCAGGAGCACCGGCTGCTGCCGTGGGAGCGGGTCTGGCGGAACGTGGCGCTGGGGCTCGGCGGCGGTCCCGCCCGGAAGCTGCGCGAGCGCGCCGTCCGGGCGCTGTCGGAGGTCGGGCTCCGCGACCGGGCCGACGCCTGGCCGGGCACCCTGTCCGGCGGCGAGGCGCAGCGCGTCGCGCTGGCGCGGTCCCTCGTCCGGGACCCGGAGCTGCTGCTGCTCGACGAGCCGTTCGGGGCGCTGGACGCCCTGACCCGCCTCAAGGCCCAGTCGCTCGTCGCGGAGCTGTGCGCGCGGCGGCGCCCGGCCGTGCTGCTGGTCACCCACGACGTGGACGAGGCGCTGCAACTCGCCGACCGGATCCTGATGCTCGGCCACGGGCGGATCGTGCGGGAGATCCCCGTGGACGTCCCGCGGCCCCGGTCGATCGACCATCCCCGATTCCGCGCGCACCGGCACGAAATTCTCCGCGGCCTGGGCGCCGAGCCCGGCCCGGCCACCACCACTGCACAGGAGGACGCATGAACGACCCGGCCGGTATCGAGGCCAAGCCCGTGTCCGTCGACGGGGCCGCGCCCCTCGACGGGAACCGGCCCGTTCCCATCGAGAGGCACCGCGTGCGACGCCGCGCGGTCGCGCCGCCCGCCGACCTGGACCTCTCCGCCGACGTCCTGGTGATCGGCGGCGGCCCGGCGGGGACGTGGGCCGCGCTGAAGGCGGCGGAGGACGGCGCCCGCGTCGTCCTCGCCGACAAGGGCTACTGCGGGACGAGCGGCCCGACCGCGTCGTCCGGCACCGGCGTGTGGTTCGTGCCGCCGGATCCCGAGGCGCGGGAGAAGGCCGTCGCGCACCGCGAGGCGCTCGGCGGCCACCTGCACGACCGCCGCTGGGCGCACCGCGTCCTCGACCAGACGTACCGGAGCATGATCGAGCTGGGCGAGCGGGGCCGCTACCCGTGGCCGTCCGCGCCGGACGGCCGGATCGTGCGGCGCGGCGTCCACGGCCCCGAGTACATGCGGCGGCAGCGGATCCGCGTCCAGCAGGCGGGGGTGCGCGTCCTCGACCACAGCCCGGCGCTCGAACTGCTCGTCGACGCGGACGGCGCGGTCGCGGGCGCCGCCGGGCACCGCCGCCAGGAGGACGTGACGTGGCGGGTGCGCGCGGGCGCGGTCGTCCTCGCCGCCGGCGGCTGCGCGTTCCTGAGCCGGGCGCTCGGCACGAACGTCGTCACCGGGGACGGCGCGCTCTTCGCGGCCGAGGTGGGCGCCGAGCTGTCCGGCATGGAGTTCTCCAACCACTACTCGATCGCCGCGGAGTTCGCGTCGGTCACCAAGGGCCGGTTCTTCTCGCAGTCCACGTTCTTCCACGAGGACGGCACCGTCCTGGAGGGCGCGGGCAGCACCCGCGGCCGTTCGGTCATCGGGCGGACGCTGCTGAAGGAGAAGGTGTTCTGCCAGCTCCACTGGGTGGACGAGGCGACGCAGCGGTTCATGCGCAACGCGCAGCCGAACTTCTTCCTGCCGTTCGACCGGCGGGGCATCGACCCGTTCACGCAGAGGTTCCCGGTGACGTGCCTGCTGGAGGGCAGCGTGCGGGGCACCGGCGGGGTGCGGATCGTCGGCGACGACTGCGCCACGTCCGTCCCCGGCCTGTACGCGGCGGGCGACTCGGCCACCCGCGAGCTGGTCTGCGGGGGCTTCACCGGGGGCGGGTCGCACAACGCGGCGTGGGCCGTCTCGTCCGGGACGTGGGCGGGACGCGGCGCCGCGCGGCACGCCCGCGCGATCGGCGGGGACGCGGGCCGGCGGGCCGTCCACGCGACGGGCGAGGCCGGGCTGCGCCCGACCGGCGCGCAGGGCTCCCCGGAGCAGTACAAGGAGGTCATCGAGCTGGTCCAGGGCGAGGCGCTGCCGTACGAGAAGAACTGGTTCCGCACCGGGGCGCGCATGACGGCGTCGCTCGGCGCCCTCGACGACGGCTGGGCGGAGCTGCGCTCGTCCCTGGCGGCGCCGGGCGCGGAGGCGCGCCGGGCGCGGGAGGCGGCGGCGATGACGGCGTTCGCCCGCTGGATGTACTCCTCGGCGCTCGCCCGCACCGAGACGCGCGGGATGCACAAGCGGGAGGACTTCCCGAAGCTCGACCCGGCCCAGCACCACCGGCTGCTGACCGGCGGGCTGGACGAGATCTGGGTGGCGCCGGAGCCGGTCCGCCCGTTCGCGGTGATGGCGTCGTGATCGAGGTCGTCAGCGCGGAGCGCTGCATCTCCTGCGACCGCTGCGTCGAGGTGTGCCCGACCGACGTCTTCGACACCGACGCCGACGGCATCCCCGTGATCAGCCGGCAGAGCGACTGCCAGACGTGCTTCATGTGCGAGGCGTACTGCCCCGCCGACGCGCTGTTCGTCGCCGTCGACCGGACCCCGCTGCCCGCCGGGTCGCCGCTGCGCGACGAGGAGCACCTCGCCGCGACCGGCCTGCTCGGCAGCTACCGCAGGGAGCTGGGCTGGGGCAAGGGCCGCGTGCCCGTCGCCGGCCTGGACTGGTCGTACGGCGTCATCGGCTACGACGGCCAGAACAGCATCTTCCCCCCGGAGGCGACCGTCGTCCCGGCGACGGACTCCCGACCCGAGAGAGAGACATGAGACTGAAGATCCGGACCGTCCTCGCCGCCGCGTCAGCGCTCCTGCTGGCCGCCGGGTGCGGCGCGGCCGAGGGCTCCTCGGGCGGGGACGGGACGACGCTGCGCATCGGCATCATCAGCCCGCGCAACGCCCTGTACGACCCGCTCGGCTACCTGCACGCGAAGGGGCGGCTGCTGGAACTGCTCAAACCCGCGGGAGTGACCGGCATCAAGGTGCTGGGCTTCGGCAAGGGCCCCGACCTCAACCAGGCGCTGCTCGCCGGGTCGCTGGACGTGGGCATCCTCGGCGACACCCCCGGCATCGTCGCCAAGGCCCAGGACGTCGACACCCGCCTGATCGGGCAGGAGCGCGTCGGGATGGACGCGGCGATCGTCGTCCGGAAGGGCGGCCCGACGACGGTCAAGGGGCTCGCGGGCAAGCGCGTCGCCACCACGACCGGCGGGTACACGCACCGCTACCTGCGCGGGTTGCTCAACCGGTACGGCGTCGAGGCCGAGATCCAGAACGTCGCCGGGCCCGACCAGTTCGCCGCGCTGCGGAGCGGTTCGGTGGACGCGGTGGCGACGTCCCTGGAGAGCGCCCTGCTCATCATGGAGAAGGGCGGCTTCCCGGTCATCGACACGTCCGAGAAGCGGCCGGAGCTCCAGGGCAACAGCATCACGGTCGCCACCGCCTCGTACGTGAAGGCGCGTCCGGGCTTCCCGAAGGTGTGGCGGGCCGCGCTGGACACGGCGGCGAAGGCGGCCGTCGCGGACTGGGACGGGTACCTCGCCTACTACGCCGAGGCGCGCGGCTACTCGGTGGAGATCACCCGCGCGGCGTCCCGGAAGGACCAGTACACCGACGCGCAGCTCAGCCCCGCCCTGCTGAAGGGGCTGGAGGGAACGAAGCAGTTCCTGCTGAGCGAGAAGTACATCAAGGAGGACGTCGACCTCGACGCGTGGGTGAGCTGACCGCCATGCTCCTCCGCCGGGGCGAGGGCCCACGTCCCGGCGGAGGCCCGGTCCGGCCGCTCACCCGTCCGGGCCCGCCGCGGGGGTCCGGTCGGCGGAGCCCTGGGCGGGGTACGCGGCGGCCCGCGCGCGGTCGCTGGTGCGGCGGGCGAACTCGGCGGCGGCGGTGCGGCGGGCGAACTCGCCGGCCAGCGCGCGGCCGAGGACGTCGTCGTCGGGACGGTGCAGCTCCAGGTATTCGAGGGCCTCGGCGAGTTCGCCGGCGGTCAGCCGGCGCACCGGCTTGCCGGCCCAGCGCGGGGGCCGCCCCCCGGCGGGTCCGGCGGCGGGCGCCGCGCGCGGTCCTGAGTTCATGTTCCTGCCCCTTTCATTCTCCGGTGTCGGTAATGGCGCGGCGCGGCGGCGGGCGGTGCGTTCGCCGGCTCGAATAGCATCGCCGCGTGCATTGGTGGAGCCAGCAGGCGTGCGACGCGGCCGCGGAGGCGCAGGCCGCGGACCCCTCCCCCGGAAACCTCATGGCGGCCGCCCAGGTGCAGGCGCTCGTCTCGCTGGCGGAGGCGCTGCACCGCATCGCGGCGACCCTGGAGGAGCGGGACGAGAGCGACGGCGTCCCGCCATTGTCCGTCCGGCCGAAATAGCGGCCTTTTCCGTATACCGGCCCTTTCCGCACAGCGGCCTTTTCCGTGAAAATACCGGTGCGCCCGGAAGCGGGACGCACCGGTATCTCCCGGGGTGTCAGACGTCGCTGAACGACTTTCGTTCCGTCCTGCCGTTCGTGCTGGAGGTGAGGCGGGAGGTCTTGGCGACGGGCGGGCGGGGCGGCGGCACGGTCTCCACGGGGTGGTCGGTGTCGGGCGCCGGGTCGCGCTCCTCGGGGGCGGCGGGGCGGGGCTCCTCGCGGGGACGGTCCCGCAGCCGCCGCGCCGCGTGCCGGAGGGCGCGCTCGCCGACCAGCCGGGTCAGCTCCAGGCCCCAGCAGTCCAGCTTGTCGGCGTCGGTGAGGTCGTCGCGGTGGCTCAGCTCCGCCGCGAGGCCGCCGAGCCGCTGCGCCTCGGACAGGTCGAACTCGCGCATGAGGTGGCAGCACAGCTCGGCGAGGGCCGCGTGGTCGCGCTCGAACGACAGGCCCGACAGGTCGTTGTGCGACAGCCTGCTGAGCGCCCGCTTGCGCTCCAGTTCGGCGTCGGCGATCCGGAGGATCCCGTTGAGGAGGGAGATGGGGCCGGTGCCGAGGGCCCGGCTCTGCGCGGGGGCGAACGACATCCGCAGGACGGCGGCGGACCCGAGCCCGGCCGCGATCACCCGGACGACCAGGAGGCTCGCCGGGGGCGTGGCGGCGGGCAGCCCGAACGTCCAGCCGGCGGCGGTGACCGCGATCAGCGCGACGATGGACGCGCTGCCGTTGACGAAGACGAACAGCAGGCCGCCCGGCGACAGGAGGGCGGAGACGGGCTTGTCGCGGTAGCGCGCGACGAGTTCGGCGAGCCCGATCGAGCCGCCGATCAGGGCGGCGAGGAGCATCTCGATGGTCATGGCCTTCCCTACGCGCTGCGGGCGGTCAGCCGGCCGAACGGGGACTCCTCGCGCCGGTCGCGCCGGGCGAGCAGGGTGGCGGGACGCTGCCGGGCGGCGAGCTCGGCGCGCTCGACCTCCAGGAAGACCAGGAGCCATTCCGCGGGGCCGGCGGCGAGCCCGGTGTGGGTGCGCAGGGTCTGCTCGCGGGCGCCGAGAAAGGCCAGCAACCAGCCGGTCGGTCCGCACGCCCTGGCGGTTCGAATTCGTGAATTCATGGGGGAGACCTTTGCGCAGGAGGGCCCGGAAGTCGACGTCCTCCGGGTCAAGTTTTCGCGGCCCTCGACGGCTCATCCGGCCATTGCCGTTACGTCGGGAACGTCCGTTCGGCGCCGCCGATCTCCGCCCTATTGGAAGGCAATCCGGTGCCGTTTGGACGCACCAGGGGATTCCTTTGCGAAGAATTCCGGTTCGGCGGCCTGAGGTCCGGTGCGGGGAGATCTATTGCGCGGTCGCGGGCGCGTGGCGGCGCGTCCGGGCGGGTCGGCGGGGGCCGCGATCGGAGGCCGCGCGACACGCCGCGCGGCGTGTCCGGGACTGTCAGCGGAGTGACAATCGCCCACCGCCGAAACTTTCCGTGCCCGCCTATCGCCGGAGGGTCGCCGCGCCCGACTCTGGTGACCATGAGCCGGAACAGGTCGTCCAGCGCCGCGGACTTCCCGCTCTCCGGGGTGCCCGCGGACCTCGCCGAGCCGATGCTCCCCTACCTGGAGGCGGCGGCGGTGGAGATGGTGGAGGAGATCCAGGGCCTCGTCCCGGAGTACGCGCGCCCGCCGGACAGCCGCTACGGCCGGCGGATGCGCTGGGCCGTCGAGGAGTCCGTCCGGCAGTTCGTCGGCGCGATCGGCCGTCCCGGCGTGGACTGGGCGGAGGTCACCGGGATCTTCGAGGGCATCGGCGCGTACGAGGCGCGCAAGGGCCGGAGCCTGGACGGGCTGCAGACGGCGATCCGGGTGAGCGGGCAGGTCGCGTGCCGCCGGTTCATCAAGGACGCGCGGCGGCTCGACTGGTCGCTGGACACCCTCGGGCTGATCACCGAGTCGCTGTTCGTGTTCCTGGAGCGGGTCGCGGGCGCGGCCGGGCAGGGCTACGCGCGGGCGCAGGGCGAGCTGGCGGGCGAGCGGGAGCGGTTCCGGCGGCGGCTCCGCGATCTGCTGATCATGGACCCGCCGGCGAGCGCGGAGGCGATCGGCGAGGTGGCGCGGTCGGCGGGCTGGCCGGTGCCGCGGACGCTCGCGGCCGTCGCGGTCCGCCCGGATGCGGGCGGGAACGTCCCGCTGCTGCCGCCCACGTTCCTCGTCGACTGGGACGCGGCGGAGCCGTATCTGATCTGCCCGGACCCGGACGGCCCCGGCCGCGACAGGATGCTCACGGCGATCAAGGCGACGCGGTCGGCGGCGATCGGCCCGACCGTCCCGCCGGCGCGGGCCGCGCTGTCGCTGCGCTGGGCGCGGCGGGGGCTCGCGCTGGTCGAGCGGGGCGTGCTGCCGGGCAAGGAGCCGCTGCGCTGCCTGGACCATCTGCCGAGCCTCGTCGCGGCGCAGAGCGAGGAGCTGCTCGACGTGGCGCTCGGCGGCCGGCTCGCGCCGCTGATGGAGCTGCCGCCGCACCGGCGGGACGCGCTGTCGCGGACGCTGCTGACCTACATGGAGTGCCGCGACAACGCGGTGGCGGCGGCGGAGCGGCTGCTGGTGCACGAGCAGACCGTCCGGTACCGGATCCGGCGGCTGGAGGAGACGCTCGGCGGCGTCCTGCTCGACCCGGACCGGCGCATCGAGCTGCTGCTGCTCCTGCACCATCTCGTCCGCCTCGATCCCGGCGACCGGCGGCTCTCCCCCGCGGACCCGCCGGACGCGTGAACGGCGGCGGCCGGGCGCCGGCCGCCGCCGTCCGGGCCGGCGGGGGTCAGCCGGTCGGGCAGGTGCCCTCGTAGGCGGCGATGGCGCCGCCGGGCCGGGGCGCCGGGCAGAGGAACCGCTCGTAGCGGGCGTCGTCGTCGACGAACCGCTTCATCCACGAGATCGCATATTTCGCGATGGTCGTATTGGGCGAGTTGAAGGTCATGTGCCCGGCGTTCTCCAGTTCCAGGTACGCCTTTTCCGGCACGCCGGTGAGGCCCTCGTAGTAGGAATGCGCCATGGAGTCGGCGGGCGCGATGAAGTCGTTGTCCGCGCCCATGATCATGGTCGGGGTCCGGACGCTCTTCCAGTCGTAGTTCGTGTCCCACGGTGCGAGCGGCACGGCGGCCTTGAGCGAGGTCCGCTTCCGCACGGCCTCCAGCGTCCCGCCGCCGCCCATGGAGTGGCCCATGACGGCGAGCCGCGACGCGTCGATGCGGTTCTTCACGCTGCTCTTGCCGGTCAGGTAGTCGAGCGCGGCGAGGAGCTGGTCGCCGCGCGCGGCGGGGACGTCCAGCAGGCTGTTGGTCTCCAGCGTCATGACGACGAAGCCCTGCGTGGCGAGGCGCGGCCCGTACCAGTCGATCAGGGCCTGCGGGGAGACGAAGCCGGGGGAGACGGCGAGGGCGCCGAACGTGCCCTGGCTCAGGTCGGTCGGCGCGTAGATCGCGCCCTTGTTGAAGCCGGCGCCGCTGCCCGCCGGGACGTCGATCTTCTCGACGGCGAACGGGCCCTTCTCCGCGGTGACGCTCGCCTCGGTCGGCGCGGGCCCGCGCTCGTACGGGCCGGCGGCGAGCTGGACGGCGCCGGCCGGGCGGGCGTGCGCGGGGGCGTGCGGGGAGGCGTGCGCGGCGGGCGCCAGCGCGGCGCCCGCGGCCAGCACGGCCGCCGCCGGGAGCACTCTGAACGCATTCGTCAGATGCCTGTTCATCGGGCGTACCCTTCACTAGCCGGACCGCGAAAGGGGGAATTCGCGGGTGCCAGAATTGTGGGACGCCAGGTCCGCGCTTACTGCTTAAGCGCCGACGCGTTATCGTCTGAGGTCTTATAGCGAACTTACAAACCGCCCGAAAGGGCGGTGGACGGACGGAGGGGTCACTCCCCCCGGAGTGACCCCTCTCCCCCCGTTCCGCGGTGCCGGCCCCGGTGCGCTCACAGGACCGGCCGCTCCCCCCGAAGCGGCTCGCACCTGCCGGCGGCGGATGTGAAGAACGTAGCGAGGGAGCGGCGGCCGCATCGGCGATTCGCCCTCGCGCATCGGCGAACGGGCGACTGTGTGCGACGAACGGACCACGCTCCGCGTTCACGGGATGGGGGAAGCGTGGTGTAATTGCGTATTCCGGACGGTGCTGGGGCGAAGGGGCGACACCATGGCGGGACGCGTGCGGCCGATCACGCTGGTCGGGACGCCGGTCCTGCATCAGGCGTGCCGCCCGGTCGAGGAGTTCGACGCGGCGCTGCGTGAACTGGCCGACGACATGTTCGCCAGCATGTACGAGGCGAACGGCGTGGGCCTGGCCGCGAACCAGGTCGGCGTCGGCCTGCGCCTCTTCGTCTACGACTGCCCCGACGAGGACGGAGAGCGGCGCAAGGGCGCCGTGGCCAACCCCGTCCTGGAGCTGCCGACGCTGGAGAACCGCCGGCTGGACGACGACGACGAAGGCTGCCTCTCAGTGCCGGGGCCTCACGCGCGCCTGGCACGTCCCGACCGCGCGACCGTGCACGGCTTCGACATGGAGGGGACGGCGATCACCGTAGAGGGCACGGGTCTGCTGGCCCGCTGCCTCCAGCACGAGACAGACCACCTTGAGGGCAAGCTCTACATCGACCGGCTCTCGGCCAGGGCGCGCAAGAAGGTGCTCAAGGAGTTCGAGGCTCTGCGTGCGGAGAGCGCGGCCGGCTAGCCGCCTGTGCTGAGAGCGTCCTCGGTCAGCCGTCCCATACGGGGAGATGGACGGCGGACGGGTGGTCCTTGTCGCGGAGGATCTCGAAGCGGGTGCGGCGGGACGCGACGGCCCGGCCCGCGGGTTCGCCGGTGCCGTGGTTGCGGGCGAACCTGGGGAACGCGCCGCCCGCCAGCATGACGCGCAGCCGGTGGCCCCGCAGGAAGCGGTACGCGGTCGGGTGCATCTCGACCTCGGCCCGGACGGCGCCCTCGCTCCCGATGCGGAGCATGCCGTCGGTGACGTTGCGGGAGACGCCGTCACGGTCGACGTCGCAGAGGCGGATGAACAGGTCGCCTTGGCCGGTGCTCGTCCTGACGTGGATCGTCGCCGAGACCGGGCCGATCAGGTCGAGGTCGCCGTCCAGGGGCGCGCCCGTCAGGACGACCACGTCGTCTCGCCGTTCGATGCGGGTGTTGTCCCGCTGCCCGCCCTTGCCTGGCGACAGGAGCGGGCCGCCAACGGACGGTGTGGGGTCGAGAGGGTCGTAGGTGAACGTGGCGGGGCCTTCGTCGGGCGGGCCGTCCCAGAGCAGGCTCCGGCCCAGGTAGAGCGGCGTGGGCTTGGTCTCGGGCGGGGGCCACTGGTCGAAGTCCAACCAGCGGTCGGCCTTCTGCAGGTGGAGCCTTACCGGAGCCTGGCGCAGCTGGGCCCTGTCGCCGTTCAGGTGGGCGTGCAGCCAGGACACCTGGTCGGAGACCATCGCGCGGAGGGCCTTCGTGTCGTGACCCCATGGGCCGACGGTGATGCGCACCTGGCGTCCGGCCTCGTGCAGGGCGGCGAAGTCACGCAACTGCCCGCGGAGGAAGAGGTCCCACCAGCCCGTCACCATCGTGGCCGGCGTCGTGGTGCCGGGGACGGCGGCGCTGTGGTCCGTCGCGTCCCAGAAGGCGTCGCCGGGCCCGGCGTGGGCGGTGACCTCACGGAGGAACGTTTCGGGGCGTCCGATGGCCGCCGTGTCCGCCTCCCCCACCGGCAGGTGACGCATCGCCTGCCTGACGCGCCTGTTGTGGAGGGGCCGCTTCCTCTCGTCCTGCGTGCCCATCGACGACGACCAGACAAGCGTGTTGTGGAGGGCGAGCGCACCGCCCGGGTAGAACGAACTCACGAACTCGGACGCGGTGATGCCGAGCCCCATCGCCTCCAGGGGAGGGTCCGCGTAGGGCGCGACCGCCCATTCGGTGAAGCCGAGGTAGCTCGCACCCACCATCGCGACCTTGCCGTCGCACCACGGTTGGTCACGCAGCCATTCGAGCGTCGCCAGGCCGTCGTCCTTCTCGTTGTGGAAGGCGTGGAACTCGCCGCCCGAACCGAGGACGCCGCGCACGTTCTGGATGACGACCTGGAACCCGCGCCTTGCGAGGACCCCGGCGAACAGCCGCATCACGGGCTGCCGCTTGCCGTAGGGGGTGCGCATCAGCACGACGGGCATCGGGCCGGCCCCGCGCGGACGGTACAGGTCGGCGATGAGCGTGACGCCGTCCGGCATGGGGGCGCGCAGGTCGCGCCTCGCCTCTATGTCCAGTGAAGGCGCCTCGGGCAGGCCGAAGAGGCGATCGACGAGTCGTGCCGTGAGTCGTCCCTTGATGGCCATGTGCGCTCCCTGGGTCCGGTTAAGAGGCTAGGAGACGCTCGTACTCGTAGAGGACGCCGGCGAACTCGCCCGTCGGCATCTCGCAGGCGTGGCCGGGCAGCCACAGATGCTCCAGCCGGACGGTCTGGACCTCGACCCGCAGATGGCAGGCGTTCCCCGTGTGCTCCCAGCCGGAGCGCGCCGCGCGGACGACCTCCAGATGGTGGCGGTGGCTCTGCACGTCGTGGAGCAGGAACGCGGTCAGGACGTGGCGCGGCCCGAGCACCGCCTCGGTGAACTCGCTCGCGCCGGACGCGGCCGCCTCCAGATCGTCCCCGGAACCGGCCAGCTCCGGGAAGAACACCCGGACGTGACGGACGACGCCCTCGATCTCGATCGGCTGGCAGGGGAGCCGCAGGACGGCGTCCGGGTCGACGTATCCGTGCACGGGGACACCGGCGACGACCCCGGACCACGCTCCCGGGACGCCGCTGACGAACCGCGCCTGAGTCAGGGTGTTGCCCAGCTCCGCAAGAAGGCGCTCTGGGTCGAGCCCACG
This sequence comes from Actinomadura sp. GTD37, assembly GCF_041951365.1. NCBI lineage: Bacteria > Bacillati > Actinomycetota > Actinomycetes > Streptosporangiales > Thermomonosporaceae > Actinomadura > Actinomadura sp. GTD37. The sequence continues at coordinate 124,155 of NZ_JBGNUS010000001.1, forward strand.
CGGCATGAAGGTCTTCGTGCCCCCGCGTAGGCGCGTGCCCGCCTCGTCCAGGACGGCGAGGTCGGCCCAGCACGCACCCGAGCCGGTCTCCAGGACGCCGTGCGGGAGGCAGCCGTCAGGGTGCGGGGTGAGGCCCGCCATGTCCTCCAGCATGGCGCGCGGTGACTGGATGAGGCCCCAGCCCTGCGTCCGGTGGGAGACGGACCCCAGAGCGAGGGAACTCGCCATCGGTTCGCCGTTGCGCGGCTCGCCCAGCACGCGTTCGAGGCTCCGGCGGCTCCGCAGGGCGCCGAGCTGGTGGAGGTACTCGTCCAGGCACTGCCGCAGGACGTCCGGGTCGAGGTCGCAGGACGCCCATCCGCCGACGTCCCGCACCTGGACGGTCGTGCCGTCGAAGTCGAGCCGGTGGTAGCGGTAGACCTCCTGCCAGGGCGCGGACGTGCCGTCCTCGCCCAGCCGCCCTTGGGCGCGCGCGATCGCGGAGACGTCCTCGCCCAGGTCGTTGATGAGAAAGTCGCGCAGCGGGGCGTGCAGTGGATCGGTCTCGACCGCCACCCGCGCGCCATCGCTGCGGAACCGCACCGGAAGCGACATGGCCATTCGCGTGATTATGCCGATAAGCGAAGATCATCACCGGTAGGGCGGAATGTTCGTTCCGATCAGCCGGGTACGTCGGCCATGTACGGGGGCGCGGGCTCGTACTGGATGTACCGGCGCACCGCCCGCGCGTGGTCGCGGCCGTGGATGCGCCCGACCAGCCAGAGCGCCATGTCGATTCCGGCGGAAACGCCCTGGCTGGTGACGAGGTCGCCGTCCACGACGTAGCGCGCGTCGCGTACGACGGTGACGTCCCCGCGGGCTTCCAGCGCGTCTTCCGATGCCCAGTGGGTCGCGACCCTCCGCCCCCTGGCCGGGCCCGCCGCGTGCAGCAGGATCGAGCCGGTGCAGACGCTCGTCACCCAGTCGGCCTGCTCGGCGACCCTCGCTATCCACCCCGTGACGGACGGGTTGTGCGGCTGGGTCACCCTTGCGCCTCGTCCACCCGGCACTAGGAGTACGTCCAGCTTCGGGTGCTCGTCCAAGGTGTGGTCAGGCACGACCCTCAAGCCCTTGGCGCAACGGACCGGCTCCGCCCGCTCGGCGACCAGGAACGCGGTGTCCCCCTGCTCGCGCAGCATCGCCGACGCCGTGAACACCTCCCACGGGCCCACGAAGTCGAGCTCCTCCGCGTCCTCGAACACCAGCAGTCCATATGTGGTCATGCGAACTCCCTCGTCCCTCTGAATCGGTCCCCGTGGTCGGACGTCCAGCACCTGGAACCCGTCGAAGATCACGAACGCGACGCGCATGCCTCCAGGCCGCGGCCGCGCCGGTCATGGCGTCAACGACGAGTACCCCACAGATCACGCCACCTTCTCGCACACCGCGAACCGCCCCGAGTTCGCGGCGGAACGGATATTAATGGGTTGACACCGCATGGGTGCTTATGGCTAACTCTTACCCATGAAGCTTTGATTCTCCTCCGGTTGAGCCGCCCCCGGCGTTGCCGCGGGCCCGCTCCCGATCTCTGCACAAGCGCACTTCCCCTTCACGCACAGGTCCTGTGACCTGCGCCGTTGGCGTGCGCCGCCTTTCTCTTTCGTCGGCCCTGTGCGGCCGAATTCATGCCTGCCCGGAGGTGCCGCCTTCATGCGTGCCATTAACAACCCCGAATCCGACCCCTTCGCCAAATTCCAGAAGAAGGGCAAGCGGAAGAAGTCCGACGTCAGGTCGGCCAATTTCGCGAACAACCGCCGCAACGCCCGGCAACCGCCCACCCGGCAGTTCAACCGGGGCCGCTGAGCGGCGTCTCCCGGCCCCGGCCCCGGCCGCGCCGCTGCGCGACCGGGGCCGGGAACTCCGCCCACACCACCGTCCGCGGCCCGTCCGCCCGGAACCCCCAGCGCGCCGAGAGCGCCTCCACGATCCGCATCCCGCGCCCCGTCTCGGCCCCCGCGCCGTCCGGCCCGTGCGGGGTCTTGACGTGCGGCCGCCCGCCCGCCGCCCCGTCGTCGGCGACCTCCAGCCGGTACACCCCGTCCCCGGCCGCGAGGACGACCGTCACCCGGCCGCCGGGCCGCCCCGACGCCGTGTGCGCGACCGCGTTCGCGACCGTCTCGCTCACCACCAGGACCATGTCGTCCAGGCCGGGGAACCCGGGCGCCAGGTCGCGGACGAAGCGCCGCGCGACCCCGACCGACCGCCGCGTCCCCGGCACCCTGATCTCGCCGAGCGCCGTGACCTCCCGCACCTCGCCCACAGCACCGCCTCCCCCACGCCGGACGCCGTCACCCCGCTGTACGGGCGCGCGTCCGCCTTCCGTTCACGCCGCTCCGAAGGCCGCACGGCATGCAACTACGCTGAGTGATGGAAGATGACCATGCGCACCGTCCGGGGGATCGGCTGTGACGACGGAGAGGCGGGCCGGCGCCCGCCGGCGGCTGCGGCGCCTGTTCTTCTCGGTGCGCGGGCGCGCCACCGTCCTCACCGCGGCGGTGTCCGCGCTGATCCTGGTCCTGGTGTTCGTCCTGATGATGCTCCTCGTCCAGGACTGGGGGGAGAACAAGGTCGCGCGGAACGCGGAGGAGACCGCCGAGCGGATCGCGTTCGGCATCGTCATGGGCACGAACCGCGGAGCCCTCCACGTCGGGCCGGGCGACGCGCCCATGGTCCAGGTCGTGAGCCCGCAGGGGAGGGTCCTCGCGGCCAGCGACGCCGCCGAGGGACATCCGGCCTTCGCGCAGCCGCAGCTCGAGCGGCACGTGCTGCTCGTCGACGAGAAGATCTGCCCCGGCTTCGTGGACGACTGCCTCTGGGTGTTCGGCCTGCGCCTGCGGACGTCGCCGTGGGGGCCGGGCGTGATGGTCATGGCCGCCGCGCCGCTGCCGACCCTGCTGAAGGTGTGGCTGCTGCCGCTGACCATCGCCGTCGTCCTCGCCGCGCTCCTCGCGCTCATCACCTGGTGGACGTGGTACACCGTCGGGCGGACGCTGGCCCCGGTCGACCGCCTCCGCGCCGAACTCGCGGACGTCGGCGCCCAGGGACTGGACCGGCGGGTCGAGGTCACGTCGACGGCCGGCGAGATCCAGGCGCTCGCCGAGACGGTCAACGACACGCTGGCGCGCCTGGAGGAGGCGTCCGACCGGGAGCGCCGCTTCGTCTCCGACGCCTCGCACGACCTGCGGAACCCCATCACCGGCCTGCTGACGCGGCTGGAGGTCGCGCTGGACGAACCGGACGACTACCCGTGGAAGCCCATGGTCCGGTCGGCCATGGGCGACGTGCGGCGGCTGAACGACATCGTCGTCGACCTGCTGGAGCTGGCCCGCCTGGACGCGCGCACCCCGCAGCCCGTCGAGCCCGTCGACCTCGCCGAACTGGCCCGCCGCGAGGTGGCGCTGCACGGCGACCGCGTCCCCGTCGAGACCAGCCTCGAACCGGGCGTGGTCGTCACGGCCAACAAGGTGCGGCTGAGCCGGGTCCTCGGCAACCTGCTGAACAACGCCGAACGGCACGCCGCGTCGCGGATCCGCGTCACCGTGGCCCGCGACGGCGGCGACGCCGTCATGGAGGTCCTGGACGACGGCTCCGGCGTCCCCGAGGAGTCCCGCGAACGGGTCTTCGAGCGCTTCGCCCGGCTCGCGGAGTCGCGCACCCGGGACCCGCAGGGCACCGGCCTCGGCCTCCCCATCGCCCGCGAGATCGCCGAGATCTACGGCGGCTCGCTCCGCATCGCCGACAGCCCGCGCGGCGCCCGCTTCGTCCTCCGCCTCCCCCTCACCTGACGCACCGCCCGGCTGAAGCACGGGTCGTCCGAGGCACGGGGGAGGATTCGGGACGGGTCCGGTGTTATGCCGTTGATCGCTTGGAGGACGCCATGGACGAAGATCTCGGCTACGGATGGCAGGGCGGACTGCTGGACCTGCCCGGCTACCTGGAACGGGTCGGATACGACGGCGATCTCGCGCCGGTCGAGGGGACGCTGCGGGCGCTGCACCGGGCGCACGTCACGTCCATCCCGTTCGAGAACCTGGAGATCATGCTCGGGCGGCCCGTCGTGGTGTCGCTGGACGCCGTCCAGGCGAAGCTGGTCCGGCGGGCGCGCGGCGGGTACTGCTTCGAGCACACCCGGCTGTTCGCGGCGGTGCTGGAACGGCTCGGGTTCGAGGTCACGGCGCTGGCCGGACGGGTCACGCTGGGATCGGCGCACGTGCGGCCGATGACGCACGCGCTGCTGCACGTCCGGCCGCCGGACCGGCCGCGCGACGAGCCCGCCTGGCTGTGCGACGTGGGCTTCGGCGCCGGGCCGCTGGAACCGCTGCGGCTCGTGGACGGCGAGGAGGTCGTCCAGGACGGCTGGGGCTTCCGCCTCCAGCGCGGCCGCACCGTCACGACGTGGAGCCCCCACACGGCCGCGTGGGAACTGCACCAGGCCGCCGGGGACGGCTGGCTCCAGCGGCACACGTTCACGTTGAACGAGACGTTCCGCATCGACTTCGACGTGCTGAGCCACTACGTCTCGACCAGTCCCCGGTCACCGTTCACGACCCGTCCGTTCGCGCAGAAGTTCACCTCCGACGCCCTCCGCGTGCTGGACGGGACGACGCTGACCGTCACCCGTCCGGACGGCTCGTCCGAGAACCGCGTGCTCGCCCCGGAGGAACTGCCCGGGACGCTCGCCCGTGACTTCGGGATCGTCCTGGAGGGCGAGGACGTCCCGCGCCTGATCGCCTTCGTGCGCGAGGGCCGGCCGGTCGTCCGGGAGGGTTGAAGCCCGCCCTCCGGGTATCGCCTCCGTTCGAGCGCGACGAGGAGGACGATCATGGCCGCAGACCCGGAGAACAGGCCCGCCGGGGACAAGCACGACGAGGACAAGCCGCTCGCCGACCGGCGCGCCGAGACGGGCGCGCCGCAGGACGCCGGCGAGGACTTCGCCGAGGAGCACACCCCCGGCCCGACCGACCCGCCGATCGCCGAGGCCGAGACGCCGGGCGGGGAGGACGACGGCTACAGCCCGCAGACCGAGGTCCCCTAGCGGCTCATTCGCTGTCGTCGTGGTCGGAGCCGACCGTGACGCCGACGACGTCCTCCAGCTCGCTGAGGTGCGCGGTCAGGTCGGCGACGGAGCCGGCGCCCTCCAGCACCAGCGAGACCACGGCGTTGCCGGGCCACCGCGCCCCGCCCGTCCCGGTAGACGAGCCGGATCCGGGCCTGGTCCGCCGGGCGGAAGCGGTGCAGCGGCAGCCGGTGCGACAGCCCGCTCAGCCCGTAGACGACCGAACCCGACGCCGGACACGATCTGCGCCGCCACCCGGGACGGGTCGAGCGACACGTTCCCCGGGACGTCCTGGAACCCGTACTTGCTGACCAGCATGAACAGGGCCGCGCCGACGCAGCGGTTCGCCGAGCTGGACGAACCCCTGGCCCGGCGACAGCTCGATCACCACTCGTCCCCACCCTCCCGCGGCGTCCCACAAGCCGCGCAGGCGAAGGCCGCCCCGGTTCTCCTCCGGGGCGGCCCGCGGAACTGCGCCTACGAGGGGTGCGGCGGCCGCTGGCCGGGCGGGGTGCCGCCGCCCTTGCCGCCGCCCTTCTTCCCCTTGTCGGTGCCGTGCGCGTGGCCCTTGTCCCGCGTCGACTTCGGGGCGGTGGCCTCCGCCGGCGGCTCCTCGGTCACCGCGGTCCGCTCCGACCGCCTCATCTCGGGCTGCTGCGGGTTCGGCATGATCTCGCCTCCTATGCGCTGGACGGCTCGGGACGCAGGGGGTCGTGGCCCACGCTCATCAGCGCGTGCCGCCACTCCTCGTCCCGCTCCGCGTTCGGGGGACGGTGGTCGAGGTGGTCCTCGACGAAGTCCACGACCTCCACCATCAGCTCGGCGTCGCCCTCGGTCAGGTCGACCTTCCGCTTGCGCAGCACGTCGACCACGCGGGCGCCGAGCTCGTCGACCCCCGGGCCGGGCCCGTTCGCCGGGAACGCCTCCTCGCCCGAGGCGTCCGTGAGCAGCCACGTCCGCAGCTCGTCGGAGGTCATGTTGACGACCCGGTGGAAGTCGTCCCAGGCCAGCTCGACCTCAGCCGGTATGCGTTCGTTCATCGGTAACTCCCTCTCGGCCGTTCATGGCCGCCCTACCCGATGACCGGCGTCGCATTCGTCCGTCTTTGACCGGGGTGTTACAGGGCGGGCCGCTCGGGAACCACGTCGGCCATGGACCACTCCCACGCCCCCGTCCTCGACGCCCTCGCGGCCTACCACCGCGAAGACCAGCTCCCCTTCACCCCGCCCGGCCACAAGCAGGGCCGGGGCGCCGACCCGCGCGTGCGCGACGTGCTCGGGGACGCGGTGTTCCGCTCGGACGTGCTCGCGATCTCCGGCCTGGACGACCGCGTGTCCGGCGGCAAGGTCCTGGAACGCGCGCAGGAGCTGATGGCATCCGGGGTGTTCATCGAGGACTGACGTAGTCCTCCAGGCGCGCGACGGCGAACCCCTGGCGCTGGATGCGCTTCAGCATGTTCGCGAACATCTCGGTCATCGTCTTGCCCTTGAGCTGCTCCGGCCCCCGGAAGTGGGCCAGCAGGATGTCTCCCGGGTGGAGCCTCTTGTTGAGGTCGTCGTACTGCATGTCGTGGATCTGCATGGACGCCCGCCACATGACGATCCCGTCGATGCCGCACTCGCGGGCCGCCTGCTGCGTGGCCCAGTTCCACCGTCCGAAGGGCGGCCTGAGCAGGGTGGGCCTCGTCCCGTACTGCTCCGCCAGTATTTTCTGACTCCCGCAGATCTCGCGCTTCTGGCCGTCCAGGCCGAGGGTCGGCAGGACGGGATGGGTCAGCGTGTGGTTCTGGACGTGGTTCCCCAACGTCTGCAAGGGCTTGAAGTACCCGTAGTCGTCCTGGATGACGTTGTCGGTGAGGAACATGGTGACGGGCACCTGGAGGTCGGTCAGCATCTGGACGAACCGGGGGTCCTTCTCCTGTCCGTCATCGATCGTGATGAAGACGACCCGGTCCTCGGTCGGGACACTGTCGAAGACCTTCACCGGCCCCTTGCCGCCGAGCTTGAGGGGCTTGTCCGCTGGGACGACGGGCGGCGGCGGCAGCGGCCGCAGACCCCACGTCCTCCACACGGCCGCCTCGTCCCGGACGACCGGCGCCACGCTGGGCGCCGGCTCTCCCGGCGCGGCGACCCCGCCCCGTCCGGACCGCTCGGACGGCCCGGACCGCTCGGCGGGCTCGCACCCGCGCGCCCCCAGCACCGCGACCAGCACCGCGGCCGCCGCCGCCACCCGAAAAGCGCGCACCCCGACGGCCTCCCCCACCCGACTGATCAAAACCTATCGGCCCACGTCGGGACGCCGGACGCCGCTGTGCCAGACTCCTATCCGGCAGGGCGGCTAGGTGAGGAGCGACATGGAGCTGATCCACTCGGGGAAGGTCAGGGACGTCTACGCGGACGGCGACGAGCTGATCCTGGTGGCGTCCGACCGGGTGAGCGTCTACGACGTGGTCCTGCCGACGCTCGTCCCCGAGAAGGGCAAGATCCTCACGCAGCTGTCCCTGTGGTGGTTCGAGCAGCTCGCCGACATCATCCCGAACCACGTCGTGTCCGCCACCGACGTTCCCGACGAATGGGAGGGCCGCGCCATCCGCTGCCGCCGCCTCACCATGCTCCCCGTCGAGTGGATCGCCCGCGGCTACCTCACCGGCCTCGGCCTCAAGGAGTACGAGAAGAACGGAACCGTCTCCGGGATCTCCCTCCCGGACGGCCTGGTCGACGCCTCGCGCCTCCCGGAGCCGATCTTCACCCCGACCACGAAGGCGACCGAGGGCCACGACGAGTTCATGACCTACGCCGACGTCGTGCGCGAGATCGGCGAGGACACCGCCGCCCGCCTCAAGGACGTCACGCTGGAGATCTACAAGCGCGGCGCCGCCCTCGCCGCCGAGCGCGGCATCATCATCGCCGACACCAAGCTGGAGTTCGGCCGCGCCGCCGACGGCACGCTGGTGCTGGGCGACGAGGTCCTCACGCCAGACTCGTCGCGTTTCTGGCCCGCCGACGACTGGGCGCCGGGCCGTCCCCAGCGCTCCCTGGACAAGCAGTTCGTCCGCGACTGGAGCAGCACCCTCGACTGGGACCGCACCCCGCCCGGGCCCGCCGTCCCCCAGGACGTCGTGGACGCCACCCGCGCCCGCTACACCGAGGTCTACGAACGCCTGACCGGCACTCCCTGGACGTCCTGACCGGCCTCGGGGCCCCGCCCGCTCAGAAGCGTGCGGGGTCGCGGGACGAGACGATCTCGTGGCCGAGGGGGGTCAGGGAGATCGGGATCAGCTTGAAGTTGGCGATGCCGAACGGGATGCCGATGATCGTGATGCAGAGCAGCACGCCGGTGAACAGGTGCCCGAGGGCCAGCCACCAGCCCGCCACGATGATCCAGATGATGTTGCCGATGAGCGAGCCCGCGCCCGCGTTCCGCTTGGGGACGGTCGTCCGGCCGAACGGCCACAGCGCGAACCCCGCGATGCGGAACGCGGCGATGCCGAACGGGATCGTGATGATGAGGATGCAGCAGATGATCCCGGCGACGACATAGCTCAGCGCCATCCAGAAGCCCGCCAGCACCAGCCAGATGATGTTCAACAGCGTCCGCACGAGCAGCCTCCCGAATCCGGCAACGACCGGCTTCGAGCATAGATCGTCTCACCGGCCGCCCGTCCCCCGGCGCGGGTCAGAAATGGCCGTCCAGGTCGGCGAGCAGGGCGCGCTTGGGCCGGGCGCCGACGATCTGCCGGACGACCTCGCCGTCGCGGTAGAGGTTGAGCGTGGGGAAGCCCATGACGCCGTACCGGGACACGATGTCCGGGTGCTCATCGCCGTTGATCTTCGCGACGGTCAGCCGGTCGCCGTGCTCGGCCTCGATCTGCTCCAGGATCGGCGCGATCATCTTGCAGGGCGGGCACCAGTCCGCCCAGAATTCGACCAGTACCGGCTTGCCGGCGCGGAGCACCCGCTCGTCGAAGTTCTCGCTGGTCAGTGTGATCATTCGTCGCCTCCGTCGAGAGCGCGCAGCCCGGGCAGGCGCGCGTGAGCTGGTCGGCCACGTCCGCGCGGAGGCGGATCAGGGTGCGGATCTCGGCGTCGATCTCCGCGAGCTTCCGCCGGTACACCGCGACGGACTCCGGGCAGGACGCGCCGTCGGCGTGCCCGGCCCGCAGGCAGTCGACGAACGGGCGGGTGTCGTCCAGCGTGAACCCGGCCGCCAGCAGCGAGCGGATCTCCGAGACGAGCCGGACGTCGGACTCCTCGTACTGCCGGTACCCGTTGGCCGCCCGCCGCGCCGGCAGCAGCCCCTGCTGCTCGTAGTAGCGCAGCGTGCGGGTGCTGACGCCCGCGCGTGCGGCGAGTTCCCCGATCCGCATCCGCCCTCCTCGTGGCCGTTTGCGACGCTATCCCTTCACACCGGCGTCAAGGTCAAGCCCGGCGCCGGGGGACGGCCCGGCGGCCGTCCCCCGGACCGTCACCTGCCCTGGAGGCCGCGGACGTTGTCGCCGAACGTCCAGCCCTTCGAGCCGTCCCAGTTGACGGACCAGGTCATCAGGCCCTCCAGCTGCCCGCCGAAGTGGGTGTACCTCTTCAGGATCGGCACGACCGTCTCCACGAAGCGGTCGGCGACGCTGCTGGAGCTGAGGTCGATGCCCGCGGTGGCGCCGCCGATCGACATCAGGACGGTGGCGCCCGCGGCCTTCGCCGCGCACATCTCGGCCGGGGTGGCGACCTTGACGGTCGAGTCCATGCCGGCCTCCCACAGGACGGTGCCGTCCGACCGGATGACGGGGAACGCCGCATTGATCACGTTGTACCCGTGCTGCCCGATGACCGGGTTGTCGATCGGCGTCCAGCCGAACGGCGGATGGACGCCGTTGGACGCGCCGTCCCAGTTCTCCCGGTACCCCTGCAGCACCTTGCCCGCAGGCTTCGGCTTGACCGCACAGACCTCGTCCCCCGGCGGCGTGGTGGGTGGGCGGACGACGGCGCGGACAGCACCACCACCGCCTTCCTGAAAAGGCCCGAGAATGTCCGTACGCTCATGAAGGTGCGACTCGACCTGATCACGATCGTCGTGGACGACTACGACCGAGCCATCGCCTACTTCACCGGCGCTCTGGGGTTCGACCTCGTCGAGGACTCTCCCTCACACACCAACGATGGCCGTCCCAAACGGTGGGTCGTCGTCCGGCCGCCCGGGGCCGAGACCGGCGTCCTGCTCGCCCGCGCGGACGGCAGGCGCCAGGCCGGCGCCGTCGGCGACCAGGTCGCCGGCCGTGTCGGGTTCTTCTTGCGCGTGGACGACTTCGATGCCGCCTACGAACGCATGACGACCGCCGGCGTCGAGTTCGTCTCCGCGCCTCGCGCCGAGCACTATGGGCGGGTCGCCGTGTTCCGTGACATCGCCGGCAACCGATGGGACCTGCTCGGTCCCGCCCGCTGACGGGCCCGGTGCGGGATGCCCGGACGCGCCCGCGGCGGAGAGCGGCACCGGCTGGAGGAGGCCGGCTTCCACCGGTGGACCGCTGAAGGCAACGCGGCCCGCTTCAGGATGACGCGCCCGGACAGCTGACGACGCCGGCCGACGGGGCCCCGAAGGCGGCGCTTTCAGGGCCCCATCGCAATTGCGGCGCGGGGGCGGACCGGCTGTGGGTGCGCCGTTCAGGCGGGGGTTCGGCGGGTTGCCGCTGCCACGTCCCAGAGCCGGACGGTGTGGTCTTGGCTCGCGGTGGCGAGGGTCTTGCCGTCAGGGCTCATCGCGACCGCTTCGACGGCGGCCTTGTGGCCGGTGAGGGGCCGGCCGAGGGGCTTGCGGCTGGTCACGTCCCAGAAGCGCACCGTCTCGTCCTCGCTTCCGGTGACGAGCGTCTTGCCGTCAGGAGTGAACGCCACCGCGAGGACGCCGCCCGTGTGGCCGGTGAAGGGCCGGCCTCGGGGCTTGCGGGTCGCCACGTTCCACAACTGCGCGTCGTTTTCGGTGAACGAGCAGGTGGCCAGGGTCTTGCTGTCGGGGCTGAACGCCACCGAGCCGACGTTGCCGGCGTTGCGTTCGAGGCTGCGCCAGAGGAGCCTGGGGGCGGTCCTGTCCCACACGTGGATCGTGTCGCCCGGGGTTCCGGCCGCTGTGACCAGGGTCTTCCCGTTGGGACTGAACGCCGCCTGGGTGACGGCGTTGCTGTGGGCGAGGAGATCGTCGACGGGTTTGCGGGTGTCCGGGTTCCGCAACCAGACGTTGGTGCCGCCCGTGCTGGCCAGGACCCTGCCATCGGGGCTGAACGCCACCGACGTGACGGCGGCCGTGTGACCGGCGAGAGGCTTGCCGATGGGCGCGTGGGTGGACACGTCCCAGAACCGCACTGTCTCGTCGTCGCTCCCGGTGACCAGGGTCGTGCCATCGGGGCTGAACGCGACCGCGTTCACGGGCCCCGTATGGCCGACGAGTGGCTTGCCTTTGGACGTGCGGGTGGCCACGTCCCACAGCAGCACCGTCTTGTCGTCGCTCACGGAGACCAAGGTCGTGCCATCGGGGCTGAACGCGACCGCGTTCACGGCGCCCGCATGTCCGGCGAGGGGCTGCCCGAGGGCGGCCGGGTCGGCGGACGCCGGAGCCGCGGTGGGGGTCGGGCGCGGCTTTCCGGGCTCGTCGCGGGAGAGGAGGTACCCGACGGGGACGGCCACGGCCACGGCGGCGATGCCGCCGGTGACGAGGAGGGCGCGGCGCGAAAGCTCCGGGAGCGGTGGCGGGACGGGGCCCGGGTCCGGGGCGGGCACAGCCGGTTGAGTGGCGGCGGGCGCCTCGGCGGCCAGCGCGGTGAGGGCGGCGGCGACCGCCTTGGCGGTGGGACGTCGCCCGGGGTCGCGGCGCATCATGTCGTCCAGGACGGGAGCCAGCCGCCGGGCCCGCTGGACGGGCGCGTATCTGCCCTGGGAGATGGCCAGGAGCAGGGCCGCGGCGCTGGTCCCGGTGAAGGCGGGGCGTCCCTCGACGGCGGCGTACAGGGTGGCGCCCAGGGACCAGACGTCGGACGCGGCCGTGGCCTCGCGGTCGTCGACCTGCTCCGGAGACAGGTACGCGGGGGGTGCCGACCAGGGCGCCGGTCGCGGTGAGGGTGGTCTCTCCGGGGACGGCGGCGATCCCGAAGTCGGTGAGCACGACCCGCCGTCCCTCCAGCAGGATGTTGGCGGGCTTGATGTCGCGGTGCACGATCCGCGCCTCGTGCGCGGCGGCGACCGCCTCGGCGATCTGCGCGCCGACCCGGGCGGCCTCCGCCTCGTCCAGGGGGCCGTCCTCCCTGATGGCGGCGTCGAGGGAGCGGCCCCGCACCAGCTCCATGACGATCCACGGCAGGCCGTCGTCGTCGTGGAACTGGTCGTACACGGTGATGACGCCGGGGTGCTTGAGCATCCCGATCGACCGCGCCTCCCGCTCCATGCGCGCGACCAGGTGCTCGCGGACTCCGGCCTCCAGGGTCGACGGCAGCTTGAGCTGCTTGAGCGCGACGTCCCGGCGCATCCGCTCGTCGTGCGCGCGCCAGACGGCGCCCATCCCGCCCTCGCCCAGCAGCTCCAGCAGCCGGTACCGGCCGATCACGACCTTTCCCGCATCCCGCATCACAGCGGCACATTAGTCACCCCGACCCGTGCCCCGATAGCACCACCCGGCGAATCGTGGCGGCGCGGACGGCGCCGCGAGCCGGCGTCCGGATCACATGGCAGGTCCGCCGTCGTGGACGTCGAGGCCGGCCGTCTCCGCGAAGGACTCCAGTTGCTCCAGGTAGTGGGAGAGCGACTCGTGCCGGACGGTCAGGTTGATCTGGGTCGCGCCCGCCCGCTCGGCCGTGGCGATGATCTCGTGCACCCGGCCGGGCTCGTTGACCGGGTCCAGGCGCTCGCCCGGAGTGAGGAGGACGTCGAAGCCGTCCGGCAGCTCGTGCCGGTCCAGCATCTGCCGCATCAGCTCCGGCGTGGGCCCGCGGAACGACTGCGGCGCCGGGGCCCAGCCGTCGCCGAGCGTGACGGCGCGGCGCAGGGCGCGCTCGCTGTGCCCGCCGATCCACATCGGCACCCGCGGTTGGACGGCGTGCGGGTCGACCACCATGTCCTGGAACGCGTAGTACGGGCCCTCGTACGACACCAGCCGTCCGGCCAGGGCCGCCCGCAGCGCCTTGAGGGCGTCGTCGGCGCGCGGCCCGCGGTCGGCGAAGGGGACGCCGAGCAGGTCGAACTCCTCCTTCAGGTTCCCGACCCCGAACCCGAGGACCAGCCGCCCGCCGCTGAGGTGGTCGAGCGTCCCGTACCGCTTGGCGATCTCCAGCGGGTGGTAGAAGGGCAGCACGAGCACGTACGGCAGGAACCGGAGCCGGCGCGTCCGGCCGGCCAGGAAGGCGAAGGTCGCCAGCGGGTCGTAGAAGCGCTCGCCGCGCGGCAGTCCGGGCGGCACGGCCACATGGTCCCCGCAGGTCATGAACTCGTATCCGAGCCGGTCGGCCGCCTGCGCGACCTGGACGAGCTCGGCGGTCCCCGCCTCGGCCTCCCACGCCGGGCGCTTTCCCGCCAGCGCCACGATCGGCGAGCTGATACCTATCTTCACGCGTTCGTCTCCGTTCCCCGCAACGTCCGCTGGAGCCGGCGCAGCGGGTCGTCGCCGTCCCTGCTGCCGGCCGGTCCCGCGGCCTCCTTGGCCATCAGCCGGCCGGCGTCGGACCTGGTCCACTCCCGGACGGCCCACCGCTCGGCGATCGCCCACCGTCCGTCCCGCCAGGCCATGTGGTCGACGAACCGCACGCCGCTGGTGAAATTGGCCCGCGGGTCGTCGGCGGGCTCCCCCCAGTGGACGGACGTCCCGTACGTCTCGCTGATGGCGGTGTCGCCGAGCAGTTCGACGAGATGGTTGGCGACGATGTGCATCGTCCCGCCGCGCCTCGCGCGCAGCTTGGGCTCGACCCAGGCGATGTACTCGTCCAAGGTCCCGTCGAAGCCGGTGTGGTGGTCGACGGCGTCAGGGTGGTACGCCGACCGGACGAGATCGAAGTCCAGCCGGTCGATCCCGCGGCAGTACCGCAGGACGACGTCGTTGATCTCCCGGCGATCCGACCACTCGGTCCGCTGAACGTCCATGGTCGCGAGCGTGCTGCACCCGCCGCCCGCCCACCGGCCCGATCCCGCTCTCCGGGACGTCCCGTCCGCCGCGCCGGGGCGAGTCCGGTGCGCCGAACGGCGGCATAGCGGACTGCATATGCGGGGATTGCGGTCATGCCGTATCCGGACGAAACAGGAGGGTGACCGTGGACTGGAGGCTGGACGAAGAGTTCCAGACGCCCGGCGGGATCGTGCGATGGGCGGTGATGGGCAGCGGCGACCCGATCGTGCTCGTGCACGGCACCCCGTACTCGTCCTATCTGTGGCGGGACATCGCGCCGGGGCTCGCGCTGACCCGGACGGTCTTCGTCTTCGACCATCTGGGGTTCGGCCGATCGGACCGACGCGAAGGCCAGGACCTCAGCCTGGCCGCGCACGCGAGGAACTTCAGCCGGCTCCTGGACCACTGGGAACTGCCGCGCCCGAGCGTCGTCGCCCACGACATCGGCGGAGCGGTCGCGCTGCGGGCGCTGCTGCTGGAAGGCGCGGACTTCCGGGACCTCACCCTCTTCGACGCGGTGAGCGGCGGCCGGTGGGAGAGAGGGCTGTTCCAGCTCATCCTGCAACAGGCGGACGTCCTCCGTCAGCTTCCCGGCTACGCCCACGAGGCGCTGGTGGCCAGCCACCTGCGGCACGCCACGCACGCCGGTTTCCGGCCGGGCGTCCTCGACGCCTACCTCGCGCCCTGGCTGGGCGCGGAAGGGCAGGCCGCGTTCTACCGCCAGTACAGCCAGATCAGGGAGGCGGACACCGCCGAGTACGAGCATCTGCTGGACGGCATCACACTGCCGGTGCGCCTCGCCTGGGGCCGCGAGGACCGCATCCTCCCCCCGCCGTACGCCGAGTGGCTGCACGGGAAGATCCCGCACGCCGAACTCCACTGGATCGAGGGAGCCGGCCACCTCCTCCAGGAGGACGCGCCCGCGCAACTGATGGCCCACCTCACCGCGAAGTCCACGGCGGCGGGCGGGTGACGCCCGGCCCGTCCGGGAAAGGTGGGAAATACTGGCGGGCATGGAATTCTTCGTCTACCACCGGGACCGGCCCGACTCCCTGCCCCTGCGCATGGAACTGCTGGAAGACCACTGGGCCTACATGGACCGGTTCGCGGCGGAGCTGATCGCCCGCGGCCCGACGCTGGCCGGCGACGGGGAGACGCCCACCGGCAGCGTCCACATCGCCGACCTGCCCGATCCCGCCGCGGCCCGCGCGTTCGCGTTCGACGAGCCCGGCTACCAGGCCGGCGTGTACCGCGACGTGCTCGTGCGCCGGTGGCGCAACCTGCTGGGACGGACGATGTGGGACTTCCCCGGCGGCCGGACGGGCGGCGACCGCTTCCTCGTGCTGGGCCTCGGGTCGGGGACGGGCGCCGACCTCGCCCCGCCGCCCGAGGACGACGATCTGGTCGCGTACGGGCCGCTGCTGTCCGACGACGGCGCCCTCTGGGTGGGGACGGCGGCGCTCGTCCGGGCGGCCGACCCGGACGCGGCACGCGCCGTACTGCCCCCGGAGCTGTACGCGGACGTCGAAGTCCACTCGTGGGAGTTCGGCGGACGCCGCTGAGCCCCGGCCCCGGCCGGGCGGGCGCTCGGCTCGGTCGGGCCGTCAGGTCGCGGGGATGCGGGCCAGGAGGCGGCGGCTCGTCCGGGCGTGGCGCTCCTTGGCCGGGCCGACCGGGATCCCTTCCGGCGGGACGCGCACCTCGATGCGTCCGTCGTGGACGCGCGTCTCGTAGCAGGGCTGCGGCGAACTGGCGGGGCCGCGCACGATGCCGCCGTCCTTGAACCGGAAGGTGCTGCCGTGCCACGGGCAGGTGACGCAGCCGCGCTCGAACGTCCCCTCGGGCAGCGGGCCGCCCATGTGGCTGCACGTGGCGGCCAGCGCGTACACCTTGCCGTCCGTCCGGTGGAGCAGGATCTGCACGCCGCCCGCGTCCGCCGTGCGGTGCCCGCCCTCGGCCAGCTCGTTCTCGCCCAGCACCGGCGTCCAGTCCTCCGGGCCCTCCTGCCAGGCGGTGCGGTTGACGTTGACGCCCTTCGTGAAGGACAGGTGACCGCCGAGGTAGGCGCTCATCGACATGAACCCGAACCCGGCGAACCCCAGCGCCTTGCCGCTGAACCGGTTGCCCCGGGCGCGCTCGACCATGGACGCCGCGAAGAGGCCCAGCGCCACGGTGTTGGCCGCGGCGTGGACGAGCCCCACCCGCCGGTCGCCGTCCAGGGTGTCGGACCAGTCGTTCATCCCGGTGAGGGCGGTGGGCACGGCCGCGATCACACCGGTCTTCACCAGCAGGTCGGCCGCCGGTTCGGCCTCGCATCCGCCGACGGCGTCGAGCAGCGTCGCCATGCTCCACGCGCCGATCGTCACGTCCGTGAGCGCCGGGTGCAGCGGATGCCCCAGATTGGTCCCGCTGAGCATGTTCCGGACGAATCGCGGCTGCACCGCCCGCTGAACCAGCTTGCTCAACGGCTTGGCGGCCTTGTCGAGCGGCTCCGCCCGCTCCAGCCGGCGAACCATCTTCTGCGGCATGCTCATCCCCAGCCTCCCCCAGGCACGACATCACTTGTCCGCTCCCTATCCCCCATGCACCCCCCAAAACACCGACCCGTCCCCGCGACCGTGGAGGCCGTGCGCCTTCGGCTCGGGCTCCGCATGCCCGTCAGTGCGTGATCGCGAGGACGAGCGAGGCGGTGGCCAGGGCGAGGTAGGCGCCGGGGAAGGCGATGTTGTAGAAGACCCTGGCCCGTATGTGGGCGGCGACGGCGATGACGAAGAAGGCCGTGAGTCCAGCGGCGGCGGCGATCCCGAGGACGTCGAGGCCGAGCAGGCCCAGGACGAGCCCGGCGGCGCCGGCGCCCTTGAGCGCGGCCAGCAGCGGCAGCAGCGAGCGGGGCACTCCGACCTCGGCCGAGTTGGCCAGCACGAAGTCGGCCTTCGCCAGGTCGGCGACGACGATCGCGGCGTTGATCGCGACGGTGACGAGGGTGACGGCGATGTAGGCGGTGAACATGGGTCAGTCCTGGATGTCCAGTAGGGCCAGCCGCCGGGGATCGGCGACGACGTCGTAGCCGACGATGAGGCCGTCGGCGACGTGGAAGACCAGTGCGGCGCGCGGCCCGTCCCCGTGCCCGGCTCCGACGGCGATGCCGGGGCGTCCGTCGATGACGACCAGGCGCGCCCGCCGGGCGGCGGCGCGCATCGCGCGGGTCTCCTCGATCACGGCCTGCCGGCCGCGCACCCGTTGCGGGGCGCCGGGCCGCAGGATCTGCGGATCGGCCGTCCGCGTCACGTCCGGATGCAGAACCTGGACGAGCCCGTCGATATCGCCCTGCTGGGCGGCCTTCATGAAGGCGCTCACCACTTCTCGGGCCTGCCGGGCCTCGTCGTCGGGCCACCCGGTCCGGCGGACGCGGGCCCGCGCGCGGCTCGCCAGCTTCTTGGCCGACCCCGGGGTCGTGTCCAGAATGTGCGCGACCTCCTCGAAGGGCGCGCCGAACACATCGTGCAGGATGAGCGCGACCCGCTGCGGCGGCGTCAGCTCCTCGACCACCACCGTGAAGGCCGCGGTCAACTCCCCCGCCAGCAGCACGACGTCCTCGGGGTCCTGCCCGGCGGCGGAGACCGGCATGTCCTCCGGCCGTCGCGGGGACTCGCGGGACCGCCGCAGCACGTCCAGGCACAGCCGGGTCACCACGGTCGTCAGCCACGCCTGCACGTTGCGGATCTGGTCGGCGTCCGCTTGGGCGTACCTGGTCCATGCCTCCTGCACGACGTCCTGTGCGTCGGAGTCCGACCCCACCACGCGGAACGCCACGGCCAGCAGACGCGGACGCTCACGCTCGAAGACCGCCACCCGATCCGTGCTCTCCGCTGTCACAACGTCCCCCTTGCCCTTCGTTGCCGTCCACCCACCAGACGCAGCGAAAGCACCAAAGGTGACCCATCGGCCCAACCCGGTTTTCAGCGCGGCATGTCGGCGTCGGCCCGCGGAACCTGGTCGGTCCGTTCGGCCGGTCGAGACGGGCCGGAGACGAGCCTCCGGACCGGCGCTCGCCTGGCCGGTGTGACGGCCGGGCCGCGGCGCGCCATCGTCAAGGCCAGGCTGAGCAGGGAGGCGAAGACCGCGACCATTACGCCCCCGTACCACGCTGCGGGCCACTGGGCGTTCATGAGCGCCAGATGGACGACGACGGAAAGGAGAATCCCGCGTCCGACGATGGCGATCGCGGCGACGAGGCGTTCGTCGCGCCGCGCGCCCCGCTCGGTCGCCAGGGCGCGCAGGAGCAGCAGGGCAACCGCCAGGTACACGGCATTGACGGCGACCAGCTGAACCGTGGGGTGCCGGACGACCGCCACCAGCAGGACCGTCCCGGAAATCCAGCAAATGGCGCTGAACGAGCACGTCCAGCCGCGGCCGTGCCGGACAAGGAAGGTACGTTTGCCGAACATCTCGTCGCCGCGGACGTCACGGAAGTCCTTGAGCAGGATCCGGCCGATGAAACCGACGTACAACCCCGCGAGCAGCAGCAGGTCGTCCCGCCGCGGCGAGCCGCGCACCGCGAAGATCCCGGTCAGGTACGGCACGGCGACATAGCAGGCGGGCAGGACGAGCGGCGCCAGCACGCCCCGCGCGGCCAACCGAACCGGGCGCAGCGAATAGTTGGCGCTGATGGCCAGGCCCGCCAAGGTCACCACCGTGGCCGGCCAGTGCAGGGTGAGGCTCGCCGCCAGCGCCAGGACGGCGGCGGTGGCGCCCACCACGACCATGTCGCGGCGGTGCGCGGTGCCGGCCACCAGCGGACGTCCCGGATCACCGGCCAGGTTCACCCGGTCGACGGACACGTCGGCGAGATCGTTGCAGGCCACCGAGAACACCAGGAACCCGAAGACGACGACGAGCGCCCGGGCCAGCAGCAAGTGGTCTTCGTCGTGCCCCGCCTGCGCCAGCCCCGTGACCGCGAACAGTCCCAGCAGCACGGCGACCGGCGGACGGGCCATGCGGGCGAGCAGCAGCATCCGCTGGATCACTTGTTGCTCCCGAAATTGGACATGCCGACGACGATGAAGACGAGGACGCCGACAAGCGCGAGCCCGCCGACGATCAAGATGACGGCGGTCACGACCGCCACCGCCGTCGCCAGCGGACGAGCAACGCCGCGGGGAGGTTGTTGTCGCCTCATGCACCGACCCTGCGTCCACCCACCGCGCAGCGCATGAGCCCATGTACTCAGCTCCCCTGAGTACTCGTACCTAGTTCTCCCGCCGCCGCGGCTCGGGCCGTCCGACCCGGCGGCTGGTCATGCCTCGGGTGGCGCCGGCACGGGGTCCGATTCCAGGAAGTCGGCGACGGCGACGGCGATCGCGGGGGAATCGTCGCCGAACCGGATGAAGTGGCCAGAGGCTCAGGCGGTGATGAGACGGCACTCGATTTCCGCCGACCGGCTCATCACGACGCAGACCATATGGGAGCCGGAGCCATCAGCGCAGTCGTGACCGCGGGCGTCCATCTCGGGGCCATGGGAAAAGGTCAGGGCCGTCAGACCGGGTGTGGTCTGACGGCCCTGTTCGGCCGGGTCACGGTCAGGACTTGTTGAAGGTGCGCTTGCCCCACAGGTACGAGACGGCGGCGATGCCGACGCACCAGGCGGTGGCGATGGCGGCGCTGTTGCCGATGGGGGTGCCCAGGAGGAGACCGCGAAGGGTCTCCATGATGGGGGTGAAGGGCTGGTACTCGGCGAACCAGCGCAGGACGGTGGGCATGGAGTCGGTCGGGACGAAACCGCTCCCCAGGAACGGCAGCAGGATCAGCGGCATGGGCGCGTTGCTCGCGGACTCGGGGGTCTGCGCCGTCAGGCCGAGCGCGACCGCGAGCCACGTGATGGCCAGGGCGAACAGGGTGAGGAGGCCGGCGGCGGCCAGCCATTCGACGGCGGTGGCGTTGGGGCGGAAACCGATCGCCAGGGCGACCCCGAACAGCACGACCAGGCCCAGGAGCTGCTGGATCACGGCGCCGACGACGTGCCCCGTCAGGACCGAGGCGCGGGAGATCCGCATGGTGCGGAAGCGGGCGATGATGCCCTCGGTCATGTCGGTGGCGACCATGACGGCGGTTCCGGTCGCGGCCGTCGCCACGGCCATGAGCAGGATGCCGGGCAACACGTAGTCGACGTACGTGTCGCGGCCGCCGCCGAGGCCGGCGCCCAGGGTCCCGCCGAAGACGTAGACGAACAGCAGCAGCAGGATGACGGGCGTGACGACCAGCTGGACGGTCATGGACGGGTAGCGGAGCAGGCGCTTGAGCTGGCGCCGGACCATGGTGGACGAGTCGCGTGCGGCGAGGGTGAGAGTGCTCATCGGAGGGCCTCGGCGTTCTGGTCGGTGAGGGTGAGGAAGACGTCGTCCAGGTCGGGGGTGTGCACGCTGAGGCCGGCCGGTTCGATTCCCGCGTCGTCCAGCCGGGTGAGCAGTCCGCGCAGGGACGCGACACCGCCGTCGGACGGGACCTGCAAGGTGAGCCGGTCGTCGTCGGAGGGGTCCACGAAGCCCTGGCCCAGCGCGCTGAGCGCGTCCTTGAGGGCGTCGTCGTCGGTGAACCGCAGCGACACGTGGCCGCCGGGGATGCGTCGCTTGAGCTGTTCGGCGGTGCCTTCGGCGATCAGCCGCCCGTGGTCGAGGAGGGCGATGTGGTCGGCGAGCTCGTCGGCCTCCTCCAGGTACTGCGTGGTGAGGAAGATCGTGACGCCGCCCGCGACGAGTTCGCGGACGATCTGCCACATGGAGCGGCGGCTGCGCGGGTCGAGGCCGGTGGTGGGCTCGTCCAGGAAGATCAGACGGGGGTCGCCGACGAGCGTCATCGCCAGGTCGAGCCGCCGCCGCATACCGCCGGAGTAGGTCGCGGCGGTCTTGCGGGCCGCGTCGACCAGGTCGAAGCGCTCCAGCAGTTCGGCCGCCTTGCGCCTGCCGTCCTTGCGGGACAGATGGTGCAGGTCCGCCATAAGCAGCAGGTTCTCCTCACCGGTGAGGAGCTTGTCCACGGCCGAGTACTGCCCGGTCACCCCGATCGCGCCGCGCACCTCGTCGGCCTGCCGGTCCAGGTCGTATCCGGCGACCCGGACGGTGCCGCCGTCGGCCGGAATCAGGGTGGACAGGATCTGGACGGTGGTGGTCTTCCCGGCGCCGTTGGGGCCGAGCAGCGAGAAGACGGTCCCCTCGGGGACGGCCAGGTCGATGCCGTCGAGGACGACCTTGTCGCCCTTCTTGTCGCGGTAGGACTTGCGCAGCCCGTTCGCCGCTATGGCCAGGTTCGTCATGATGGTGCTCCTTGGGGGTCAGAGGCTGCGGGCGGCGATGTCGCCGCGGGAGGTGGTCGCGCGGATGTCCAGCCCGGTGGTGCCGTCGTTCTTGAGGCTGTTGATGACGCGGCCGTAGGAGGTGCCGGCGTCCAGGGAGGCCGACACACCGGCGGCGGCGCCGACCGAGATGTCACCGGACCGGGTGCCGAGCACGACCGTCCCGCCCGCGGCCTCGGCGATCCGGATGTCGCCGCGCAGGGTGCTGATGTCGGCGGAGCCGCCCAGCCGGCCGACCTCGACGTCGCCGTCGGTGGCGGTGAGGCGCACGCCGGCGGCCTCGTCGATCTCGATGTGGCGGTAGGCGCCGTCGAAGACGACGTCGCCGAGGCGGCCGACGGCCCGGAACTCGGTGCCGGCGGCCCGAGCCTCGATCCGGGACCCGGCGGGCAGCTGGACCGTCACCTCGACCGCCCCGGACTCCCGGTTGCCGGACGGCGCGTGGACGCGCAGGACGCCGTCGGCGTACTCGACGGTGGTCCGCTCGGCGGCCTTGACGTCGCGGCCCTTGGAGGCGTCCGCGGGGCGGACCTCGACCGCGGTGTCGGTGCGGTCGGCGGCGATGACCTGGAGGCGCCCGGCGGGGATGTCGAAGGCGGCGGCGATCGGGGCGGGGGTGGCGAACATGCTCACGGCGGGCTCCTCGGGGGGTTCACCTTGCGGCGCTGTCGTTTCGAACAACGCAAACGCTACGTTGCGTTTAAGAATCCGGCAACTACTTCTTTGCATCGTCCGCACATCAGCGCAGCTAAACGAGGCAATATCGTTGCAACAGCCCTGAGTAGAATGCAACGGGAAGGGCCTCGCTCATTGCAATGGATTGAGAGTTAACGCTAAGGTGGAGGGCGCCGGAGACCGACCGAGAAGGACGCAAGGAGATCGCGATGCCGGGAGGCAGACTCACCCAGCAGGAACGCCAGCAGATCGCGCTGGGACTGGCCGACAGCCTCCCCTACGCCGAGATCGCCCGCCGCCTCGACCGTCCGACCTCGACGATCACGCGCGAGGTGATGCGCAACGGCGGCCCCGCCGGCTACCGAGCCGACCTGGCCCACCGCGCCACCCAGCAGCGCACCCACCGGCGCAGGCAGTCCGCGCCCGGGGCAGCGCAGACGCCCCCGCAGCCCTACGGGCGTGACGCCGATGCCGTCCGCGAGTTCCAGGAGACCCTCACCACCGTGTTCATGACCTCGGGCCTGCCCAAGATGATGGCCCGGGTCCTCGGGGCCCTCTACACCACCGACTCCGGCAGCCTCGCCGCGGCCGAACTGGCCCAGCGCCTCCAGGTCAGCCCGGCCTCGGTCTCCAAGGCGATCACGTCCCTGGAAAGCCTGGAACTGATCCGCCGGCAACGCGACGAACGCCGCCGCGAGCGCTACGTCGTCGACGACGAGCTCTGGTACCAGTCGATGATCCGCAGCGCCCGCGACAACGACCAGCTCGTCCAAGCCGCACGCGACGGTGTCGGCGTCCTCGGCGCCGGCACCCCCGCCGCCATCCGCCTGGAGAACATCGCCCGCTACCTCGACTTCGTCGGCGAAAGCATCCTGCGCGCCGCGGAACAAGCCCGCGGACTCCTCTACACCAGAACCGAGACCACCCCAGACGGCCCGACCCCAGACCACACATAGAGAACCCCACCAAACCGTCCCCGCACCAGGACCTCACCCCTTTTTGGCCGCGAACGAGCCTCCGCGCCACGGCGCCGGTCGCCGTGCCTCCGAACGAGACCTGACCTGACAAAGCACCACGCCGCAAGTGACCGTGCCCCCCGTTAAGGGTGCTGCCGCAGCAGTTGGCGGCTGGCTGTGCTGCGGACACGCCGGGTCCTTCCCTTGCTCGCGAGCAGTCGGAGAGCAGCGGGCGAGGTCGCCGTCCGCACGATCTTGCGCTGCAGCCAGTCGGAGGCGGCCAAGACGTCCTCGGCGGACCACCCGTCATCGGCGCTGACCGACCGCAGCAGTGTCCACTCGCGGAGGCGGCGGGTAAGGAACTCCCGCGGTGCGATCACAGGGGCCATGGCGTCAGCCCAGTCGGGGAACCGCGGGTCGGTGAGGAGTTCGTCCGCCCGGCGGTCCAAGTGGCTCACCACTGCCGATTGCGCCATCGTGACGTCCTCGTCGCGGAGAACGGCGCTCACCAGAGAAGCTTCATTCCCCGCACTGACCCGTGCAAGGACCTGCTGGTAGTGAGCGAACCGCTGATGCTCGTCATCGGCCAGGGCCTCTCCGTCCACATCATCTCCAGGACCCAAACTGTCCCTCCACCTACCTCGAACCGCCGACCTTCCACTACAGCACCATCTCTGCCGGGCACATCGCCCGAACCTGACCGGCTGCCCACGCGCCTCCGCGGCTGGCGCCGGTGCCTGCGATTGTGTTGCTCGCGGACTCCTGACCTCGGCTCTCAGACCAAAACATCCCCGCCTGAATCATCCATCCGTGCCAGCGCTGGCCTGCGCACGGTCGCGATTCCAGACGCGCTCGTCCCTCACGTGGTCGCGCACCTGACCAGGTACCCAAAGAAGCGGGCCGATGTCCTCCTCTTCACGGGCGTCAAGGCCCGGGTCGGGGTTGACCTACTTGACCTGGGCCTTCGATTTGGGAGCGGGTGACGGGAATCGAACCCGCGCTATCCGCTTGGGAATTGTCTCGATCTTGCCTGCTGGTACCCCTCAACAGGCGGAACCCGTACCGCGAGTGACCGTTATTTCCCCTTGACCACCCTGTCTAATGGTCCGCCACCGTAACCGCTGACCTGTGCGTCCTCGGCTCGATCGGAACGACGACAGCACCCAAATCATCCGAGGGCAAGCGAACCCGGAGCCCAGGGCCGGCCACAGTCCGGGCACCGGAAGCCCCACGGCGGCACCTTGCCCTCAAACTCAACGTGCCCGTCCCCCAGATTTACAGTCCGACCGCCGGATCGTTCTGACAGCGGGGGCCCAGGGGCGGCGTAGTCCGGTTCGAATTCGCTTCCTTGCCCCAGTCGAGTTTCGGTTTCCTGTGAGAAGTCCATCGAGGCGTGGGTGATGGCCCTCGATGCGCGAGGCGTCGAAGGCCATCACCAGGACAGGACGGGCGGTTTGCTGGACTAGCCGGGCTGGTCTCCGGCGTACCGGTAGATCTCACCCTTGGCGTTGACGCCCCAGACGGTGCCGTCGGCACCGGCGGCGATGTCGACCAGGCTGCCCGGGATCTGCACCCAGGGGTTCTCGTCGTCGTTGGTGTACTTGTAGATGTTGCCGCTGGCGTTGACGCCCCACACATTCGTGCGGGATCCGGCGTCGATGCGCACGAGGCCGCCGGGGATGTTGACCCAGCGGTTCGCGCCCTGGTCGCCGACGTAGCGGAAGATCTGAGCGTTGGAGTTGACGCCCCAGACCGTGCCGTCGGCGGCCGCACCGATGTCGGTGAGTCCGCCCTCGATCTGCACCCAGGGCTGGGCGTCCTCGTTGGTGTACTTGTAGATGTTGCCGCTGGCGTTCACACCCCACACGTTCGTGCGCGACCCCACGGAGATGCGCACGAGGCCACCGGCGACGTTGGCCCAGCGGTTGATGCCCCGATCGCCGACATAGCGGTAGATCTGGGCGTTGGCGTTGACGCCCCAGACGGTGCCGTCGGCACCCGCACCGATGTCCCTCAGGCCGCCTTCGATCTGCACCCAGGGCTGGGCGTCCTCGTTGGTGTACTTGTAGATGTTGTCGTTGGCGTTGACGCCCCACACGTTCGTGCGTGACCCTGCGGCGATCGCCGTCAGTCCTCCGGCGATCTTCTCCCAGCGTGCCATCTCGCTCCGCCTTCCCGGCGCCCGGTCGGCACCAGATCGCGACTTACGGTAGTCAGATGAACGCTCTCTGCTAATGACGCCGTAAGTCAGGAGAAGCGGCCATCGCGCCAGCATCTTCTATCGCGCCGCATCCTTGCCGTATGCGACGGAAGACGCGGAGATGCCGGGCATGGGGGGACGTCACGTCCACCTGACGGAGCCTCCGGCCGATCACGCTCGGCCAGCCCCAGTACGCCGATGCCCCGGACGGGACTACCGACGCCGGCTGACGCCGAGGTCTCGGCAACCTCCCACACGAAGACGTACCGGCTCCTGCGGAACGTGCTCATGCCGACCGTGCGCCGTGGCCTGAAGAGCTGTACCGGGTGGATGACCGTGACGGCGATGTGGTCGAGATCGATGGGGCGATGGCTGGATGTATCTCGGCCTATGTGCAGGACCGAGGGGTGCTCGATGCGAAGCGGTCCCGCATCCTCCAGGCCTGCGCGCGTGACCTTCAAAAGATCCTTCCGCGCTTGCGTGGTGAAGGGGCACAACACGTTCGCCGTTTGATCCGCATGGCGGAGTTGATAGGTCGGCCGGAAGGCGCTGTCACCTCAAACTCGTAACCCCCCGTCCGTCACAGCGGCGCCTCATGAGACCGGGCGGACGGGCGACGCGGTGCGGCGGGACCGGACGGGACAGGCCGCATGCCCGGCGCGCCGGGCATGCGGCCGCCAGCGACGCGTAGCGGGCACCTTGAGACGTAAAGAAGATTCTCATCCGGGGGACGGGGCGCCTCGGAGGGGCTGGCGCTTCGGTTGTCCGGCCGCCAGCCTCCTCCTGCCTTCCTGGCTGTTCAGACGTCTAGGCGTTCGGCTGCGTCGAGCAGGTACCGGGGCAGCTTGGAGCGGGCGTCAAGGATCTCGATACCGATGACGCGCCCCTCGGCATCAAAGTCCAGATTGATCATTCCGTCGACGCCGACGGGGTCACAGGCATACATGTGCGCCGACCTCGTGTCCATCTGGGCGGGATCGACGAAGTAGACGTAGGCGGCGTTGGCCTGCTGGTCGTGGGTGACTCTGACTTCCGCCATGGACTCCCCTACTGAGCGGACCTCACGTTGAGCAGAACTCGCATGGTCTCTGCTGGGGTCACGCAGCGCAAGCGGGTGTCATCGTCGAGCATGTCTGCTGAGGCGTCGTTGAACATCGACCGGGCGCAGCGAAGGAAGAGGCTCGTGAAGGCGCGACCCTTCAACTCGTCGCGGCCGGGCTCCGTTTCGGTGGAGCACCAGTCCCAAGTGTTGCCGCACATGTCGTAGACGCTGACCCGGTGGAAGCCGGTCGTGGAGGCGCTCGGCGTTCCGAACCTGCACTTCCATGACCTGCGGCACACGGGAAACACGCTCGCCGCTGACATGGGCGTTTCGCTGCGCAACCTGATGGCGCGCATGGGGCACGAAAACGAGCGGGCGGCGCTGCGGTATCAGCACTGGTCGAGCAGTGCTGACCGTGCGATCGCGGACGGGCTCAACGCGCTCGTCCAGGCCGACGATGTCAATGAGAAACGATCAAGGCCCAGTGTCGGGGATCATGTCCCTGACCTGGGCCTTTAACGTGAGCGGGTGACGGGAATCGAACCCGCGCTGTCAGCTTGGGAAGCTGAAGTTCTACCATTGAACTACACCCGCGTGGCAGGGCCCTGGGGGCTCCATGCTGTGGATACTGTACCGGATCGTCGGTGGGGGTGTGGGGTGGGATAGCGTTTCCGGGTGCTGCTCTCCGATCGCGATATCAGGGCCGAGCTCGAGTCCGGGCGGGTGAAGATCGACCCGTACGAGCCGGGCATGGTTCAGCCGTCCAGTGTGGACGTGCGGCTGGACCGGTACTTCCGGGTGTTCGAGAACCACAGGTATCCGCACATCGATCCGGCGGTGGAGCAGCCGGATCTGACGCGGCTGGTGGAGGTCGACGGGGACGAGGCGTTCGTCCTGCATCCGGGGGAGTTCGTGCTCGCGTCGACGTACGAGGTGTTCGGGTTGCCCGAGGATCTCGCGGCGCGGCTGGAGGGGAAGTCGAGCCTCGGGCGGCTCGGGCTGCTCACTCATTCGACGGCGGGGTGGATCGATCCGGGGTTCGGCGGTCATGTCACGTTGGAGCTGTCGAACGTGGCGACGTTGCCGATCAAGTTGTGGCCGGGGATGAAGATCGGGCAGATGTGCCTGTTCCGGACGAGCTCGCCGGCGGAGTACCCGTACGGGTCGGCGAAGTACGGGTCGCGGTACCAGGACCAGCGGGGGCCTACGCCGTCGCGGTCGTACCTGAACTTCCACCAGACGAAGGTGTAGCCCGTTTGTGACCAAAATGTGACGCAACCACCCAAAAGATGAAACATGTTCTCTGGGCGGGTAGTTTCGGGTGACGCACAGGTTTGGCGTCCGGTTTACATCCTCTTGATGTGAGGTCCCGGCGCTCAGGGCGACCCGTTTCCGCGCATCGACGCGGGAACCCGGAAGGAGATCGTGTCAGTACTCCGCGCGGAAGGCGTCACCAAGCTCTTCGGTCGTAAGGCGGCAGAGGCACAGCGAAAGCTCAAGGCGGGCGCCGATGCGAAGGCGATCCGCGACCTCGGGGTCACCCCGGCCGTGGTGGACGCCTCGTTCGAGGTCCGGCAGGGCGAGATCTTCGTGGTCATGGGCCTGTCGGGGTCGGGGAAGTCGACCCTCATCCGGACGTTGAACGGGCTGCTCGGGGTCACCTCCGGGAGCGTCGAGATCGACGGCCAGGACATCGCGAAGATGTCGGCGAAGGCGCTCCGGGCGCTTCGGCAGAACAAGATCAGTATGGTCTTCCAGCACTTCGCGTTGTTCCCCCATAGGACGGTTCTGGCCAACGCGGCGTATGGGCTAGAAGTCCGCGGCGTCGCGAAGGAAGAACGAGAGAAGAAGGCCCGGGAGTTCCTGGCGCTGGTGGGGCTCGAAGGCTGGGAGGACAAGGTCCCCGGTCAGTTGTCGGGCGGTATGCAGCAGCGCGTGGGCCTCGCCCGGGCGCTCGCCGCGGGCACCGACATCATCCTGATGGACGAGGCGTTCAGCGCACTGGACCCGCTGATCCGGCGAGAGGTCCAGGACCTGCTGCTCGACCTGCAAGGACGATTCGGGAAGACCATCGTCTTCATCACGCACGACCTGAACGAGGCGATGCGCATCGGCGACCGCATCGCGGTGATGCGCGAGGGGCGGATCGTGCAGATCGGCACGGCCGAGGAGATCCTGACCGACCCGGCGAACGACTACGTGGCCCAGTTCGTCGCGGACGTGGACCGTACCAGGGTGCTGACGGCGTCGTCCGTCATGGAGAAGCCGCTGGTCACGGTGCTGGCGTCGACGGGTCCGCGGACGGCGCTGCGGACGATGCGCGAGCACCAGACGTCGGCGGCGTTCGTGATCGGACGCGACCGCAAGCTGGTCGGGCGGGTGCGCGGCACGGTGGTCGCCGACGCGGTGCAGGACAACGTCCAGACGCTGGACGGCCTCATCGACCCGGAGGACCTGGAGCCCGTGGCGCCGGACACCCCCGTCGCGGACCTGTTCCTCCGCTGCGCCGAGAGCGACCTGCCGGTGCCGGTCGCGGACGCGGACGGGACGCTGCTCGGCGTGATCCCCCGGGTGACGCTGCTCGCGGCCCTCGGCGCGATCAACTCGCACGTGGAGGAACTCGTCGACTCGCCGGGCAACGCACCGGCACTCGCACTGGCGAAGGAGGGCGGCGATGCTGAGTAACGCGATCGAACTGCCCCGGGCGCCGGTCGGCGAGTGGTTCGACACTCTGGTGACGTGGTGCACCGACCACCTGTCGTGGCTGTTCGACGGGATCGGGTCGGCGATCGAGACGTCGGTCGACGGGCTGACGGACGTCCTGACCGTCCTGCCGCCGCTGGCGCTGACCCTGGTGCTGGCCGTGATCGCGCTGGCGATCAGCGGCTGGCGGCTCAGCGTGTTCACGATCCTCGGGTTCGTGCTGATCGACAGCATGGAGCTGTGGGACGACTCGATGGACTCGCTGGCCCTGGTGCTCGTGTCGGCGCTGGTGTCCACGGTCCTGTCGATTCCGATCGGCATCGCGGCGGCGCGCAACGACGTGGTGAGCCGGATCGTCCGGCCCGTCCTCGACTTCATGCAGACGATGCCGGCGTTCGTCTACCTGATCCCGGCGATCTTCTTCTTCAGCATCGGCTCCGTGCCCGGCGTGGTCGCGACGGTCATCTTCGCGATGCCGCCGGGGGTGCGGCTGACCGAGCTCGGCATCCGCGGCGTCGACCCGGAGATGGTGGAGGCGGGCGAGGCGTTCGGCACGCCGCCGAACCGGATCCTGACCCGGATCCAGATCCCGCTCGCGCTGCCGTCCATCATGGCGGGCGTCAACCAGCTGATCATGCTGTCGCTGTCGATGGTCGTCATCGCGGGCATGGTCGGCGCGGGCGGCCTCGGCGGCGTGGTGCTGGAGGGCATCAACCGGGTGGACGTGGCGAAGGGCTTCGAGGGCGGCATCGCCGTCGTCATCCTCGCCATCTACCTGGACCGCCTCACCGGCGCCCTGGGCGAGGGCCCCAGCATGCTCCGTGCGCTGTTCGCGCGCGGCAAGGCCACCCGCGGAGCGGCCCCCCGCGGAGCGGCCCCCCGCGACGTGGCCGCCCCGTCCGCCGACCTCGTCGGCTGACTCCACGGCAGAGCCGATCCGCCGTTCCGGCGGAGAGTTCCGCTCCCCCCTACTCCCATTGATGCAAGCCAACGAAGGGATGGGCATGCGTTTCAAGTTCAAGGGTCTGACGGTCGCCGCGTTGACGCTGACGCTCGGCCTGAGCGCCGCCGCGTGCGGCGACTCCGACTCGGGCGGGGGTGAGAACGACAAGGAGATCACCATCGGCATGATGTCGGGCTGGGCCGAGGGTGAGGCCGCCACGGCTCTCTGGAAGCGGCTGCTGACCGACAAGGGCTACAAGGTCGACGTCAAGACGCTCGACGTGGGGGTGCTCTTCGCGGGCATGTCGAAGGGCGACGTGGACCTGTTCGTCGACGCCTGGCTGCCCGGCACCCACGAGGACTACTGGAAGAAGTACGGCGACAAGCTGGAGAAGGTCGGCGCCTGGTACGACGCGGCGCCGCTGACGATCGCCGTGCCGAACTACTCGCCGCTCCAGTCCCTGGAGGACCTCAAGGGCAAGGGCGACACCTACGGCGGCGAGATCATCGGCATCGAGAAGAGCTCCGGCCTGTACCGGGTGTCGCAGGAGAAGATGCTTCCCGCGTACGGCCTGAAGGACGAGTACAAGGTGACGACGTCGTCGACGTCGGCCATGCTCACCGAGCTGAAGAAGGCGACCGACGCCAAGAAGGACATCGTCGTCACGCTGTGGCGTCCGCACTGGGCGTACGCGAAGTACCCGATCCGCGACCTGAAGGACCCGAAGGGCGCGATGGGCAAGCCCGACGCGATCTACACGGTCGCCCGGGAGGGCTTCGGCAAGGACCAGCCCGAGGTCACGAAGTGGATGAAGAACTTCAAGATGGACGACAAGACGCTCGGCGCTCTCGAAGACCTCATGGAGAACAAGTACAAGGGCAAGCCCGACCAGGCCGTCGACGAGTGGCTCAAGACGAACCAGAGCTACGCGACGTCCCTGACGAGCTGACCCGTCCGGGAACGCTGCCAGCAGCGGAGGAAGGGCCGTCCGGTGATGCCGGGCGGCCCTTCGCCGTCCGCGGCCCTTCGCCGTCCGCGGCCCTTCGCCGTCCGCGGCCCTTCGCCGTCCGCGCCTGGGGTCAGCCGGCGAGGCTGACGCTGAACAGGACGGCGACCAGCCCGACCCCCGTCGCGCACAGCGTCATGACGCGCGGGTGGACGCTGTGCGCCTCGGGCAGGATCTCGGCGGCGGCGAGGTACAGCAGGACGCCGGCGAACGTCCCCAGGTAGGGGCCGAGGACGGCCTCCGGGACGGTCGCCAGCGTGCCGATCGCGGCGCCGGCGACGGGCGCGGCGGCGTCCGCGAGCAGCAGCAGGACGGCGGGGCGGCGGTCGGCGCGGTTCAGCGAGGCGGCAGTGAAGGTGTTGAACCCGTCCGCGAAGTCGTGCGTGATCACGGCCAGCGCCACGAAGATCCCGACGTCGGTGCCGGACTGGAAGCCGAGGCCGATGCTGAGGCCGTCCACCAGGCTGTGCAGGACGAGCGCGGACGCGGCGAGCAGCCCCCCGGCGCCCGCGCCGTGGGTGTGGACGTGCGGCGCGTACTCGTCCTCGTGGGCGCGGTGGATCGCGACGGCCTGCTCCACGACGTGCAGCAGGACGAACCCCGCCGCGAAGCCGATCATCGGGGCGGGCACGCCGAGCGGCTTGTGCCGGGTCATCTCCAGCGACTCGGGGAGCAGGTCGAACGCGACGACGCCGAGCATCAGGCCGCCCGCCAGCCCGAGGACGAGGTGCCGCCGGTCGCGCACCCGCATCGCCGCGAGACCGCCGGCGAGCGTCATCACGAAGGCGAGGACGGACACGAGCACGGCCATCCCGGTGTCTTACCAGGAGTCCGCGATCGCAACCGCGCCGGGCGCGACCGGTGCGGGCGCAGCCGGTGCGGGGGGCGGTCGGTGCGGGGGCGCCGTCCGCCCGGTGCGCGCCCGCGGCCCCGGGCGCCGCCGAGCGGACGGCCGTTTCAGCCGCCGGTCACCCGGCGGTCATTCGAGCGCGTCCTCGTCGATCACGCTGCCGGCGGGCGGACGCTCGACGGTCACCGGCTCCTCGTAGGCGTACTCGATGCGGTTCGCCGGACCGCCGTCCAGTACCAGCACGTAGGGCTCTCCTCGGGTCGCCACCTGGATCTGGTCACCGCTCGTCCCGGCGAGGAGGGTCACGGTCGGGGTTCCGCCGACCGTCCCGGTCTTGCCCTTCTTCCAGGTGCCCGCGGACTTCACGGCCTCGTTGAACATGGCCGTGCGGTCGGTGAAGAACGCCATGTCCTTGAAGTCGGCGGCGGTGCTGGAGGTCTTGAGATGCTTGCCGGACAGCACCTGCACCGCGCCCTTCCCGCCGATCGACTTCCAGAACGCGTCGTTTCCCTTGATGTAGAGGTCCTTGCCGATCCTGGTTATCTCGACGCGCTCGCCGCCCTGCTGGAACCATCCGCTCGACTTCGCCTTGCCCTCGTAGCGGAAGTCGAGCGCGAACTCGTCGCCGCCCTCCTCGATCTGCCCGCGTATGCGCAGGGAGCGCGCGGCCGCGGTCGCCTTGCGCGCGCGGCTCAGGATGTCGGCGGCGTCGAGCTTCTCCACCCCGTTGGACGGTGCGGCGGCGGGGCCCGTGGCGGGCGCGGTGGCCTTCTTCGCTGTCGTCTCGGCCTTCTCGGCGGGCCCGCAGGCGGCGGCACCGGCGGCGCCGGCCGCGAGCACAAGGACGAGCGCGGCCGACGCCTGGCCGGTCCGCAGTCGGTGATGTGGCACCGAGGTCCCCTCTCTCTCACTTCATGGGACATCGCCCCCGATGTCCGCTACGAGCCTGTTGCAGGCGTGTGCCGGATCACTGTCGTTATGCTGCTGTCACTGCGTCCGGGCTGCCGAACGACTGCCGCGACGCCACGGGGGTGGACGGCGAGTGGAGGTGGTCGCGCTGCCGGACGAGGGGTCCCTGCGCTTCGAGATCCTGGGCCGGACGGCCGCGTGGCGGGACGGACGGGAGCTCGACCTGGGGCCGGGCAAGCAGCGCGCGGTCCTCGCCGTCCTGCTGCTGACGCCCGGCCGGCCGGTGTCGACGGCGTCGATCGTGCGGGCGGTGTGGGGGGACGAGCCGCCCGACAACGGGGCGAACGTCGTGCAGAAGTACGTGGCCGGATTGCGCCGCGTGCTGGAGCCCGACCGTTCGCCGCGCGCCCCCGGACGGCTGCTGACGCTGACGGGCGCCGGATACGCGTTGCACGTCCCGCCGCAGGGCCTGGACGCCGAGGACTTCCAGAGCCGGGTGAAGGCGGCCCGGGCCGTGCGCGCCGGAGGCGACCCGGCGCAGGCCGAGGCGATGCTGCGCGAGGCGCTCGCCCTGTGGCGGGGCCCCGCGCTGGCGGACCTGAGCGGCCCCTACTTCGACGCGGCGCGCGACCGCCTCGATGAGACGCGCGCGGCCGGGCTGGAGGAGTGCGCCGAGGCCGGGCTGGAGTCGGGGGAGCACGCGCGGCTCGTCCCCGAACTGCTCCGGCTGGTCGCCGAGTTCCCGCTCCGGGAGGGGTTCCGGTACCTGCTGATGCTGGCGCTCTACCGGTGCGGCCGGCAGGCCGAGGCCCTCGCCGCCTACCGGGACGCGCGCGACTTCTTCGCGGACGAGTTCGGCGTCGAACCCGGCGAGCGCCTGCAGAACCTGCACCTCGGCATCCTGCGCTCGGACCCGTCTCTGGCGGGCCGGCCACCGCCCGACGATCGGCCCGCGCCCCCCGGACCGGGGGAGCACACGGTCTGGGCGCCGCCCGCCGGACGACGGGTTCCGTGGCCGCTGCGGGCCGTCCTCCTGGCCCTTCCGGTGCTGAGCTTCGGGCTGGTGACCTGGGCCCTGGCCGCCTACTACGGGGCGCGGCGGCGGAGCCGTCCGCTGGCGCTGGCGGCGGGCGGCTACCTGGCGCTGTCCGTCCTCGTCTTCGTCGGCATCATGAGCAGCGACACGGAGGACAGCAGCCCGTGGGACGGGCCGATCTTCCTCGCGCTGCTGGTCACGATGTTCGGCGGGGCCGTCCACCTGGCGATCCTCACGGCCGACCCGCATCCGGGCGCGCATCCGGGCGGCGGCGTGCCCGTGCCGGACGTCCAGCTGATCGAGCGGCGGGTCCGCCGGGAGCAGGCCCGGGCACTGGCGGCGCACCACCCGTCGATCGCCCGCCGGCTCGGCATCGGCCGCCCCGACCTGCCCCGGACGTTCGACGACGGCGGGCTGGTCGACGTCAACTCGGCGCCCGAGCACCTGCTCGCCGCGCTGCCCGGCGTCGACCCGCACCACGCGAAGCTGATCGTGCTGGCCCGGACGGCGCACGGCCCGATCGTCTCGCCGGACGACCTCGCGACCCGGGAGATCCTCCCCTACCAGGCGGTGTACGCCCTGCGCGACATGCTCATCGCCGTCCCGCCTCCGGCGAGCCGTGCAGCCGGCCCGCCGATCACGGGCGCCGAACACGAGCCGTCGGCCCCGCCCGTGGAACCTGCTTCGGGAGCCTGACCCCCGGAAGCGCGAAGGACCCCGAGCCGCGAGCTCGGGGTCCTTCGTCGTCCGGAGGGATCCGGCGGAGTCCGCGCCGCTATTCGGCGGCGACGGTCTCCTTCTCCGGGGTGGTGCCTTCGCCCTTGATGGAGCGGATCAGGAGCTGGGAGACGTCCACGACTTCCAGGGTCTCCTTGGCCGCGCCCTCGTTCTTCTTCTCGTTGATGGCGTCGCCGAGCATGACCAGGCAGAACGGGCAGGCGGTGGAGACGGTGTCGGGGTTGGTCTCCAGCGCCTCGTCCACGCGCTCGGTGTTGATGCGCTTGCCGATGCGCTCTTCCATCCACATCCGCGCGCCGCCGGCGCCGCAGCAGAAACCGCGGTCCTTGTGCCGGTGCATCTCCTGGGTCTTGACCCCGGGGACGGTGGCCATGATGTCGCGCGGCTGCTTGTAGACCTTGTTGTGGCGGCCCAGGAAGCAGGGGTCGTGGTAGGTGATGTTCTCCTCGATCGGCGTGACCGGGGTGAGCCTGCCCTCCTCGACCAGGTGCGCCAGCAGCTGGGTGTGGTGGACGACCTCGTAGTTCCCGCCGATCTGCGGGTACTCGTTGGCCAGGGTGTTGAAGCAGTGCGGGCAGGTCGCCACGATCTTCTGCACGCCCGCGTCGTTGAGCGTCTCCACGTTCTGCTGGCCGAGCATCTGGAAGACGAACTCCATGCCCAGGCGGCGGGCCGGGTCACCGGTGCACGCCTCCATCGGGCCCAGCACGGCGAACTTGACGCCCGCGATGTGCAGCAGCTCGGCGACGGCCTTGGTGGTCTTCTTGGCCCGGTCCTCCAGCGCGCCGGCGCAGCCGACCCAGAACAGGTACTCGGTGTCGTCGGAGACCTTGTCGTCGACGACCTGCACCTCGAAGTCCAGCTCCTCGACCCAGTCGAGGCGCTTGGTCTCCGACATGCCCCACGGGTTGCCCTTGTTCTCCAGGTTCTTCAGCATCACGCCGGCCTCGGACGGGAACGAGGACTCGATCATGACCTGGAAGCGGCGCATGTCCAGGATGTGGTCGATGTGCTCGATGTCGACCGGGCACTGCTCCACGCACGCGCCGCAGTTGGTGCACGACCACAGCACGTCGGGGTGGATGACGCCGTCGTCGCCGACGAGTTCCTTGTCCACCTGCATGGCGAGCTTCTGCTCGTCGGTGAACTTCGCCCGCTCCTCCTCCGAGGCGATCATGTACGGCGCCTTGGCGAGGGCGTGGTCGCGCAGTTCGAGCACGAGCATCTTCGGCGACAGCGGCTTGCCGGTGTTCCACGCGGGGCACTGGGACTGGCAGCGACCGCACTCGGTGCAGGTCGCCATGTCGAGGAAGCCCTTCCAGGTGAAGTCCTCGATCTTGCCGCGGCCGAAGACGTCCTCGTCGGGGTCGGCCTCCTCGAAGTCGAGGGGCTTGCCGCCCGACATCATCGGCTGCGCGGCGCCGAGGCCGTCCGGGCGGCGCTTGAACATGACGTTCAGCGGGGCCAGGAAGATGTGCAGGTGCTTGGAGTGGACCACGAACACCAGGAACACCAGCGCGACACCGATGTGGGCCAGCAGCGCGACCGATTCGAGGACTTCGAGCGTGCCGTCGCTGCCGATGCCGTCGAACAGGTCGCCGGTCAGGTGCGAGAAGTACGCGGCGCCGCCGTAGCCGAAGTTGTCGCGGGCGACCTCAACGCCGCGGAAGAAGAACATCGTCCAGACCACGTTGAAGATCATGAACAGCGTGATCCACGCGCCGGACAGGTGCGAGCCCTTGAACCGCGACTTGCGGCCGATCCGCTTCGGCGAGTTCTTCACCCGGATCGCGGTGAACACCGCCAGCCCGGCGAGACACGCCAGCGCGATGGTGTCCTGCACGAACCCGATCGGCCCCCACGTCTGCAGGCCCGGGATGTGCGCCTCCAGCCCGAACAGCAGCTGGACCGCGGCCTCCAGGTACACCGTCGCCAGCAGGAAGAACGCCCACATCACCGCGAAGTGCGCCGCGCCCGCCACGGTCCACTTCAGCAGCTTTCGCTGCCCCAGGACCTCGACCGCCTGGCCTTCAACGGCCTTCTTGGGGTCACGCTTGACCTGCAGCGTCCGTTCGGGGTCGGGCTGCCCGCTCTTGGCGATGCTGTACAGGAACAGCACCCGCCTCGCGGCGAGCGCCAGAGCGACCGCCGCACCGGCGAGCCCAATGACCAACGTGATCCAGAACACTGTTCCGTCCTCCTGGGGTACGGGCGTTGGCAGTCAGCGTAGGGCTCGCGAAATACTGCCCTTCACCCGGGGCCCGAATACTACTCGGTAGTAGCTTATGCGTCACATGCCCTGGTCAGCACACTTCAGGCCCTTCCCGGGGCCCCGATGCACCGGCCGCGAGCCGTGTCGTCCGTCATACCTTAGAGATTCCGGGCGCCGATGAGTATCGGCGGGTTCCCGAGTCCATACCACAGGACGGCGCCCGTCCAGGGCGATCCCGTCCACCGGTACGACGAACGGAGAGCTCCAAGTGACCTCGAACCCAGACCTGCTACCCGCCGCCCAGCGCATGGCCGCCCTGCTCGCGAACGTCCCCGACCACCGGCTCGACGCGCCGACGCCCTGCGCCGACACGTCCCTGGGCGCGCTGATCGACCACGTCAGCGGGCTGTCCCTCGCCTTCACCTGGGCCGCCGCGAAAGACCTCCCGGAGGGCGGGACGCAGCCGCCGTCCGCCGACGCGTCCAGCCTCCCCCCGGACTGGCGGACCCGCCTCCCCGAGCAGCTCGACGCGCTCGCCGCCGCGTGGCGCTCCCCGGACGCGTGGTCGGGCATGACCGCCGCCGGGGGCGTCGACCTGCCCGGCGAGGAGGCCGGGAAGGTCGCGATGAACGAGCTGGTCGTCCACGGCTGGGACGTCGCCCGCGCCACCGGGCAGAGCTACGCCGCGGGCGAGGACGAGATCGAGTCCTGCCTGGCCTTCGTCGCCCCGACGGTCGAGCAGAGCGGCGGCAAGGGCGTCCCCGGTCTCTTCGGCCCCGCCGTCCCGGCCCCCGACGACGCGCCCGCCCTCGACCGGCTCATCGCCATGACCGGGCGCGACCCGTCCTGGACCCCCGGCCCGGTGCGGTGACCACGAACGTCGGCCGGGTCGTCCCTCCGTTGACTTGCGGCGTGTTGTTGTTATCGGCCTTGCCATAACAACAACACGCCGCAAGTCAACGGACCTGGTGGACGCGTTCGAAGACGGCGGCGAGGCCCTGGCCGCCGCCGATGCACATCGTCTCCAGGCCGTAGCGCGCCTCGCGGCGGTGCATCTCGCGGGCGAGGGTGGCGAGGATGCGGGCGCCGGTCGCGCCGACGGGGTGGCCGAGGGAGATGCCGGAGCCGTGCACGTTGACGCGGTCCCAGTCGGCGTCCTTGAGCCCCCATTCGCGGGTCACGGCGAGGACCTGCGCGGCGAACGCCTCGTTCAGCTCGATGAGGTCCATGTCGGCGAGGGTGAGGCCGGCGGCGGCCAGGGCCTTGGCGGTGGCGGGCACGGGGCCGATGCCCATCGTCTCCGGCGGGACGCCGGCGCGGCCCCACGAGACGAGCCGGACGAGGGGGCGCAGCCCCAGCTCGGCGGCCCGCTCGGACGTGGTGACGACGCAGACGGCGGCGGCGTCGTTCTGGCCGCTGGCGTTGCCGGCGGTCACGGTGGCCTCGGCGTCCTGCTTGCCGAGCACCGGACGCAGTCTCGCCAGGCTCTCGACGGTGGTGTCGGGACGCGGATGCTCGTCGGTGTCGACGACCGTGTCCCCCTTCCGGGACTTCACGGTCACCGGGACGATCTCTTCCGCGAACACGCCCGACCGCTGGGCGGCCACGGCGCGCTCGTGCGAGCGGACGGCCAGTTCGTCCTGCTCACGGCGGCCGATGCCGTACTCGCGGCGCAGGTTCTCGGCGGTCTCCAGCATGCCGCCGGGCACCGGGTGGCGGACGCCTCCGGCGGTGACGCGGCCCTGCGCGAGCGCGTCGTGGAGTTCGAGGGACGGCCCGCGGACGCCCCAGCGCGCCCGCGTCGTGTAGAACGGCGCGCCGCTCATGCTCTCCGCACCGCCCGCGATGATCACCTCACTGACGCCGGTCTGGATCTGCATGGCCGCGTTCAGGACGGCCTGGAGCCCGGACCCGCAGCGCCGGTCGAGCTGGGCGCCGCCGACGGACACGGGCAGCCCGGCGTCCAGCGCGGCGACGCGTCCGATGGCGGGGGCGTCGGAGGTGGGGTAGCAGTGGCCGAGGATCACCTCGTCGATCGCGTCGCCGGGCAGGCCGGTGCGCTCGACCAGCGCCCGGACGGCGGCGGCGGCGAGCTCGACGGCCGGGACGGTCTTCAGCGTCCCGCCGAACCGGCCGATCGGGGTACGCAGCGGCTCGCAGATCACCGCGTCGCGCATGGTGGGCTCCTCAGGCTCTGGGACGGGCACTCCGCAGGCTACGACCCCGGTTCCGCGGGGCGGCCCCGGGGCTGTTGAATGCGTGGAGCGGACGACGGCGAGGAGGCCACGGTGGAGCAGTGGGCGCGGCAGGTGACGACGATCCGGGTGATCGGCACCGGGGCGATGGGACGCGGGATCGCGCAGCTCGCCGCGGCGGGCGGGCTGACCGTGGAGCTGGCCGACCTCCGGATGGAGGCCGTGGTCGGCGCGGCCGAGTACATCGGCGGCATGTTCGACAAGCTCGTGCGCAAGGGGCGGATGACCGCCGAGGAGGCGGCGGCGGCGAAGGGACGGCTCCGCCCGGTCGGCGAACCGCTCACCCCGTTCCAGAATTGCGATCTCGTGGTCGAGGCCGTCCGGGAGGACATGGACACCAAGCGCGAGCTGTTCACGTCCCTGGAGAAGGTGTGCCCGAAGCACACGATCCTGGTGACCAACACCAGTTCGCTGCCGGTGACGGCCATCGCGGCCGGTTTGGAGGACCCGTCCAGGGTCGCGGGCCTGCATTTCTTCAATCCGGTGCCGCTGATGCGCCTCGTAGAGGTGATCCCAGGGGCGCGCACGGCGGAGTGGATCCCGGACGCGCTCGCCGACCTCGTCCGGCGCCTCGGGCACGAACCGGTCATCGCGCCGGACGCGCCTGGGTTCCTCGTCAACCACGCTGGGCGCGGCCTGGTGACGGAGGCCCTCCAGATCCTGTCCGAGGGGATCGCCGAGCCCGTCGACATGGACCGCATCGCGCGGGACGTCCTTGGCCTCAAGATGGGCCCCTGCGAGCTGCTCGACCTCACCGGCATCGACGTCTCGCACCCGGTCATGGAATCCATCTGGACGGGTTTCTACACGGAGCCGCGCTTCCGTCCGTCCAGGCTCGGGCGGGCCCGTCTTGAGGCCGGTCTGTACGGACGCAAGACGGGCGAAGGTTTCTACAAGTACGTGGACGGCGCCAAGCAAGAGCCACCGGAGGTCACCGTCCCTGCTGTGGAACCGCGCCCAGTCTGGGTACACGGCGACGTCCGTGAGGAACTAGGCGCCCTGCTGTCCAGTGCAGGTATAGAGGTCGAGTCCGGGGACGAGCCGTCGAGCCGAGCCATCGTCCTGGTCGCCCCGTTCGGCCAGAGCACGGTAGCCGCCGCCGAGGGCCTCCCCGTTGAGCGCACCTTGGGCGTAGACCCACTCGGTGGGTTCTTCACCCGCCTCACCGTGGCCGTCCACCCGGGTCTCGACATGGACGCAGGCCGCGCCGGTCTCGCGGCCCTCTCCGCCACCGGACGCGCCATGACCGTCGTGCGCGACTCCCCCGCCCCCGTGGCCCAGCGGCTCCTCGCCTCGGTCGTGAACGTGGGCTGCGGCATCGCCGAACAGCGTCTCGCCCGCCCCGAGGACATCGACACCGCCGTCCGGCTCGGCCTCGGCTATCCGCGCGGCCCGCTGGAGTGGGGCGACCACGAGGGCGCCGACCGCGTCCTGCGCATCCTGCGCGGCCTGCACGGAACCACCGGCGACCCCCGCTACCGTCCGAGCGCCTGGCTGACCGAGCGCGCGGCCCTCGCCCTCCCGCTGACGCGAACCGGAACCACCCCGTCCGACCTGACCACCTGACGGATTCCGGGGCGTCCACCCGCGACGCCCTGGAACGCCGGTTCGCCGTCCCGTCCCGTCCGCCGCGCCTGACGTGCTGCGCTAGACCTCGCCGTTCTTGATCCGGGACGTCAGCGCACGCCACGCGGACGGCGCGACCGCCAGCACCGGCCCATGCCGATCCAGCGAGTCGCGGACACCCACGACGCCAGGAACGTTCAGCGCCACCTCGACACACGAGCTGTTGCCGCCCCCCGAGTGACTGCTGATCCGCCACTCGGCTGCGGAGAACTCAGAACTCATCGTTCTTGATCCGAGACGTCAGGGCCCGCCACGCGGAGGGCGCGACCACCAGCACCGGCCCGTCCCGATCCACCGAGTCCCGAACGCCTACAACGCCGGGGATGTTGAGGGCCACCTCGACACACGTGTCGTTGCCGGAACCAGAGTGGCTACTGATCCGCCACTCGGCTGCGGCGAGTTCAGAGCTCATCGTTCTTGATCCGGGACGTCAGGGCCCGCCAGGCGGAGGGTGCGACCACCAGCACGGGTCCGCCCGGATCCGTAGAGTCACGAACGCCCACGACACCAGGAACGCTGAGCGCCACCTCCACACAAGAGTTGTTGCCTGCCCCTGAGTAAGTACTGATCCGCCATTCGGTTTCGGCTGGCAACCTAAGCATGGACATGAGCTTGAAACTCCTCCCGGATGGCGGCAAAGAGCACCACCGAATCCTCTTGGGACAGGGCCGCATCGGCGATGCGGTCGAGCATCGAGCTACAACGCCGCACTTGCGTGATGTCCTCGATGTACATACTTCCTCCCATAGTCTCCACGTGTGCGGTGTCTAGTTCCAGGGGCGCCGAGAACTCGAAAATGTCTACTGAGCCTTCGCCCAGACCGGGCCGGTGCCCGTGCGCCATCGGGACGATCCGTATTGCCACTGACGGTTGTTCAGCTGCCTCTATGAGCGTCGTGAGCTGGCTCGCCATCACGGCCGGTCCGCCGACCGGGCGGCGGAGGACCTCCTCAGCCACGAGGAAGTCGAGTTCAGGAGCGTCGGTGCGCGCGAAGCGGGCGCGTCTCGCCATCCGGGCCTGCAACCGCCGATCGATCTCCTCCCGGTCATCCGGAAACGCACCAGCGATCAGGACACGAGCGTAATCAGGAGTCTGGAGCAGGCCGGGGACGACTTCCGTTTGCCAGGTACGGATGCGATTGGCCGCGTCCTCCAGTTCGGCGTAGCCGCCGGCCAGGACGTCGCCGAAGGCTGCCCACCAGCCCCGGGTGCGGATGTCGCGGGCGAGTTGGAGCAGTGCCGCTCGCGTCGCGAAGTCGGTGCCGTAGACGTCCAGGATGCGCTCGACGTCGGCCACGGTGGGCCTGCCCTTGGCCGTCTCGATGCGGACGAGCTTCGGGCGGCTCCAGCCCAGAAGCCCGGACGTGGTCTCGGGCGTGAGCCGAGCCTCCTCCCGGAGACGTCGAAGCTCCGTCGCCAGGCGACGGTGGCGGGCAGTGGGCCCCTGGTCTGTCGGCATGGGCGCCAGTCTCGCAGCGGTCACCATGAGTGCGCAGTCAAATACCGAATGGAATCACGGACAAGTAGTAGCGCCTTGCACTTGTCCATACCATCCTTTCTGTGTCGAACCGACTCCACAACGTCACTCGACGCAGGTGAAGGTTCGTCGCGTAGCCGTCGACGCGCTACCCCCAGGTGCGGACGGCGGTCGCGTGGGCCGCGCGGCGGGGGCTCGCCCCCGGGGTCCCGCCGCGTGGTGTACAAGAGCGAGCCGCGCCTCTGTGCGCTCGTGGACATAGGGCGGCCCCGGGACAGGTGCTGGAACACCGTTACGCCCGGGGCCTCGATCGGAAAGAGGTCCGATCTATGGGCAACCTAGCTGATTGCTCCGCAACGAGTTGGGTCTACCTCGACCCCGACCAGATCCGGCGGGAGCTGGAGGCCGCGTTCCCCGGCGTCCGAGCATGGCTCGGCGACTACACCGGGCACTGGTGGGCGCTGGTGAACGATCGCCTGGTGGAGGCGGACACGCCTCGGCTGCTCGCCGACAAGGTGCGCGAGGTCCTCGCCGTCCAGCGGGCGGCCCCACCCATCCGGAGGGCGCGGCGGCCCCGGCAGGTCACTCCCCCGTCGCGGCCCGCTCGCGTACGGCCGAAGCGGCGGCGGCACGTTCTGCTCGGGGGCTGGCGGTGAGGGCGGCGTACGAGCCGCCGCAGTTGTACGCCTGGGACGTCGGGGACGGTCAGTCCGGGGTGACCGATGACTTCGCCGCCGCGATCACCTGCGTCGATCTCGCTCTTCGTGGGGCGAGCGCAGGTGTGTGCGGTGCGATCCGGCTTGTCACCGTGTCCGTGTACGGCATGAGCGAGTACATCGAGCTCGGAGTCGTCGGCGAGGCGCGGCGCGACGACGGCGGGGTCGTGTGGGCGAGGCGCTGCTCCTGGCGGGTGACGGGCTGAGATCCCGGCGATCCCCGGATCGGAGTCATGCCGTGGTCGGAGGACGGGTTTCGACCGTGGGCTGATGACCGGGAGACGGGGGCGGCCGAAGCTGGGCGGCATGACAGCACAGACGAAGGCCGCCCCGGCGATCAGGGTCGAGGGGCTGACGAAACGGTACGGCCGGCGGACGGTGGTCGACGATCTCACGTTCACGGTCCGGGCGGGCGCGGTGACGGGGTTCTTCGGCCCGAACGGCGCGGGCAAGACCACGGCGCTGAAGGCGGTCGCGGGGCTGGCGCGGCCGTCGGCGGGCGCGGTGACGGTGCTGGGCGCGCCGGTGGCCTCGACGGTGCCGGACGCGCGCCGGGTCGGCGTCCACATCGAGCCGTGCGGCGCGCATCCCGGACGGTCGGCGCGCGCGCATCTGCGGGCGCTGGCGCTGGCGGCGGGGCTGCCGCGCCACCGCGTCGAGGAGGTCCTGGAGGTCGCCGAGCTGACGCGGGCGGCGGGCCGCCGCGTCGGCGGCTTCTCACTGGGGATGCGGCAGCGGCTCGGGCTCGCCGCGGCGCTGCTGGGCGATCCCGGGATCCTGGTGCTGGACGAGCCGGCCAACGGGCTGGACCCGCAGGGGATCCGCTGGCTCCGGACGATGCTGCGCGACCGGGCGGCGAAGGGCGGCACGGTGCTGCTGTCCAGCCATTTGCTCGCGGAGGCCGCGCAGACGGTCGACGATGTGGTCGTCATCGACCGTGGCAGGCTGGTGCACGAAGGACCGATCAGTGAGGTGGAGTCGCTGGAGGACGTGTTCCTCGAACTCACCGGAGGGTTGGAGCGATGATCGGCCTGCTTCGCGGGGAACTGCTCAAGTCGGTGACG
Source organism: Actinomadura sp. GTD37 (assembly GCF_041951365.1). Taxonomy (NCBI): domain Bacteria; kingdom Bacillati; phylum Actinomycetota; class Actinomycetes; order Streptosporangiales; family Thermomonosporaceae; genus Actinomadura; species Actinomadura sp. GTD37. Next base: position 168,137 of record NZ_JBGNUS010000001.1, read on the forward strand.
ACCCGCGCCGTGTGGGGTTTCGCGGCCGGCGGGATGGCGTTCGCCGTCCTGAACGCGGTGCTCGTCGCCGTGGCGTCGGGAACGCTCGACGAGGTGGCGGAGAAGAAGGAGGCGCTGTCGGGGCTCCCCGTCCTCCTGCTGCTGTGGGGGCTGGTCGGCGCGGCGGGCGAGTACCGCCACCGCACCGCGGCGCCCACGGCGCTGGTGGCCCGGCGCGGACGCGGAACCGTCCTGGCGGTGCGGATGGCGGCGTACGCGCTGACCGGTCTCGGGCTGGCGCTGCTGATCAACGCGGCCGCCGCCGGTGTGGCGCTGCCGCTGCTGGCGGACCAGCCCGGTCCGGACCTGACGTCCGGCCAGGTGGCCGAGGTCGTGGCGGGCAACGTCGGGGCGCTCCTGCTGGCGACGGTGCTGGGCGCGGCGCTCGGCGCGCTGATCCGGAGCCCGGTCGTCGGCGCGGTGGTGCTGCTGATCCTGGCTCTGGTGGTGCAGCCGCTGGTGAGCGGGGCGTGGGAGCGGGGGGCGAACCTGTCGCCGTTCGGCGCGGCGGACGTCATGACGGGCGGAACCCACACCACGACCCTCACGGTCGCGCAGGCCGGCGCGGTGTTCGTGGTCTGGACGGTGCTCGCGGTGCTGGTCGCGGTCGGCTGCGAACGACGGCGCGACCTGGCGTGAACGTCGCGGAGAGGATCGGGGCGGTGCGGGGCCTGCGGGCCGCGCACCGCCCGGTGCTGTTCGACATCGCGCTCGCCGCGGCGACCGTCTTCGTGGAAGTGGGGCTGCTGTTCAACGACGGCACCGAGGCCGTGCCCCTGCCGATCGCGGTGACCGTCCTCACCGGCGCGGTGCTGCTGGCCCGCCGCCGGTTCGGGGTGACGGTGACCGCGGTGACGGCCGCGTCGGCGGCCGTGCTGGCCGCGGCCGGGTACTCGCCCGGAGGCGCGCCGGCCGTCGTCGCGCTGTGGTCGCTCGCCGAGACACGCGACCGGCGCGTCTCGCTCGCGGTGCTGGCGCCGATGGTCGTGTTCCTGGAGGCCGACGGCATCTGCAGCCCGCCGGTGTCGATCGGGGCGTGGATGCTTGGGGCCTACCTCCAGACGCGCCGCCGCTACGTCCGGGCGGTGGAGGAACGGGCCGCCACCCTCGAACGCGAACGGGAGCAGCTCGACCTGATCGCGGCGCAGCGTGAACGCGGCTCGATCGCCCGTGAACTGCACGACATCGTCGCCCACTCGGTGACGGTGATGCTGATCGGGGTCCGCGGCGCCCGCGACGTCCTGGAGACCGAGCCTCAGGTGGCCGCGCGGACGCTGGAGCGGGTGGAGGCCAGCGCCGAGCAGAGCCTGGCCGAGCTGCGCCGGATCCTCGTCCTGCTGCGCGGGCGGCACACGGCGGAGACGCGCCCGCAGCCGACGCTGGCGGACCTGGACGACCTGGTCGCCGGGTACCGCGCGGCGGGGCTGCCGGTCCGGCTGGAGACCGCCGGGGAACCGCTGGACCTGCCGAGCGGGGTGGAGCTGTCCGCCTACCGGATCGTCGAGGAGGCGTTGACCAACGCGCTGAAGCACGCCGGGGCGACACTGGTCACGGTACGGCTGGGCTACGGCGAGGCGGACCTGGAGGTGCGGGTGCACGACGACGGGACGGGAACCGGCGAGCCGGGTCCCGGCGGGCACGGCCTGGTCGGGATGCGGGAGCGGGTCGCGGTGCTCGGCGGTGAGCTGGAGGCGGGCCGGTCCCCCGGCGGCGGATTCCGGGTCGCGGCACGGCTGCCGATCGGGGAGCGGACGTGACGATCCGGGTGCTGATCGTCGACGACCAGGAACTGATCCGGATCGGTTTCCGGCTGTTCCTGCAAACCCGGGAGGACCTGGAGGTCGTCGGCGAGGCCGCGGACGGGCACGAGGCCATCGCGCGGGCGGCGGAGCTGCGGCCCGACGTCATCCTGATGGACGTCCGGATGCCCCGGATGGACGGCGTCGAGGCCACCGCCCACATCACCGGTACCAACGAGCTCCGCTCGACTCACCGTCCTCCAGCCCCAACGGACGAGCTCGGCTCGACGCCCCGTCGGCCTCGCGTGTTGATCCTGACCACCTACGACCTCGATGAGTACGTGTTCGGTGCGCTGCGCGCGGGGGCGTCGGGGTTCCTGCTGAAGGACGCGCCCCGCGAGCGGCTCCTGGAGGCGATCCGCGTCGTCCACCAGGGTGAGGCGCTGCTGTCGCCGTCGATCACCCGCCGCCTGATCGAGGACTACGCCGGCCGCGCCGACCCGGTCCGGCCTGCGCCGGACCTGCTGACCGCGCTGACCCCGCGCGAGCGCGAGATGCTCCTGCTCGTGGCCCAGGGCCTGTCGAACCAGGAGATCGCGGCGCGGCTCGTCGTCACCGAGGCCACCGTGAAGAGCCACATCGGCAGCGTGTTCGCCAAGCTCCACCTCCGCGACCGCGTCCAGGCCGTCGTGCTGGCCTACGAGCACGGCATCGTCGTCCCGGGCCACCGCCCCGACTCGCTCTGACCTAGGCCGAGCCGGCTCTCCTCCTGGCGGGTGACGGACGCGGCGGCGCCCTCCTCCGTTCAGGCGATCTCCGGCCCGACCGGGCCCCTTCCGGGAACCGGAATAGGTGGCTCAATCGTCCTGTTGTAGAGGTCGTCAGCAAAGTTGAGCGAGGTCGACTCAAGTCATTTGACAAGAGGCGGCCGGTGCGGGCAACCTTGCGGACAGAGAAGACGAACCGGCCGCGCCCTGGGGGCGACCGGGGCTGCGATAACACCGGAACCGCGACATACACCGGCAACGGGGTTAACCGGAAAAGACGGAGGACGAGAACATGGCACGTGCGGTCGGCATCGACCTCGGGACGACCAACTCGGTCGTCGCGATTCTGGAGGGCGGCGAGCCCACCGTCATCGCGAACGCGGAGGGGTCGCGGACCACGCCGTCCGTCGTCGCCTTCGCCAAGAACGGCGAGGTTCTCGTCGGCGAGGTCGCCAAGCGCCAGGCGGTCACCAACGTGGACCGCACCATCCGGTCGGTCAAGCGCGAGATGGGCACCGACTGGAAAGTCAAGATCGACGACAAGGAGTTCAACCCTCAGCAGATGAGCGCGTTCGTGCTCCAGAAGCTGAAGAGGGACGCCGAGTCCTACCTGGGCGAGACCGTGACCGACGCGGTCATCACGGTTCCCGCCTACTTCTCCGACCACCAGCGGCAGGCCACCAAGGAGGCCGGCCAGATCGCGGGCCTGAACGTCCTGCGCATCATCAACGAGCCGACCTCGGCGGCGCTGGCCTACCACCTGGAGAAGGAGAACGAGGCCACCATCCTGGTCTTCGACCTCGGCGGCGGCACGTTCGACGTCTCCCTGCTGGAAGTCGGCGAAGGCGTGGTGGAGGTCAAGGCCACCAGCGGCGACAACCACCTGGGCGGCGACGACTGGGACCAGAAGGTCGTCGACTGGCTGGTCGAGAAGTTCAAGAACGCCAACGGCGTCGACCTGGCCAAGGACAAGATGGCGCTGCAGCGCCTCCGCGAGGCCGCGGAGAAGGCGAAGATCGAGCTGTCCGGCTCGTCCGAGACGCAGATCAACCTGCCGTACATCACCGCGTCCAGCGAGGGCCCGCTGCACCTGGACGAGAAGCTCACCCGGGGCGAGTTCCAGCGGATGACGTCCGACCTGCTCGACCGGACCAAGGCGCCGTTCCACTCGGTCCTGAAGGACGCCGGCATCGGCGTCGACAAGATCGACCAGGTCGTGCTGGTCGGCGGATCGACCCGGATGCCCGCCGTGTCGGACCTGGTGAAGGAGCTGACCGGCGGCAAGGAGCCGAACAAGGGCGTCAACCCGGACGAGGTCGTCGCGATCGGCGCCAGCCTCCAGGCCGGCGTGCTCAAGGGCGAGGTCAAGGACGTCCTGCTGCTGGACGTGACCCCGCTGAGCCTCGGCATCGAGACCAAGGGCGGCATCTTCACCAAGATCATCGAGCGGAACACGACGATCCCGACCAAGCGGTCGGAGACGTTCACCACCGCCGACGACAACCAGCCGTCCGTGGAGATCCAGGTCTACCAGGGCGAGCGCGAGATCGCCGCGTACAACAAGAAGCTCGGCACCTTCCAGCTCACCGGTCTGCCGCCGGCGCCGCGCGGCGTCCCGCAGATCGAGGTCACCTTCGACATCGACGCGAACGGCATCGTGAACGTCAGCGCGAAGGACCAGGGCACCGGCCGCGAGCAGTCGATGGTCATCACCGGCGGCAGCGCGCTGCCGAAGGACGACATCGAGAAGATGATGCGCGACGCCGAGGACTACGCCGAGGAGGACCGCAAGCGCAAGGAGGAGGCCGACGTCCGCAACCAGGCCGACACCCTCGCCTACTCGACCGAGAAGTTCCTGCGGGAGAACGACGAGAAGGTCCCCGCGGAGCTGAAGACCGAGGTGGGCGACGCGGTCGCCGAGGTGAAGAAGGCCCTGGAGGGCACGGACGTCGACGCCATCAAGGGCAGCGCCGAGAAGCTGGCGCAGATCAGCCAGAAGATGGGCGCGGCCATGTACGCGCAGAACCCCGAGGGCGCCCAGGCGGGCGCCGAGGACCACGGCCCGACCGCCGACGCGCAGGGCCCGCAGGACGACGAGGTCGTCGACGCGGAGATCGTGGACGAGGACAAGCCGAAGGGTGATGCATCGTGACGTCCTCTCCCAACGAGGGTGAGGAGAAGGAGGGCCCGGTGATCCGCGACAAGCGGCGCATCGATCCCGAAACGGGGGAAGTCCGGGTGCCCGCGGCGGAGTCGCCGGCCCCGGAGGCCCCGGCCGACGGGGGCGCCACGGTCTCCGACGAGGAGTTCTCCTCGCTCAAGACCCAGCTGACGGAACGTCTCGCCGACCTCCAGCGGCTCAAGGCGGAGTACGACAACTACCGCAAGCGCGTCGAGCGCGACCGGGTCGCCGTCCGCGAGCAGGCCCTCGGGCAGGTGCTGTCCGAGCTGCTCCCGGTGCTGGACGACATCGGCCGCGCCCGTGACCACGACGAGCTCAGCGGCGGGTTCAAGTCCGTCGCGGAGAGCCTGGAGGCGGTCACCGGCAAGCTCGGCCTGGAGCGGTACGGCGAGAAGGGCGAGCCCTTCGACCCGACCGTGCACGAGGCGCTCATGCACTCCCTCTCGCCGGACGTGACCGAGACGAGTGTCGTGGACGTCCTCCAGCCCGGCTACCGGATCGGCGAGCGGGTCCTGCGGCCCACGCGCGTCGCGGTGGCCGACCCCGACCCGGAGGCCGGCGCCGACGAGGCGGCCGGCGAGCCGGGCGACGACGGCGAATGAGCCCCGCGGGGCCCGTCCCTCCGGGGTCGGGCCCCGACCGGGGGCGTTGAAGACATGTGGCAAGTGGCGATAGCAGAAGGCGGGGCGCCGTGAGCACCAAGGACTACCTCGAGAAGGACTACTACAAGGTCCTCGGTGTCGCGAAGACGGCCTCGCAGGAGGAGATCAAGAAGTCCTACCGGAAGCTGGCGCGCAAGTACCACCCGGACGCCAACAAGGGGGACACGGACGCCGAGGACCGCTTCAAGGAGGTCTCCGAGGCCTACGACGTGCTGTCCGACGAGAAGCGCCGCAAGGAGTACGACTCCGTCCGGTCGATGCCGGGCGGGTTCCGCGGCCAGCAGGGCGGCGGGGGCTTCGGGTTCGACCTGGGCGACCTGTTCGGCCAGGGCGGCACCGGGACGCAGCAGGGCGGCGCCGGGGAGCGCATCGGCGACCTGTTCGGCGGCCTGTTCGGTCGCGGCGGCGGCGGTGCGGGCACCCGTCCGACGGGCGCGCGGCGCGCACGGCGCGGCGCGGACGTCGAGACCGAGGTGACGCTGTCGTTCGGGCGCGCGATGAACGGCGTGACCGTCCCGATCAAGCTGACCAGCGAGGCGGCCTGCGACAGCTGCCACGGGACGGGCGCGAAGGCCGGCACCGTGCCGCGGGTGTGCCCGAACTGCGAGGGCACCGGGCACGAGACCCGCAACCTCGGCAACTTCGGCTTCCAGGAGCCGTGCAAGGAGTGCCGCGGCCGGGGCCTCGTCGTCGACGACCCGTGCCCGATCTGCCACGGCAGCGGCCGCGCGACCGGCACCCGCACGATCCAGGCCCGCATCCCGGCGGGCGTCGCGGACGGGCAGAAGATCCGGCTGAAGGCCAAGGGCGCGCCCGGCGAGAACGGCGGCCCGGCCGGTGACCTGTACGTGCACATCAAGGTTCGGCCGCACCCGGTGTTCGGGCGCACCGGCGACAACCTCACGCTGACGATCCCGGTGACGTTCCCGGAGGCGGCGCTCGGCGGCGAGATCAGGGTGCCCACGTTCCAGGGGCAGCCCGTCACGCTGAAGCTGCCGGAGGGCACGCCCAACGGCCGCAAGTTCCGGGTGAAGGGCCGCGGCGCGCCCCGGCGGGACGGGACGAAGGGCGACCTGCTCGTCACCGTCGACGTGCGCGTCCCGCAGAAGCTCGACGAGCCGTCCCGCGAGGCGCTCGCCAAGCTCCGCGAGGCGGGTGGCGGCGAGGAGCTGCGCGCCGACATCCTCCAGCAGGCCAGGCAGGAGTGAAGGCATGGACCCCTTCGGCGATGACACTCCGGTCTATGTGATCTCGGTGGCGGCGCAGCTGTCCGGACTGCATCCGCAGACGCTGCGGACGTACGACCGGCTGGGGCTGGTGTGCCCCGGCCGGACCGCCGGACGGGGCCGCCGCTACTCGATGCGCGACATCGTGATGCTGCGCGAGATCCAGCGGCTCTCCCAGGAGGAGGGCATCAACCTCTCCGGCATCAAGCACATCCTGGAGCTGCAGCGCGACAACGTGCGGCTCCGCGAGGAGCTCGCGAAGGCGCACGGGGCGCTGGAGGAGCTCGCCAACGAACTGGAGTCGACCCGGTCCGTCGCGGCGCGGCTGGCGCAGCAGGCCCGGCACGGCGAACCGGCCGGCACGCCCGGCGCCGACCTCGTGCCGATCAGGCACACGAGCGTCGTCGTCTGGCGCGAGCGGGGCACGGAATAGGGCACGGCACTTCACGGGGACGGGACATGGACTACAAGCTGACGCAGAAGAGCCAGGAGGCGCTGTCGGTCGCGGTCCGCAGGGCGGCGGCCGAGGGGCACCCCGAAGTCGAGCCGGAGCACCTGCTGGTGGCGCTGATCGCGCTGCCGGACGGGACGGCGGTGCCGCTGCTGGAGGCGGTCGGCGCCGACTGGCAGGCGATCCGGCGGCGGGCCGAGGAGCAGCTCGCCGCGAAGCCGAGGGCGCAGGGGTCGACGGTGTCGTCCCCGCGGCTGGCCGCCCAGCTCCAGCGGTCGATCAACACGGCGGCGAACCGGGCGCAGCGGCTGGAGGACGAGTACGTCTCGACCGAGCACCTGCTGGTCGGCCTCGCCGCGGACGGCGGCCCGGCGGCGGGCCTGCTGAAGGAGTTCGGGGCGACGCCGCAGGCGCTGCTGGACGCGTTCGAGAAGGTGCGCGGCCACGCCCGCGTCACCAGCGAGAACCCCGAGGGCACCTACCAGTCGCTGGAGAAGTACGGCGTCGACCTGACGGCGGCGGCCCGCGACGGCCGGCTCGACCCGGTCATCGGCCGCGACGCGGAGATCCGCCGGGTCGTCCAGGTGCTGTCGCGCCGCACGAAGAACAACCCGGTGCTGATCGGCGAGCCCGGCGTCGGGAAGACCGCCGTGGTGGAGGGCCTGGCGCAGCGCATCATCGCGGGCGACGTGCCCGAGTCGCTGCGCGGCAAGAAGCTCGTCTCGCTGGATCTCGGCGCGATGGTCGCGGGCGCGAAGTACCGCGGCGAGTTCGAGGAGCGGCTGAAGTCCGTCCTGAACGAGATCAAGGAGAGCGAAGGGCAGATCGTCACGTTCATCGACGAGCTGCACACCGTGGTCGGGGCGGGCGCGGCCGAGGGCGCGATGGACGCCGGCAACATGCTGAAGCCGATGCTGGCGCGCGGCGAGCTGCGCATGATCGGCGCGACGACGCTGGACGAGTACCGCGAGCGCATCGAGAAGGACGCGGCCCTGGAGCGCCGGTTCCAGCAGATCTTCGTCGGCGAGCCCACGGTGGAGGACTCGATCGCGATCCTGCGCGGGCTGAAGGGCCGCTACGAGGCGCACCACAAGGTGCAGATCAACGACTCGGCGCTGGTCGCGGCGGCGACCCTGTCGGACCGCTACATCACCTCCCGGTACCTGCCGGACAAGGCGATCGACCTGGTGGACGAGGCCGCGTCGCGGCTGCGCATGGAGATCGACTCCCGTCCGGTGGAGATCGACGAGCTGCAGCGCTCGGTGGACCGGCTGAAGATGGAGGAGCTGAACCTCGCCAAGGAGACCGACGAGGCGTCCCGGCAGCGGCTCGACCGGCTGCGCGCGGACCTCGCCGACAAGCAGGAGCACCTCACCGGCCTCGTCGCCCGCTGGAACAAGGAGAAGGCGAGCCTGAACCGGGTCGGCGAGGTCAAGGAGACGATCGACCAGCTGCGCGGCGAGGCGGAGCGCGCCCAGCGCGACGGCGACCTGGAGACGTCGGCGCGGCTCACCTACGGCGAGATCCCGGCGCTGGAGAAGCAGCTGGAGGAGGCGTCGGAGGCGGCCGACAACCGCGACGCGATGGTGAAGGAGGAGGTCGGCCCGGACGACGTCGCCGACGTGGTCGCGTCCTGGACGGGCATCCCCGCGGGCCGGCTGCTCGAAGGCGAGACGGCGAAGCTGCTCCGCATGGAGGACGAGCTGGGCAGGCGCCTGATCGGGCAGGAGACGGCCGTCCGCACCGTGTCGGACGCGGTGCGCCGCGCCCGCGCGGGCATCTCCGACCCGGACCGTCCGACCGGCTCGTTCCTGTTCCTCGGCCCGACCGGCGTCGGCAAGACGGAGCTGGCGAAGGCGCTCGCGGAGTTCCTGTTCGACGACGAGCGGGCGATGACCCGCATCGACATGAGCGAGTACTCCGAGAAGCACAGCGTCGCCCGGCTGGTCGGCGCGCCGCCCGGATACGTCGGCTACGAGGAGGGCGGGCAGCTCACCGAGGCCGTCCGGCGCCGCCCGTACTCGGCGATCCTGCTGGACGAGGTGGAGAAGGCGCACCCCGAGGTCTTCGACATCCTGCTCCAGGTCCTGGACGACGGCCGCCTCACGGACGGCCAGGGCCGCACGGTCGACTTCCGCAACACGATCCTGATCCTCACGTCCAACATCGGGTCGCAGTTCCTCGTCGACCCGACGCTGGAGAACGGGGCTAAGCGGGAGGCGGTGTGGAACGCCGTCCGGAACTCGTTCAAGCCGGAGTTCCTGAACCGCCTCGACGACGTGATCCTGTTCGACGCGCTCTCCACGAGGGAGCTGACCCGCATCGTCGACCTCCAGGTCGACACGCTCGCCGACCGGCTCGCCGACCGGCAGCTGACGCTGGACGTCACGCCCGCGGCCCGCGAGTGGCTGGCGCTGACCGGCTACGACCCGCTGTACGGGGCGCGCCCGCTGCGGCGGCTCGTGCAGACGGCGATCGGCGACCAGCTCGCCCGCGAGCTGCTGTCCGGGGAGGTCCGCGACGGCGACGAGGTCGTGGTCGACCTGGACGAGGCCGCCGACCGGCTGACGGTCGGGCCGAAGAGCGGACTCGACCTCACCAAGTGACCGGGGCGGGACGGGCCGGCGCACCGCGCGCCGGCCCGTCGCGTCGTCCCGGCGTGCCGGCCCGGCACGGCCGCCGCGGGACGCCTTCACGGTCCCTTCGAGGATTATTAAAGTTTCTTTAGGGATACTCCCAGTAGCGTCCCACGGCATTGCGGCTCGCCGAATCCGGCGCGGCGGCGAACGCGCACCTGCACCACGGCGCGGCGCCGGCCACCGGCGCCAAGGAGATCGGCGCCCTGCGGAAGTCGAAGGGCGCCGGCTTCGAGCCCGCCTTCCTCAACCTGTTCATCGGCCACCAGGGCAGCGCGGTGGAGATGGCGCGGACGGAGCAGAGCAAGGGCGCCAGCCCCGACGCGAAGGCGTTCGCCCGGCGCGTCGTGGAGTCCCGGACCGCCGAGATCAAGCAGATGTTGCTCCTGCTCAACGGCTGACGGCCGCGGCCCGTCCACCGCGTGCGCCGCGGTGGACGGGCCGTCCGTCACGGCCTCACACCTCCAGGTTCTCCTCGATGTCGCGGAGGCGGTGGCGGGCCAGGGCCAGGTTGGCGCGGGACCGGTCGAGCGCCATGTAGAGGAAGAGGCCCTTGCCCTTGCGGCCGGTGACCGGGCGGATGACGTGGTACTGGCTGGAGATGCTGATGAGGATGTCCTCGATCTCCTCCTTGAGGCCGAGCTGCTCCATGGTGCGGAGCTTGGCCCGCACCACCTCGGTGTTCCCGGCGGCGGCGACCTGGAGGTCGAGGGCCTTGGAGCTGCCGAGCTGCCCGAGGGCCATGCCGCTGTTGAAGTCGACGACGGCGGCGCCGACGGCCCCGTCGATCGACATCATGTCCTTCAGCGAGAGGTCGAGGTTGGACATGCGTGCTCCCCTTCGGTTTGTCGTTACGTACGGCGCGGGCCGGTGAGGTGCGCCGCGATGGCGCGGGCGGCCGGGCGCGACTCCAGGTGGAGCCGGCCCACGTTGACGGTCGGTTCCGCGAGGACGGTGAGGGACGCGGTCGGCCCCGCCGCGTAGATGACCACGTAGCCGTCGACCCCGCGGATCACCACCTCGTGGAAGGCGCCGCCGTGCGCGGTCTGCGCGATCCGGTGCGCGAGGGACAGCCCCGTCGCCGTCACCGCCGCCATCCCGGACGGTTCGACGGACGCGGGCAGGTCCTGCGCGACGAGCAGCCCGTCCACCGACGCGACCAGGCTGCCCGTGAGCTGCGGGACGCGCGCCCGCAGCGCCCGCAGCTCCGCCGCCACCTCGGTCCCGGGGACGCGTGCCGCCGTCCCCGCCACCGCTCGTTTCGCCACCTCGTCAGCCTTTCGATCAAGCGAGCCTTGGTCGCCGCGGTCAGCCGAGCCCCACCAGGGCGGTCCGCAGCCGGTCGAGCAGGTCGTGGTCGGGCGGCGCCCACTCGGCCGGGATCTCCGTCCTGGACGGCGGGGCGCCGGGCCCGAGCGGATCGGTCCGCACCAGCGACGCCGCGGCGAGCCCGCGGACCGCGAGCAGGCAGCCGAACGCCGTCCGCCCGAGGTCGCGGGCCAGCCGCGCCGGAGTGCGCCGGCCGTCGGCGTTGAGCAGGATCTCCGCCTGGACGCCGGTCAGGATGACGCGCTGCCGCCGGACCCGCCGGACGGGCTCGACGGGCGCGACGTCCACACCGCCGTCCGGCCAGGCCGCGTCGAGGCGGGCGCGGCGCCGGCGCTGCTCGTGCACGAGCGTCGCCGCGGTGATCCGCCGGGGGCCGCCGCTCGGCGGGCCCTCGGTGAACACCGGCTCGGCCGCCGAGCCGAGGAGGAAGTAGGCGGCGTCGAACATCGCGAGCAGCGCCGGCAGTTCGGGGTCGGGCCCGGCGGGCAGGTCGCCGGGGCCGGGCGCGTGCGGGCTCTCCGCGTGGACGACGGCGCCGCGCTCGATGTGGAACGCGCCGTCGCCGCCGGCGCGCAGCACGCCGGTGCGCCTTTCCCGTTCCAGCGCGCCGAGGACGCCGGAAATGTCGCCGGCCATGTCAGGCGTCCGTCATTTCGCGGATGAGGTTCCGCATGTGCAGCCGCGCGAGCGCGAGATTGCCGTTTTCCCGGTCGAGCAGTAAATGGACGAAGAGATGCCCGTCGAGATCGGCTCCCGAGAGGGCCAGCAGGTGGTATCCGGCGGTGCCGCAGACGATGATCTCCTCGACGTCGTCGCCCGCCGGGGTGGCGCTGAGCGCCGGCGTGGACAGCACCGCCCGCACCACGTCGGTCGCGCCGGCCGCGTCCTCGTGCTGGTCGACGAGGTCCTCCCGGCCCGCCGCGGCCACAGCGAGGCCGCTGGCGCAGTCGACCAATGTCGCCCGCCGGGCTCCCGGTATCGTCATCATCCGCGCAAGGCAGTCGTCAATCCGCACTCATTCCCCCACCGAATGAGAGTTGCAGGAACTCGACCATAGCCAGAACTTTGCGGCGCGCGACACCGACCAGTTGAATCCCCACGACATCCTCCGTGCGGGATATAAATACTGCTCCGTATGCAAACCGGTCAGCGCCGCTGCACCGTTCCCGCCCGCGAAATCGGCCCGCCCCGTCCCGCCCATTCCGGTGCGCCCGCAAAAGGCGGGTGCCGTCAGGCGGTCTTGATGGCGCCTCCGTCGATGATGTGGTCGGCGCCCAGCGTGCTGCCCGCCACCGGGGACGCGAGGTAGGCGATGAGCGCCCCGACCTCCGCGGGCTCCACGAGCCGTCCGGTGAGCATGCCGGCGGCGCCCGGGAGGCCCGCGAGCAGTTCCTCGTGCCGCAGGCCCATCGACGCCGCGAGTCCCGCGCCGTAGCCGTCGGGGTCCTCCCACATCGCGGTGCGGACGGGGCCGGGCGACACCGTGTTGACGCGGACGCCGCGGGGCCCGAACTCCTCGGCGAGCGCCTTGCCGAACGCCGTGAGCGCCGCCTTGGCCGTCGTGTACGGGACGGGCCCGGAGTGCGGGACGCGCGCCGCGTTGGACGACACGTTCACGATGGCCCCCGACCGTTCGAGCAGGCTGGGCAGCGCGGCCCGGGTGGCCCGGACGGCCGCGAACAGGTTCAGCTCGAAGACCCCCTGCCAGAGATCGTCCGCGTAGGAGAGGAACCCGCCCGCGCCTCCGCCGCCGTCACCGCCGCCGACGTTGTTGACCAGGACGTCCACGCCGCCGAGCTCCCGCAGCGCGGTCTCGATCAGGCGGCGGGGCCCTTCCGCGTCCGACAGGTCGACCGGAACGTGGATCGCGCCGGTCGCCTCCAGCGCGGGCGTCATCGTGCGGGACGCGGCGACGACCCGCATCCCCTCGGCGCTGAGGGCCTCGACGGCGGCGAGGCCGATCCCCTTGCCCGCACCGGTCACCACGGCGGTCTTGTTCGTCAAGCGCAGGTCCATCGAACTCTCCTTCATGCATCAGGGCTGATGCGCTCACTCTAGAACCTGCAACACGAATGATGCAAGTACGGCCGCAGTGGTGACTCGGTTGTACTGTTAACCGGTGACCAGAGCGCTGCGTGCCGACGCCGAACGAACGGTCCGGACGATCCTGGAGGCCGCCGAGCGGGTCCTGTCGAAGGATCCGTCCGCGACGATGGAGCAGATCGCGGAGGCGGCCGGGGTCGCGCGGACGACCGTGCACCGGCGCTTCGCCACCCGGGACGCGCTGCTCGACGCGCTCACCGCGTGGGCCGCCGAGCGGTTCGCCGCGGCGGTGGACGCCGCGCGGGCCGACACCGCGCCGCCGCTCGTCGGGCTCTACCAGGTGACCGCGAACGTCCTCGAAGTGAAGATCGGGTGGGGTTTCGCGATGGGGCGGGCCGCCGCGTCGTCCGACCCCGAGGTCGCGCGGGTGCACGCGGACGTCCTGGAGAAGTGCGACGACCTCTTCCGCCGCGCCCGGGACGCCGGCGTCATCCGTCCCGACGTGGACCTGGCCTGGGCGCGCCGCGTCTACTACGCCCTCATCCACGAGGTCAGCACCGGGAACGGGACGGACGGCGAGGACGCCGGCGCCCTGGCCGGCCTGATCGTCGACACCCTGCTGCGGGGCATCGCCCCCGAAGGCGCGATTCCGCTGTGAGCGTGCCGGCCTTCCGTACAGAACGTACAGAAGGCAGGGTTCTCCCATGAGGCTTCTGATGCTGGGCGGGACGGAGTTCGTCGGACGCGCCGTCACCGACGACGCGCTCGCACGCGGCTGGGACGTGACGGTTTTCCACCGGGGCCGCCACGCGCCGCCCGAAGGCGTCCAGTCGCTGCACGGCGACCGGACCGCCGAGGACGGCCTCAAGGCCCTCGAAGACGGCGAATGGGACGCGGTCGTCGACACGTGGTCGGGCGCGCCGTCCGCGGTGCGCGACACCGCGCGGCTGCTGGACGGACGCGCCGGGCAGTACGTCTACATCTCCAGCCGCTCCGTCTACCGGTTCCCCACACCGCTCGGGCTCGGCGAAGACGCCGCCGTAGTGGACGGCTCTCCGGACGACGGCGACGTCGACTACGCGGCGGCCAAGCGCGGCGGGGAACTGGCGGCGCTCGACGTGTTCGGAGACAGGGCGCTGCTCGTGCGGGCCGGTCTCATCCTGGGCCCGTACGAGAACATCGGGCGGCTGCCCTGGTGGTTGACGCGCGTCGCCCGAGGCGGCGGCGTTCTCGCGCCCGGCCCGCGCGGCATCGGCATCCAGTACGTCGACGCGCGAGACCTCGCCGCCTGGACGCTGGACGCGGCCGTGCGAGGTCTGCACGGGCCCTACGACGTGGTCAGCCCGCCCGGCCACGCGACGATGGACGAGCTGCTCCAAGCCTGCGTCCGGGTGACGGGGTCGGATGCCGACCTCGTCTGGACGGCCCCGGAAACCATCCTCGGCGCCGGAATCCAGCCGTGGACGGACCTTCCCGTCTGGCTCCCGCCGGGCGAGGCGCACGACACCATGCACCGCGCCGACGTCACCAAGGCCCTCTCCGCGGGACTGCGCTGCCGGCCCGTCCAGGAGACGGTCGCCGACACGTGGGAATGGCTTCAGAGCATCGGCGGGCGGGCGCCGCAACGTCCCGACCGTCCCGCCGTGGGGCTGGCACCAGGCAAGGAGGCGGAGGTCCTGCGCGGCTGACCCGGCGAGCGCCTCCGGGGGCCTGATGGCGAGTGGACGACGCGGGGTCCGATCCGCTAGAGAGACGGTCTATGAGCGCTTTGGTTCTCGGACCCCATCTCCGGCATGTGAGTCACCACACCGCGACGATATGGGTGGAGACCGAACGGCCCTGCGAGGTGCGGGTCGTCAGCGAGGAGCACGGGGTCGACGCGTCGGCCCGGACGTTCACCGCGCACGGCCACCACTACGCGCTCGTGGAGATCGACGGGCTCGCGGCGGGGTCGCGCATCCCGTACGAGGTGCGGACCGACGGCGAGGCCGTCTGGCCCGAGGACGACGGGTCCCCCCCGTCCCAGATCAGGACGCTGGACGAGAGCGGCGGGCTGCGGATCTCGTTCGGGTCCTGCCGCCGCTCGCCCGGCACCGTCGAGGAGTTCGGCCACGACGCGCTCGCCGCGTTCGCCGAGCGGCTGCGGACCGGCGGCGACGCGGTGACCTGGCCGGACATCCTGCTCATGGTCGGCGACCAGGTGTACGCCGACGAGCTGAGCGACGAGATGCGCGCGTTCATCGGCGCACGTCGCGGGCCGGACGAGCCGCCCGCCGACGAGGCCGCCGACTTCGAGGACTACACGCACCTCTACCAGCTGGCCTGGCACGGCGATCCGGCGGTCCGGTGGCTGCTGTCGACCGTCCCCACCTTCACGATCTTCGACGACCACGACATCCGGGACGACTGGAACACCTCCCACGCGTGGCGCGAGGAGATGTGGGCCCAGCCCTGGTGGCGGGACCGCATCACCGGCGGGATCGGCTCGTACTGGATCTACCAGCACCTCGGGAACATGTCGCCGCAGGACCGCGCGTCCGATCCCGTCTTCGCGGCGCTGCGCGAGGCGTCCGACAGCACGGGCGACGCGGGCGCCGTCCTGGACGAGTTCGCCGAGAGGGCCGACAAGGAACCTGCCAGTACGCGCTGGAGCTATGCGCACGACTGGGGCGGCACCCGCCTGATCGTCGTCGACAGCCGATGCTCCAGGCTCCTCACCGCCGACCGCCGCGGAATGCTCGACGACGCGGAGTTCGAGTGGCTGGACGGCCGGTGCCAGGGCGGCATGGACCACCTGCTCATCGCCAGCTCGCTGCCCTACCTGCTCCCCATGGCGATCCACCACGCCGAGTCCTGGAACGAGGCCGTCGCCGGCGGCGCCTGGGGCAGGCAGGGCGCGCGCGTCGGGGAGAGGATCCGGCAGGCCGCCGACCTGGAGCACTGGGCCGCGTTCGAACGGTCGTTCCGCGCCGTGGCCGCCGACGTCGTCGCCGTCGGGCGCGGTGAGCGCGGGCCCGCGCCGGCGAGCATCTCGTTCCTGTCGGGCGACATCCACTTCTCGTATCTGGCGCGGGTCACCGACCCCGGCACGCAGTCGAAGGTGTCGCAGATCGTCTGCTCGCCGCTGCGGAACCCGCTGCAGGGCAAGTTCAAGTGGGCGAACCGCGTCGCGTACTCGCGGGCGGCGGGCGCCCCGTTCCGGCTGCTGGCGAAGCTCGCGAAGGTGCCCGTCCCGCCCATCCGGTGGCGGATGACCGAGGGCCCCTGGTTCCACAACGCCATCGCCACCGTCGAACTGTCCGGGCGGGACTGCAACGTGCGCTGGGAGACTCCGGACGGCGGCGCGGACCTCACCGAGATGGGCCGCGCCCGAATCATCTGACGGACCGCTTCACCCGGCCGCGCCCCACGAAAAGGAAAACGCGCCCGAAATGTATGACGGTCAGTGGTCAAGCCGCCACAATGAGCAAGACCGCGAAAGGTTTCGAGTTCCCCGCAAATCCCGAAACCGAACGCGTGACCTGCCGTCTCCCCGTAAAGATCATGCGGAAGCGCGGGGCGGGGCCGAAACGGCTGGTAGCGTCCGCCGCGGCTCCAATTTCATTGTTACCGGGGAGTCGCCAACGGGCGGGTCGTCATGAAAGAGTGGCGAATCGCCGTATCGGCCTACTGGGCTGCAGCGCTTCACTACGCTATAAGCGCCCCGGGTCGCTACGTCTGGTCGGGCACGCTGTGAGCTCCCGTGTTGAGGAAGGACGGTGCCGCATGGATCGCTGCGCGCTGTTCGTTGACGCCGGCTATCTGCTGGCGGACGGCGCCATGGCTGTGCACGGCACGCGCCACCGTGAGACCGTCTCGTGGGACTTCGGCGGTGTTCTGCAGCTCCTCGGCAACCTCGCGAGGGAACGCACCGGGCTGCCGCTGATGCGCTGCTACTGGTACGAGGCGACGATCGAGGGCCGCCGCTCGCCCGAGCACGACGCGCTCGCCGACCTGCCCGGCCTCAAACTGCGGCTCGGCCGGGTCCGCCCCGGCCGCCGCGAGGGCGTCGACACCGAGATCCACCGCGACCTGATGACCCTGGCCCGCAACGGCGCGCTCGCCGAGGCCGTCCTGGTCAGCGGCGACGAGGACCTCGCGCAGATCGTCAGCGACGCCCAGGACCTCGGCGTCCGCGTCACCGTCGTGCACGTCGCCGTCGACGGCAACTGGACGATCTCCCGCGTGCTGCGGCAGGAATGCGACGACCTCATCGAGATCGGCTCCGGCCACCTGCGCCCCTACGTCAACCTGCTCGCCGGAATGGACGCCATGTCCGGCTCCTCCCTCGGCACGGGCCCCCTGTCCAACGGGCACGGCGGCGCCAACGGGCACAGCGGCTCACTCGGCCCCCTGCAGACGACCTCGCACAACGGGCCGCCGCCCGCGTCCCCCGTGAGCGGGCCGCCGGCGCCGTCCGCACCGTCCGTCCGCGACCTCGGCCCGGCGATGACCGGCGGGCTGAGCAGCGGCTCCACCGGCGTGGGCACCGGCCCGATGCCGCTGCCCAACGGAACCGGCGGCGGCCTCGGCGGATCGTCCTACGGCGGCGGCCAGCAGGCCCCGCTCCAGCCCGCCTCCACGTCCGGGCCGTCGTCCACCCACGCGCCCTCGGCGCCGCCCATGCCGCCGAACCCCGGGCCGCAGTACAGCTCGTCGCCGATCCCCGCGCCGTCCCCGCCGCCGCCCCCGCAGACACTTCCGCCGCAGACGATGCCCCCGCAGACGATGGCCCCGCAGCAGCAGGTCGGCCACTCCGGCCCCTACACCGGGCCGCAGCAGCTTTCCCCCGTCCCGGCGCAGACCACCCCGACCCTCTCGGACGCGGTCAAGGCCGCCCACCAGGAGGGCCAGGACTTCGGCGAGTCCGTCGCCCGGGACGCGCCCGCGCTGTGGCTGGAGGCCGTCCTCGCCCGCAAGCCGCGCATGCCGTCCGACCTCGAGGCGCGCCTCCTCCAGGGCTCCTCGCTGCCGATCGACTTCCTGCTGCACGACGAGGTGCGGCACGCGCTGCGCCGCGGATTCTGGGACGCGCTAGAACGTTCCCGCAGGTGAGCTGACAGATACGCGGCGGTATTCGACGATCATCGTCGATTCGCCCGCTTCGGCCGGGCGCCGCCGGGTAGCGTTGAAGCGTGACGCATGTGACGGAAGACGATCTCGACGACCTGGAGTTCGACACCCTGCGCACCGGCGATCACATCTCGGCGGCCCGCCGGCTGTCCGAGCTGGCCGACTCGGTCTCCGGTGGGGTGTCACGCGCCAACGTCCTGCTGCGCGCGGGCGAGCAATGGCAGCACGCCGGCGACCACGGCCGAGCCGCCGAGCTGTACCGCAGTGCCATGGAGGACGGCGGCGAGACCTACGGCGACCCGCGCGCCTACCTCGCCGACGCGCTCTTCGAACTGGACCGGGCCGACGAGGCCCGCAAACTCCTCGACCAGATCCGCGCCGACAGCCCGCGCGACCCCGAGGTGTACCGCGCCGTCGCCGAGGTCCTGTACGCCCAGGGCGACGCGACCGGCGCCCACGAATGGGCCACCAGCGGCGCCGACGTCGTCCTCGCCCTCCGCGACCGCGCCGTCGGCACCGGCATGGGCGGCGGCCCCGACGAGGCCCCCGCCCCCGACGCCGACTCCCTCACCCCGGGCCCCGACGACGTCGCCATCGCCGAGGACAGCCTGGAGGCCCTCCTCCGCCTCCGCTACCGCGCCCGCGTAGACCTGGGCCGCAACGAAGACGACTACGACGCGCTCCTGGACGACCTGCTGAAGAACGGGTGACTCATCGGGCTCGGTCCCGTCTCCGTCGTACCGCTTGAGTGGGGGCTCGGGCTCGTCCGCGGGCGTGTGGTCACAGCAGGGCGATCAGTTCGCTCAGGGATTGGGCGACGGTCGTGGGGGGCTCGTGCTCGGTTGCGGTCCAGCCGCGCAGGCGCGCCTCTCTGAGGGCCTGCTCGTGGCCGGACGAGGCGGAGTGGTCCGCATGGGTGCGAAGGTACCCGCAGGGCGCCTCGGGCCAATCTGGGGCCACGGGGAGGTCGTTCTCGGGGGCGCCGTGGTCGTGCTGTCCGCGGCGGGGCAGATCGGCGTCCACGAACACGAAGCCGCCGACGGGACGGTGGGCCGCGCGCTGCGCGAGGGCGATGCCCGGCAGGAGGGGGCCCGCGGCGCCGTGCGCGACGAGGACGAGCGGCACGGCCGGGTCGGTCGCGGTGATGATGAGCGAGACGCGGGCGATGTAGCGGGGGCCGGTCTCGTCCGGGACGTCCGGCGCCACCACGTCCAGGCCGTACGAGCGGAGCATCTCGGGCAGATCGCCCCAGGAGGCCGCTGTGGCGTGCGGGGCGTGCAGCAGAACCACCGTTCCGGGTGTCACCCGCCGAACCTACACGCGGTCCCCGGCCGGCTCACACCCGAGCCTGATCACGGACCTGGGAGGATACAGGGGTGAGCGATCGTGACGAGCTGCTGCAGCTGATCAAGGACAAGGCCGTCGTGCACGGCGACTTCGTGTTGTCGTCGGGGAAGCGCGCGTCCTGGTACGTGGACCTGCGCCGGGTGACGCTGGACGGCGCCGCGGCGCCGCTGGTGGGGCGGGTGATGCTGGACGAGACCGCCGACCTCGGTTACGACGCCGTCGGCGGGCTGACGCTCGGCGCCGACCCGGTCGCGGCGGCGATGCTGCACGCGGCGGCGGCGCGGGGGCGGACGCTGGACGCGTTCGTCGTCCGCAAGGCGGGCAAGGCGCACGGGCTGCAGCGCCGCATCGAGGGGCCGGACGTCAAGGGCCGCCGCGTCCTCGCCGTGGAGGACACCTCGACGACGGGCGGGTCCGTCCTGACGGCGGTGGAGGCGCTGCGGGAGGCCGGGGCGGAGGTCGTGGCGGTCGCGACGATCCTGGAGCGGGGCGCGGCCGGGCGGATCGCGGAGGAGGGGCTCACGTACCGCCACCCCTACGACGTGGCGGACCTGGGGCTGGCTTAGCGGCCGCGGTCAGCCCTTGGCCTTCACGAGCCACTCGCCGCGCCGGCCCGCGGGCTTCTGCGGTTGCAGTTCGCCGTAGATGACGACCTTGAGGGAGCCGCCGTTGGCGGCGACGACCGAGAGGGGCGCCTGGTCGTACTTGAGGGAGTCCCCGGTGTTGAGCTGGCCGTTCGTGAGCACCTTGCCGCCGGAGTCGGCGACCCGGACGACCACGGTCGTGGGCTGGCCGGTCACGCTGATCACGAGCGGGACCTCACTCGCCGGCGTCGTCTTGCCGTTGCCGCTCGGGGACGTCCTGCCGCCGTCGCCGTCGCTGGGCGAGGCGGCCGTCGATGATGGTCCCTTCTGTTCGGGTTCGCCCGTTACCGCGTTGACCAGAGCCGTGCCACCCACCACGAGAAGGGCCAGTGCGGCCAGCACGGCCAATGCCGCGATCAGTATGCGCGCGAGACCCCTAGGGTCCGACCGATGACGTCCCACATGGGGAGGTTAGCGATAACTGTCACCGCTGAGCGACGGTCGTGACTCTTCGGGACCATTCTTATTCGGACCGCGGTCCGATTTACGCCCCTTCAGGACCTCCCGGATGATCGGGATGACCGACAGGACGAGGATGATCGCGACCCCCGGCAGGATGTACTTCTCGACGTCGGGCACCTCGGAACCGAGGAAGTGGCCCAGCAGGAACAGGGCGTCCGTCCAGAGGATGCCGCCGATGGCGTTCCAGACGAAGAATTTCTTGGCGTCCATGCCCAGCATCCCGGCGAGCGGGTTGAGGAACGTCCGGACGATCGGGATGAACCGGGCGAGCACCACCGCCTTCGCGGGACCGAACCGGTTGAAGTAGTACTCGGCCTTGTCCACCCACTCCTTCTTGAAGATGCGGGAGTCGGGCCGGTCGAAGAGCTTCCGGCCGTATCTGGCGCCGAGCCAGTGCCCGAGCTGGGCGCCGGCGATCGCCGCGATCGGGCCGCCGATGAGCAGCCAGGGCAGCGACAGGGGCTGGAAGTCCTGCCCGTTGACGGTCGAGACCGCCGTGAGGATCCCCGCCGTGAACAGCAGCGAGTCGCCAGGAAGGATGCAGCCGAACAGCAGTCCGGTCTCGGCGAAGATGATGGCGAGCACGCCGATCGTCGCGAACGTGCCGAAGAGCTGCAACCATGCGGTCGGGTGCAGCCACTCGGTGATGTTTAGGGGAAGGGTCGTGAGATCCACACCGCGAGCGTACCTTTCAACCTGCTCCTGATAGGCGGGATACTGAGGGTGGACGGCATGCCCGACCCGGAAACGTGTGACCTGGGGCCCCACCTGGGTACGCGGACGTCCGGGTGCTACCGCCCGGCGCGACGGCCCGGCGGCACCGCTGCGTATTGAAAGGACGCTGACAATGCCCATCGCAACGCCCGAGGTCTACGCGGAGATGCTCGACCGTGCCAAGCAGGACGGTTTCGCCTTCCCCGCGATCAACGTGACGTCCAGCCAGACGCTGAACGCCGCGCTGCGCGGGTTCGCCGAGGCCGAGAGCGACGGGATCGTGCAGGTGTCCACCGGCGGCGCCGACTACCTGTCCGGCTCCACGGTGAAGGACATGGTCGTCGGCTCGACCGCGCTCGCCGAGTACGCCCGGGTCGTGGCCGCCAAGTACCCGGTGAACATCGCCCTGCACACCGACCACTGCCCGAAGGACAAGCTGGACGGCTTCATGCGTCCGCTGATCAAGATCTCCCAGGAGCGGGTGGCGCGCGGCGAGGAGCCGCTGTTCCAGTCGCACATGTGGGACGGGTCCGCCGTCGAGCTGCACGAGAACCTCCAGATCGCCGCCGGGCTGCTGGAGGAGTGCGCCAAGGCCCGCATCATCATGGAGATGGAGATCGGCGTCGTCGGCGGCGAGGAGGACGGCGTCGCCAACGAGATCAACGAGAAGCTGTACACGACGCCGGGCGACGCGATCGCGACCGCCGAGGCCGTCGGCGTGGGCGAGAAGGGCCGCTACATCCTCGCCGCGACGTTCGGCAACGTGCACGGCGTCTACAAGCCGGGCTCGGTCAAGCTCCGTCCCGAGGTCCTCAAGGACATCCAGGACGCGGTCGGCGCCAAGTACGGCAAGGACAAGCCGTTCGACCTGGTCTTCCACGGCGGCTCCGGCTCGTCGCTGGAGGAGATCCGCGAGGCCGTCTCCTACGGCGTCGTCAAGATGAACATCGACACCGACACCCAGTACGCGTTCACCCGCCCGGTCGCCGAGCACATGTTCCGCAACTACGACGGCGTGCTGAAGGTCGACGGCGAGGTCGGCAACAAGAAGCAGTACGACCCGCGCTCGTGGGGCAAGGCCGCCGAGACCGCGATGGCCGCCCGCATCGTCGAGGCCGCCGAGAACCTCCAGTCCGCCGGCAAGAAGCTGAAGTAGGCACACCGCGACGACGGCCCCAGGGGATGTCCCCTGGGGCCCGTTGTTTCATGAAACTCGGGTAGGGTTCGAGTGTGGCACTACCCCGCACGTACGAGTCACAGAACTGTTCGGTCGCCCGGTCGCTGGAGGTCGTCGGCGACCGCTGGACGATGCTGGTCGTCCGCAGCGCCTTCCAGGGCGTTCGGCGGTTCGACGACTTCCAGGACGTCCTCGGCGTGGCGCGCAACGTCCTCACCGACCGGCTCAACCGGCTGTGCGACGAGGGCATCATGCGGCGCGTCCCGTACCAGCAGCGTCCGGAGCGCCACGAGTACCGCCTCACCCGCAAGGGCGTCGAGCTGTGGCCCGCGGTCATGACCCTGCTGATGTGGGGCGACCGCCATTACGCGCCCGACGGCCCGCCCCTGATCATCGGTCACCGGGGCTGCGACGGGACGCTGACCCCGGATTTCACCTGCGACTCCTGCGGCGCGCACCTCGGGCCGTCCGACGTGGCGCCGCGGCCCGGCTCCGGCGCCTGACCGCCTTTTGAGTTGCTTCACGCAACTTTCTGCGGTCCAATGAGTTGCATGACAAAACTCGATGTGCGCGGCGCCGCCCGCATTGACGCGGCCCTGGCCGACGTGCGGATCCGTCCGTACGGCATCGGCGACGGGCCCCGCGTGCGCCGGATGTCTGACCGCCTCTCCTCCGCCAGCCTCTACACGCGGTTCTTCTCGGGGACGCCGCGCGTCCCCGAGCACTACGTCGGCCTGCTCGACCGCCTCGACCACTGGGACCGCGAGGCCCTGATCGGCCTGGACGGCGACGAGATCGCCGGCGTCGCCGAGTACGTCCGGGACGCCGAACGGCCCTGGCGGGCGGACGTCGCCGTCCTCGTCACCGACCCGTGGCAGCACCGGGGACTCGGCACCACACTGGTCGCCTACCTGTCGCAGCTGGCCGGACGGCGCGGCATCAGCGAGTTCGACGCGGACGTCATCCTCACCAACCGGCAGGCGCTCCTCCTGGTCCGGCACGGCTGGCCGTCCGCCGACTCCACCCGGGACGGCGGCGCGGCCCACTTCAGCCTGCCGCTCCCCATCCCCGCCCTGAACCGGGCCTGACCGGGGCGGTCGCCGGTACCCAGGTTGAGGAGCACCGTCCGGACCTGCCTACGATGGCGCGCATGACCCAGAACCTGCTCGGCGGCCCTCCTCCGACCGAACTGCCGGACAACACCGAAGCCCGGACGGCCCTGGAGAACGGCGTCGACCCGTTCGAAGTCGCCGCGCGCCACCCGGACCACCCGGGCGCGTGGGCCGAGCTGGCCGACCGTGCCTTCGCCAACGGCTCCGTCATCGACTCCTACGCCTTCGCCCGCACCGGCTACCACCGCGGCCTCGACCAGCTGCGCCGGGCCGGCTGGAAGGGCCAGGGCCCCGTCCCGTGGGAGCACGAGCCCAACCGCGGCTTCCTGCGCGCCCTGCACGCCCTGGGCCGCGCCGCCGCCGCGATCGGCGAGGACGCCGAGGCCGACCGCTGCAAGGCGTTCCTGCGCGACAGCAGCCCCACCGCCGCCGACACGCTCAACGGCGCATAGCGCCCGGCGGCGCGCGGGCCCGCTGACCAGCGGGCGGATCCGGCTCCGGTTTCCTTGCCGCCCCGGTGCGGGTACGCTTTGATCGCAAGAGGCCCCTTCGCTTGCGGCGACCGGGGCCTTCGTCGTGGGAAGGAAAGTGGCATGCCCGCCATCGTTCTTGTCGGTGCCCAGTGGGGAGATGAGGGCAAGGGCAAGGCAACAGACTTGCTCGGCGGGGACGTCGACTACGTCGTCCGCTACCAGGGCGGCAACAACGCCGGCCACACGGTGGTCATCGGCGACAAGAGCTACGCGCTGCACCTGCTGCCGTCCGGGGTGCTCTCGCCCGACGTCGTCCCCGTCATCGGCAACGGCGTGGTGATCGACCCGGCCGTCCTGCTCCAGGAGATCGACGGGCTGCGGGAGCGCGGCATCTCCTGCGAGCGCCTGCTGATCTCGGCGAACGCGCACCTGATCATGCCGCACCACCGGGCCCTCGACAAGGTCACCGAGCGGTACCTCGGCAAGGCCCGGATCGGCACCACCGGGCGCGGCATCGGCCCCACCTACGCCGACAAGATCAACCGGATGGGCATCCGCGTCCAGGACCTGTTCGACCCGAACATCCTCACGCAGAAGCTCGACCTGTCGCTGCGCGAGAAGAACCAGGTCCTGACGAAGGTCTACAACCGGCGCCGCATCGAGACCGGCCCGATCGTCCAGGAGTACCTGGCCTACGGCGAGCGCCTGAAGCCGTTCGTCGCCGACACCACGCTGGTGCTCAACAAGGCGCTCGACGACGGCAAGATCGTCCTGCTGGAGGGCGCCCAGGGGACGCTGCTCGACATCGACCATGGCACGTACCCGTTCGTGACGTCGTCCAGCCCCACCGCGGGCGGCGCGTGCGCGGGCTCCGGCGTCGGCCCCACGAAGATCACCCGCGTGATCGGCATCCTGAAGGCGTACACGACGCGCGTGGGCTCCGGGCCGTTCCCGACCGAGCTGCTGGACGAGCAGGGCGAGTACCTGCGCACGACCGGCGGCGAGTACGGCGTCACCACCGGCCGCGACCGCCGCTGCGGCTGGTTCGACGCCGTCATCGCCCGCTACGCGACCCGCGTCAACGGCATCACCGACTACTTCCTGACCAAGCTGGACGTCCTGTCCGGCCTGGAGCGGGTCCCGGTGTGCGTCGCCTACGACGTCGACGGTGAGCGCGTGGACGAGATCCCCACCACCCAGACCGAGTTCCACCACGCCAAGCCGATCCTGGAGTACCTGGACGGCTGGCAGGAGGACATCACCGGCGCCAAGAAGTTCGAGGACCTGCCGCCCAACGCGCAGGCGTACGTCCGGGCGCTGGAGGAGATGTCCGGCGCCCAGATCTCCGCCATCGGCGTCGGCCCCGGCCGCGACCAGACGCTCGAACTCCGCTCGCTTGTCTGACGTCGCCGCCCGGTTCGGCATTGTTCACCGCGCGTTCGGTGACGGACGGTAACGTGCGTGCGGTGATCCCTACCGTCGAGGTGCACGGGCACCGGGGCGCGCGCGGCCTCCGCCCGGAGAACACCCTCCCCGGCTTCGTCCACGCCCTCGACCTGGGCGTGGACGCCATCGAACTGGACGTGGGCCTGTCGGCGGACGGCACGGTCGTCCTGAACCACGACCAGGTCCTCTCACCGAGGAACCTCGCGGACACCGCCCCCGCCCAGCCCGACGACCCGGCGTTCCCCTACGTGGGCAAGCCGATCCGCGAACTGACGCTCGCCCAACTCCGCACACTGGACGCGGGCGGCGGCGCGGGCATCCCCACCCTGGCCGAGGCATGCGCCCTCCTGGCCCCCGCCGGCGCGACCCTCTCCGTAGAACTCAAGACCGACCCCACGTGGACGGACGAGGAAGTAGAACTCTTCACCGCCGCCGTAGTGGACGTCCTGAAGACCTACGGCGTCACCCGCAGAACCCGCCTCCTGGCCTTCGACTGGCGCATCCTGACCGAAGCCCGGCGCCACTACCCCGGCCTAGGCCGCGTGGCCCTGATCGAACGCAAGACCCTCGTCCCAGACTCCCCTTGGCTCGCGGGCCTCTCGCCGGACGACCCGATCGCCGCCGCGGCGGCGATCGGCGCGACGGCCGTCTCCCCCGAGCACGTCATCACCACCCCCGAGTTGGTGGACGTGGCCCACACCCTCGCTCTCCCCGTCATCGTCTGGACGGTCAACGACCACGAGGACATGACCCGCTTCATCAAGTACGGAGTCGACGCGATAGTCACCGACTACCCGGACATCGCCGCCGACGTCCTGTCCACCGCGGCGCTCTAAGCCACCGCCGCCCGCCCCCGTGCGCCCAGAATGATCGCGCTTCCTGGCCTGCCCGTGCGCACGGGCAGGCCGCGGGGCTCCGGGTTAGAGCCAGCCGTTGCGGCGGAAGCCCCGGTACAGGGACAAGCAGGCGCCGGCGATGATGCAGAGGATCATCGGGTAGCCGAACTGCCACTGGGTTTCCGGCATGTACTTGAAGTTCATGCCGTAGACCCCGGCTATCGCCGTGGGGACCATGAAGATGGCGCCCCAGGCGGAGATCTTGCGCATGTCCTTGTTGTCGGCGACGGTGACCTGCGT
The DNA here is from genome assembly GCF_041951365.1 of Actinomadura sp. GTD37. Lineage (NCBI taxonomy): Bacteria > Bacillati > Actinomycetota > Actinomycetes > Streptosporangiales > Thermomonosporaceae > Actinomadura > Actinomadura sp. GTD37. Next base: position 194,834 of record NZ_JBGNUS010000001.1, read on the forward strand.
CATGTGCGCCTGGAGGATCGGGTTGAGGAGCTCGTCGTAGGACTCGACCTGCTCGCGGACGCGGGTGAGGTGGTCCTCCACGTCGCGGAGGTACTCCTTGATCTCGGCGGGGACGAAGCGGCGGCCGGTGAGGTGGCGCAGCGGGCCGGCGAGCGGGCCGACGGCGCGCTTGAGCTGGATGACCTCGCGCTTGAGGCGGTAGATGCGGCGGGACTCGTCGGTGCGCTCGGGGGAGAAGACGGCCTCCTCCACCTCGTCGATGTCCTCCATGACGGCGTTCGCGACGCCGACGTAGCCGTCCACGACGCGGTCGGCGACGGCGTGCAGGACGGCGGCGGGGCCGAGCGCGAGGCGGGCCGGGTCGCGCTGCAGGTCGCGGCGGACGGCGCCGAGTTCGCCGTGCGCGCCGTGCCGGACGGTGACGACGAAGTCGGGCCCGCAGAACAGCATGATCTCGCCGGTGACGACCACCTCGGAACCGCCGGGCTCGCTCGGGACGTAGCCGACGGTCTTCATGACGACGAAGTGCACGTCGTCGTAGCGCTCCAGCTTGGGCCGCTGGTGGGCGTGGATCGCGTCCTCGACGGCGAGCGGGTGCAGGCCGAAGACCTCGGCGATGTCGGCGAGTTCGGTGGCGGACGGCTCGTGGAGGCCGACCCAGACGAATCCGGCGCTGTCGCCGTCCGGGGTGAGGCGTCCGTCGCGGACGAGGCGGACGGCGTCCGCGACCGTGCCGGTGCAGACCCGGTGGCCGTCGATGTAGGCGGCCCAGTCGATGACGGCGGAATCCCGGTTCGGAGCCTGCACGCCGGTGGGGCGGCCGCGCGTCTTGAACAGCGCGCGACCGGGGCGGACTCGTGTCATGGCCATGAGGTGCTCCTAACCCGCCGGCCGCGCACGTAGCGCGCGCTCAACCCAGGCTGGTCAGCGAAGGGAGCGCGCGAGCACGGTGGCCGGACGCCAGATGGAGGCGGACGGAGGGGCAGTCCTGCTCGGACTGTGAGGGTTTTCCGGCGAACTGCAAGGATCACCAGGACTCATCCCGACCACCTCCTTTCACGCACCTCGACAGCGGGCGGTCAAGCCCGTGGCAGCCTACCAGCCGACATTTAGGACGCTGCCCACAACGGAGAGGTTCACTCGCCCCCGCTGTGACAGCCGCCTCACCGCCCTCAACGCCCGTCGCCGCCGGGTCATGCCCGCCCTCCCCGGCACCGCGACCAGTAAGCTCGCGTCACGTGCGAGTACTCGTCCTTGGATCGGGTGGCCGCGAGCATGCGCTCGCCCGCGCCCTGCACCGCGACCCATCCGTCACCGCCCTCCACTGCGCCCCGGGCAACCCGGGCACGGCCGAGATCGCGGACAACCACCAGCTCGACCCGTGCGACCCGACGGCGGTGACGGAGCTGGCCGAACGGCTGCGCGCCGACCTCGTCGTCGTCGGCCCCGAAGCCGTGCTCGTGGCGGGCGTCGGCGACGCCCTGCGCAGGGCCGGGATCCCCTGCTTCGGCCCGGACCGCGCCGCCGCCCGCATCGAGGCGTCCAAGGCGTTCGCGAAGGAGATCATGGCGGCGGCCGGGGTGCCGACCGCCGAGGCGCGCGTCTGCGACACGACCATGCAGGTCGAGGAGGCCCTGGACGCGTTCGGCCCGCCCTACGTCGTGAAGGACGACGGCCTGGCGGGCGGCAAGGGCGTCGTCGTCACCGGCGACCGCGCCGCCGCGTCCCGGCACGCCTCCGCCTGCGAGCGCGTCGTGATCGAGGAGTTCCTGGACGGCCCCGAGGTGTCCCTGTTCGCGCTGTGCGACGGGCAGCACGCCGTCCCGCTGCTCCCCGCGCAGGACTTCAAGCGCGCCTACGACGGCGACGACGGCCCCAACACGGGCGGGATGGGCGCCTACACGCCGCTCCCCTGGATCTCCGCGGAGCTGGTGGACGAGGTCATGTCCGCGGTCGTCCAGCCCGCCGTGGACGAACTGCGCCGCCGCGAGATCCCCTACGTGGGCGTCCTGTACGCGGGCCTGGCGCTGACGTCCAAGGGCGTCCGCGTGGTGGAGTTCAACGCGCGCTTCGGCGACCCCGAGACCCAGGTCGTCCTGGACCGGCTGGCCACCCCGATCGCCAAGCTCCTCCAGGCGTGCGCGATCGGCGGCCTCGACCCCGCGTTCCGTCCCGAGTGGCACCCGGGCGCGGCCGTCGCGGTCGTCGTCGCCGCCGAGGGCTACCCGGACGCCCCCGTGAAGGGCGACGAGATCACCGGCCTGGAGGAGGCGTCCAAGGTCGACGGCGCCTACGTCCTGCACGCGGGCACGAAGCCGGGCGGCGAGGGACGGCTGGTCGCCGGCGGCGGCCGCGTCCTGAACGTGGTCGGCACCGGCCCCGACCTCCCCACCGCCCGCGCGACGGCCTACGAGGCCGTCTCCCACATCGCCCTGCGCGGCTCCCACCACCGCACCGACATCGCCCTCAAGGCCGCCGACGGCGTCCTCCCTGGATGATGGGACAATCATCAGGTGATCGAGCGCTACACACTTCCGGAGATGGGCCGCGTCTGGAGTGACGCGCACAAGTACGAGCTGTGGTGCCAGGTGGAGGTCCTCGTCGTCGAGGCCCACGCCGAGGCCGGCACCATCCCGCCGGAGGTGGTGGAGCCGGTGCGCAAGGCGCCGCCGCCGACGCCGGAGGCGGTGCACGAGATCGAGGCGGTCACGCAGCACGACGTGATCGCCTTCCTCTCGGCATGGGCGGACAACACCGAGCCCCGCGAGGCGGCCCGGTTCGTCCACTTCGGGATGACGTCGTCCGACCTGCTGGACACGGCGCTCGCGCTGCAGCTCGTCGAGGCCACCGACATCCTGCTCGGCAAGGCCGACGCGCTCGTCGCGACGCTGCGCGACCACGCCCTGGCGCACCGGGGCACGCTGCGGGTCGGGCGGACGCACGGCATCCACGGCGAGCCGGACGTGTGGGGCCACCGCGTCGCCGACTTCGCGTTCGCCCTGGCCCGCTCGCGGGACCGGCTCCGCCGCGCCCGCGAGGCCGTCGGCGTCATGGCGATCTCGGGCGCGGTCGGCACCTACTCCAACATCGATCCCGCGATCGAACTCCACGTCGCGCGGAAGCTCGGGCTGAAGCCGGCCGACGTGTCGACGCAGGTCGTGATGCGCGACGGCATCAGCGAGTGGGTCTCGGCCCTGGCGATCACGGCGACGGTGTGCGAGGCGATCGCGCTGGAGGTCCGGCACGGGCAGCGCACCGAGGTCCGCGAGCTGTGGGAGCCGTTCGGGAAGGGCCAGAAGGGCTCGTCGGCGATGCCGCACAAGAAGAACCCGATCATCTCCGAGCGGCTCGCCGGGATGGCGCGGATCGTGCGGGCGCAGATCGTCCCGGTGCTGGAGGGCATACCGCTGTGGCACGAGCGCGACATCTCGCACTCGTCCACCGAGCGGATCGCGCTGCCGGACGCGTCCATCGCGCTCGACTACATGCTGAACCTGACGAACCGCCTCATGTCCGGCCTCGTGGTGGACGAGGCGCGGATGACGGCCAACCTGGAGTCGACGGGCGGCCTCATCTACACCTCGACCGTGCTGCTGGAGCTGGTGGAGGCGGGCATGTCGCGCGACGATGAGGCGTACCCGCTCGTCCAGAAGGCCGCGATGGAGACCTGGGAGAGCGGGACGCCGTTCCGCGAGACGCTCCGCAGGCGCGCCGCCGAGGCGGGCCTGGAACTGGACGAGAAGCGCCTGGACGAGGTCTGCCGTCCGGAGCGCTTCGTCGAGCGGCTGGGCCCGGTCTTCGACCGGCTCGCCGCGCTGAGCTGACACCTCTGAAACAACAGGAGGGGCCTTGACGGGGACCCTGACCGAGCTGAACGCCTACCCGCTCAAGAGCGGCGGCGGAACCGCGCTGCGCAGCGCCGAACTGACGGCCAGGGGGCTGCCGTTCGACCGTGAGTTCATGCTGGTCACTCCCGAGGGCCGTTTCCTGTCGCAGCGGGACCTCGTGCAGATGGCGCTCTTGCGTCCGTCCTACGACGGCGAGGTCCTCGCAGTGGACGCTCCCGGGGCCCCGTCGCTCGTCCACAAGGCTGTGGACGACGGTGAGGTCCGGGACGTGACCGTCCACCGGAAGGAGTGCCAGGGCGTCGACCAGGGCGACGAGGCGGCGACCTGGTTCTCCGAGCTGTTCGACACCGACTGCCGGCTGGTGCGCTTCACCGGTCGGCGGACGACGTCCAGGGGCGAGGGCGAGGTGATGTACGCCGACGGGTACCCGTTGCTGGTCATCTCAGCCGAGTCCTTGGACGACCTCAACACGCGCTTGGACGAACCCCTCCCGGTGAACCGTTTCCGTCCGAGCCTCGTCATCGAGGGGCTCGGCCCCTACGGCGAGGACGACGTCCGCCTCCTGCGCGTGGGCGGCGCGGTCATCGAGATGGTCAAGCCGTGCGCCCGCTGCCTCATCACGACCACCGACCAGGAGACGGCTGAGCGCGGCCGTGAGCCGCTCCGGACGCTCGCCGCCTACCGGACACGCGACAGGGGCATCCAGTTCGGCTACAACGCCGTACCGCGCCTCCTGGGCACGCTCACGGTCGGCGACGAGGTCGAGGTGCTGGAGGCGCGCTGAGCCGCCCGGCTCAGCCGACGACCTCGCCGGTCTCCTCGCCGTAGCGGTCCTTCATCGCGGTCGGCACGATCTCGACGGTGAGCCCCGGGACGGACGGGACGGCCCTGCGTCCCGCCGTGGGCAGCAGGGTGGCGGTGAGGTCCTCCAGCGTGGCCGCGGGCACGTGCACCTCCAGCACGCCCTCGGCGGGCTCCTCGACGGCGAACGCGTCGGCGGGCAGGAACGCGAGGGCCGTGTCGTCGGTCCGCAGGATCAGCCCGCGCCCGAACGGCAGGCGTCCGCGCAGCGAGTCGGCGATCGCCGGGGCCTGGAGCGCGCCGAGCCGCAGCGTCGTCGCGTCGCCGTCGCGCTCCCAGTGCGCCGTGGACACGAACAGCGTCCCGCCGCTGGAGCCGTCCCGCGCGACCCCCTCCTCGACGGCGCGGGCGACGCCGGGGGCGGCGAGCAGCGACCGGCGGTCGATGTCGGTCGTGAAGAGCGGCAGGTGCGGCGCGAGCGCCGCCATCAGCCCGTCGGCGTTCCACCGGCGCAGCGCGTCGTACTCCTCGGTCGCGAGCCCGACGACCTGGAGGAACACGACCTGGCCGTGCGGCGTGGAGATCTCCCCCAGCTCCTGGTCCCGGACGAACGTCACCGCGCGGATCTCCGAGTCCTCGCGGTCGGCGGCGATCGGCCCGTTGACGTTCATGTGGTGGCCGGCCTCGAACCAGTTGCCCGACTGGAACACGTACCGGCCGAGGTTCTGGAGCAGGTTCACCGCCCACGCCGGCGGCGTCTCCTCGGCCGGGTCGCGGACGAGGCGGAAGGTGAACTCGAAGCCCCAGCCCGATTCGTCCGGGTTCTCGGACTCCTTCGTGTACAGCTCGGTCATCCCGTAGGAGATGAAATGCCAGTGCGGGACGGGTTCGGTCCGGGCGTAGGCGCTGATCCCGTCGAGCGGATCGGGACCCCCCAAGGCCCATTTGTGAAGCGTCGCCATGTGGAGCGGCTCAGTGTCGCCGTAGAGCGGGCGGAGGGCGGCGTCGATGGCGTCCCAGCCGGGCGATTCGTCCATGAATGATCACGATAGCCGCCACTCCGGGGAGGCGCCGCCCCTAGGCTCACCTTGGGAAATTTCCTGGGGGAGTGCGAACTTTTTGCGCCAAGCGAAGGTCTCACCAAGCAGACTGACGCCAGCGTGACACGGGCGGACGGCACATGTCCGGCCCGGTGGTTTACTGGGGTCGCGTTGGCGCAGAGGGGGACACCGTTCGGCGCGCTCGACTCTCGTGCTCCCACTTGATGGCAGGCACCTACCCGCACCCGAGAAGGAGTAAGGCGGCATGAGCATGGGCCACGAGGTTCGCTACCGCGTGCGCGGCGGCAGGCAGCTGCACGGCACGGTCTTCATCCAGGGGGCGAAGAACGCCGTCCTGCCGATGATCGGCGCCTCGCTGATGGCCGCCAAGGGACGCACGGTACTGCGCAACGTCCCGATCATCGAGGACGTGCGGCGGGCGGTGGAGCTGGCGCGGGCCATCGGGGCCAAGGCCGAGCTGCACGAGACCGAGCGCACCCTGGTGATCGACGCGTCCTCGCTGAGCAGCCCCGTGCTGCCCGCCGACATCGCGTCCCGGTTCCGCGGCTCGTTCCTGTTCGTCCCGGCGCTGCTGCACCGGCTCGGCGAGGCGGTCATCGAGGGCGTCGGCGGCTGCAACCTCGGCAGCCGCAACCTCGACTTCCACTACAACGGCTTCAAGCGGATGGGCGCCACGGTCACCGAGCACGTGGCCGACAACGGCGACGGCATCATCCACATCAAGGCGGGCGACCTGCGCGGCGGGACGCTGTACTGCGACACCCCGTCGCACACCGGCACCGAGAACCTGATCATGGCGGCGGCGCTGGCGCACGGCACCACGCTGATCAAGAACGCGGCGCTGGAGCCGGAGGTCCTGGACAACATCGCGATCCTGCAGGCGATGGGCGCCAAGATCAGCGGCGGCGGCACCGGGTTCATCACGGTCGAGGGCGTGGACGAGCTGACCGCCGTCGAGCACACCGTGATGCCCGACCGCATCGACGCCGGCGTGTTCGTGATGGCCGCCGCGATCACCGGCGGCGACCTGAACCTCGTCGGCGCGTCGCTGGAGCACCTCGGCGTCGCCGCCGACAAGCTGGAGCAGATGGGCGTCGAGTTCCACCAGCAGGGCGCCGTCCTCCAGGTGCGCCGCAACCGGACGCTCCGCCCGATCAACGTCATCACCGACGAGTACCCGGGCTTCGCCACCGACCTCCAGTCGCCGCTGATGGCGCTGTCCTGCCTCGCCGAGGGCCCGTCCTACATCTACGAGCGGATCTTCGACGGCCGGTTCAAGCTGGCCGACGAGCTGCGCAAGATGGGCGCCGACATCGAGGTGGACGGCAACCGCGCGAAGGTGAACGGCCCGCGCGGGCTGCGCGGGGCCGAGGTGGAGGCGCACGACCTGCGCTGCGGCAGCGCGCTCGTCCTCGCGGGCCTGGCCGCCGAGGGCGAGACGACGATCACCTCCGCCTACTACCTCGACCGCGGGCACGCGCACACGGCCGAGCGGCTGTCGCAGCTGGGCGCCGAGATCGTCCGCGAAGCGGGCTAGGCGCGGCGGAACCCGGCGGGGCGGGGCCCGGCTGAAACGGCCGAATGTGGCCCCGTCCTGACCAACTCCGGGTTCTCGCCTGACGAGGTGTGTAACGCCGAGGCCGGAATTTTCCGAGCCAAGAGTTACCGGGCGACTACGCATAGCGTCGGCCGGTTTTCGCTCCGCTCGCCGATCCGGCCCGCTGACCTGGGAAGAATCCCATGGAACGAGGCCGGATCGGCCCGTCCGGAACCCGGTGAAAAATCACCGCCGCCGATCATCCGGCGCCGCCGGACGGATCCTTCGTCTTTACGGCGCGATGGGCATCGACACGTCCGGATTTCGGCCCGCAGGTAAACCAATCCGGTACCGCGGGGGTCCCTCCTGTGCGTGAAGACGTCAGGAGGGGCCTTCAAGCGTGTTTCAGGGTCTTGCCTTTCAACTTCGGACGTCCGAAGATGCTGGATCGAGACTGCCCGAATGGTGACAAATTACTGACCAGGGGGTCGCGTAGGTTACTTTTTCGCCGCACTCTTGATTCGATTTCGCGTCTGGGCGTCACATCTCGTCGCCCTGACCCGATCTGCCAAGCAGAAGGCTCGGATCGCGGACGGCGGTGCCGGGTAGAAGGCAGGGGCGACAAGCCATGAGTCAACCGTTGGGCGAGACGTGCGCGAACAGGTGGCCGGGGCCGTGCCCCCGCCGAGAGGACGGACCGGAAGCGAGCGAGCATCGATGACGGCGGCACGGACGGGTTCGGTCACGCCCGATCTCACGATCGGCGTCGTAGGCCCCCACGACCTGGTGGAACGGGTCATGCTGATGGGCCACGGCCCCACCCCGGTACCGAGCCGGCTGGTGGCCGCCGCGTACCGGGACGAGCAGGAGGCGGCCGACAAGGTCGTGCGGCTGGGGTCGGGCGTCGACGTCTGCCTGTTCGCCAGCCCCGTTCCCTACGACTTCGCGCGCAAGGCCGGCGTGCTCACCATGCCCGCGACGTACGTCCCGCTGAACGGCGCCGCGCTGCAGGGCGCGCTGCTGCGGGCGTCCCTCGACGAGCGCTTCGACCCGTCCCGGGTCAGCATCGACGTGCTCGGCCGCGCCGAGGTCGAGGAGGCCTACTCCGAGATCAGCCTCGGCACCGAGCAGGTGCACCTGCGCGAGGAGGCCGCCGGGCCCGGCACGCTCGCCGCGTTCCACGAGCGCCTCTGGCGGCGCGGCGCGACCACCGTCGCGATGACGTGCGTCCACGCCACCGCCGAGCGCATGGAGATGGCGGGCGTCCCCACGATCCGCGTCCGGCCGACCGGCGCCGCGATCCGCAGCTCCCTCCAGACGGCCGCGCTCCTCGGCGCCCACCACCGGCTGGAGGAGTCGCAGCTCGTCGTCGTCCTGGTGGACGTCCCGACCCTCCGCGAGACGCCGCGCCGCGTCACCCCCCGCTACTGGCGGGACGAGCTGAAGCTCGCGCTGCACCGCGTCCTGCTGCAGGAGGCGCACCGCATGAACGCCTCCGTCTGGCCCCTGGACGACCACAGCTACCTGGTCATCGCGACGCGCGGCTCTGTGACGACGTCCACCGAGGGTTTCCGCACCCCGCCCTTCGTGGAACGCGTCCGTGAGGAGCTGGGTCTGGCCATAGAGGTCGGCATCGGGATGGGCCGCACCGCCCACGAGGCGGAGAACCACGCACGCGCCGCCCTGGCCCGCTCCCAGAGTTCCCAGCGCGCCCAGGGCTTCGCCCTGGACCGCGACGGCCGCGCGCTCGTCCCCGCTCCCCGCACGCCCCCGCGCGCCCAGCCGCAGGCCAAGCCGAAGGGGCTCGAAATCCTCGCCCGCCTGGCCGACAAGCTGGGCGACCGCGAGCAGCCCCTCATCGTGGACGCGGAGAACGCCGGCAAGATGCTGGGCGTCACGCCCCGCACCGCCCGCCGCCTCCTGCGCACCCTGGTCGAAGAGGGCCTGGCCTGGCCGCTCCCCCCGAACCGCACGCCCCAGCCGGGGCGACCCCGCCAGCTCTACCGCCTGATCGTGGAAAAGCTGGGCCCCGCCAAGACCGGGTAGCCCCCGGACGAGGCACCTGACGTCATGACGACGTCAGTGACGTCACAAGGGCCTTGACGTGACGTCACCTAGACGTCATAGTGGTGGCATGGATTTGCTGCCGTATGTGGAGAGCCTGCGCCGTGAACTCGCCGTCGCCGCCGAGGCGGGCGGGCCGGACGCCCGCGCGCTGGCCGAGCGGCTGACCGGCGCGCTCGAATCGGCCGCCAGGCTCACCCTGCTGGAGGCGCTGTCGGCCGCGGCGGACGAGATCACCCGCGAGCTGGCGCCGGGCTCGGTCGACGTGCGGCTGCGCGGCGGCGACCCGGCGTTCGTGGTGACGCCGCCGCAGCCGGAGCCGCCCTCGGCGGGCCCCGGCGGCGGCCGCGCGGACGCCGCCCCCGAGCCACCGCCGTCCGCCGGGCCGCCGCCGTCCGCCGGGCCGCCGTCCGCTGAGGAGAGCGGCACCGCGCGGATGACCCTGCGGCTCCCCGAGCACCTCAAGCTGCGCGTCGAGGAGGCGGCCGGCCGGCAGGGGGTCTCGGTCAACGCGTGGCTGGTCCGCGCCGTCTCCGCCGCCTTCGAGTCCGGCGCCGGGAGCCGCGCCCCCGACCGGCCGCAGCAGTCCCAGAGCGGGCGCGGCTACACCGGCTGGGTGCGGTAGCGGCCCCGCCGGCCCGTCACTCTCCCCCATTCCTTCGCCCGGCCCCGAGGCCGGGATGTTCCACCGGACCCATGAGGAGGGCTCCGCCATGCCTGCTTTCGACACCCCCGACCCGATCACCGCCGACATCGACGTCTATGTCGGCCAGGTGAGGCTCGACGCGAGCGACCGCACCGACACCGTGGTGGAGGTGCGGCCGAGCGACCCGTCCGCCGACGTGAGCGTGCAGGCCGCCGAACAGACGATCGTGCAGTTCTCGGGCGGCCGGCTGCTGGTCAAGGGCCCCAGGCCCAAGGGGCTCGCGCACCTGCGCTCCTGGCGCGGCTCCATCGACGTGACCGTCGGCCTGCCGGCCGGGTCCCGCGTCGAGGCCAAGGTCGCCGCGGACTTCGTCGCCACCGGCACGCTCGGCGAGACCGTCCTGCGCAGCATCAGCGGCGACGTCCGCCTTGAGGAGACCGGTTCGCTGGAGACCAAGGTGTCCATCGGCGACGTCTCCGTGGACCGGGTGACCGGGGACGCCGAGGTGACCGCCTCCACCGGGGCGATCCGGATCGGCGTCATCGACGGCCGCGGCACGGTGAAGAACTCGACCGGCGCCGTCACCATCGGCGAGGCCACCGGCCAAACGCAGGTGAAGACCGGCGTCGGCGACATCACCATCGACCGTGTGCCGGCCGACATCACCGTCAAGACGGCGCACGGCCGGATCCGGATCGGTTCGGCGGTGAGCGGCACCGTCCGCATCGAGGGCGGCCACGGCAAGGTCGACATCGGCATCCCCGAGGGCACGGCCGCCTGGCTGGACGTCCACTCCAAGAACGGCGTGGTCCGCAACACCCTCACCGGCGCGGAAGGCCCCGCGGACACCGACACGGTCGTCGAGGTGCACGCGCACACCAACTACGGCGGCATCGACATCCACCGCGCCTGACCCCTTGCGAGGAGCCCCCATGAGTGACGCGATCACAGCCGAAGGGCTGATCAAGAGATACGGGGAGGTGACGGCCCTGGACGGGCTGAGCTTCTCCGTCCCGCAGGGGACGGCGCTCGCCCTGCTCGGCCCGAACGGCGCCGGGAAGACGACGGCCGTACGAGTCCTGACCACGCTGCTGCGCCCCGACGGCGGCCGCGCCACCGTCGCCGGGTTCGACGTCGTCCGCGACGCCCGGCGGCTGCGCTCGCACATCGGGCTGTCCGGCCAGTACGCCGCCGTCGACGAGCACCTCACCGGCGCCGAGAACCTGGAGATGGTCGGACGCCTGTACCACCTCGGCGCCAAGCGCAGCAGAGCCCGCGCCCGCGAACTGCTGGAGCGCTTCGACCTCGCCGCCGCCGCCGACCGTCCGGTGAAGGGCTACTCCGGCGGGATGCGCCGCCGCATCGACCTCGCCGGCGCGCTGGTCGCCGACCCGCAGGTCCTGTTCCTGGACGAACCCACCACCGGCCTCGACCCCCGCGCCCGCGCCGCGCTGTGGGACACGATCTCCGAACTCGTCGCGAACGGCGGCACGCTGCTGCTGACCACCCAGTACATGGAGGACGCCGACCGGCTCGCCGACCAGGTCATGGTGATCGACCACGGCCGCGCCATCGCCCGCGGCACCGCCGACGCGCTCAAGGACCAGGTCGGCGGCAACCGCATCGAGCTGACCGTGGCCGACGCCGCCGAGTTCGAGACCGCCAAGCAGGCGCTCGCCTGGGTCGCCGTCGGCGCCATGCGGGCCGCGCCGGAGTCGCTCCAGATCACCGCGCCGGTCACCGACGGGCCCGAGGCGCTCCGCGAGGTCCTCGGCCGGCTGGCCGAGGCGGGAGTGCGGGTGCGGGACGCCGGGCTGCGGCGCCCCACCCTCGACGACGTCTACCTCACCCTGACCGGGCGCCAGGCGTCCGGCACCGTCCCGCAGGCCGGGGAGGCCGCCCGATGAACGCGCTCACCATGCCCGTCGCCGACGGCTGGACCATCGCCCGGCGCAACACCCTGAAGATCAGGCGATCGCCGGACATGCTCGGCGCCGTCGTCATGCTCCCGATCGTGCTCGTGCTGCTCTTCGCCTACGTGTTCGGCAGCGTCATCGACGTCCCCGGGATGTCGTACCGGGAGTTCCTGCTGCCCGGCATCTTCGTCCAGGCCGTGATCACGGGCGCGCAGATCACCGGGTACACGCTCACCCTGGATCTGCAGAAGGGCATCTTCGACCGGTTCCGCTCGCTGCCCATGGCCCCGTCCGCGGTGCTGATCGGCCAGACCATCAGCGACCTCCTGATGAACTTCGCCGGGCTCGTCGTGATGGGGGCGATGGGGCTGCTCGTCGGCTGGCGGGTGCACACCTCGCCCTACGAGGCCCTCCTCGGGTTCGGGCTGCTGCTGCTGTTCGCCTACGCGTTCTCGTGGGTCACCGCGGCCGTCGCGCTGGCCCTGCGCACGCCCGAGAGCTTCAACAACGTCGCGACCATGGTCTCGTTCCCGCTGGTGTTCATCTCCAACGCCTTCCTGGACAGCTCCGAGCTGCCGACGCCGCTCCGCGTCTTCGCCGAGTGGAACCCCGTCTCGGCCTTCACCCAGGCCGCACGCGAACTCTTCGGCAACACCGGCTCCGCGACGAGGACGTCGGACGCCTGGCCCGTCGAGCACGCCGTCCCGGCGTCGCTGCTCTGGATCGCCGTCATCCTGATCGTGTTCGTCCCGCTGGCGACCCGCCTCTACCGGAAGGCCGTCAGCGGCTGACCTCCGCCCGCGCGGCGGAGGACTCCATGCCGACGGCCGACCGGCCTGTCACCGGTCGGCCGCCGGCAGTCGGCGGGGAAGGTCGAAGCGGTCGAACAGGGACGCGTCGTGGAACGAGGTGACGGCGGCGACGGCCGGGCCGCGCAGGGTGACGACCTGGACGGCGAAGGCGTCGCCGTCCAGGTACATCGCGAAGCCCGGCTGGCCGTTCGCCCGGACCGGGACCAGCCGGATGCGCTCGGCGCGCAGCCTGCCCGCCAGCAGCTCGACGACGCTGGCACGGCCGGCGAACCAGGACGGGTTGGGCGGCATCTGCCACACCGCGTCCTCGGTCAGCAGCCTGCTCAGCGCGGCGATGTCGGCTCGTTCGAAGGCTTCGGCGTACCGGTCGAGCAGGTCGCGCTTCTCCGGCTCGGCAGGCTCGGCGATCTCGTCGATGGCCGGTTCCAGCCGGTCCAGCCGGGCCCGCGCCCGCTGGAGCGTGCTGTGCACCGCGGCCGGGGTGACGCCGAGGAGGTCGGCGGCCTCGTCGGCCGGCCACGCCAGGACGTCCCGCAGGATCAGCACCGTCCGCTGCTGCGCGGGCAGGTGCTGGAGGGCCGCGATGAGGGCCAGCCGCAGCCCGGTCCGTCCGGCCACGATCGCCGCCGGGTCGGCCCGCGCGTCGGGGATCGGCTCCAGCCACGGGACCTCCGGATCCCGCCTGGCGACCGCGGACGGGTCGGTGGCGGGCCCGCCCAGGCCGGCCGGCAGCATCCGCCGGCTGCTGTGCCGCAGCGCGTTGAGGCAGGCGTTGGTGGCGATCCGGTAGAGCCAGGTGCGCATCGAGGCGCGGCCCTCGAAGTCCCGGTACGACCGCCAAGCCCGCAGATAGGTCTCCTGGACGAGGTCCTCGGCGTCCTGCACCGACCCCAGCATCCGGTAGCAGTGCGTCAGCAGCTCCCGCCGGAACGGCTCGGTCAGGCGCGCGAAGTCGTCATGCGGCTGTTCGGTCATGGTCACTGGATATGCCTCCCTCACCGGTACGGACACCGGCGCGCCGCCGGATTCATCGGGTCCGGCCCGGCCGATTCCGCCGGGCCGCCGGTCGGTACCCACATGGACAGAAAATGGGTTCTGGGGCTCGCCTCCGCGGCCTCCGTGATGGTGGCGCTGGACGCCACCGTGGTGACGACCGCGCTGAGCCGTATCCGGCTGGATCTGGGCACCTCGATCGAAGAGCTCGAATGGACGGTGAACGCCTACAGCCTGAGCTTCGCCGTCCTGCTGATGACCGGCGCCGTGCTGGGCGACCGGTTCGGGCGGCGGCGGGTCTTCACGTCCGGCCTGGCGCTGTTCACCGCGGCCTCGGCGGCCTGCGCGCTCGCGCCGGACGTGGGCTGGCTGATCGCCGCGCGGGCGGTGCAGGGCGCCGGCGCGGCCCTGGTGATGCCGCTGGCGATGGCGCTGCTCAGCGCCGCCTACCCGCCGCCGGACCGGCCGAAGGCGCTCGGCCTCTTCGCCGGGCTGACCGGGCTCGCGGTGGTCGCCGGGCCGGTGGTGGGCGGCGCGGTCACCGAGGGGCTCGCCTGGCAGTGGATCTTCTGGCTCAACCTGCCGATCGGCCTGGCCGTCATCCCGCTGGTGCTGCGCCGCGTCCCGGAGAGCCGCGGCGCCAGAGTCGGCGTGGACGCCGGCGGGCTGGTGCTGGCCACCGGCGCCGCGCTCGGCCTGGTGTGGGGACTGGTCCGCTCGGACGCCGCCGGATGGGGCAGCGGCGAGGTCGCCGGGGCGCTGGTCGCGGGCGCGGCCTGCGGCGTCCTCTTCGTGGTCTGGCAGCGGGCCGCCGCGCAGCCGATGGTGCCGCTGGGCCTGTTCCGCCTGCGCGGCTTCGCGGCGGGCAACGCCGCCGGGGTGTTCCTGTACGCCTCGCTCTACGGCTCGCTGTTCTTCGCGGCGCAGTACTTCCAGACGGGACGCGGCGACGACCCGCTGGCCGCCGGGCTGCACCTGCTCGCCTGGACCGCCTCGGTCACCCTCGTGGCGCCGGTGGCGGGACGGCTGGTGAACCGGGTCGGCGCCCGGCCGCTGGCCGCGCTCGGCCTGGCGCTGCAGGCGGCCGGGATGGGCTGGCTCGCGCTCGTCGCCACGCCCTCGGTGCCGTACGGGGCGATGATCGCACCGATGCTCATCGCGGGGGCGGGCGTGAGCATGGCGATGCCCGCCGCGCAGAGCGCCGTGCTGAACGCGGTCGCGCCCGAGCAGATCGGCAAGGCGTCCGGCGTGTTCAACACCGGGCGGCAACTGGGCGGAGTGTTCGGCGTCGCCGTGCTGGCCCTCGTGTTCGGCGAGGCCGGGAGCTACGCGGGACCGGCCGCCTTCTCCGACGGGTTCGCCTCGGCGATCGCGGTCAGCGCCGCGCTGTCGCTGGCGGGGGCGGTGGCGGCGCTGGCCATCCCGGGCCGCCAGGGCGCCCCCGCCTCGGCGGCCGCCGCACCGGTCCTCGCCGCGCCGAGCCGCTGACTTCGAGCCCTGCCGTCCCCTAGTTGCGGTGGGGGAAGGACTTGGCCGCTTCGAGGAAGGCGTCGTTCTCCTCGGGGGAGCCGACGGACACCCGGACGCCCTCACCGTCGAAGGGGCGGACGCTCACGCCCTGCGCGTCGCAGGCGGCGGAGAACTCCATCGTGCGGTCGCCCAGGCGCAGCCAGACGAAGTTGGCCTCGGTCGGCGGGACGGTCCAGCCGTCCGCGAGGAGGGCGCCCCGGACGCGGTCGCGCTCCTTCACCGTGCCCTCGACGCGCTCCAGGAGCTCGTCGGCGGCCTCCAGCGACGCGATCCCGGCGGCCTGCGCGACCGAGTTCACGCTGAACGGCAGGAACGTCTTGCGGATCGCGCCCGCCACGTCGGGATGCGCGACGAGGAACCCGATGCGGAGGCCCGCGAGGCCGTAGGCCTTGGAGAACGTGCGGAGGATCGCCAGGTTCGGGCGGTCGCCGTGGTAGGCGAGGCCGTCCGGGACCTCGTCGTCGCGGACGTACTCGCGGTACGCCTCGTCCAGCACCACCAGGCAGTCGGCGGGGACGCGGTCCAGGAACGCCTCGATCTCGGCGCGCCGGACGATCGTGCCCGTCGGGTTGTTCGGGTTGCAGAGGAAGACCAGCCGCGTCCGCTCGGTGATCGCGTCGGCCATCGCCGCCAGGTCGTGGGTCTCGTCCTTCAGCGCGGCCTGCACGCCCGTCGCCCCGGACAGCGACACGAGCAGCGGGTACGCCTCGAACGACCGCCACGCGTAGACGACCTCGGCGCCCGGCTCGGCGACCGCCTCCAGCAGCATCTGCGTCAGCCCGACCGAGCCGCAGCCCACCGCGACATGGTCGGCGGGGACGCCGCAGAACGACGCGATCGCCTCGGTCAGCGCCGTCGCGTTGTTGTCGGGGTAGCGGTTGATGTTGCGGGCCGCCTCGCCGATCGCGTCCACGACCGACGGCAGCGGGCCGTGCGGAGACTCGTTGGACGACAGCTTGAACGAGCGGCCCTCGGGCGACACCACGACCTTGCCGGGCTTGTAAGCCACGAACCGGTCGAGGACGGAGCGGAAGCGCGGAGTGGTTGCCTCGGACACCGTTGTCCTCCAGATTGCACAGAAATGACGAACCCCAGCCTAGCCGGGGTGTTCCGGCCGGTTCGAAGGCCGGGCGCGGCCCCCGCGGGCCGCCCCGGCGGCCGGCGCGGTCGGCGCCGCGGCGGGCGTCAGTCGTCCAGGCCGGTGAGGTCGAGGGCGGCCAGCCGTTCGGGGTCGGACAGGATGTCGATCGCGGTGATCCGGTCGCCGGTGACGGTGAAGCTCATGACCGAGTACAGCTTGCCGTCCACGGTGTTGACCAGCCCGGCCGCGCCGTTGACCAGCGCGGGACGGCTGGTCGAGAGCGTCGCCATACGGTGGAAGGTGACGGCCTGGCCCGCGACCGTCTCCCGGCCGCGCAGGACCCGCATGCCGCCCGGTAGCGCCTTCCCGCCGTCGGCGCGCAGGACGACGTCCGGATCGAGGACGGTCACCAGGGCGTCGAAGTCGCCGTCGTGCGCGGCGGCGAGGAACGCGTCGACGACACGGCGCTGCGCGACGGGATCGGGATCGGGCACGGGGGCCTCGCCCCGGACGCGCCGCCGGGCGCGGCTGGCGAGCTTGCGGGCCGCGACCGGGGTCCGGTCGATGACGGGCGCGATCTCCTCGAACGGCAGGCCGAACATGTCGTGCAGGACGAAGGCGAGCCGCTCCGGCGGGTTCAGCGACTCCAGCACGACCAGCAGGGCCAGCCCGACCGAGTCGGCGATCAGCGCCTCCTGCTCGGGATCGGCGGACGCGCCGCTCACGATCGGGTCCGGCATGCGGGACTCCAGCGACGTCTCGCGCCGCTGCGTGCGCGAGCGCAGCATGTCCAGGCAGACCCGGCCGACGACCGTGGTCAGCCAGCCGCCGAGGTTGCCGATCTCGCCGGTCTCGGAGCGGGCGAGCCTCAGCCATGCCTCCTGCACCGCGTCGTCGGCCTCCGTCAGGGAGCCCAGCATCCGGTAGGCCACCGCCTTGAGGTGCGTGCGGTGCTCCTCGAACCGGTCGGCCAGAAAGTCGCGGTCGTTCATGGTCGTCCCCATTGTCGTCGCCGTCGTCCGTGCTCACCGCACTGACGAACCGGACGCCGCGGGTGTGACGGGCCCTACCCCGGGACTACTGCGAGCCGATCATCCAGCAGACGGCGACGATCCGGACGAACTCCCAGTCGCGGGGGTCGTCCGGCCACCAGCCGCGGTTGAAGGCGTCCTCGGCGAAACCGTGCAGGTAGTCCATCAGCTCCGCGGCGCCGGGCGAGCCCAGCTCGTCCCGCAGCGTGGCCACGTGCTGGTCGACGGCCGCCGCGAGCCCCGGGGAGCCGGCCATCTCCGCGACGCCGGCGGCGCCGATGTCGCGGACGAGCGGGCCGAGCGCTTCGTCACCGTTCACAGGGACCGAAAATAGCAACCGCGCGGCACTGCCCGCGCAGCCGCCCCGTCCGCCGTCCTGGCCATCGCCCTGGACATCACCCCAGGTCAAGCCCGTGGACGCAGCATCGGGGGCCGCAGCTGCTCGGCGTCGCCGCGGCGGTACAGCCGGGCCGGACGGCCGCCGTCGCGGGTCGTCGTCCGGTCGGTCGGGATGAGGAACCGGTCGGCGCCGGTGACCTTCCGGTGGAAGTTCCGCGGGTCGAGGCTGGTGCCCCACACGATCTCGTACACGCGGCGCAGCTCCGCGACGGTGAACTCGGGCGGGCAGAACGCGGCGGCGAGGGAGGTGTACTCCAGCTTCGCCCGCGCCCGCTCCATCCCGTCGCACAGGATCCGCCGGTGGTCGAACGCGGCCCGGTCACGGTGGACCAGCTCGTCCACGGCCGTCCAAAGCACCTGCGCGCGGCTGGACGCGGGCAGGTCGGGCGCCAGCCCCAGGTACGCGACGCTGACCACCCGCTGCCGGGGGTCGCGGTCGGGGTAGCCGTAGGTCGCGAGCTGCTCCAGGTGGATCCGCACGTCCGCGAGGCCCGCCCGCTCCGCCATCAGCCGGGACGCCGCGACCGGCAGGTCCTCGTCCAGCTGGATGAACCCGCCCGGCAGCGACCACGCCCCGTCGTAGGGCGCCCGGTCCCGCCGCCACATCAGCGCGCAGAGCCGCTGCTGCCGCACGGTGAGCACGACAAGGTCGACGGAAACGGCGAGCCGCGGCACGGACATGCCCCGGAGTCTATTGGTGGGGCGACCCCCCGATCCCCCCGTTGCGAGCCGCTCGCTCCGCGCGCCTGCCCGTGCTGCGGGGGTCGGGTTCATGCGAGAAGGCCCGGCCGGGCGGCCGGGCCTTCTCGGGTGGACGGTCAGTCTTCCTTGGGGATCTCTCCGGCGGGAACGGCCGGGACGGAGCCGTTGTGGCCGTTGGCGGCGGGCGGGCCGTTCAGGTTCGACAGGAGCTGGCGGGCGACGCCGAGGCCGGTGCCGCCGAGCGTCAGCGCCTTGGCCAGCATGTCCTCGATGCCCTCGGCGCCGTTGAGCACGACCATGTTGTCGACGTTGCCGAACACGCCCGCGCCGGCCTCGACGATCTGCGGCCACTGCTCGGCGAGCTGCTGCGCGATGACGGCGTCGGTGTTCTCGGCCAGCGCGACCGCGCGGGCCTTGATCGCCTCGGCCTCGGCGAGGCCCTTCTGCCGGATCGCGTCCGCGTCGGCCTCACCGAGGATCCGGGTGGCCTCGGCCTGCCGCTGCGCCTTCAGCTGGATCTCGGTCGCCGCGGCCTGCGCCTGCGCGATGCGCTCGTCGCGCTCGGCCTCGGCCAGCTTCACCTGCTCGTACGCGCGGGCGTCCGCGGGCCTGCGGATCTCGCTCTCCAGCCGCTTCTCGGTGCGCTCGGCCTCCAGCTCGGCGTTGCGGGTCTCCTTGAGGATGACCTCCTGCCGGGCCAGCTGCGCGGCCTGCTGAACCTGGCCCTCGTACTCGGCCTTCTTCATCTCGGTGTCCCGGATGACGGCCGCGTTCTGCCGCTCGGTCTCCTGCTCGCGCTCGGTGGCCTCCTGGTTGCGCTCGGCCTCGGCGATGCGGGCCGAGGCGGCGACCTTGGCGGCGTGCGGGCGGCCCAGGTTGGCGATGTAGTCGGTCTCGTCGTCGATCTCCTGGATCTGCAGGGAGTCGACGACCAGGCCCAGCTTGCTCATCTCGTCGGCGGCGGAGCTGCGCGTCTCGGACGTGAGGCGCTCCCGGTTGAGGATCAGGTCCTCGACGGTGAGGTTGCCGATGATCGAGCGCAGGTGGCCGGTGAACAGCTCGTGGATCGCGCCGTCCATGGACGCCTGCTGCTCAAGGAAGCGCCGCGCCGCGTTGGCGATCGACACCAGGTCGTCGCCGACCTTGTAGATGACCACGCCGCGCACCTTGACCGGGATGCCCTGCTGGGTCACGCAGTTCACTTCGAGGTTGGCGGCGCGGCTGTCGAGCCGCAGCCGCCGGGAGACCTGGAAGCCGGGCAGGACGGACGTCCCCTTGCCCGTCACGATCTTGAATCCGAGGCTGTCCACGCCGTCGACCGCCTTGGACTTGGCGCCCAGACCGGAAATGATCAGAGCCTCGTTCGGCTCGGCGACGCGCCAGACCATCTTGAACAAGATGATCAATACGATGACGGCGACGACCACACCGATCGCCACGGCGAGAACGGGCATGCGGCCTCCTCTTCAGATGTCGGCGCGGCCGGCTCACATCCCCGTCCGCGTTTTCCCTCAGACGCGCGGGGGACGCGTCCGGTTCTCCCAGCCTGTGGCCTCTTTGTGCCACCTTGTCACCGGGACGACGCCGCTGGGGGCAGGCGCTACTGGGGCAGGGCGGGCGCGACGTACACGGTGCGGGGCGGGTGGTGCTCGACCACCACGATGATCGTCCCGACGCCGATCTCGTCCTGCGGGTTCACGGGGTGGGCGTAGAACGCCTCGACACCGCCGCGGATGGGGATCATGACCTCGCCGACGAGCCCCGGCCCGATCCGGCCGGTCACCCGGCCCTCCTTACCGATCAAGGACACCCCCGCTGGGTACGACACGCCCGGGACGCACGTCCCGTGTAAGCCGAACCGTATCCGCTGGACGAGACGGTCCGCGAGCCGCGCGACTCACGGCAGGACGCGTTCCGCCTGGGCGTGCGCCTCGCGGGCGAGGCGCTCGGCGTCCGCGCGGGTGACGGTCGGGCCGAACACGGACACGGTCGCGAGGTAGTGGCGGCCCCGGAACACGACGTACCAGGTGCGGGTCTTCGCGTTTCCGCTGGTCGTGGTGACGCCGACGGTACGGGAGCCCTCGCCGATGTCGCCCTTCGGCACCTCGGCGACGCGGTGCTCGGCCAGGTTCGACCCGATCTTGGTGCGGAAGCCCAGGCAGCCGGACGGGACGCGCGCGTTGACCTGCTTCTCGCCGTCGGCGGCGGACATGCCCATCAGCGTCTCGGTCGCGGTCTGCCCGGCGTTGCCGGTGAACGAGACGAGCGCCGCCGGGACGTCCCCCGCCACGGTGCCGCCGGGACTGCCCGTCCCGCAGCGCGGCTTGTCCAGCGTCGCCTCGCGCTGGAGCCTGGCGGCGTTCTGGATGGCCTTCAGCGAGCCGTACTCCCCGGAGTCGGGCTCCCCCGCGCGGCGGTAGCCGGTCGCCTCGGTGAGCAGCGCCTGCGCGAGCTGGTCGGACGTGAACCCGATGCCCGCGACCTCCGCCCGCGCGGTGCCGCCCACCTCCCGGGCACGCTCGCCGCCGCCCCCGCACGCGGTCGCGGCGGCGGCGGTCACCAACAGGACGATCGGGAGGAACCTGTACGCCATGGCCGCGACATTACGACCCGAACCCGCCGCCCGCCCCCGCCGACACGCCCGGCACGGCGCCGCCGGAGCAGCGGGCGGCGCTAGCTCTTCTCGGCGCGATCGTTGTACTCGGCGGCGTAGTCCTGGCCGGACATCTTCTGGATGGTCTCGACGATCTCGTCGGTGATGGCGCGGCGGGCCTTGGCCGGGGGGAGGTCGTCGTAGTGGGAGAAGTCCATGGGCGGGCCGATGCGCACGGTGGGGCGGGGGCCGAAGACGCGGGGGAAGGCCGCGCCGATCGGCTGGATCTTCTCGGTGCCCTCCAGGGCGACCGGCAGGACGCGGGCGCCGGATTCGAGGACGAGCCAGCCCACGCCCGTCCGGCCGCGGTAGAGGCGTCCGTCCGGGGAGCGGGTGCCCTCCGGGTAGATCGCGAACGCGCCGCTGTTGTCGAGGACCTCGGCGGCCTGCTCCAGGGCGCCCATCGCGGCGCGGCGGGCGCCGCGGCGGACCGGGACGTGCCCGAGGTTGGTGAGGAACCAGCGGACGAAGCGGTTCTTCAGCCCGCCGCCCTCGAAGTAGTCGGCCTTGGCGATGTAGGTGACGGGGCGCGGGACGGCGAGCGGGATGATGAAGCTGTCGATGAACGACAGGTGGTTGCTCGCCACGATCAGCGGCCCGTAGCTCGGCACGTTCTCACCGCCGACGACGCGCGGCCGAAAAAGCAGCCAGAGGATCGGACGCACCACCCGCGTCATGAACGTGTAGAACATCCAGCCTCCCGAATTTCGCCACCGCCACTGTAACCTCTGCGCCGATCCGCCCCCGAGTCAGCGTCCGTCTTTCGCGCGTGGCGGCGGGTAAGAAATGGCCTAAGCCCAGGTCAAGCCTAGCTCAACCAGCATTGCACGCCATTTCTTACTCTCTAGTAAGTTTCTCTTGAGTAAGTTATTGCCCCGTTTCCCGGATGACCCCGGACGCATCCGGACGCCCTGGACGGCGCGTCGGGTAGAGTCGGCACGTGGGATCCGGCCGGGCGACCGGTACGGCGTTACGGTCCGGGAGGCGGGCCGGCGGCCCGGTCCCTATTCCCGGTGAGAGCTTGGAATGCGGGCACGGGTGCGCGATCCTGAGGAGTCACCTGTGATGGCCGGGGACCACCGGAGTGGGGCGTGAGGTGACCATGGACTTCGACATCAGCCTGATGCGCGACGACCGCTGCACCGTCGTCCGCGTCCACGGCGACATCGACGTGGTGTCCCGGGCGCGTTTCGAGGAGACCCTGTTCGAGGTCGTCGACTCGGACGAATCGATGGTCGTCGACATGCGCGAGGTGACGTTCTGCGACTCGACGGGCCTGAACGCGCTCGTCGCCGCCAACCGCCGCGCCATCGGCCGCGGCTCCCACATCGCGCTGGTGGCGCTGCCGCCGCGCGTCCAGCGGGTCTTCCGCATCACCGGCATCGACAAGTTCATCCCGATCTACGACACGCTGCGCGAGGCGGTCGTCGCGTTCCCGTCCACCACCACGCCCTGACGCTCAGGTACAGCCCTCGAACTGGGGGACGCTCGTCGTCAGCTTCAGCCCGGACTCGCCGAACCACTTGGTGAGCAGGCGCTGCGCGGTGCCGTCCTGGTACATCGCGGTGATGGCCCGGTTGACCTCCTCGCAGCCCTTCAGGTCGCCCTTCTTGAGGCCGACGCCGTACTTCTCGTCGGTGAACGGCGCGTTGATCATGCGGCCGGGGCGGCCGGTGGCGAACCCGGCGAGGATCAGGTCGTCGGTCGAGACGGCGTCGAGCTTCCCGTCGGCCAGCGCCTCCATGCAGGCCCCGTAGGTGTTGACGGTGACCGGCTTGGCCGCGACCTTGCGCTCCTCGATGACGCGGCGCCAGGAGTTGGAGCCGGACACCTCGCAGATCCGCTTGTCCTTCAGGTCGCGCACGTCCTTGATCGAACCGGCGCCGGCGCGGACGAAGGTGTCCTGGTGGGCCACGTAGTAGGGCCCGCCGAAGGTGACCGCCGTCTTGCGCTTCGCGGTGATCGAGTACGTCGCGACGATCAGGTCGACGGTGCCCTTGGCGAGCGCCTCCTCGCGCACGGACGAGTTCGTCGTCTTCCACGTGATGCGGCTCTTCGGAACGCCCATCCGGCCCGCGATGTAGGTGGCGACGTCGACGTCGAAGCCCTCGTACGTCCCGTCCGGGCGCTTGACGCCGAGGGCCGGCTGGTCCTCCTTGACGCCGATGACGAGGGAGTCCTTGCCGGCCATCGACTCCTCCTCGGCGCCGCCGAGGCCGCAGCCCGCCAGCGTCACCGCCGCGGTCAGGACGGCGGCGGTCGCTCGGATGGCGGTGGCGCGCATGGCTTGCTCTCCTCCGGTCAGCGGAACTCGGCCAGCCGGGGACGGACCCCCGCCAGGATCAGCAGGGCGATGACGGCGGCGCCGGCGGGCGGGACGGCGTTCCAGCCGCGCAGCCCGCCGTCGGCGTCCTTGATCGCCTCGTCGAAGGCGTCCTGGTGGACGGCCGTCAGCGCGCTCAGCGAGGCGTCGAACGCGCCGAAGTCGCGGATGGCGCCGGACGTCCGCCCCATCCGCAGGTCGATCGCCCCGGCGCGGTTCCCGGCCGACGCGAGCCGCCGCATCTGCGCGTCGTTGCGCTGGACGGCCCGGTACGCCCGGAGGGTGCGCGCGAGAGCGTCCGCTTCGCGGCCCCGGTCCGCGGTGCGCGCCTCGTCCCCGAGAAAGCCGAGGAACGGGACGGCGCCCTGGCCGGGCTTGTACGCGGCGACCTTCTGCTCCAGTCCCGCGTAGTAGTTCTCCAGGTTCACCGGCTTGTTGCCGAGGTCGGGGTAGATGACCGCAAGCGACTTGTCGAGGTAGGTCTGCTCGTAGGTGTCGGCACGCCCGGGGTCGAGGAGGTAGCGGCTCTCGTCGGCGAACGCGCTGTGGCTGATGGCGCGCGCGCGGGACAACTGGAGGATCGAGTCGAATCCGTCCACTTTGGCCTTCTTGATGTGACCCGCGTGCGCCGTCAGCAGGCCCGCGCCAACGGTGGTGAGGACGATCGCGGCGAGCGTCGCCAGCACCAGCGCCGGGTTCAGCGCGCGGCGGAACGTCCTCGCCAGGTACAGCTGCGTCGCGATCAGGAGCAGCAGGACGATCAGGCCGGTGGCGGCGACCCAGGTGCGTCCCGCCAGCACCGCCGACCGTTTCGTCTCGTACGACTGCCGGACGTGCGCGCCGCTGTCGAGCGTGATGTTGTACGCCTTGGGCAGCAGTTGCAGCTTCATCAGGTCGGTCGCCTGCCGGTAGGCGTCGATGCCCTGGCCCGGCAGCTCGCCCGGCGCGTGGGCCGACTGGGCGTCGATCTGCATCGCCTGGCCGACGAGGCGCTCGTACTTGCCGAGGCCGTCCAGCACCTCCTGGACGGTCCGTTTCAGGGCCGGATCGCGTCCTGCGAGCTGCGCGGCCTGCACCGCCGCCGCGTCCGCCTCCGCGCGGCGCCTCTCGTACACCCGGAGGGACTCGTCGTAGCCGACGCCGAGGTCGTGCTCACGTCCGATGAGCAGGATGTTGGACACCTGGGCGTCCATGTCGCTGAGCGCGAAGTACAGCGTGCCGGTCGCGACGACCTGGGGGCCCGCGTCGTGCCCGATCGTCTCTACCGAATCGCGCGCGTTCCCGAGCGCCAGCGTGAGGACGGCCAGCAGCGCGACGATCGCCGCCAGGCACAGCACGACGTGCATGCGCACCCGGCCCGGGATCGTCTTCAGCCACCGGCCGCGGAAGAACGTCCTGAGACGTCCTCCGCCTGCGCGCTGGACCACCGGCGGCTCCGGATCGGGCAGCGGGCTCGGCGGCGGGCCGGGGGGTGTCCGGGGAGCGGGCACCGCCGGCTGCGCGGGACTCATCGTCATGGCGTGCCCTCCTGCAGGGACAGCGTGATGGTCGTCCAGGCGCCCACGTGGATGCGGTCGCCGTCGCCCACCGGCAGCGGCACGTTCACCGGGATCGGCTCGGCGCCGCCGTTCACCGTCGTGCCGTTCGCCGAACCGGGGTCGACGAGGTTCCAGGCGCCGTCCGGCTGGGCCAGCAGGACGGCGTGCAGATGCGACACACCGGGGTCCACGGGCGGCACGCCGAGGTCGATCTCCGGCTCGATCCCGCGGGACCTGCTGCGCCGCCCGATCCGGACCTGCCCGCCGACCAGCGGGACGCGGCGCTCCGGGCAGTACGGCGGGAACGCGAGGCCGGCGGCGTCCGGTCCCATCTCGGCGAGGACGGTGTCGAAGTAGGCGCGGTCGGCCGCGACCAGTGCCGACGGACCCGGCTGCGCGGACGGCGAACTGCCCGTGCGCGGCTGCGGCACCACCGGGTCCGCGCGCGCCGCGCGGTCGATCGCCAGCTCGACCGTGTAGAGGGTGCCGGTGTCGAAGTCGTATCCGTCGGCCTCGCAGAAACGGCCCGAGCGCGGCGTCCCGCAGTGCGGGCACACGGCCGGGCCCGGGGCCGGGCTCTCGGGCGCCGCCGGGGGCGCCGGGGGCGGGCCGCCGATGCGGTCGCCGCACACGTCGCAGTAGTCGGCGTCCTCGGACGTGTGTCCGCTCGGGCAGATGGGCATGGGCCTCAGCCTCCGGCCCTGTCGGCGCCGCCCGGCGCGCCGGCGTCGTCGCCCTGCCGGGTCCGGACGGTCCGGACGGAACGGGTGTCGAGCGACATCTCATCCGCCTTCGACACGTCCCGTTTCAGCCGCACCGTGCCGGCGGCCTCGTCCACCACGTCCACGACCCGGTCGAGCAGGCCGGAGATCTGCTCGTTGCCGACCTCCCGCGCGAGGACGACCGCGCGCCCGAGCCGGGCGGTCGCGGTGTCCTCGTCGCCCTCCCGCCGCGCCTCCAGGCCCTCCTGGATCGCCTCGGCCAGCTCCGACTGCCCGGTGTGGTGCGCCACCCGCCCGTTGATCCTGGTCGAGCGGACCTCGTCGTCCGTCCACTCGGCGAGGACGTTGCCGGACGCGAGGACCTGGTCGCCCGCGAGGAGCTTCACCCACGCGGCCCGCATCTGCCGTCCCACGTCGCCTGGGGGCACCTCGACGCACACGTGGTACTCGCGGGACTCGGCCCCCCACGCGCCGAGCGGGTAGTCGCCCGTCTGCGTGCCCGAATCGACCCGCCTGCCGGTCAGGTCCTCCACGGCCGGGACCATCTGCTTGACGAAACGGAGCCGCGCCTGCTGCGGCGTCCACACGCGCATCGTCACGTCCGCGACCTCCTTGCTCATCGCGGCGCGCGTCATCGCCAGGAAGTCGGCCTCCAGGTCGGCGGGGTCGGGGACGTCCAGGAACCCGCCCAGCAGCACCGACGTGATCTTCCGCAGCTCGGCGACGTCCCAGTCGGTGCCGACGCCGCGCGCGTCGCAGAGGAAGCGGCCCGCGCACGCCCGCAGCGCCGCGTCCAGCTCCTCGGCCGACTCGTGCTGGTTCTTGCCGTCGGTCAGCAGGATCGCGTGCTTGAGCGCGTCGTCGTGCTCGGCGAACAGCCGTCCGGCGAGCCGCAGCCACGACCCGATCGCCGTCCCGCCGGCCGCCTCCAGCCGCCCGATCGCGCTCACCGCGCCGCGCCGGGACGCCGCGTCCGCCGCGACGAGCCGCTCCCCCTGCGGGTAGATCATCCGGGGCCGGTTGGCGCCCGCGACCACCGCGAAGTGCACGCCGTCCCGCAGCACGTTCACCGCCGCCCGCGCGGCCCGCTTCGCCGCGGCCATCTTCCCCCGGTACGACATGGAGCCCGACGTGTCGATGAGGATGATCTCCGCGGCGGGGGCGCCCCCGCCGCCCGACGAGCGCGCCGCCACGGTCACGATGGCGTGCATCTCCCGGCCGCCCGCCGGAAGGCAGGCGTTCTGGTCGACGCGGACGGTGAACTCCGGCGTCCCGCTCATCTGCCCCGCTCCCCACCCGGCGGCGCGCACGGAAGCACCGCCACCGTCACGTTGTCGCGGCCGCCCGCGTCCAGCGCCGCCCGCAGCAGCCGCCGCGCCGCGCCCATCGGACCGTCCGGTCCCGTCGCCGCCGCCGCGAGGTCCGCCGCCTCCGGCAGGTCGTTCCACAGCCCGTCGCTGCAGAGCACGACCACCCCGGGGCCCGTCGGACGGAACGCCGCCACATGCGGCTCGACCGGCCCCGCGTCCGCGCCGAGCCACGCCGTGATCGCGTGCGCCCGCCGGTCGGCCCGCGCGTCCGCGGCGGTCATCGCGCCCTGCTCGATCATGGACTCGGCCCACGAGTCGTCGCGCGTCAGCAGGCACGACCCCGTCTCGCCCAGCCAGTAGGCCCGGCTGTCGCCGACCCACCCGACCGTGAGGCCCGCCGGATCCGCGATGGCCGACACGAACGTGCACGCGGGCGACGCGTCCGGCTCGGCGGCGAGCCCGGCCACGACCTCGGCGGCCCGCTCCACCGCCGCGCGCGTCGCCGCGCGCGGGTCCATGCCGACGGAGACGCGGCCCGTCAGCACCGCCACGGCCGCGTCCGCCGCCCGCAGCGACGCCTCCGCCGACCCCGGCGCCGTCGCGACCCCGTCGCACACCACCGCGCAGGCTCCGCGCGGCAGCGCCGCGATGGCGAACGCGTCCTCGTTCCGCCGCCGCCGCAGCCCGACATCGCTCACCGCCGCCCCGGCCGCCCCGAGATCGGTTTCGACATGCTCCCGCCCGCCGGGCTCCGGGACGCCGGAGTCCGGGACGGCGGGTTGCCGCGCGCTGGGGTCCCGCGCGTCGGGCTGTCGCAGTCCGCAACGCTCGCAGAAACCGTCCGCCCCGACGGCCGGCCCTCCGCAGTCGGCGCACCCCGTCCGCCACGCCGCGTCCGGCCCGGACGGCGCCGCCTGCCGCGCGCCCTGCGCGGACGGCGCACTCCGGACGGGTCGCTCGGCCTGCGCGGGAATCGCCTGGTGGGCGGGCGCCGGGTCGGGGGTGCCGCAGTTCTCGCAGAAGCGGTCGTGCACGTGGGCCGGGTCGCCGCAGGTGCGGCACGCCGGGGCGTGGGAGCGCTGGCCGGTGTTCGTGGGCTGGTCGGTGTCCATGGTCAGAAGAGCGTCCTCGGGCGGACGGCGTTGGCGCGTTTCACCATGGTGTGGCGGTGTCCGGGGGTGTCGGCGAGTTTGGCCAAGACGCGGTAGGTCTTCTCCAGCTTCGCGCGGAGGGCCGGTTCGTCCAGTTCGGTGCCGAGGATCTGCTGCCGGAACCCGGCCGGGATCGGGGTGCGGCCGGCGCGGAGCCAGGCGAGCGCCGCCTCCAGGACCTCGGCGGCGAACGCGGCGGCGCGTTCGGTGTCGAGCCGCAGGGACGCGAGCCGGCGGCCCGCCCCGATGAGCGCGGCGGCGTTCAGCTCGTCCGGTCCGCGGCCCCGGACGGCCGCGGCGACGGCGGCGAGCTGCGCGGCGAGGTAGTGGCTGGAGACGCGGGGGACCGAGTCCAGGACGCGTTCGGCGCCGCCCCGGTCGCCCGCGGCGAGGCAGGCGCGGGCCAGTCCGAACGCAGCGCTGACGTGGGTGGGGTCGGTGCGCCACACCGTCTCGTAGTAGTGGCTGGCGTTGCCCATGTCGCCCAGGGTCTCGTAGCAGAACGCGAGCGCCAGCTTGGGCGCCTGCTCCCCCGGCGCCAGGTCGTACAGGTCGTTGAAGACGGCGACGGCCTCCTGGCCGCGTCCGCCCGCGAGGGCGCGGACGCCCCGGTACCAGTCGACGCGCCAGTCGTCCGGGGCCTCGGCCGCGATCTCGTCGAGGAGCCGGGCCGCGCCGTCCAGGTCGCCCAGCTCGATGCGGACGCGCAGCAGGGCGAGCCGCACCTCGCGGGACGCGACCGGCGCGGAGCCGAGCGCCACCGCCAGGTCGGCCGGGTCGCGGGCGGTGAGCCCGGCGAGGAACGCGGCCGCCGGGTCGAACGCGGACACCAGCGGGACGGGCAGCGCCGCCGCGGCGGCCGGCGGCTCCAGCGGCGCCAGGACGGTCGCGGTCTCCAGGGTGGCGACGACGTCGGTGCCGGCCGTGTGCTGCTCGGGCCCGAACAGCGGCGACGGGGCGGGCCGGGGCCGTCCGTCCTCGGCGGACAGGACCTCGCGCAGCACGCCGGTCAGCTGCTCGGCCATCTCGGCGGCGCTCTGGAACCGGCGGGCCGGGTCGGGGTGCGTGGCGCGCCGCAGCAGCCGGTGGTACGACTCGTGCCGCTGGAACGCCGGGACCTCGTCGCGGGGCGGCAGGCTGCGCAGATGCCGTCCGGTGTAGCCGCGGAACGGGAAGCTGAGCACGGCGAGCGTCCGTCCCACCGTGTAGAGGTCGGACGTGACCGACGGGCCCTGCGAGCCGATCTCGGGGGACTGGTAGCCGGGCGTCCCGAAGATCGGGCTCTCCACGTCGAAGGCGCGGCGCACCCCGCCGAGGTCGATCAGCTTGAGCTGCTCCTCGGACTGGATCGCGTTGTCCGGCTTGAAGTCGCAGTACAGCAGCCCGACGCCGTGCAGGTAGCCGAGGGCGCTCAGCACCTCCAGCCCGTACGCGATCACCTGGCCGAGGGGCAGCGACGCCTCGTCGCCGTGCCGGGCGCGGACGCTGAGCAGGATGTCCTTGAGGGAGCGCCCGCCGACGTACTCCATGACGATGTAGCCGGAGCCGCCGTGCTGGACGAAGTTGTAGATCTTGACGATGTTGGGGTGCTCGACCTCGGCGAGGAACGCGCGCTCGGCGGTCGCGGCGGCGAGGGAGTCGGCGTCCCCCGTGTCGAGCAGGCCCTTCAGGACGACCCAGCGCTCGCTCACGTTGTGGTCGCGGGCCAGGTACACCCAGCCGAGGCCGCCGTGCGCGAGGCAGCCGAGCACCTCGTACTGGCCGCCGACCAGCTCGCCCGCGCGCAGCTTCGGCGTGAACGAGAACGGGTGCCCGCAGCTCCGGCAGAACCCCTCGGTGCGGCCCGGGCGCCCGCCCCGGCTCCGCCCCACCTTCTCGTCGCACTTGCTGCAGAAGCGCCGCTTCTCCGGCACCTCCGGGTTCTCCATGATCGCCGAGGCGGGGTCGCGGGCCGGCACGGGCGGGACCTCGACGAGCCCGGCGCCGAGCATCCCGCGCCTGGTCGAGCCGCTGGACCCGGTGCCCCGGGTGCCGCCGCGCGACGCCGTCCGGCCGGACCCGACCGTCCCGCGGGCGCTGCCCGCCGAACTCCCGGACGTGCCGCCGCCGGGCACGTCCCGTCCGGTCGCGGGCGAGCCCGGTTCCCGGCTCGTCGGGGGCGCGAAGGGCGTCTGCGTGGTGACCGCCGCGACCGGGACCCGCGCGGGCGCCGCCTGCGTGTACCCGGCCCTCGCGGACCCGGCGGAGACCGCCGGGGCGGAAGCCGAGTCGGGAGCGGGAGCCGGGGCGGGAACACGGCCGTGGCCGGGAGCAGGCGCATGGCCGGGCGCGGGGACAGAGCCAGGGCCGGGAGCGGATGCAGGGCCTGGGCCGGACGCTGGGCCAGGGCCGGGAGCGGGAACGGGCGCGGGGACAGAGCCAGGGCCGGGAGCGGATGCAGGGCCTGGGCCGGACGCGGGGACAGGGCCGGGAGCCGGGTCAGGCGCGGGGACAGGGCCGGGGGCGCGAGCGGGGGCAGGGCCGGCGACGGGGGCCGGGTCAGGGGCGGGGGCCATGCCGCAGATGTCGCAGAAGCCGTCCGCGTCGATCTCGCCTGCGCAGCCGGGCTGGGTGCATCGGTTCATCGCCGCGTCCCCGTCTCGCTCTCGCTCGCCCTGATCGCCCGCTGGAACTCCGCCAGGACCGCGGTCGCCCGGCGCAGGTCGCACGGGGCCGTCCACAGCACCTCGCGGGCCTCGCCGTACAGCTCGGTGAGCCGCGCGTCCTCGGCCAGGCCGAGGCGCGCCGCCTTGGCCCGGTACGCCTCCAGGCGCCCGCGCAGCTCGCCCCGCCTGTCCAGCAGGCCGGCACTGAGACGCAGATCGCCGCGCGCCCGTTCCAACGCCTCCTCTGCGGCCCGCTCCAGCTCGGCGAAGCGGCCCGCCATCTCGACCCAGCGGCCCGCCTCGCGGAGCCGTTCGAGGGCGGCGATCCGGTCGCGGAGCGGGGTCGCGAGGCCGGCCGACGGCGCCGGCAGGTTCGGTGAGTGGATCTTGGCGAGGGCGGTCGAGTACGCGTCGCGCGCCCGCCGCTCGGTGTCCTCGACCTCCTCGATCTCGGCGGTGATCCGGGCGAGCAGCACGTCGTACTCGTCGCGCATGCGGGCGACGCCGCCGAGCTCGTCGCCGAGCGTGGTGAGCGCGGCGCGGACGCGGTCGAGCCGGCCGGTGTCCGGCCGCCCGTTCCGGACGAGCGACAGCGGGTCGGTGCGGACGAGCCGGCCGAGCGCGGTCAGCTCCCGGCCGACGCGGTCGAGTTCGGGATGGCGGGTGCCGTCCAGCGAGTGCGCCAGCCGGGCCGTCGTCCGCCAGCCCTCCTCGGCGAGCTCCAGCGGCCGGAGCAGCGCGGTCCAGGCGGCGTCGGCGGCGGCGACCTCGCGCGCGACGAACTCGTAGGCGTCCGACATCATCGCGACGGCCTCGTCCAGGGTGATCCGCCGCTCCTGCGGGCCGAGCAGCGTGCGGTGCTCCAGCGGGACCTCGCCGTCGGGCAGCTCCACCGAGCATCCCGACAGCAGCCCGGACAGCTCCGTCAGCGTCGCCACGTCCGGACGCGGCGACCGGTCGCGCAGCTCGCACGCCTCCTCCAGGACGCGCTGGTACGCGTCGAAGAGCCGCCACAGCGTCGCCAGCCGGGACCGCGCGTCCTCCCAGCGCCGCAGCGTCTCGCCGGTGAGCCGGGCGCCCGCCAGCAGCCGCACCGCGGACTGGCGTTCGAGTTCGGCCAGCGATGAGGAGATGCGCTCGCGCTCGTCCCGGAGCCCGCGCAGGGCATGGTCGACGCCCTCACGGCTCATGGGCGCGGCGGCCCCGGCCCCGCTCTGGTCCAACGTCTGCCCCGCGATCGCTTCTCCGGTCCCCCTGAGCATGTCCTCGGCGGCGCCGGTCTGGGAGCACGGACCGGACCACTATCGGACGTACGCTCGCATACAAGTGTGATCCGTGACACTAACCCAGACAAGGTGCTTTCGCCCACGCCCGCCGCGCGCGAAACCCCGCGGGCCGCGCCGCGAACGGACGCCCGGACACGAGGCGGACAGCCGTCCGGCCCGTACCCTGTGCACCGGGAACGTCGTTGTCCTGAGTGACGTTACGACAGGTAGTCCGTCTACGAGAGGAGTGGTGAGTCCGCGGTGTCGGACCCCAGTCATAGACCCGGTGCGCCGTGCTGAGCGCGGCACTGGGAGTGCTCGCGGTGATCCTTCTCACCGCCGCCACCGGATACTTCGTGGCCCAGGAGTTCGCCTACGTCGCCGCCGACCGCGCGACGCTGGAGCAGGCAGCCGAACGCGGCGACACGTCCGCCCGGCGGGCCCTCAAGGTCATCGGCAGGTTGTCGTTCATGCTGTCGGGCGCGCAGCTCGGCATCACGATGACGACGCTGGTCGTCGGCTTCATCGCCAAACCCGCCCTCGCCGAGCTGATCCAGCCGCTCCTCGAGCTTCTCGGCGTCCCCCAGGGCGCCACGGGCGCGATCGCGCTGGCGACGGGCTTCGTCGTGGCGACCCTCATCCAGATGCTGCTGGGCGAGCTGTTCCCGAAGAACCTCGCCCTGGCGCGCGCGGAGTCGCTGGCGCGCGCGCTGGCCGCGTCCACCCTCGTGTACCTGACGGTCGCCGGGCCGCTGATCCGGCTGTTCGACCGCTCGGCGGAGCGCCTGCTCCGCGCCGTGGGCGTCGAGCCCGTCGAGGAACTGCACAGCGGCGCCACGCTTGAGGAACTCGGCGACATCATCGGCAAGTCGCACAGCGCCGGGCACCTGCCCGCCGACCTGTCCGGCCTGCTGGACCGCGCGCTGTCCTTCGGCGAGCTGACGGCGGACGAGGTCATGGTGCCGCGCCCGCAGGTCCGGACGCTGCCGTCGACCGCGACCGTCGCCGAGCTCGTCGCGCTGATCCGGGAGACCGGGCACAGCGCCTACCCCGTCTACGGGACGGAGGTCGACGACGTGGTCGGCGTCGCGGGCGTCCGCGAGGTCGCCGACGACACGCTCGACCCGTCCACGCCGATCGGCGGGATCGCGCGGCCGGCGCTGCTCGTCCCCGGC
Source organism: Actinomadura sp. GTD37 (assembly GCF_041951365.1). Lineage (NCBI taxonomy): Bacteria > Bacillati > Actinomycetota > Actinomycetes > Streptosporangiales > Thermomonosporaceae > Actinomadura > Actinomadura sp. GTD37. Next base: position 228,037 of record NZ_JBGNUS010000001.1, read on the forward strand.
AGCCAGCCGCTGTACGGGGTCATCGAGCACATGCGCGACTCCCGGCAGGAGTTCGCCTGCGTCGTGGACGAGTACGGCGGCCTCGCCGGCATCCTCACCTTCGAGGACGTCGCCGAGGAGCTCGTCGGGGAGATCACCGACGAGACCGACGGCCTGGAGTACGCCCCGACGTCCCGGCCGGACGGCTCGTGGCTCGTCGACGCCGGCATGCGCATCGACGAGGTCGGCCGCCTCACCGGGCTCGACCTGCCGGAGGGCGACGCCTACGACACGCTCGGCGGGCTCGTCATGGCGGAGCTGCGGCGGCTGCCGTCCGCGGGCGACCGCCTCACCGTCGACCTCGGCGGCGACACCGGGGGCGGCTCCGGCTCCGGCGCCGTCGAGCTGGAGGTCGTGAGCGTGGCGCGCCGCGTCGCGGAGAAGGTCCTGATCAGGGCGGCGGCCGTGCCGGTGCCGCGCCCGACGGCGCCGGCACCGGCGCCGTCGTCGGTGGAGGTGTCATGAACCCGCTGCCGTCGCTGCTGATCACCGTGCTGCTGCTGATCGGGAACGGCTTCTTCGTCGCGTCCGAGTTCGCGCTGGTCGCGGCCAACCGGTCGCAGCTCGAACGCGCCGCCGCCACGGGCAGCCGGCCCGCCGTCGCCGCCCTCGCGGGCGTCCGCGAGCTGTCGCTGATGCTCGCCGGCGCGCAGTTCGGCATCACCATGTGCTCGCTGGGCCTCGCGATCGTCACCGAGCCCGCGTTCGAGCACTTCCTCGAACCGCCGCTGCACGCGCTCGGCGTCCCCGAGGCGGGCGTGAAGGCCATCGCGCTCGGGACCGCGCTCGCCGTCGTCACGTTCCTGCACATGGTCATCGGGGAGATGGCGCCGAAGTCGTGGGCGATCACGCATCCGGAGCGGTCGGCGCTGATCCTGGCGCTGCCGTTCCGCGCGTTCGCGAAGGTGTCCCGGCCGATCCTGTCGTCGCTGAACGCGACGACGAACGCGCTGCTGCGGCTCTTCCGCGTCACCCCGAAGGACGAGCTGGACAGCCACACCGACCCGGCGCGGCTCACCCACCTGGTCGGCGAGTCGCGCCGCGTCGGCCTCATCGGGCGGCACGACCACGAGCTGCTCCGCCGCGCGATCTCCGCGCGGGAGGCGACCGTCGGGCGGCTCGTCGTGCCCGCCACGTCCGTCACCACGATCGGCGCGGACGCGACCGCCGCGCAGATCCGCCGGACCGCGACCGCCAGCGGCCACAACCGGCTGCTCGTCCGGTCCGGGGACGGCGCGATGACCGGCATCGTGCACGTCCGGGCCGCGATCACCGAGCCGAACGGGGACCGCCGCGCGGACGAGCTGGCCCACCCCGCGCCCGTCCTCACGGCGGAGACGACCGTCCTGGACGCGGTCAGCCGCATGCGCCGGGGACGCGCCCAGCTCGCCGTGGTGAACGACGAGCGGGGCGAGTTCGCGGGCATCGTCACGCTGGACGACCTCCTGGCGGAGCTGCTGGCGACGAACCCGCACTGAGTCCGCACTGGCGAAACACCCGCACCGGCGCAGGCCGCGCACCTGCGATAACGCCGCAGTTGTCGAGGTGCTGCAACGGGATTCGTGGTTCACCCTGGACCTATGAACGGTCACGGGCATGACCACGGTCACGGGCACGAGCATGGCCGCGAGCACGGGCATGGCCATGAGCACGGGCGCCTCCGGGCGCGTCTGCGACACGTCCTGCGGCCGCACTCCCACGAGGCGGCCGACAAGGTGGACTCGGCGCTGGAGGCGAGCGCCCAGGGCATGCGCGCCCTGTGGATCTCGCTCGCCGGGCTGGGCGCGACCACCGTCCTCCAAGCGGTGGTGGTCGCGTTCACCGGTTCGGTGGCGCTGTTCGGCGACACCCTCCACAACGCCGCGGACGCGCTCACGGCCGTCCCGCTGGGCATCGCGTTCATCCTCGGCAGGCGTCCGCCCACCCGCCGGTACACCTACGGCTACGGACGTGCCGAGGACTTGGCGGGCATCGTCATCGTGGTGGCCATCGCCGCGTCGTGCGCCGTCGCCGGGTACGCGGCCGTCGAGCGCCTGTCCCATCCACAGCCTGTGGAACATCTGGCCGCCGTCGCCGGGGCGGCCCTCGTCGGCTTCCTGGGCAACGAACTGGTGGCCCGCTACCGGATCCGCATCGGCCGCCGCATCGGCTCGGCGGCTCTCGTCGCCGACGGCCTGCACGCCCGCACGGACGGATTCGCGTCCCTGGCCGTCCTCCTGGGCGCCGCAGGCATGGCTTTGGGCGCGCCCTGGGCAGACCCGGCAGTGGGCCTGCTCATCACGGCCGCGATCTCGGTCGTCCTCTGGCAGACGGCCCGCGAGGTGTGGCGCCGCCTCATGGACGCCGTGGACCCCGCCCTTGTCGACAGCGCCGAAGCGGCCCTCTCCGCGACTCCTGGAGTCCTCTCCGTGGGCGACGTCCGCCTCCGCTGGATCGGCCACAACCTCCGCGCCGAGTGCGACGTCACCGTCGATCCAGACTGCACCGTCGTCCGCGCCCACCAGGTGGCCGTGGACGCCGAGCACAGCCTCCTGCACGCGTTGCCGCGCCTGTCCGGCGCCCTCGTCCACCCCGACCCCGAGCCCCGCGACGGTGAAGATCATCACGCGGCCCTGGCCGGTCACCGCTGATCGTTGTCGTATGAGACGTTAGTCCTCGGCAGAAGGGGAAAAACGGCCCCGGACGGTCGATCTGGGACGGGATGACGTCGTGACGCAGCCGGCAGACACCAACGAGCCCGACGAGCAGCACCCGGGGGAGGCCCCGGCGGAGCCGGGCGAGCCCCCGGCGGACCTCGCGGAGGACGCGCGGGCCGGTCTGGAGACCGTTCCGATCGACGGCGGGGACCCCACACCGGCGCTGGGGACGGACGAGGTCGGCTGGGGCGGGCCCGAGCTGGTCGAGAGCGTCTACGCGCCGCTGAGCGAGTTCTATGAGCGGATCGACGCGCGGCTCAGAGAGGCGCCCGAGGACGTCCCGCCGGTCGGGTGGGCGCCGCACGCGGCGGCGCTGCGGGCGCTGCGGGACCAGCGCGTCGCGGGCGACTGGGAGGCGCTCGCCCGCTTCCTGGTCGCGCCGGGGTCGCCGGACGGGGAGTCCCCGCGGCTCGTCCACGTGGCGGAGGGCGGCGAAGCCGACGCCGTCCGGAAGGCGGTCAAGGAGCTCACGGCGTCCGACGAGCGCGCGCTTCTCCTCGCGCCCACGCCGGAGCAGGCCGCCGACCTGCTGCGGAGCATGGAGGACGACCCCGAGATCTTCTCGCTGCTGATCGAGACGCGTCCGGCGACGGCGGAGGCCAGGTCGGTGCGGACGCGGGCGATGCCACCGGTCCCGGAGGAGGACGCGGCGGAGGAGCCGCCCGGCGAGCACCGGGCATCCGCGCCGCCGGCCGAGGAGCAGGCGGCGCCGCCGCCTCCGGTGCGCGAGCCCGGTTCCAACGGAACGGTCGAGTTCAGGCCGGTGGGCGGCCAGCCCGCGGCAGACGAGAGCCCGTCCGCCATGACGCGCGCCGAGCCGCTTCCCGCCATGCCGCCGGACCCCGGAAGCGGCGAAAGCCCGTCCGCCGTCACCCGCGCCGAGCCGCTCCCCTCCCTACCGCAGGAACCCGGCCAGGGCGACGACCCGTCCGCCCTCACACGCGCGGAGCCGCTCCCCGCCGTCCCTCCGGAGGGTGCGGAGGGCTTCGCGGACGCGGAGACCGGAGAGACGGCGGAGCCGGTCGTCCCGGAGGAGGGGCCGTCCGCGCCGGAGACGCGGGTGCGGTCGGCGGCGTTGCGGCCGGTCGGCGAGGCGTGGCGGCAGGCGTGGGACACGGAGGTCCGGCTGCTGCGGCGCGGCCTGCTGTGGCTGGAGCAGTGGCCGCGGGACGCGGCGGCGCTCCAAGCCGTCCAGGCGGAGACCCTGCGGCGCGGCGAGGAGCTTGACGCGGAGCAGGCGGCGCTGCGCAACGCCATCGAGGAGGCCCGGACGACGGCGGCCGCGGCCGCGGAGGCCGCCACGGAGGCCGAGGCGGAGACGGAGCGGCTCGCCGCCGTCCAGGCGGAGGCCGAGGCGGAGCTGGTGGAGCCGCGCGCGGAGGCCGACCGGCTCCAGGCGGACGCCGACCAGGCGGCCGACGAGGCGACCGCCCAGACGCGGACGGCCGACGCGTCCTACGCGCGCTGTGCGCAGCTGGACGAGCGGGCCAAGACCGCGCAGTCCGAGTTGCAGGGGGCGCGGGAGGCGGAGGCGTCGCTGACCGACGAGCTGGCGCGCGCGCGTGAGGCGCTGCCCGCCGCGGCGGAGGAGGCGCACAGGTTGACGGCGGCGGACGCCGACGCGGCCGCCGAGGGGCACGCCGCCTACTACCGGCTGGTGTCGGCGGAGTCGGCGCTGTCGGGAGTCCGGCGGAAGATGACGTTGGGCCAGCGGCTCCACGTGGCGTCGCCGCCGTCCGAGCTGGGGGGCCTGCGCGCCGAGGTCAAGGCCCGCACCAGGGAGGCGGACGAGGCCGCCAAGCGCGCGCGGGAAGCCAAGGACGTGGCGGAGCACGCGGAACGCGTCCGCCGCGGGCTGGCGTCGTTCGTGTCCGAGGGCGGGGCGCGGCTCCAGCAGGCGCAGGAGGCCCAAGAGCGGCTCGGTACCGAGCTGACCTGGCTGGCGACGGAGCGGGAGAAGGCCGGCGGCGAGCACCGGGAGCACGCGCGGCTGGCGTCCGAGGCGGTGGAGCGGGCGACCGAGGCGGGCGTGCGGGCCCGCGCCGCGCACCAGGTCGCGCAGGAGATCGAGGACCGGATCACCGCCGCGCGGACGTCCCGCGAGCAGGCCCGCGCCGCGGCGGCGCGGGCACGGGCGGACGCCGAGACCGCGGCGATGAAGGCGGCGGAGACGTCGGCCCTGCTCGACCGGCGGACGGCGGAGGCGGCCGAGGAGATGTCGGTCCGCGAGGCCGATCTGGAGACGGCGGCGCAGACCGAGGCGCGGATGCGGGAGAACGTCGCGGAGATCTGCGGGGCCGATCCCGCCGCCGACCCGGACGCCGTCCCCGCGCACCAGCGGCGCGCGATGGCCCGGATCGAGCACCTCACCGGCTATCTGGAGGGAGGCCGGGCGGTGGAGAGCGACGTTCTGCTCCGCACCGCCGACGTCGTCGTCGGGACGCCGCTCGGGGCCGCCCTCACCGCCCCCGACCAGGAATTCGACGCGCTGATCGCCGCGGACGCGGGGGCGCTGACCGACGCCGAGTTCCTCATCGGGGCCGTCCGGACGCACCGCTGGGTGCTGATCGGCGCGCCCGGGTCCCGTCCGCCGGAGTACCGGGAGTACGCCGGCGGCCCGTCCGAGCGGCTGGTGCGCGGCCCCTTCGAGCGCGCGTCCGCCACCGCGGAGGACTAGCGGGGGTCAGTCGTCGTCGCCGGGGACGAGGAGGTGCAGCAGCCAGCCGACGACGCCGACGACGATCGCGCCCCAGAACGCGGGCCAGAAGCCGGCGACGTGGAACGGCAGGTCGAACCGCTGCGCGACCTCGCTCGTCAGCCACAGCAGCAGGGCGTTCACGACGAGGCCGATCAGCCCCAGCGTGAGGACGTAGAACGCGCAGCCGAGCGACTTGATGATCGGTTTGAGGACCGCGTTGACCAGGCCGAAGATGACGGCGACCGCGACGAGCGTGAGGACGCGCCGGTCGGTCGTCTGGCCGCCGAGCGAGATGCCGGCGATCAGGACCGTCGCGACCCACAGGGCGACCGCGGTGATACCCACCTTGAGAAGAATCCGCACACCACGATCATGGGCGGAGCGCGGTGCGGACGGCATCCCTCTGCGTGACGATTCCGGGGACGCCCCGGTCATCACCGCGTACTACACCGTGCTAGTCGTTGCGCTCGAAGAAGGGGGACGAGGCGGGGATCCGGGACCGTCCCGCGACGCGGACGCCCTGCACCGGAGCGGCGGCGGGCGCGGGCGCGGGCCGCGGCGGCTGCGCCGCGGACCTGCGGCCGGAGCCGCGGCCGGGGCCCTGCCGGGCGTTGGCGAGTTCGCGCTCCAGGCGGCGCTTCTCCATCTCCAGCGTGGTCAGCGACTCCTGGTGCTCCTCGCGGAGGTCGCGCAGGTCACGGTGGTTGCGGATGCGGCGGGCGGCGCCCGTGAACGTGAGGGTCATGCCGAGGACGAAGACGACGGCCACGCCCGCGCCGGACAGGAACACCTGCCATTCGTTGCCCACGCCCGGCACGGACTGGCCGAAGAAGACGAGGTGGGCGGCATCGGTGTTGTCGAGGACGATGCCGGCGCCGACGGCGATCGCGGCGGCGGCCAGGAGAAAACCGAGGAACACCATGGGCAGATCTCCTCTGCAGTGACTCCGGAGGGGGAACGGAGGTCCCCCACGATGCCAGACCGAAACTGGATCATGTCGCTTTCGCGGCATAAATCCGGTACGCCCGCGCGCTCGGGGGCGAGGTTCCGGCCTGGCCGCAGGGGGTAGTGGGATCGGAGATCATCCCAAGATCCCTGGAGGGCCCATGTCCGTGCAGGCCATCATTTTCGACCTGGACGGGGTCCTGATCGACTCGGAACCGGTGTGGGAGGAGGTGCGGCGCGCCTACGTGGCCGACCGCGGCGGACGCTGGCTGCCCGACACCCAGGACCGGCTGATGGGCATGAGCACCGCGGAGTGGGCCGACTACATCGCCACCGACCTCGTCGACGGCGTCACCGCCGACGACGTCGCCTACGAGGTGATCGACCAGATGTCGCAGCGGTACGCCGGCGGGCTGCCGCTGCTGCCGGGCGCCGAGGACGCCGTCCGCCGGATGGCCGGATACCGTCCGCTGGGCCTGGCCAGCTCGTCCCCGCGCGCCCTCATCGACCTGGTGCTCGGGAAGCTCGGCGTGGAGAGCCTGTTCCGCTCGACCGTCTCCACGGAGGAGGTCGAGAACGGCAAGCCGTCACCGGACGGGTATCTCGTCGCGGCCGCCCGGATGGACGTCCCGCCCGGCGACTGCGTCGCCATCGAGGACTCCAGCAACGGGCTGCGCTCGGCGCACGCCGCCGGGATGACGGTGATCGCGATCCCGCGCCCGGCGCACCCGGCCGCCCCCGACGCCCTCGCGCTCGCCGCGCACGTCGCCGCCGACCTGAACGAGGTGACACCGGAGCTGGCGGAGGTCGTCCACAGGTGAACGTTCCCGGGACGGGTGTCCGCGGCGGTTCGTAGTATGGGCCGATGACTTCCCCCGAGACCACGGAGACGCTCGACACCCTGCGGCGCGTGTTCGGCTACGACGCGTTCCGGGACGGCCAGCGGGAGATCATCGAGCATGTGGTCGCCGGCGGGGACGCGCTCGTCCTGATGCCGACCGGCGGCGGGAAGTCGCTGTGCTACCAGATCCCGGCGCTGGTCCGGAAGGGCACCGGCATCGTGATCTCGCCCCTCATCGCCCTCATGCAAGACCAGGTGGACGCGCTGCGCGCCGCCGGCGTCCAGGCGGGCTTCCTCAACTCCACCCAGGATCTCGACGAGCGCAGGGTCGTCGAGGCCCAGTTCGTCGCCGGCGAGCTCGACCTGCTGTACCTGGCGCCCGAGCGGCTCCGCCTCCCCGCGACCGTCGACCTGCTCGACCGCGGCGACGTCGCCCTCTTCGCGATCGACGAGGCGCACTGCGTGTCGCAGTGGGGGCACGACTTCCGGCCCGACTACCTGATGCTGTCCGGCCTGCACGAACGCTGGCCGGACGTCCCGCGCATCGCCCTCACCGCCACGGCGACCGAGGCGACCCGCGCCGAGATCGCGTCCCGCCTCCAGCTGGAGGGGTCCCGCCACTTCGTGGCCAGCTTCGACCGCCCCAACATCCAGTACCGGATCGAGCCGAAGACCGACGCCAAGCGCCAGCTCCTCCGCCTCCTCCAGACCGAGCACCAGGGCGACGCGGGCATCGTCTACTGCCTGTCCCGCAACTCCGTCGAGAAGCACGCGGCGTTCCTCACCGAGAACGGCATCGAGGCCCTCCCGTACCACGCGGGCCTCGACGCGAGGACGCGCGCCGCGAACCAGTCGCGCTTCCTCCGCGAGGACGGCCTCGTCATCGTCGCGACGATCGCGTTCGGCATGGGCATCGACAAGCCCGACGTCCGCTTCGTCGCCCACCTCGACCTGCCCAAGTCCGTCGAGGGCTACTACCAGGAGACCGGCCGCGCCGGGCGCGACGGCCTCCCGTCCACCGCCTGGCTCGCCTACGGCCTCCAGGACGTCGTCAACCTCCGCAAGATGATCGACGGCGGCGAGGGCGACGCCGCGCACCGCCGCCGCCAGGGCATCCACCTCGACTCCATGCTCGCCCTCTGCGAGACGGTCGAGTGCCGCCGCGCCCGGCTCCTCGACTACTTCGGCCAGCCGGGCGAGCCCTGCGGCAACTGCGACACGTGCCTGACCCCGCCCGAGACCTGGGACGCCACCGTCCCCGCCCAGAAGGTCCTGTCGGTGATCGTGCGGCTCGACCGGGAGCGGCGGCAGAAGTTCGGCGCCGGGCACATCATCGACATCCTGCTCGGCAAGAAGAGCGCCAAGGTCATCCAGTTCGACCACGACTCGCTCAAACCGTTCGGCGTCGGCGCCGAGCTGCGCGATACCGAGTGGCGCGGCGTCATCCGGCAGCTCCTCGCCCAGGGCCTCATCGCCGTCGAGAGCAACCACGGCACCCTGCTCCAGACCGACACGAGCGGCGAGGTCCTGCGCGGCGAGCGCAAGGTGATGATGCGCCGCGAACCCGACCGCCCCACCGCGAAGGCGGCGAAGACCGCGAAGGCGGCCAAGGCCCCGATCGACCTGCCCGCCGAGGCGATGCCCGTCTTCGAGCGCCTCCGCGCCTGGCGCGGCGCGACCGCCAAGGAGCAGGGCGTCCCCGCCTACGTCATCTTCCACGACGCCACCCTCCGCGAGATCGCCACCGTCCTCCCCTCGACCCTCGCCGAGCTGGGCCGGGTGAACGGCGTGGGCGAGAACAAGCTCGCCAAGTACGGCGCCGAAGTCCTGGAGACCCTCGCCCCGTCCGAGTGACCCGCCTCGGGCACCGGGGTGAGCGCTGCGAGAACGGCCGGGGTTCGCGGCGGACCGGGAGGGGATTCCCAGGGTTCTCTCAGGAAGCCGGGCCGGGTTCTGCCAGACGCGTCCGGTTGTATGGCCGCATGCGAACCAAGACCATCGTGGCCGGAGCCGGCGCCGCCGGGCTTCTCGGGCTCGGCCTGTACGTCGCCGTCCCCGCGTCCGCCGCCGATCCCTCCCCCTCCCCCTCCGCCAGCGCGCGGCCCGGCCATCCCGGCGGGCACGGGAAGGGCCATCCGCACCGCGGGCCGCGTGCCTTCCGCGGCGTCCACGGGGAGGCGACCGTCCAGCGCAAGGACGGCTTCCACCTCGCCGCCTGGCAGCGCGGCGAGATCACTTCCGTGTCGGCCACGGGGGTGACCGTCCGCAGCGCCGACGGCGTCTCCTGGACGTGGACGGCCGACGGCAAGACCCGCGTCCGCAAAGACCGCGAGAAGTCCGCGCTGAAGAACCTGGCGAACGGCGACCAGGTGGTCGTCGCGGGCGAACGCTCCGGGAACACCCGCACCGCCCGCCTGATCCGCGTCCCCGAGCGTCGCTAGCACCGCGGCGGCGCGGCGGACGCGGGCGGTACCTTCGGGGCGAGGAGCACGTCCAGCGAGAAGGGGCCGATGAGCGAGAGCCGCCGGGTGCTCGTCGTCGACGACGAGGCCAACATCCGCGACCTCATCGAGGTCGCGCTGCGCTTCCACGGCTTCGCCACCGCCACCGCGGCCACCGGCGAGGACGCGCTGCGCGCCGCCCGCACACAGCCGCCCGACCTCGTCCTCCTGGACGTCATGCTCCCCGGCATGGACGGCTTCGAGGTGTGCCGGCGGCTCCGCGCGAACGGCGACCAGGTCCCGGTGATCTTCCTGACCGCGCGGGACACGCCGTCCGACACGGTCACCGGCCTCACCCTCGGCGGTGACGACTACGTCACCAAGCCGTTCTCGATCGAGGCGCTGGTCGCGCGGGTCCGCGCCGTCCTGCGCCGGGCGGCCCCGCCCCCGTCCGCGCCCGACGCGGGCGCCGTCCTCCGCGTCGCCGACCTCGAACTGGACGAGGCGCACTGGACGGTCCGGCGCGGCGGCGTCGACGTCGACCTGTCGCCGACCGAGTTCCGCCTGCTCGCCCACCTGATGCGCAACGCGGGCGCCGTCCTGTCGCGCGCCCAGCTGCTGGACGGCGTGTGGGGCTGGGACCACGGCAACCCGCAGGTCGTCGAGACCTACATCAGCTACCTGCGCCGCAAGCTGGACCCGCTCGGCCCGCCGCTCATCCACACCCGGCGCGGCGTCGGCTACGCGCTGCGGCCATGACGCTCAACGCCCGGCTGCTCGCCGGCCTGCTCGCGGTCACCACCGCCGGGCTCGCCATCATGGGGCTGGTCAGCGCACTCGTCCTGAACGGCTACCTGATGCACCGGGTGGACGAGCAGCTCCAGGCCACCCGCGACCGCGCCGTGTCCCGGCTGCTGCGTCCCGGCCTGCCCGAGCAGGGCGTGGCCCCGGCCCAGTTCGTGGTGCTGGCCGTCGGGAAGGCGGGACGGGTGCGCGTCCTCAGCGGCGACGATCCGGACCCGGCGCCGGCCGTCGCCGCCATCGAGAGGCTCGGCCCGGACGAGCTGGCCGCCCGCGCCCGCGGCCTCGAACCGTTCTCCCTCCCCGGGCTGCGCGCCGTGGCCCGCCCGTCGCGGAACGGCATCGTCGTCGTCGCGGCCCCGCTCACCGAGATCCGCTCGGCCGTCCGGAACCTGGTGCTGTCCGAGGTCGCGACGGCGGCGCTGCTGCTCGCTGTGCTGATCGTGCTCGGCCGGCGGCTCATCGGCCGCGGCCTGCTGCCGCTGGACCGGATGGCCGCGACCGCGCACGCGATCACGGCGGGCGGCGACCTGCGCGCCCGCATGCCCGGCCCCGGCGGGCGCACCGAGACCGCCCGGCTCGCCGCCGCGATCAACGTGATGCTGGAGCGGATCGAGCAGGCGTTCTGGGCGCGCAGCCGGTCCGAGGCCAGGGTCCGCGAGTTCGCCGCCGACGCGTCCCACGAGCTGCGCACGCCGCTGACGGCCATCCAGGGCTACGCCGAGCTGTACCGGCACGGCGCCCTCGGCCCGGACGAGCTGCCCGACGCGATGCGCCGCGTCGAGGACGAGGCCCGCCGCATGAACGACCTGGTCACCGACCTTCTGGAGCTGGCCCGCCTGGACCGCGACGCGTCCCTCCACCCCGTCCCGGCGGACCTGGTCGTCCTCGCGCGGGACGCCGTCGCGGACGCGACCGCCGCCGAACCCGACCGTCCCGTAAGGCTGGACGCCCCGGACACCCTCGTCGCCGACGTCGACGAGTCGCGCATCCGGCAGATCTTCGCGAACCTCCTGGCCAACGTCCGCGCCCACACACCCCCCGGGACGCCCGCGACCGTCCGTCTGGCACCAGGTGTGATCGAGGTGGCGGACGAGGGGCCGGGCATGTCGCCGGAGGACGCCGCCCGCGCCTTCGAGCGCTTCCACCGCGCGGGCAAGGGCACCGGCGGAACCGGCCTCGGCCTGCCCATCGTGGCCGCCATCGCCGCCGCCCACGGCGGCCGCGCCGAACTCCGCTCCGAGCCCGGCGCCGGGACGACCGTCCGCGTCACACTGCCCGCCGGCGGGCCCCGGCCGGGTTAGCGGACGGTGTTCCCACTGAGCGGGACAGGCCGACGCCGGGGACGGCGGCGTCCTGCACAGTCGGGCGACGGATGGTCCCGGAGCCAAAGGAACCGCAGCATGGCCGGTTGGAGTCATCGGTACGCGCAGATCAACGGCCTCGACGTCCACTACGTAGAGCAGGGCGCCGGGCCGCTCGTGGTCCTCCTGCACGGGTTCCCGCACACCTGGTTCAGCTGGCGGCACCAGATCGGCCCGATCGCGGACGCCGGGTTCCGGGTCGTGGCGCCCGACATGCGCGGTATGGGGCAGACGAGCGGGCCGCCGGACCACCGCGAGTACGGCCCGGACCGCATCGTCGCCGACCTGACCGGCCTCCTCGACCACCTCGGCGAGGACAAGGCCGTCTTCAGCGGCCTGGACTTCGGCCTGTTCGCCGCCTACGACCTCGCCTACCACCGTCCCGAGCGCGTCGCGGCGATCATCGGGCTGGAGAACCCGTTCTTCACGCCGTCCGAGGATTCACCGCTGACGCTCGCCGCCCGGCAGGCCAAGAGGCATTTCAACCACATCCACTACTTCGTCGCGTCCGGCACCGCCGACGACGACCTCGCCGCCGCGCCCCGCGAATTCCTGCGCAAACTGTTCTACGCGCTCTCCAGCGACTACCACTACCTGGACGTCTGGCGGCAGCCCGCCGGGACGACCTACATCGACGCCCTGCCCGACGCGCCGCCGCTTCCGTGGACGTGGCTCACCGACGCGGAACTGGAGTTCTACGTCGCCGACTACAGCCGCAGCGGCTTCACCGGCGGGCTGAACTGGTACCGGGCGATGGATCTTTCCTGGGAGTACCGGAAGTCGTACGCGGGGCGGAAGAACCCCGTCCCCTACTACTTCATCGGAAGCGAGCAGGACACCGATCTGGAGGGCTGGCACGGCGACGACCCGCTGAACCGCCTCGGCGACCACTACGAGGATCTGCGCGCGGTCCGAATGATCAAGCAGACCGGCCACATGATGCAGATGGAGAAGTCCGGCGAGACCACCGCGACGATGCTGGAATTCCTGACGGCGGGGAGGAACGAATGGGCCTGACCGAGAACCGGGTGGTGGTCGTCACCGGGGCGAGCCGCGGCGCCGGAAAGGGAATCGCGCTGGCCCTCGGAGAGACCGGCGCGACGGTGTACGTGACCGGTCGCACGCGCACCGAGGCGGAACTCCCGGGCACGGTCTTCGCCACCGCGCAGGAGATCACCGACCGTGGCGGCACCGGCGTCCCGGTGATCTGCGACCATTCCGACGACGCCCAGGTCGAGGCTCTGTTCAAGCAGGTGGAACGGGAGTCCGGCGCGCTGGACATTCTCGTCAACAACGCCTTCACCATTCCTGACGGGCTCTCCCGCAAAGGGCCGTTCTGGGAGAAGCCGCTGGCCCTGCAGAGCATGTTCGACGTGGGAATGCGCTCGGCGTACGTGGCGAGCTACTACGCGGCCCCGCTGCTGATCGAGAACAATGCGGGGCTCGTCGTCAACACCTCGTCCTTCGGCGGCCGCTGCTACATGCACGGCCCCGCCTACGGCGCGGGGAAGGCCGCCGTGGACAAGATGGCCCACGACATGGCCGTCGACTTCAAGCCCTACAACGTCGCCGCCGTATCCCTCTGGATGGGCCTGCTGAAGACCGAGCGCAACCGGGCCCTGTTCGAGGGCGTTCCCGAGCGCTACCAGTCGTTCGCCGCCGGAGCCGAGTCCCCCGAGTTCACCGGACGGGTGATCGACGCCCTCGCCCGGCAGCCCGACCCGATGCGCTGGACGGGCCGGGTGCTCATCGGCGCCGAACTCGGCGAGGAGCTGGGCGTCACCGACGTCGACGGCGGCCGGCCGCGCTCGCACCGCGCCATGCTGGGCGACACGCCGTCCTTCAGCGACGCCGTGGTCGACTAGCAACTGTTGTCTAGCTCGTCTAATAACAGGCGTTCGACATCTGCCGCCGGGACCCGTCTTCGCCAAGACCTGGCGATAATTCGCCCAGGTAAGTACGCCTCACGTCCGGCACGGCCAAAGCGCGATCACCGAAGGGCAAGGCCGCGCCACGAGAGCGCACGTCTTATGCCAAATCGAGCGCCCCGTTCGGCGCCGAGAACGCCCCTACCCTTCCAATTCAATTTTGATCACGCGGCTTTGCGGTGATACGCCGGAAATATCTCGCGAACGGGGGCCTGACCGGGCGGCCCGGCGGAGTTATCATCCGAAACGGGGACCGCTCCCAGATAACGGTCTCCGCAGTTCAGGGACGCATCTGACGCCGTCCGATTTGCGCCGGATGCCTGGCTTGAGGTGAGGTCGGTCGAGTATGGGACGACGCGAGACACGGCGATGGGACTCCACCGAGGAGACACCATGACCTACGTCGAGCAGGAGTCCACCCCGCAGACACCGCCCGCCGTCGCCGACCCCGCACCCCTGGGGCTCGCGGCCTTCGCCCTGACCACCTTCCTCCTGTCCGCCAAGAACGCCGGCTGGACCGACGGCACCGACGCCTGGCTCGGCTACGCCCTGGCCTACGGCGGCCTCATCCAGGTCCTGGCGGGCATGTGGGAGTTCCGCAACAGGAACGTGTTCGGCTGCACGGCCTTCTCGTCGTACGGCGGCTTCTGGCTCGGCCTCGGGCTGTACGTCGTCCTCGTCGCCGGCGGGACGACCCCGGCCCAGGAGAGCAACGACCTCGGCTGGATCCTGCTGGCCTTCGCGATCTTCAACACGTACATGATGCTGTGGGCCACGCAGGTCAACCAGGCCGTCCTCGCGGTGTTCGTCACCCTGGAGGCCACGGAGATCATCCTGTTCATCGGGAACTTCGCCGGCAGCGAGACCACGATCAAGATCGGCGGCTACATCGGCGTCCTCACCGCCGTCTGCGCCTGGTACGCGTCCGCCGCGGGCCTCATCAACGGCATGACGGGCCGCACGCTCCTCGGCGTCGGCCGCCCCATGTTCACCCACCTCACCGCGGGCCCCGGCGCCCAGCCCCACTGACCCCCGGCGCCCCCGAGGGCCGCGCCAGCGCGGTCACGGGGGCCCGAGCAGGAAGCGGTCGGCCTCGTCGAGCGTCCGCGGCCCACCGGGTGTCACCGCCAGGACGTCGCGCCGGTAGTTGCGGATCTCCAGCACGCTGCCGGCGTCCGCCTCCGCCACGAGCCGCAGCCCCCGTTCCACCATCGCCCGCGGATAGACCTTGAACGTCTTCTCCCGCACCGACGTGCGCCCGCCGAGTTCCTCGAAGCCGTCCGCCCGCCGGAGGTCGAACTTCAGGTCGATGACGGGGAACGGCTCGCGGTCCCAGGTGGTGGAGGGCATCGAGTCCCGCCCCACGATCCGTGCCTCGACGAACGACTCGGTGTCCTCGTCGCCGATCTCGCAGTCCCTGATCGGGAACACCATGCCGAGCCTGCCCCCGTAGTTCACGGCCGTCAGCGACGGCCCGCAGAACAGCACGTGGTCGAACGGACCGATCGGCGCGGGCAGCGGCACCTTGCGATGGGAGCGGCCGTCGAAGGCCAGCCCGACGCGCGGCCGGACGAAGTCCAGGAAGGCCGACACCATCGCCTCGTCGTGACCGGGCTTCTTCACCACCAGGGACAGGCCCCTGCGCGCGCCCTCGCCGACGATGTAGTAGCCGTAGAACGGCCCGGGCCCGGCGGTGAAGTCGTGGAACCCCACGACCACGCCCGCGTGCCCGTCCACCGGCACGTAGTCGTCACCGGGCCGGACCACGTCGAGCAGCGGAACGTCCGCCTCGGTACCGGCCTCCGCGCCGTCCGCCCGCGACGCCTCCGCCTCGCGCGCGACCTCGACGTACCCCTCCCGCTCCTTCTCCCTGATCTTCTTGCTGAAGTGGCGGAGCGCGTGCGCCGCGTCGTCCAGCGTCATGCTCGACCCGCGCACGACGCCGCCGGCCACGCCCCAGCCCATGCGGCAGCGGATCCCGTCCAAGGTGATCTGCCAGCACCGGACGACGCCCCCGCCGGTCTTCTCGAAGTACCGTGTCTCCGCCATGCCCCGTGCCCTCACTGCCGTCGGGAAAGCCGCATGATTCCACGCGCGTCCGACACCCGAGGGCACGTCACCGATCTTCGAGTTCGCCCTCGGCATCAGCCGAACCGGCCGCCGCACGCCCGCCTTCGCCTCTCGGCGTCCAAGCGGACGTCAGCACAACTCGACGCAAGGCCCCCTCGCGGGCATTCACCCCGGCCTAAGATCACTCGCTCCGCCGACTCCCGAGGAGCCGCCGTATCCGCCCTTTGCGGGCAACTCGTCCTCATAGTCGCAAGCGGCGACTGCCTCGTATCCGGCCTGCCAGGCGGAGGTGAGGAGCTTCGAGACCGCCTCCACTACCTGGCCGGGGGTGGCATCCTGCCGGTCGACCTCGATCTTGATTGGCCAGGTGGGGAAGTCTCCCGAGTCCGGAACGAAGCCGGGGTTGCGCAAGACTTCGATCTCAAGGCCGTCGAGGTGTGCGACTGTGCCGTCAAGGGCAATGGCGGTGGCTTGGGCCACCAGGCCGAGCGCATCGTCCTTGGACGGGCCCCGCAGGTAGAGCCCGCAGTAGCCGTAGCGCTCGGGCGTCATCATCCCTGACTCTCCCCTTCCAGGGGCATCTGCTCGTCGACGACAAGCGGGCGGCGACTGAGGCCGTGAACGGCGCGCTCTCCGGCCCTGATCGAACCCTGCGGCCCCCAAGGCGCACGCAAAAGGCCCCTTCCAAGATCGGAAGAGGCCCTTGACCTGCTGTGCACCCGAAGGGATTCGAACCCCTAACCTTCTGATCCGTAGTCAGATGCTCTATCCGTTGAGCTACGGGTGCCTGCCGGAGCCAACTGTACCGGCTCCACGGACCTGTCCGCGAATCGGTTCGCGGATGCGCGGTTACGGAAGTGTGACTTGAGTCACGGAACCCCCCGTAGTGGTGATACGCCAAAGGGGTGATCGAGACGGGGCGACGCGGGAGGTCCCGGTTCCCGTCCGAAGCCCAACCCCCTGAAGGAGAATCCTCATGCGCATGTCCGCCACCAAGCTGGTCGGCGTCCTCGCCGTCGGTGGCCTGATGCTCGGCTCGACGGGCTGTGGCGCAGTCGACGCCATCGCCGGCGGGAAGAAGAAGACCGCCTGCAAGAACATCGAGACCGAACTGCGGAGCTTCTCCACCGGCGGCATGTCGATGACGTCGCCGAGCGGCGCGTCCCAGACGGCCCAGAAGTTCACGGACACGGCCGCCAAGGTCCGGTCGGAGGGACAGAGCGCCGGCGGAGACGTCGAGACCTCCGCGACCGCGTTCGCGGGCGACCTCGACCAGACCGCCGAGATGCTGCGAAAGCTGAGCTCCGGCAACACCTCGTCCATGGGACGGCCCGACACCGCCGCCATGCAGCGGCACGGCAACGACCTGGCCAAGGCCTGCGGGTTCACCGGGTTCCGCCTGGGATGACCACCGGCGTCTCGCTCCCGCGGCCCCGGGAGCGACACGCTCGCAGCCGTTTCGGACTATGCTGCTGGAGCCACAGGACGCAGGCTTTGCCGGTTGGCTCGCCGACCCGGTAGCCTGTCCTGAGCCTGATGGCTACTGGAGGATTCGCCTAGTCCGGTCTATGGCGCCGCACTGCTAATGCGGTTTGGGTGCAAGCCCATCCGGGGTTCAAATCCCCGATCCTCCGCCTCTCTGACCAGGGACTTCGTCCAAGATCTCGATCTGGACGAAGTCCCTGTCGCATTCCGGGATGTCCGCTTTGTTGGCCCTGGATAGCACGTGGTGAGCAGGAGATATCGCGGCGGCGTCACCGAGCCCACGTCAGAGCCCCGAAGTGGATCAATGGGTTGACTACCCTGCGTGTTCGATTCGGCTTCTGCGACGGTCCGCCAGCGAGATCACGTTAGGCGGGACAGAGGTCGCCTGCTCGTCCGTCACATCGTCGGCGGACATGCGTGGGACGACGGCCGCGACGGCCTCCGCAGCGGCTCTCGACACCTCCGGCAGAACCGAGGTGCAGGTGTCAGCGGTGAACGAGTGGCGCGAGTGCCCCAACGCCTCGCTGATCACCTTCACGTCGACCTTGCCGAGCAGCACCAGCGTGGCCGCCCCGTGGCGCAGATCGTGGAAGCGGATCTCCGCCCGATCCGTCATCACCCGCGGATACCCGATCTCCGGCGTGTCCCCGATGTAGAGGCCCGCGGTGACCTGCTCCAGGCCCGTCTTGTGGAGGTAGTCGTTGAGCCGGTTCGCCTGGTCGGTCGCGAGCGCGTTCATCGGGTAGAGGAGGACGGCCTTGATGCCGCCCCGCCCCTTCGACCGCTCCGCCGGCAGTGATCCAGGACGGGGATCAGAAAGGATTCCGTCTTACCGGACCCGGTCCCCGTCGTGATCAGCGTCGGCTTCGCCGGATGGTGGAGGGTGCTGAGCCGCTCGAACGCCTTCGCCTGATGGCGGTGCGGAGGGAAGTCCAGCCTGTGCCACTCAAGGCAGTCCTGCCAGCCGGACTCCGCCCTGCGGAACGGCGTCCTGATCCGCAGGTAGGGGCCACGAAAGATGCCCTGCTCCGGATGGTTCAGGAACCGCTGCAGCGCCTCCCTGGCCGACGGGTCGCTCAACGCGAACGTCGTCGACAGGTACTGCGTCAGGTCCTCCCGCAACTCCTCCGCGGCCAGCGTCGGCTTCACGGCTCAGTCCCTCCGGAGTCATCGGTACTTACGGGGAAGAACGGATCCGACAATGCGGGTCAACGGCATCCGCCGATCATCCGGCACGGTCTCGACGCGGGAGTCGGACTTTACTGGGTTCGTACGACTTTACGCCGCCCCGGTCAGTGTCACGCTCTGATGAGCGCGGGCTTGTCCGGTCCGTCAGTCCTCGCCCGCTTCCGGCGAGAGAACGTCGGGGTCGGCGGCTTCGGTCAAGAGCCGAGATCGGGAGGTCATCGTTGCGTTACCTCGGCCTCGGCCTCGGCCTCGGTGTCGCGGCCGCTGTGCCGCCGGATGCCGAGTGCGGTCATCGCGCTGATGAGCACCAGTGCGATGACGAAGATCGCCGCGCTGTCGGCCTACCTGAACGCCGAGCGCCGCCTTGGGCAGATCAGACAGGACGCGGACGTGGACACGCTCGCGCTGACCCTCATCGGCACCGGGCACCTGCTGTTCGCCGGTGAGCTCGGCGGGCTGCCCGACGTTTCCGCCGTCCGCGAGGTCGTCGAGGCGATCACCGTCGGTGCCGAGCCCGGGATGCGCCCCTGACGGACCAGCCGGCGAGCACATCGAAACGGCCTTGCGGTCAGGTCGCTGTGAATATGACCGCGCGCCCGGCTTTGGCCGCTCGCCCGTAGAACGGCCGTATGTCCATGAAGTTTTCCCAGGTGTACTCGAAGTCCTCGTCGTCGTGCGGCCCGGCGTAGTCGGCATCGTCTATGGCGTCGAACCGCTGTCGCAGCCACGTCTTGTCGATCCGATGCAGCGCCTCGGCCACGTCCCGCACTTCGGCGGCGATGACGTGAACGACGTAGTACTCCTCATGGAGATGCCGGCCACCGAGGACGGCGTGCGACAGCGGATACTCGCCGCCGTCAGGATCAAGTGATCCATCAGCGATGGACCTAGTCCCACGCTTTGTCACTGGACACCGACAGGCCGTCATCGTTCCAGGTCTCTTCAATTTCTTCGAGGATTTCCCCGATCCCGGCGTCGCCATGGTCGTCGGCTGAGAGCAGGAGCCGCTCCTGGTCAACGGTGATGGCGAAGTGCACTCCGAGCATGCTCAGAGACGCTATCTGCGACCTCGTAGCCTGATCAACCGCAGTTCTGATCCGAACATCGCGTCTTTCCACCCAAGGAGTTGTTTCCATCCTCGCCTGGCGGCCCTGCTGTCACGTTCGAAGAGCCGGCGGTGTCTTCATGCCGAACTGCCAACACGAACCCGTAGGGGGAACGTCATGACGCTGCGCGTCCCGAAGGCCGAACTGCCCGGTGAGCTCAAGGAGAACATGATCAAGCAACTGGGCGGTGTGCCCGAGAACGTCGAGGTGCTGTGGCACAGCCCCGCGCTCGCTATGGACAATCTGGAGGTCGGCGCCAAGGTGGGCGCGTGGAGTGCGGCCGACACGAGCCTGAAGTCGTTCGCGCACATGGCCGTCGCGGCGCAGATCGGTTGCAGCTGGTGCCTCGACGTCGGCTACTTCCAGGCTCAGAACGACGATCTGGACCTCGCCAAGGCGAGCCAGGTGCCGCGCTGGCGGACCTCTGACATGTTCACCCCGCTGGAGCGGGACGTGTTGGAGTACGCTGAGGCGATGTCGAGCACGCCGCTGACCGTCACCGACGAGCAGTACGCGAGTCTGCTGGAGCGGCTCGGCCCGGCGGCGATGGTCGAGCTCACCGTGTTCATCGCCTATGCCAACATGGCGACCAGGGCCAACGTGGCGAACGGGGTCACCTCGCAGGGCTTTTCCGACGCCTGCGAGATTCCGCTGGCCGAGGTTCCGGACGGGCCCGGCGCGGCGTCGGCGGCATGACCGCGGACGTGTTCCTCACCCACCGCAGCCTGCTGTTCACCGTCGCCTACGAGATGCTCGGGTCGGCGGCCGACGCGGAGGACGTCCTGCAGGATTCCTGGCTGCGGTGGGCCGCCGTCGACCACGCGCAGGTGCGCGCCCCGAGGGCCTATCTCGTCCGGCTCGTCACCCGGCAGGCGCTCAACCGGCTGCGCACGTTGTCACGCCGCCGCGAGGACTACGTCGGTGAATGGCTGCCGGAACCGCTGCTGACCAGCCCCGACGTCGCCGCGGACATCGACCTTGCGGAAAGTGTCTCGATCGCGATGCTGACCGTCCTGGAAACGCTCGCTCCGACGGAACGTGCGGTGTTCGTGCTCCGCGAAGTCTTCGAGGTGCCCTACGGCGAGATCGCCGAGGCCGTCGACAAGCCCGCGGCCACGGTGCGGCAGATCGCGCGGCGGGCACGCGAGCGTGTGGCGGCCCAGCGGCCCCGCGTGCGGGTGAGCCGGTCGGAGCAGCAAGCCGTGGTGGAGCGGTTCCTGGCGGCGGTGCGCACCGGGCGGGTAGGGGACCTGATGGACGTCATGGCGCCGGACGTGGTCCTGATCGCCGACGGCGGTGGGCTCGCGTCTGCCGCCCGCGCTCCGATCCACGGCGCCGGGCTCGTCGCGGAACTGCTCGCACGCCCGGGCCGGACGGTGTCGACCGTCTGGCTCAACGGGGCACCGGCCGGGCGGGTCGAGATCGACGGCCAGGTGGCCGCGGTAAGCCTGGTGGTGGAGGGCGGGCGCGTGACCCGAATCCACGCTGTGGCCAACCCGCGGAAGCTGACGCGCCTGGAGGTCGCGGCCGAACTCGCCAGATAGGCCCGCCCTGCGACCGCGCCAATGCAGCGGGGTTCGAGTCAGCAGGAGGACGAGACCGTCCGGGTCCTTGTTGGGCCGAGCGTGACGCCGCGATCGCCGAACGGGACGCGCCCGGTTAGCAACGCCAGCAGGCCCTCGCCCGACACGGGCGGGGGCCTGTCGACAACGACCAGTGCCCGGCGGACGGTCACCTCACAGGCGGCGTCGCGCGAAGGCGGTGGTGTCCGCGTCGGCCGGCCAGGAGGCCGGGACGTCGGGGAGCCTGGGGACGTCGGTGAGCTGCGTGAACAGGCGCACGACGTCCTCCAGCACGTGGGGCGGGACGGGCACCGCGAAGGCTCCCAGGTTCTTGACGCGCCCCTGCGCGTCACCGGCGCCGACCTCACTAACTGCCTGCCAGGAGTGCCACTACAGGCAGTCGGGTGCACGAACAGGAGCCCCTGTTCCCGCCCCGAGCTGCGGTGTTGGTGGTGGTGGAGCCTTCTCTTCATAGACGAGCCCCCGAGAAGAAGACCGATCAGAACCCCGAAAGACGACGGTGACAGTTCGTCGCGGCGGCCGCCGCGAGCTCGCCGAGACGCTTCGCGAGGGCCCGGCCCCTACCTCGGTAGACCCCTGGTAGAGGGGGCCGGTAGGGGGCCTGATCTGCGCGGTAGGCGAGTGCGGCGGCCTCGGGCACGGCAGGCCCGGGAAGCGGGCGCGGCCCGCCGCCGACCACCCTGCTCGCCGACGTCCGGGCCCTCGCCGGGCGCCTCCTGCCACGAACATCCGGGACGGCGCAGAGCGGATGATCAGAAATGTGTCATCAGATGCGTGCTGCGATCGAAGACAATTCCCGCAGTACCCGATAACCAACTCCTCCAGCAGCCGACCCTCCTCAACAAACACCCGCTCATGCCGATGTGCGCGTGCCGAGAGGGCGCAGCCTGGAAGGGCCCATCCGATAACCGTTTGTCCCTTCGCGCCTCCCTTCAGTCATATGCGCCCCCTTGGCCTACCCTGCTCCGCGGGCGCCTTGGTGGGCACGTGCGATGGGCATGTATGTGGGGGCGGCGTCCGTCGTCAGGAACGTCTGGACCATGGCGCGCACCGTTTCGGCGTGCTCCATCAACAGCAGGTGGCTCGCGTTTGGCAGTATGGCCAACTCGGCGGTGGGCAGCGCCTGGTAGAGCGTCACCGTGTGGTCGGGCGTGACCAGATCGTCATCGCCGGCCAGGACGAGGGTCCGGGCGGTCACTTTGCTCAGGTCGGCCGGGTCCGGGCTCGGCTCGGTCGCGACCGCATGCACGATCTTGCCGATGACGACCGGAAAGTGGTCACGGCCATCGGGTGACACCTGCGCGTAGGCGTCAACGATTTCGGTGGGCATCTCACCCTCCGCCGACGGCTTGATGATCAGCCCGTCGAGGTCGTAGACCGCGCTGACCAGGACGAGGCGCTCGACCAGGTCAGGGCGGCGCATCGCCACCCGCAGCGCTACCGTGCCGCCGGCGCTGTAGCCCACCAACCGGGCCGGGCCGCCGACCACCTGATCCAGGAACGCGATCGTGTCCTGCGCCATGAGCTCGATGGTGATCGGGCCGGGGGCGTCGGGTGTGCGTCCGTGGCCGCGCCGGTCGGGCAGGTAGAGCTTGAACGTGTCGGCGAGCCCGTCGAGGTTGCCGGTGAAGCAGCGGCTGTCGGTCAGCCCGCCGTGCAGGAGCACCACCGGGTCGCCCGCGCCGCGCTCGTCATGCCACATGTGAACGATGTTGGTCATGCACTACATACGGGACGGCGGCCGCAGAGTCATCGGCAGTCCGAACAACGCGAACAAGGACGGTTCGAGGTATGCCGTCGTGTTCGAGATCAGCCCGTCGCGGAAATCCATGATGACCAGGCCGAACGCCTCCCCGTCGCGGTACTGCGCGAATGCCGGTGATCCGTTGGCCGCGGTGCGGACCAGCCGGTCATCGGCGCACGCACCGGCTGCCCCCAGCAGGGCGGCGCGGATTGCCTCCCGGCCGCTGAGCCACCAGGCGAACGGTGGCATCGACATGATGGCGTCCTGGTGGAGCAGCGTCACCAGTCCGTCGACGTCGTAGGTAGTGAACGCCTTGACGTACCGTTCGAGCAGGTCCTCGTCGACATCGCTGTTCCCGCCCGGTCGGCGGCGCGCAGACATGGTGGAACGCGCGCGTTGCAGAGCACTGTTAACTGCGGCCGGGCTACTGTCGAGCAGCCCGGCCACCTCCTCCGCCGACCAGCGGAGCACCTCACGCAGGATGAGGACCGCCCGCTGGCGTGGCGGCAGGGCTTGCAGGGCAGCTACGAATGCCAGCCGGACTGTTTCACGCCCGACGGCGACCTCGGCCGGGTCGCCGTCGCCGTCGCCGTCGCCAGACAGCACAAGCCGGTCGGGGACCGGTTGCACGAAGGCAGCGGCGGCCAACGGCGCACCGAGTAGACCCCCGGCCGGTGAGGACGGACCGAGATCCACCGCAAGGGCGCGCCGCTGGACGCTACGGGTCATGTCGAGGCAGACGTTGGTGGCGATCCTGTGCAGCCAGGTGCGCAGACGAGCTTTTCGCTCGTCGAACCGGTCGGCGCTCTTCCAGGCGCGGAGCAAAGTCTCCTGGACGGCGTCCTCGGCCTCGGTGGCGCAGCCGAGCATGCGGTAGCAGTAGCCGGTCAGTTCGACCCGGTGCGCTTCCAAGCGTTCCTCGAACCCCACCCACTCACACTAATTTGCCGATCCTGGATTTTCTTGACCCGGTCCGCGGTCGGCGGTGTCGGGTCGCCCGGTCGAGCCGAAGGTACAAGCCGACGAGCCGCCCTCAACCGTGATCGCACAGTGTGAAGACGCACGCGGACCGGAGATGAACGCGCTGGCGATGTCGACCCGTCATCACCAGGCACCACCTGCCGCTGGCGTCAAGATCCAAGGCACTCTCATGCCGCTGATGCTGCGACCGGCTGGTCTGTTCTCAGGATGGTGGCCGGGTCTGCCAGGCCGGGCAGTGTCGGGGGATATCCGGTTGTCGGGATCCGGCAGGGTCGCCAGACTCGGGGTTCGTGGACGACGAGCGAAGCGGCGTGCGGAGGGGCGGACGGTCGACGGTGACGTTGTGGCGTCCGGTCGGGCCGGCGGAGTTGTCGTTGCTGCGGGCGTCGGGGTGGCGGGCCTGGCCGCCTCGGCTGCCGGATCAGCCGATCTTCTATCCGGTATTGAACGAGGCGTATGCGGTGAAGATCGCCCGGGACTGGAACGTACCGGCGTCGGGCGCCGGTTTCGTAGCGCGTTTCGAGGTCAACGCGGACTTCGCACGCCGATATCCGGTACGGCAGGCGGGCGGCCGGACCATCCTGGAGTTGTGGGTTCCGGCCGAGGAGTTGGAGGAGTTCAACGCGCATCTGACCGGTCCGATCCGCGTCGTCCGCGAGTTCCACGCCCCCGGCTACGAGCCGCTAGCAACGCGGGTCATCGAAGCGGCCGCGGGCCGGGAACGTCCAGACCAGGTCACGGCGATGTTGGCGATCGCCGGCACGAAAACATGGATCGGGCTTGATCAGGCGCTGCGCAACTTCGGGGTGGTGTACGGCGCCGGACCGGTCGGGGCGAACGAGCAGTTGCCCCGGGACATGCGGCTTTCGCGGCTGGTGGCAGCCTGCTCCCGGGACGGCCACCGACGGGAGTCGGCGGTCACGGGGCCGGCGATGCGCACCGATGAGTTGCTGTTGCCCGTTCTGGTGCTGCGGACCGCCGACTGGGTGCCGCAGGTGCGCGAGCGTGCACGCCGGTCACTGACTGCCGCGTTGCGGTCGGCGAGTCCTGCGGCGTTGCTGGCAGGGGCCGGTGTGGCGGCGGCGATAGGAGCGTGGGCGCGCGGCGGCCATGCCCTGGAAGCCGTCGCCGGGGCACTGCGGGCGGCCCCGGACGACGTGCTGGCGTCGGCCCGCGAGCACCCCGACATCGCGGTGCGGCGGCTGGCGTACCGGTTGTGGCTGGCATCAGGCCGCTCCCCGCACGAAGAGGTCATGCGCGCCGCTCTGGGCGAACACGATGGGGTCTGCCAGCTCCACTGCGCGCGGTGGCTGGTCTCCGACGCCGCGCGGGGCCGGCGTGTGGACGTGCTGGAACGGCTGCTGAGAGAGGGGACCGCGAAGGTCGGGGTCGAGGCGCTCACCGCACTGGTGGAACTCGGCCGCCCGCACGCGGGTGTGGCCCATCTGGCCGACCGGTCGGCGATGATGCGCGCCACCGCGCAGTGGGCCGCACGCCGCGCCGGCCGTCCTCCTGCCGCGCTCTACCGTGATGCCCTGGCGTTGAAGCAACCATGGGGCCGGGCTCGTGCACTGGTCGCCGGGCTCGGTGAATGCGGCACGCGTCAGGATGTGGAGGTGCTTCTGCCTTTCCTGGAGCACCCGAGTCCCCGCGTGCGGGCCCAAGCGGTACGAGCCGTCCGCCGCCTGGACGGCCCTCTCACCCAGATCGCCGGCATGCTCGCCGACCCCGCCCCGGTGGTCGTCCGCGCGGTCAAGCAAGCGCTGCGCAACGAGCCCCATGCGGTGCCGACCGCGCGGCTGTGGACCCTGCTGGCCGCCGATTCACCCCCGCACGTCCGGCTGGGGGCCTACGACCAACTACGCGACAAGGACACCTGGACCCGCCTCCACGTCGACCTGCACCTTCTGGCCACCCGTGACCCGGAACTCAGCAACCGAGCACACGCCGACCTGACCGCCTGGACACGCCACGGCGCCGCAACCGCCTACCGCACGCCGTCCAAGGAAATGGCGCTGCGACTCGGTCAGCTGATCGACACGGCCGAAGCGCTGATCGGCGCCCAGCAAGCCCACCAGCTGCGCTGGATCCTCGACATCAACTGAGCAAGCTGCCCGCGCAGTAGCGATAACAAATCGCCCTTCGGTGCGCAGGTCCACCGTCACAACGCCAAGGCGATCACCTGGAACTCTCCAACGTCCGCTCATGCCGCATGGAGGACGTGCACACCTGTGGACGCTCGGTTGAATGGGCTACGGTCCTTTGATGACCTGGTTGACCGATACCCGGAACTCCTACGACGCCGTCGCGGCCGGCTACGCCGAGGAGACCCGCGACCTCCTCGACAGGCTGCTCCACGTCAGGGCGGGGGTCGTGCTGTTCGCCGACCTGGTTCGCGCGATCGGCGGCGGGCCGGTCGCCGACGTGGGGTGCGGGCCGGGGCACACCACCGCCCTGCTGCGGGAGTTGGGCACGGACGCGTTCGGCATCGACCTGTCACCCGTGATGATCGAGATCGCCCGCCGAGAGCACCCCGGCGCGCGGTTCGAGGTCGGTTCGATGACCGACCTGGAACTCGGCGACACCTCTCTCGCCGGTGTGCTCGCGTGGTGGTCGCTGATCTACATCCCGGACGAGGCGGTACTGGGTGTGCTCGGACATTTCCACCGGGTGCTGCGGCCGGGCGGGATGCTGGCCGTGGGATTCCACGTCGGTGACGAGTCGAAGATCGAGGCGAACGGTGAGGGTGACCAGGCCTTGCAGGCGTATGTGCACCATCGCCCACCGTCCCGGGTGGCCGACTGGCTCCGCGAAGCAGGTTTCACCGTCGAGGCGCAGCACCTGCTGAATCCGGACGAGCCGAAGCCGGGCGCGATCCTGTTCGCTCGCCGCCCCGCGGCACCGCCTCGGTAACCGCCGAAACCCCTCGTGGATTCTGCATGACAGGCTGCACAACCACTGACGTAACCCACGAACCCACTGACCGGCACCCGGGCCACCGGAAATACCCAGCGCCTTCCACGTGAGCTCATGTGAGCTGACGTGAGGTACGGCACTACATCACATGGGCGTGGACTGATGGACGACCAGCGTTCGGCTGCGCCGACGTCGCTCCATGGCACTCCGGCGACCTCGGCTCTCCGCAGTCCTCGGAAGGCCACGTCACGAGGTGGGCAGCCGGAACGCGTACGTGAACGGCCTGACCGTGAACCTGTCGGCGCTGGAGGCCGAGCCGCGCAGCTACCACCCGACGATCGCCGGGCAGCACGCCCTGGCCCATCTGTTCATCGCCCAGATCAAGAAGGGCCCGGGCCGCCCGCTGTCCTGGCGGCCTGGGCGGCGAAGGCGTCCTCGACGTCGTCCGGCGTGATCTCGGGGCCGGGGAGATCGGCCGGGCCGTCGCCGGCCAGGGCGGCGAGGAAGATCGCGATCTGCCGGTCGGCCAGCAGCCGCCAGTCCGGGCCGTACGGCGGGGACTGCGTGATGAGGGTCGTGAAGACGATGACGTCGGTGGTGTTGACGCCCGCCCGGATGGTGCCGTCGGAGCGGCCTCGGGCGAGGAACGCGTCCAGCATGCGATTGATCGTCCGGCGGGCCCGCACCGCTTCCGCGGTCATCAGCGGCGGCGCCCCGCGCAGCGGCAGGACCAGCTGGTCGCGGACCTCCAGGCAGCGCGTGAGGTACTCGCCGATCGCCCGGCGTCCCGGGCACTCCAGCTCCTCGATCTCCTCCAGGACGCGGACGAGCAGGCCGTAGGAGCGGTGCTCCAGCGCGTGCATGAGGGCCTGCCGGTCGGGGTACTTGCGGTACAGGGTGCCGACGCCCACGCCTGCCTCGGCGGCGATGGCGGCCAGCGGCACGTTGCGCCCCTCTCTGAGCATGGCGGAGACGGCCGCCGCGAGGAGCCTCTCCCGGTTGGCCTCGGCGTCCCGCCGGGGACGGCGTGGGCGGGACGCCGGCGAGCCGCCCGTACGTTCGTTCGTGCCGGTCACGTGTGCCTTCCGGATGCCCATGGGAGGTCCGGCTCCAACCGTAAACCGGACACGCGGGAATGCCACCCGGCTTCCCCAGGTTAAACGGACGAAATGTTCCGCTAAATGCGAGGAGGTCGCGTGATGAGCATCCCGTACCTGGCTCAAGCCGACCAGCAGCAGAAGCTCGAATGGCTGGACGGCGGCACCTTCTCCGTGCTGCTGGACTCCGCGGCGACCGGCGGGCAGCTCACCGTCGGCCGGTTCGACGTCCGCGAGGGCGAGGCGCCGCCGTTCCACATGCACACCCGCGAGGACGAGATCTTCATGCTGATCGAGGGCACCGCCCTGCTGTGGGTCGGCAACGAGGAGATGGAGATGTCCGAGGGCGGCACCGTCTACCTGCCGCGGAACATCCCGCACGGGTACCGCATCACCTCCGCCACCGCCGACCTGCTCATGATCGCTACACCGGGCGGCATCGAGGGCATGTTCCGGCAGGCCGGCCGCGACCGCGCCACCCCCAGACCGCCCGATTTCGAGATCTCCAAGGAGGCGCTCGCCGCCGCGGCCGACGCCTACGGCCAGGTCATCGTCGGCCCACCGCGCTGAACCGAGCCTGGGCGGCGGCCCGCCGGGCCACCCGGTTCACGCATATCCCGTGACCTGGGGATCAGCGCCCCGGATAGAGACGCCCAGCAGGTAGGAGGTGGCCACCATCGACGCCAAGGCCCGCTTGCCGTCCGTCCGGCGCCGCACGGGCCAGGGCGCGGTTGCGGCGGACCTCGGCGCGGCGGTGCTCGCGCAGGGCCTGCGTGGCGATTCCGTAGAGCCACGGGCGCGCGTCCGGACGTGCGAAGTCGTACTGCCCACGTTTGCGGAAGGCGGTCAGGAACGTCTCCGCGACGACGTCCTCGGCCGTGCCAGGGCCAAGCGGCGGGCGACGTAGCGGTGGATCTCGTCGCCGTGCCGGTCGAAGAGGTCCGCGAAGCTGCCAGGCCGCTGGAGTGACTCCTGCAGGACCGCGGCGTCGATGAGCGTGCCGAGAGGGATTTCGGGTTCCGTCCCGGAAGGCGCGGTCAACATGTGCCCCGTCCGTTCATAGGGATCCTTTCGGGTGCCTTTCACCCGGTACTCGACCGGTCGCCCCGGAACGGTTCCCTTTGCGGATCGCCTCCCCCGGCGGCCCGGGTTCGTCCGGCAGGTTCCCGTGGCCGTCAAGCTCTACATCGGCCCGCTTCCGGTCACCTGCCGAAGCAAACATCCGCTCATACCGCTGACCGCGCGGCTCCGCCGTTGGGGGGCGTTTGGCACGGTATGAGCGGGCGGCTAGCTTGCCTGGATGGCGTGGAAGAGGCCGACCTGTCGGCTCGTGGACGGGGAACGGATCGACGGGGTGTGGTGCCACGTCTGGGTCAAGGGCCATTTCGGCGTGTGGGGATCCACTGGGGACGCAGGCGGGTTCCGTCCTCATGGGTGAAGACCCGTCCGGAGTCCACCCATACCTCGGAGCTGGCAACGGACCTTTCACGTTTCTGACGGGTCCTCCAGTCCAGCGGTACCGAGGCGGTCGCCTCGTCCAGCGACACAGTGCGTTCGCCGGCCTCGAAATGGTGTCGTCGTCCTCATCGTCCTGGCTCTCGGGAACAGGGCTTGTCTCGCGGACGGCACCCACGGGCGCGCCGTGTGCGGGCACTCGGCAGTAGTAGTCGGCCAACGCGAGGTGGATCACGCCGACCCGCTTGCTCGGCCCGGGGCTGCCGACCTTGGCTCTCGTGCGGGGCCCATGGGACGTCTGGGCGACCAAAGCCTGGGCAAGTACCGACCTTGGAGCATCCGGCGGTCGCCTTTGGACGGCTGTCGGCGCGGACGTGGGTTCCTAGGTTCGAGATCATGATTGTGAAAGGCACTGGCGCGCCCTCATTCCCGCGCCGGATGGCGCTGGTGATCGGCCTGGTACTGCTGTCCCCGGTCTGCGCGGAGTACCTCATCGGCTACGACCAGATCATCGGGCGTCCGCTGGAGCTGCTCGGCGGGCTCCTCATCCTCGCGCCGCTGTACGGGACCGTCGCGGTACTGATCCGTGAGGCCGCCCGCCGGACCGGCCGGGGCTGGCCGGCGATCGTGCTGCTCAGCGCGGCGTTCGGGCTCGTCCAGGCGGGGCTGATCGACCAGAGCCTGTTCAATCCCGACTTCGTGGACGAGCCCTCCTGGGACCGCGACCGGCTGCCGACCCACATCCCGGCACTGGGCGTCAGCGCCCACTACCTGCTGAGCTTCGTCGCAGGGCACGTGATCTGGAGTTTCGGCGCCCCCATCGCGGTCATCGAGGCGTGCGCGCCGCGCTACGCGGGACGTCCATGGCTCGGACGGGCCGGCATCGCGACGATGGTCGTCCTTTACGGCCTGGGCGCGGCGATCATCTTTCACGAGCACACCAGGGACTTCATGGCGAGTCCGGCGCAGCTGGGGACCACCGCGGCGATCGCCGTACTGCTGGGCATCGCCGCGTTCGTCCTTCCCCGCCGGTCCGCGCGCGTGCCGGGCCGGGTTCCGCCGCCGTGGCTCGTGGGGTGCGGTGCCGTGATCCTTTGGGGCACCCACCAGTTGGCATCCACATCCTGGGTTTGGGTGGCGCTGGGGGTGCTCGCCCTCACGCTCGCGGCCGGATGCCTGCTGCGGTACTCCGGACGGCGCGGCTGGAACCACCGGCACGTCCTGGCGGCCAGTGGAGCCGCGCTGGTCGTCAACTCGGCGCTGGCTTTCGCGGTCGAGCCGCTCGGCGAAACGTCGTACCCGGTCAAATACGCCGTCAACACCGCCCTCTTGCTGGGCGTCCTGCTCCTCTTGGCCCTCGTCGACCATAATCTGCGCCGATTCAAAGAGACCGCCGCGCAGGTAGAAAGGTCCTGAACATGCGGTCGCACCCGGATACGTCCACGACACTGGCCCGATCGGTCTGGGCCCAAGGGGCGCTGTGCGCGGCGGCGGCAGTGCTGCTGGCGGGAATCGCGTGGCTGCTCGATCCGCTCGCGAACTGGCTGACGGGCCTGGACAGGGCACCGATGCAGGGCCCCGCCGAACTGCTGGTCTCCGTCCCCGAGCCGTGGCTCACCATCGGCCTGATCTCCCTGGGAGCACTCGCGGGAATGGGCCTGATCCTCTTCGACTCCCTGGAGCAGGTCTCGGTCACCGTGTCCGGCGAGCGGGTGATCCTCAAGCGGACGGGCCACTCGCAGGAGATCGCCCGCGAACAGGTCGGCCACGTATTCCGAGAGAAGGACCGGCTGGTTCTGCTCGGCCACCAAGGCGAGGAGATCGCCCGGGAGAAGTGCGACCTCAACGCCCGGCGACTCGCCGCGGCCTTCAGCAAGCACGGCTACACCTGGGTGGACGGGGACCCGTACGAGGACGAATTCCGAATTTGGGCTCCCCAGACCCCGGAACTGCCCGAACTGGCGAACGCACTGCTCGCGGCCCGCGCGGACGCCCTGAAATCCTCGAATTGCGGCGACTCCGTCAAGGAACTGCGCCGCGACCTCGCGCGGATCGGCATCGTCGTCCGCGACAAGGGCAAGCAGCAGTACTGGCGCGGCCCCGGCCGGCGATGACGCGCCGCCGCGGCCGGCGCTGCCCGCCGCGGTCGACCAAGTAACCGTCCGGACGAGCGGTTTCACCCGCCTTCCTTTGAAGCGAGGGGGTGATCACCTCGCGTCAGGCGTAGGGCGCGGCTCTTACTGCGGGCGGTCATCGCCTTGGCGCTGGTTCAGTGAGCCGGAGATCTCCGAGTCGGAGACGGTCTGTTCGCCCGGGCCGGCCATGCTCTGGAGCGCGTCACCGCCTACCTTCGTCCCCTCGACGCGCTGAGTACCGCGGCCCTCGTCCTCGCGATCTTCCGATGAGCGGCGGTCGGACCATGTCACCGACGCCTGGAGAGCCCCGCCGAGGACGAGGAGGACGGCGGTCGCCACCCACAGGGCGGCGGTCCAGTCCTGGATGAGCAGACCCGTCGCGACGTTCACCGCTCCGGCGACCACGAACGTGCCGCCCGCTGCGACCGCACGCTTGACTCCCTTGCCCATGGCGCTCCCTTGAGCTCAATCGAAATGTGATCTGATACCGAAGAGCTGGTCGGCGTACAGTGCGGGGTCCAGCCATTCTATATGTGCGGTGCAAGGTGCGTGGTCGATCCGTCTGAACGTGACGGTCACCCTGTTCAGGTCCTCGGGGAGTTGCCACCCCAGGGTGCTGAATGAAGTACTGCGACCCGTATTCAGGACGTGAGTATGCGGCGTTCTGGACGCGTTCACGGTTATCGACATGACGATCGAGGCGGCTTCGCAGTTCTTGACCTCGATCGAGCCGTCCAGTCTGCGGTAGGGCCACCCCAATCGATGTGGTGGAACCGAGAAGGCGCTCGTCACCGCGTTGTCCGGCGGCATCGTCCAGCCCCAGGCCGGCACCGTGACGAAGTCAGCATCGACTCCGCCACCGACCTGCAAATGCACATCGTAACGCGTCGGCGCTTTTCCGGTCTCATATTTCAGTGGGCCGCCCTTGAAGGTGATGCCCACTATCAGGGCCGTGATGAAGATGGCGGCGAGATGTGCCATCAGCCTGGTCACGGGCACGAAGAGCTGCGCCTTGGCGATCTGCAGGCGCGACGTTTCTGGCTTGACGACCTCGTGCGGATGGTCCTGCAGCAGCAGGGAATTATCCGCTCTCAGCCGCTCCTGGAGCCGAACGTGCCGGAATTCGTAGAAGACGCCGGGCTTTCGCAGTACGCCGCGGCTGTGGGCGTCCTCGATGAACCTCAGAAGGTGGAACGGCAGCAAACCCCTCATGGCGAGCCAGAGGCGGGCCGCCATGTATCGGCCCCAGGCCGTGCTGATGAGGGTCGCCACCGCGGCGAAACTCCCGTAGACCAAGGCGTAGATCATTGTGGTGACGGAGTCGGCGCCGACAACGCCTCCGAGCCAGGCGCTCAGCCCGACCGACCCGGCGGTCCCGGCCACCGAAGCGACGAAGACGGCGAGCAGCCGGTAGCGGCGCAGGTGGGATCGGGAGTCCGCGGTCTCCCGTTCCGTGATGACGATCTCCTTGCCTTCTCGTAGGGCACTTGAAGTAAGACCCACCGAGGCCAGGACGAGGATGGCCCCGCCGATGGCCGCTGCGGTGTTCCACATCAGATAAAGGATCCAGCCGGTCCCCAAGCCGAAGATCAGCCCGGCCGCGAGGTCCGCTATCGGCGAATGGAAATGCCACCAGTGGACTTCTTGCGGGCCGCGCGCCAGGGTGCCGAGCCAGCGCTTCGCCTGGTCCTCGCGATAGGGTAGGCCGAGGTGACGCGCGTATGTGGCGGGGATGTAGGCGTCCAGGAGGTGCTCTTCCACGCTCTGGACGTCAGAGTGCGCAAGGAGTTCATTCGGGTCTGTCGTGGGCCGCTTGTAGGCGGTCCGGGCGAGGAACAGCATCAGCGGTGTGGACAGGGCGTGGGCGACCGGGCCGTCGGGATCGTCGCGGAGGCGCTGGAACAGCGGGCGCCACCTCGTGTCATCGGTGAACGCGCTGCTCAGATAGCCGATCGCGTCCTCGACCATGACGGAGGCGATCTCGACGACGGCCGCCCTGGCGAGCGGGGCGCCGGACGCCTCCACCGCGGCCACGTACTCCTCCCGGCGGCACGTCACCACGAAAGGCGCCCTGTCGTCGAAGGCCGCGCCGATGCCTTCGATCACCTCCCCCACGGAACCTGTGCGCACCTCGTCGAGCCCGTCCAGCACAGGGATGATCCGCCGCTCCCTGATCAGCCGCAGTGCCGTCTCCCGGCCCTGCGCGCGGGACTCGCCGATGTCCGGATGGTCCTGCTGGACGCGTGCGGCCATCCACGTCATCAGGGGGATGTCCGGATGCCAGGAGGCGAGCGACAGGAACACCGGCACGGGGCCGTCCGCGTCCTGTGCCGGTTTCGGCAGCAGTTCCCGGGTCAGCAGCAGGGCCTGGACCGTCTTGCCCGCGCCCTGCTCACCGATGATCGCCAGCTGGCGGTGCGGCAGATCGCGGAAGATGCCGGCGATGCCCGCCGAATCGTCCTCCAGATTCAGCAGCGCGGATTCCCGGGCCTGAACGGGCCGTTCTGTCGAACGAACACGGACCACGAGCGGTGACGACGTCCATAACGAGCGCTGTCCGGTCTCCTGGCGGACCCGCGCGTCCACGGACGCGGCGAGGCGTCGGACGGCATGGTCCAGCGGTGTCCCGCCCGCGATGTAGATCTCCTGGTGCTGGTACAGCGGCCCGCGGATCTCCGAATGCTCGACTCGCTGGCTCATGGCCGCCGCATCGAGCGGATCCTTATCCCTCCGCCTACCAGTCCGCCCTTTCCATGCCATCGCACCGTCCCGAATCGCTATCGCGCAGATGCTCTTATCGGGCGGCCGACGACGAATTGCGGGAGTTTCATCGGGCTGCCGCCAGGTGAGTACAGTATCCGCTTCGGCGCGTGCGGGTCGGCGGGCCGGCACCAGGCCCTCGCCGGACGTCTGGAACCAGACCTTCAGCCAGCGCGGGTGACGTCGTAATTCCGTGCGCGGAGGATTCCGGCTGAGCGTGTGGTGACCCAGCCGGAATGCCGCTGGTCGATCAGCGCCGCGCCACCCACCCGGCCGACGAGCACCGCGACCAGGTCGCTCACTCAGCGTCGCGGCAGATACAGCAGCGTGGGCAACGGCGAAAAGCTGGAAGAGCCCGCGTGAAAGCGTTCGGGCGGGCGAGCGAAGTAGAAGTGACGACCGTCCTCCCGGAGGTGCCCATGCCGGACCCGACGGAAGGGGCGGCAGCGTGACCGCCCCACCCGATACGGCCCCGACGGACGCGGAACTGCTGGCCGCTCGCCCGACCCGAACCCGATCTCCCCCACGCTCGACAAGGACACCGGGACGGAGACCTTCCTGGTCTGCGACGGGGAGATGACGTTCAAGCAGGTCCAGGCGCTGCCCGCCGACCCCGGGAAGCTGAGGAGCGCGCTGAAGCGGGCGATCCCGCGCGACCACGCCACGGCGGGCGGAACCGCGGACGAGGTCGTGAAGAACTGCGTGGTGGACCTGCTCGGCTTCGTCCCCGCACCGCCGAAGGCACGCGGCGCCGCCGATACTGTGATCATCGATCCGGAATCCTCGCTCGTGCTGAGCACGTCGAC
Source organism: Actinomadura sp. GTD37 (assembly GCF_041951365.1). NCBI lineage: Bacteria > Bacillati > Actinomycetota > Actinomycetes > Streptosporangiales > Thermomonosporaceae > Actinomadura > Actinomadura sp. GTD37. The sequence goes on from NZ_JBGNUS010000001.1 coordinate 263,116, forward strand.
CACCACTCCCGCCGTCCGCGGCAAGGTCGCCAAGGTGCTGTACCTGGAGGCCGGGTGGACCGACAGCGCCCCGAGGATCCCCACCCTCCCGTAACGACCGCGGCGGGTCGCCCTTAAGTACAAAGGGCGACCCGCCACAATTCACGGAGGAACTGTTCGGGACGCCCCGACCAGAGGGCGTCCCGGTCGTTCAGACTTCGGTGGGCTCTTCGGCGGGCGCGGGGGCGTGGACCTGCGGCTCGGGGCTGGGACGTCCCGGCAGCAGGAGGCAGAGCGGAACAGCCGCGGCGGTGAACGCGGCGGACCACCAGAAGGCGTCGCCGAATCCCGAGGCCAGCGCGGCGGGGGTGTGCGCGTCGGCCGAGGCACGCTCAAGGATCATGACGAGGACCGCGACGCCCATGGACGCGCCGACCTGCTGGGCGACCCGGCTGATGCCGGAGGCGGCCGCGATCTCCTGGCGCTCCAGCCCGACGAAGGCGGCGCCGGTGATCGCGATCATGGCCCCGCCCAGTCCGAGGCCGCGCACGAACAGCACGGCCATGAGCGTGATGTTGCTGGTGGAGGCGGTGACGAAGCCGAAGGGGACGGTGGCGGCGAAGGTGAGGACGAAGGCGGCGATGGCGACGGGACGCGAGCCGAAGCGGTCCATGTACCGGCCGGCCACGGCGCGGGACAGGAGGGCGCCCACCCCCGTCGGGATGAGCAGCAGTGCGGCGCCCAGGGCGGATTCGCCGCGGACCTGCTGCCAGTACAGCGGCAGCAGGAGCATGGTCCCGTACAGGGCCGCGCCGGTCAGGAACACCAGCGCCGTGGACGAGGCCAGGGCGCGGTGGCGGAACAGCCGGATGTCGAGCAGGGCGTCCGGTCCGCGGCGCAGCGCCCACCAGACGTAGCCGGCGAGCAGGGCCGGGCCGGCGGTCAAGGGCAGCGCCACCTTGATGCCGGCCAGGCCGTCGGTTCCGGCGAGCTGTGTGAGGCCGTAGATCACGACGGCGATGCCGGGGGACAGCAGCAGCATGCCGACGGCGTCCAGGCGGGTGCGGGTGCCGGGGCGGGGCCCGTCCTCGGGCAGGTTGCGCCAGGCGAGGTAGCCGCCGATGAGGCAGAAGGGCACGTTGAACAGGAAGATCCAGCGCCAGTCGCCCAGGTGCAGGATGGCTCCGCCGATGACCGGGCCGATGATGGGGCCGAGGGCGGTCGGCACGGTGATCAGGGACATGGCCCCGCCGATGTTGCGGCCCTTGGCCGCCTGCATGACCAGCGTGAACATCAGCACCATCAGGGTGCCGCCGCCGATGCCCTGGACCACCCGGAAGGCGATCAGGCTCTCGACGTTCCACGCCGCGGCGCACAGCAGCGACCCGATGAAGAACAGGCCGAGGCCGCTGATCCACAGGCGTTTGCCGCCCAGGACCGACTGGGCCCATCCGACGGCCGGCATCGTGGCGGACAGGGCCAGCAGGTAGGCGGTGGTCACCCACTGGGTGGTGGCGAGCGAGGTGTGCAGCTGCCCAGCGAGGCCGTCGATGGCGACGCTCATGATCGTGGTGTCGAAGATGACGGCGAGCGCGCCGACGATCAACGTGAAGGTCAGGCGGCGCAGGGCCGGGTCGATGCGGTGGCCGGTGTCCGGTGGCGGCGTGGTGCCGTCGGCGTCCATGAACGCTCCCTAAGATATACGGGTCTATCTTACGAGGGTCAGCGTAGGCCGCTAAGATTAGATAGGCAAGTCTATCTAAGAGATTCGGAGGGGTTTTCATGGCCGAGCGACGCCGCGGAGCGGCACTGGAGAAGGCGCTGCTCGACGCGGCCTGGGCTGAGCTCGCCGAACACGGCTACGCCAGGTTCACCATGGACGCCGTCGTCAAGCGCGCGGGCACCAGCCCCCCGGTCCTCTACCGCCGCTGGCCCGACCGTGACGAACTGGTCCGGGCGACCATCGCGCACACCCTGCGGCAGAACGTCATCGACGTTCCCGACACCGGAACCCTGCGGGAGGACGTCCTCGCCCTCATGCGGGAGATCAGCGCCACCCGCCTCCAACTCGTCACCGTCATGAGCGTGAACCTGGCCAGCTACTACCAGGCGACCGGAACCAGCCCCGGCGACCTGTTCGACCCCTCCACGACGGGGCGCAAGGAAGCTCTCGACGTCCTCTTCGACCGCGCCGTCGACCGCGGCGAGATCAACCCGGAACGCCTCACCGAACGCATCAAGTCCCTCCCCTTCGACCTGCTGCGCCAGGAATTCCTCGCGACCTTCGCCCCCGTCCCCGACCGCGTCCTCGAAGAGATCGTCGACACGATCTTCCTCCCCCTGGTGCGCTGACCGCGGCCCCCCCAAGCGGTATCCCGGCAGCCGCGGTGTGCCCGTTTCGCGTCGGGCAACGTCACTTCGTCATACAGCGGTCGCGCAGGATGGCGGCTCCGTCGCCGTCGAGTTCGGCGCAGTAGGACGTGCGGCCGGTCATCGCCATGATCAGGCTCAGGGTGGTGCCGGACACGAGCGGTCCGGAGCCGGTGCCGAAGGAGCCGTCGGTGGCCGCGAGCCGCAGGCCGCGAACGTTTCCCTTGGCGGGGACGACGAGATTGGAGCCCTGGTAGTAGTCGGCCACCATGGTCAGGGCGGTGACCGGGTAGTCGCGGTGAATGCCCAGCGGGCGTCGGATGTCCTCGCCGTGCACGATGGCCTCGCCGAGCATCGCCACGGCCGGCAGCGGCGGCTTGCTCGTGCTGGTGATCACACGGCGGAATCGCGCGAGCGTGTCGGCGGGCGTCGCGCCGAGTTGCCCCGCCAGTTGGACGGCGACCTGCTTGTCGAAGTCGAAACGGCAGCGGATCACCCCTGCCATCCACTGCAGGGTGTTGAGGCTGGCCCCCGCGGTGAGGTGGGCCAGCACGTCCCGGACGGTGAACAGGTCGCACAGCGAGGGCGTGGCCCATTCCTGATCGCCGAGCTCCGCGAGATCGGCGGCGAGGGCGGCCCGCTCGGCGTGGATCAGCGGCCACGTGTCGGCCGCGGAATGACGGCGGTTGGTCGGTTCCGGCGGAGTCATGGCGGCGACGCTCCTGTCCTGTGGTGGATGGTGGTCCGGCAGCGGCCGACCAGTCCGACGCGCTCGCCGTCCGGATCGGGGTCAGGCGCGGTCGGACGTGGGTGTTCTCGGGTGAGACTGCCGCCGTGGGGCGAAATCACCGTTCGCGGTGAATGTTCTCCCGGACGGGTCAGGGCGCCGCAGCCTCCGATCATCGAAGACGCGCGGGCGGCGCTCACCACCGCCTGCGCGGACGTCCTGACGATCAGCGCCGCCGAACTGGCCGACAAGCTTGCGACGATCCACGACGGCATTCTCGTCGATGACGACCTGGACACCGGGCTCCTCACTGCCATCAGCGCGTTAGGGCATTGGCAGAGCTATCCGGAGCAGAACCGGCGCGGCGAGCTCTACGAACTCGCCATCCGCTCCATTGAGGACGTCGACCACGAGGTCTCCGCCGATCTCGACGACTTCCTCGCCACACCGGAGATGGCCGCCGAGTACGACCGCATCCGCCGGCTTCTGGCTCCCGGCACGGTACGGGGGCGCCGGAACACTCCGCTCACCGTCCAGGAATGACCCGGCGACCCGCGCCGGGCACCGGGAAGCTCCCGCACACCTTGCACCGCGCATAGGGGTCGCCCAGGCCAACGTCCTAGAGGATGGCTGCCATGGAACCGGTCGCTTGATGCCTTGCCGAGGTCTTGTACGTCCGCAACTGCACGATCCGACGGGCGCTGCAATTGGGAGGTGCGTGTTTCGCGGGGTGCGACTCCGCCATGCAGGTCGGTTGGCGGGACCTGGTGCCCGCGCGGTCACGGACGTCTTCTCCCGCGACACCAAGGTTCACCAGGTGCGTTGACTTGCGGCGTGTTGTTGTTATGAAGGCGCCGATAACAACAACACGCCGCAGATCAACGCAGGCGGGGCCTGTGGGGGGCGCGGCCTCGTGCGCGCTGGCCCGGTGGTCGGACGAGGCCGGCTCGTTGAGCGATCCGAAGGCGTGGGCGAGGCGGTCACCGAGTATCCGCATGCCGATCCACGGCTCCTTGGCCGCCTCTCAAACGCGGAACCGTGGCAGCCTAGACCTCCCCTGGACGGGAACGTGGCGGCGTCCGGCGCGTCCGGCGGTTCGTTGATCTGCGGCGTGTTGTTGTTATGGGGCGCTCGATAACAACAACACGCCGCAAGTCAACGCAGCCCCCTGCGGTGAGTAGCGGACGGGCGGACGGGAGGGAACACCCCTCCGCTGGTCTTCAGGTGCGGTCGATGACCGCGAAGACGACCTTGCCGACGTTGCCGGCCAGGGCGCGGATGCCCCAGCAGCGGGCGTACTGGTCCACGATGAACAGACCACGGCCCGTCTCACTGGACGTGTCGGCCGCCAGCATGTGCGGGAGACCGCACGCGGCGTCCTGAACCTCCATCCACAGGGCGTCGTCCCCGGTACGGCTCAACCGCAAGATCACGTCCTCGTCGCCCGTCTCCGACGTCGCGTGCTGCAAGGCGTTGGTCACCAACTCGCCGGCCACCAGGCACGGCACGAAGTCGTCCATCCCGTACTCCCCGGTGACCAGCCGCACGAACTCCCGGACCTCCGCGACCACCTTCAGGTCCTGCTTCACCACCATCTCGTTCTCCGCCGCGCCCTGACCCATGACCTTCTCCTCACTGTGTGTGTCGAACACCACACAGTGAGCCACTTTTCGGACTAGAATGCGGGTGCCGCTGAAAGGTGGCAGACAAAGGAAGATCACCCCCCGTTTAGGCACCTTCCACTGAGAGGCAGGAGCCATGCCCCCGCGACGTCCTCGACGTCCCAGCGAATCCCCCGCCCTCATCGCCTTCGGCCGTCAGATGCGCCGACTGCGCGAAGCTAAGGGCATCAAGCAGGAGACCATCGCCCACCTGACGCAGGTCAGCGGCCCGCAGGTCAGCAAGATCGAGAACGGCAAGAAGCGCGCCACCCGCGCCTTCGTGGAGTTCGTAGACGAGTACCTGGAAGCCGATGGCTCCCTCATCAACCTCTGGGAGGACCTCAACAAGGACGGCCACCCCGTCCCGATCTGGTTCGACTGGCCGCAGATCGAAGCCGACGCGGTCATGTTGATCTGCTGGCAGCACTCCGTCGTCCCAGGGCTGGCTCAGACCCCCGAGTACGCACTCGCCATCGTGCACGGCAATCAGGAGGCCGCAGACCTGAGGATCAAGCGCCAATCCATCCTCACCAGGGACGACGAGCGCGGTCCGGCGATTGTCGTGTTCCTGATCGATGAGCAGGTACTCACCCGCCAGGTCGGGACCGCCGAAACAATGAGAAAGCAGCTGGAGCACCTGATCGAGCTCAGCATGATGCCCAACATCACCGTTCAAGTAGTGTTGGGCAGCGGTGAGCACGACGGCAACATGGGCGCCTTTGTACTCGCGACCATGGAGGATCGGAGCGAGGTGGCGTATGCCGAAACGGCCATACGCTCGATCACGACGGATGACCCCGCCGACCTCTCCGTCATGGCTCGAACGCTGGTCGACCTCCGCTCACGTGCACTCACACAAGAGCAGTCACGCGAGCTGATCAGGAAGGTGGCTCAAGAAAGATGGACCTGACGAACACAAAGTGGCGCAAGAGCAGTTACAGCGGCTCTAACGCCGCCGAGTGCGTCGAGCTGGCCGATGTGGCCGGTGCGATAGTGGCGGTGCGGGACAGCAAGGACCCGGACGGCCCCGTCCTCCTGCTCACGCGCGCAGCCCTGCGCACAGCCGTCCAATCCACCACCGAAACGCACTGACCCCCAGCACCACCCACCCGGCGCCCCCGACCCACCGAGCAGCGGCGGGTCGTCCCGTCCCCTGACCCGGACGACCACGCCGCCCTGGGGACGGACACGCAGTCGATGACCAGCATCTTCCATTCCGAGCCCGAGCACATCACCGCAGGTGCCGAACAGCCGGCCTGATCTCAGTCGTTGTCGGGCGCCATCGAGACCACGACCTTGCCTGCCTTGGTGCGGCCCTGCTCGACGTATGCCATCGCCTCGAGCGTCTGGTCGAACGGGAAGGTGCGATCGATGACGGGGTGGAGCTGCCCGCTGTCGTAGAGGGCGCCGAGTTCGCGCAGCTGGGAGCCGTTGGCCCGCATGAAGAAGAACTGGTAGCGCACGTTCAGAGCCTTCGCCTGCTTGCGAACCTTGCGACTGAGCATGTTCATGACCGCACCCATGGGCCAAGGGGCGCCGAGCTGCTTGGCGAACTCGGCGTCCGGCGGGCCGGTGACACCTATGGCCAGGCCGCCGGGCTTCAGCACGGTCAGCGACTTTTCGAGGTTCGTCCCGCCCAGGGAGTCCAGCACCAGGTCGTAACCGGACAGGACCTTGGAAAAGTCCTCCTTGGTGTAGTCGACGACGACGTCGGCGCCGAAGCTCCTGACCAACGTCTCAGTGTCGGTGCTCGTGGTCGTCGCCACTGTGGCGCCCAGGTGCTTGGCGAGCTGGATGACCGTCGACCCCAGGCCACCGGCACCGGCGTGGATGAGCACCTTCTGTCCCGGCTTCACGTGGGCACGCTCGATGAGGATCTGCCAGGCGGCCAAGGCCACCAGCGGCACCGCGGCCGCCTGTTGGAGGGTGAGCGAGGCCGGTTTGGGCGCGACGTCGTCCTGGTCGATCGCGATGAACTCCGCGAAGCCCCCGATCCGCAGGTCGCGCGGACGGGCGTAGACCTCGTCGCCGACCTTGAAGCCACCTACGGCGGAGCCCACCTGCGTCACGACGCCGGCCACGTCGTGGCCGAGTACGAACGGGGGCTTGTACTTCAGGAGCCGTTTGAATTGCCCGTTGCGGACCATGGTGTCGAGCGGGTTGATGCTGGTGGCGCTCACTTCGACCAGGATGTCGCGGTCCCCGGCGGTAGGTCGGGGTACCTCCGCGGCGCGCGCGCCGTCCTTGCCGTACTTCTCGACGACGAATGCCTTCATGTCAGCCGGCCCTCTGCGTGATCTTCTCGGAGGTGTTCTGGCGGTCGATGTGCTGGTTCGGACAGTCCTTCTGCTCAGGCGCCGAGGTGTCGGCGGAGCCACTGGCCCATCTGCCGGATCGACTGGTCCACCTCGGGTACACGCCCTGCGCCCAGGATGAACGAATGCTGCCCTTCGGGCATCGGGTGAACCTCGGAGGTGACCTTGAAGTCTGCGAGTAGGCGGCCGAGCCGGGCGCCGTCGTCGGCGAGGGTCTCGTACTCGCCGTAGTAGACGACCGTGGGCGGCAGGCCGGTCAGATCGGCGTTCACGAGGCTGACCTGGGGGTCGGCGACGTCCACAGCGGGGTCTTGCAGCCAGGCCGCTCGGAAAAGTTCGAGCGTGCCCCTGCTGAGCATCTTGTCGGTCTTCTCGTTCTCTCCCACCGACGCGTTCTGGAGGGTGAGGTCGGTCCACGGCGAGACGCTGACGATCGCGCCCGGGGTCGCCTCGCCCTTGGCGAGCAGACGCAGCGGCAGCATCACCGCGAGGGTGCCGCCGATCGAGTGGCCCGTGCTGCCGATGTTCTTCGGCTCATATCCCTGCGATTCGCTGCGAATTGGGTCATCAAGTACAAGCGCCCGACATCGAGAGCGTCCCCGGCCCTGCTTTTCGCATGAAGCCGACCGAGTGAGCCGAACGCGCTGGCACCAGTCGACCGACGCGAACTGTGCAACAACACGCCGCAGGTCAAGTGACCCGCGACCGCACCGAGCAGATCACGTCGTTCCCGGACCGCCGCGCTCCGGACTGCACCGACTCCCGACGACGATGCCGCATCGTCGATCACGTACGGCGCAGACCGGTCGGACGGTCAACCGTGCGCGTCACGCGATCAACTGCGGCGGCGCGGACGAGGCGAGGCTGGAGGGCATGTCAACGCCTCAGTCCTCGCCGCCGTCCACCGACGGTCCGCCGCCCGAGTCCCCGGCCCGGCCCGGCGGCTCGGCGAACTGGTCGCCGATCGTCGCGCTCGCCGCCGGGATCGCGGTGCTCGTCGCCAGCGAGTTCCTGCCGGCGAGCGTGCTGCCCGCGATGGCCGCCGACCTCGGGCTCAGCGAGGGCACCGCCGGCCTGGCCGTCGCGGCGACCGCGGTCGCGGGCGCGGTCACCGCGCCCAGCATCGCGGTGCTGCTGCCGCGGACGGACCGCCGCACGGTCCTGACCGCGCTGCTGGTCGCGGCGGCCGTCTCGAACCTGGCGGTGGCGGTCGCCCCCGGTTTCGCCGTCCTGCTCCTCGGACGGCTCGTCCTCGGCGTCGCCATCGCCGGGTACTGGTCGTTCGCGTTCGGCGCCGGAACCCGCGCCGTGCCGGGACGCGACAGCGTGGTCTCGACGTCCATCGCGCTGGGCGTCACCCTCGCGACGATCGCCGGGGTCCCGCTGGCGTCCCTGCTCGGCGACGCGGTCGGCTGGCGGTTGGTGTTCGGCGTCGCGGCGGCCCTCGGCATCGCCGCCGCCGTGGCCGTGGCCGTGACGTTGCCGCCGGTCCCCCCGCACCCGGCCGCCGGAATGGCGATGCTGCGGGCGGCGCTCGCCAACCGGTGGCTGATGGCCGGGGTGCTGGGCGTGGTCCTGGTCGCGTTCGGCAACTTCGCCGCCTACCCCTTCATCCGGGTCGCGGTCGAGGACGTCGACGCGGGCGCCACGGTATGGCTGCTGCTGGCCTGGGGCGTGGGCGGAATGGCGGGCAACCTCGCCGCCGGACGGTTCGCGGGACGGCTGCGCGCGGTGGTCGCCGCGGCCCCGCTGCTGCTGGCCGGCGGCCTGCTGGTCACCGCGACCGCGCCGTCCCTGCCGCTGCTGGCCGCGGGGGTCGTCGTGTGGGGCCTGGCCTTCAACATGGTCCCGGTCGCCACCCAGCTGTGGGTGACCCGCGTCGAGCCCGAGCGCACCGAGTCGGCCCTGTCGTTGCAGGTCACCGCGTTCCAGGTGGCGATCACGCTGGGGTCGGCGTCAGGAGGCGCGCTCCTGGACGCCCGCGGCGTGCAGGCGGCCTTCCTGCTCGGCACGGGGTTCGCCGCGGCGGCCGGGCTGCTTTTCGCCGCGCTGCGCGTCCCGCGCGGGTGACGGCTCCCGCCACGCCTGCGGCGCGACGCCGTGGTGGGACGAGAACGCCCGGCTGAAGGCGGCGGCGGAGCCGTACCCGACGGCGGACGCGACGTACTCCACCGGACGCGAGGGGTCCGCGAGCAGGCGGCGCGCCTCCCGCATCCGGACCTCCCGGAGCGTCTCCGCGGGTCCGCGGCCGAGTGCGCGGCGGAACCGCTCGCCCAGGGCGGAACGCGACAGGTGGACCAGCCGGGCCATCCCCTCGACGGTCCACGGTTCGGCCGGGCGGGCGGTCACGGCGGCCACCACCGCGGTGACGGCCTCGTCCGGAGGTCCGGCGTCGCCGCCCTGGTCGTCCTGCCAGGAGGTGGTCATCGCCGCGCCGATCAGGTTGCCGTAGCTGGCGGCGAACAGGGTCGGCCGGCACGCGCGTTCGAGCGGGCACTGCGTGACGAGCGCCATGACGCCGCCGTGCCGGGCGCCGAAGCCGCGGACCACCAGCGGGCTGGGCATCCGGTGGACCGGGACGGCCATGCGCAGGTCCGCCACGACCAGGGCGGACTCCTCGTGCCGTTCCGACGCGGTGAGCCGGTGAGCGGTGCGGGCGTCGATGAGGACGGCGTCCCCCTCGGCGAGCGACTGCGCGTCGAACGCCGCCTCAAGCGTGAGCCCGCCCGCCAGCACCAGCGCCCACAGCGGGGCGGGCGGTTCGGTGAGCACTGCGCCCGCAGGCAGCCGGACATGGTCCATGCCCGACATCACCCACGCCGGTTCCGGGGAGGGAGTGCCGACGTCGTCTGCCCGTGAGACGTCCACGATGTTCGCCACGTGAGCTGAAGCACATGAGAGACGACGGCCTATTCCCGCACGTCCCGGATGGCGTCGAAACAGGCGGGAGGTGCGCCCCGCCGACGTGGCCGCACTGTGGGCCGTTCAAATTCCGGCCCAGATGCCTCCCTTGGAGGGCTCAGGGGCGGGTCCAGTGTTGGTTGGGGCCGCCGTTGCAGGTCCAGATTTGGACCTGGACGCCGTTGGACGTGGCGTTGTCGGGGACGTCCAGGCATTTGTTCGCGCCGACGGCGGTGATGCCTCCGTCGGAGTTGAGGCGCCATTTCTGGTTGTTCTGGCCGTTGCAGTCCCAGATGATCACGCTGGTTCCGTCGGCGGTGCCGTTGTTGTTCACGTCCAGGCACTTGCTTCCGTAGACGCGTAGTTCGCCGGCCGTTGTCGACGTCCATTGCTGGTTGCTTTGGCCGTTGCAGTCCCAGATTTCGACTCGCGTTCCGTTGGCCTGGGACGCTTCGGTGACGTCGAGGCATCTTCCCGAGCCGACGCCCCGAATCCGGGACGCGGGGTTGGGGGTTCCGCCGCTCACCCGGAAGACGACGGTGCCGTGGGACGGCACGCTCGCCGAGATGGTTCCGGTGGTCGAGGTGACGGCGTTCGTCCAGGCGTCGCGGAGGCTGAAGGAAGTGCCGGACAGGCCGATCGCCGAAGCGGTGGTGCTGATCGTCGTCGTGCCAGCGCCCTGGTTGAAAAGCGCGACCGCGACGTCTCCGTTGCTCAGCGGTTTGGCCAGGACGCGGCGGGCGCCGTCGTTGCTGATCTGGTTCGCTTGGCGGCCGAGAGAATCCTGGTTGATGGCGATCAGGTTCTGGTTCTTCAGGATCGCGGCGGTGGCGGCGTCCATGTTCCGGACGTCGTTCCCCGCGATCAGCGGCGCGGCCATGACGGCCCACAGGGCGAAATGGCTGCGCATCTCGGTGTCGGTCATGCCTCCGCGGCCGACCACCATCATGTCGGGGTCGTTGAACTGCCCCGGCTTCGCATAGCCCGACAGGGGGACGTTGACGTTGACGATGTTCTGGATGCCCATCGGGTAGCCATTGGTCTGCCCGGAGTTCCAGACGTTGGTGATGTCCTCGGTCGTGCGCCAGATATTGGCGACGTCACCCCAGTTCCGCTGCGGGCCGGTCTTCTCGTGGATGCTGTTCGGGTTGATGCTGTAGAGGATCGGACGTCCGGTGGCCGCCAGGGCATCGCGCATCTTCGCGAAGGTGCGCACCTGGTCGTCAATGGTGCCGGTCGGGGAGCACCAGTCGTACTTGAGATAGTCGACGCCCCAGGCGGCGAACTGCCGGGCGTCCTGGGCCTCGTGGCCGAGACTGCCGGTGGCGCCCGGATAGGAGCCGAAATACTGGGCGCAGGTACGGTCCAGCGGCACTTCGTAGAGACCGAACTTGAGGCCCCTGGCGTGCAGGTAGTCGCCGAGCGCCTTCATGCCGCTCGGGAATCTCGACGGATTGGCCCGCAAATTGCCGGACGAGTCGCGGTTGGGATCGAACCAGCAGTCGTCCACCACGACGTACTCATAGCCGAGGTCGCGCATGCCGGAGTTGACGAGCGCGTCGGCAGCCTGGTGGATCAGTGTCTCGTCGATGTTGCAGCCGAACGTGTTCCAGGTATTCCACCCCAGGGGCGGGGTGCGGCCCACGCCGTTGTCCAGCGCCTGGGCCTGGGGAGCCGGGCCGAGCGCCACGGCCATTGCCGCGGCCGTGGCCACCGTCGTCAGTAGCGCGCGGATTCGTTTCCGTTTCATCGAGATCGCTCCGCAGTGGTTCGAAGGCCGGTTCCGTGGGGCGTCGACCTGGGGTGGCGGGCCCGGACCCGTGTCACATCGGTCAGCGCTGCAAGGTCAGCAGACCCGGCCGGTAGGGCAGGAGGCCGTAGTCGCCGCCGGAGTTGGGGCTGCGCCCCTGGTAGAGGAGTTGGAGGTTGCAGGGATCGACGGTGAAGGTCTGGTCGGCGCTGGTGCGGATCAGTTCGCCGTGGCTGATGTCGTTGGTCCAGGTGGCGCCGCTGTTGGCCTTGCCGGCGAAGGGGTTGCCCTCGGACGCGGCCTGCGGTGTCCACGAGCCGTTCAGGCTGGTGGACGTGAACGAGCGGAAGTAGCGGCCCTGCGAGCCGATCGCCTCGACGAGCATGAGGTAGCGGTTCTGGTCCTGGAGCTTGTAGACCTGAACGGCTTCGAACAGGTTGTTGGTCGAATCGCTCATGACCACTGTCGAGCTGCTGCCGAAACTGCCCGGGAAGTTCCCGATCGGCATGCTGGCCCGGTAGATCTTGCCGTTGTCACCGGCGAAGAAGAGGTACATGTTGGAGCCGTCGCCGATGAGCGTCTGGTCGATGGGGCCCGTTCCGGAGCCGGAGATGCTTCCGGTGAAGAGCGCTTGCTCCGACGACCAGCCATTCGGGTTGGTGGGGTCGCTGGACGTCCGGTAGGAGAAGGCGGTCCCGCCCCACTGGTAGGCGAGCACCCAGATGTTCTTCGGCGCGAAGTAGAAGAGCGTGGGCGCGACGGTGGAATTGGACATCGTGTTCTGGCCGGCCGAGGCCATCTGCGACCAGTCGCCGAACAGGCCGAAGTTCATCGACCCCCATCTCGTCCCCGTGTCGTGCGTTGTCGCGTAGACGAGATTCCTGCCGTTGTAGGGGGCGACGGTGAAGTCCTTGAGCGAGACCCATCCGGACTTGGGCTGCGCCAGCGCGCCCGTTGACGTCCAGCGGTAGGACGACGGAAGGTCGCACGACTGGCCGGGGTCACCGCCGCCGCCGACCTCGACGAGCTGCCACTGCTGGTTGTTCCCGCCCCAGTCGTCGTACTGGACGATGTTCGCGCCGTCGGCGGTGGAGCCGCCCTGTACTTCGAGGGCCTTGTTGCTGTTGCGGGAGATGAACCTGACGTAGCCTCCCGAGCTGTCGGCCAGCCGCCACTGCTGGTTGGCGCCGTTCAGGTCGGTCCACTGGACGATCGAGCCGCCGTTGGCGGTGGAGTAGTCGTAGACGTCCAGCACCTTGCCGGAGTGGCGGGACTTGATGCGGTAGTAGCCGTCGCCGGACGGGACGAACTGCCACTGCTGCTGGTTCTGGTCGTTCCTGGCCCACTGGGTGATGCGGGCGCCGTCGTCGGTCGCCAGGTTGTAGACGTCCAAAGCCTTGCCGCTGTTGCGGTTGACCAGGACGTACCACTTGTTCACGTCCACCGTCGCGGCTTGGGCGGCCGGTGTGTTGATCACGGACAGGAGCACCGACAGCAGAAGCGATGCCAGCACTGCTGCACCGGTCCTCAGCATGGACTTCCTCCTTTCGTACGTTGATGTGAGCGCTAACATTTCCAACCCGGGCGGGACCTCTTCTCCATCGGCGATTGGGGGAGGTGGTGGTGGGCCGGAGTAAATACGAGGACGCGCGACTCGTCAAGGCCCCCGTCCGTCGAAAGGTTTCGCTCGCAGGACGCCTGCCAGATCGCACATACAGGCCGGCGACTGGACATCCGCCATGAAAGATTTTGAAACTATTGACGAGATCTCAGCGGGATCACACACTGAGTCCGCGACGCCCGGTGGTGTGTGCGTTCCCATGAGGGAGCGCGGCGTCTGTTGCACGGATGCGTCCGTGCCGCCCCTTCGTTTCTTACATGGAGGAACAGACGTGCGTACGAACGCCATGCCCAGGTCCAGAGCCCGCAAGCGGGCCTTCCTCGCGGGCGCCCTCGGGGTGCTCTGCACGACCGCCGCTCTCGTGGCACCGTCCCCCGCCACCGCCGCGGAGAGCACGCTGGGCGCCGCGGCGGCGCAGAGCGGCCGCTACTTCGGCACCGCCATCGCCTCGGGCCGGCTCAACGACTCGGCGTACACCACGATCGCCGGCCGCGAGTTCAACATGGTGACCGCCGAGAACGAGATGAAGATCGACGCCACCGAACCCCAGCAGGGCCAGTTCAACTTCAGCTCGGGCGACCGCGTCTACAACTGGGCCGTCCAGAACGGCAAGCAGGTACGCGGCCACACCCTGGCCTGGCACTCCCAGCAGCCCGGCTGGATGCAGAACCTCGGCGGCAGCTCTCTGCGCCAGGCGATGATCAACCACATCAACGGCGTCATGGCCCACTACAAGGGCGAGATCGTCCAGTGGGACGTCGTGAACGAGGCGTTCGCCGACGGCAACTCGGGCGGACGCCGCGACTCCAACCTGCAGCGCACCGGCAACGACTGGATCGAGGTCGCCTTCCGCACCGCGCGCGCCGCCGACCCGTCCGCCAAGCTCTGCTACAACGACTACAACATCGAGAACTGGAGCTGGGCCAAGACCCAGGGCGTGTACTCCATGGTCCGCGACTTCAAGCAGCGCGGGGTGCCCATCGACTGCGTCGGCTTCCAGTCCCACTTCAACAGCGGCAGCCCCTACAACAGCAACTTCCGCACCACCCTGCAGAGCTTCGCCGCCCTCGGCGTCGGTGTCGCCATCACCGAACTGGACATCCAGGGTGCCTCGCCCACGACCTACGCCAACGTGACCAACGACTGCCTGGCCGTCTCGCGTTGCCTCGGCATCACCGTCTGGGGCGTGCGCGACACCGACTCCTGGCGCTCGCAGGACACGCCGCTGCTGTTCGACGGCAACGGCAGCAAGAAGGCCGCCTACACGTCCGTCCTCAACGCCCTGAACGGCGGCACCTCAGAGCCTCCCCCCGACGGTTCCGGGACGATCAAGGGCGTCGGCTCGGGCCGCTGCCTGGACGTGCCCAACGCCGCCACCGCCGACGGCACCCAGCTCCAGCTGTGGGACTGCCACGGCGGCACCAACCAGCAGTGGACCTACACCGACGCGGGTGAGCTCAGGGTCTACGGCGACAAGTGCCTGGACGCCGCCGGTACCGGCAACGGCGCCAAGGTCCAGATCTACGGCTGCTGGGGCGGCGACAACCAGAAGTGGACCCTCAACTCCGACGGATCCATCGTCGGCGCCCAGTCCGGCCTCTGCCTGGACGCCGCAGGCTCCGGCAACGGCGCCGCGATCCAGCTCTACTCCTGCTGGAACGGCGACAACCAGCACTGGACCCGCACCTGAGGCAATCCCGCCTCGCCGCCTCGCCGGCGCCGGCTCCCGCGATCGGCGCGCTCGTCGCCACGGGATCCGGCGCCGGCCGATCGGCTAGGAGTCGGAGGGGACGGTGGTGATGACCTTGCCCTTGGTGTTGGCCGCGAGGTAGCCGCCGCCGTAGTCGTCGGTGAGGTAGACCATCATGGTGGGCTGGTCGCCGTTGAAGGTCCAGGCGGCCTTGACGATGACGTACCTGTTGGTCGGCTTGGGGACTTTGAGCGTGCGTTCGGCACGGCGCATGAGGGACGGCAGGGCGTCCCAGTTGAAGGCGTTGAGATTCACCTTGGCGTCGCCGGTCGTAATGGCGATGCTGGGTCGGCTGCGGACGGCGGCGTCGGCGCCCTTCTCGTACGTGTAGTTGTCGAAGGCGCCGCGGCGCCCGGCGACGGGGGCGTCGGCGGAGGCGCGTCCCTCGTACACGGTGAACTCGGCGAACTGCTTGCTGCGGGACGCCTCCTCGAACTTCCCGATGACGTCGCGGACGGCGGCCGGGGTCAGCAGGGACTCGACCTCCTTGGCGCCGCCGTCCCCGGCCGACCCCGCACGGGCGTTCGCCGACGCGGTACCGGCGGGGTCCCCGGCGTTCTCCGTCTCGGACGCGCCGAAGACCTTGGGGAGGACGACGGCCGCCGTCACGAGGAGCGCCGCGACCGCGCCGACCGCCGCCACGGCGATGACGGCCCCGATCAGGCCGGCTCGGCTCTGCCGGGGCCGCGTGTCCTGGGTCATCTGCATCGGGAACGGGTTCGGGTTCGTCCCGGGCACGGGCCCCGGGCCGGTCATGGGGACGAAAGGCGGACGCGGCGGCATCGTCGGCGCACCCGGCGCACCCGGCGCACCCGGCGCACCCGGCGCACCCGGCACGCCCAGCGCACCCGGCGCGCTCGGCTCGGCGGCCTGGGCGAGCATGTGGTCCAGCTGGTCGGCCGTGGGCCGGGCCGACGGTTCCGGCACCAGGAGCGCCCGCAGGGCGGGCGTCAGCGGACCGGCGCGGCGCGGCGGCGGGACCTGGGCCGTCATGACGGCGGCCAGTGTCGCGGCGGTGGTGGGGCGGCGCAGCGGGTTGGTCCCCTCGACGGCCACGTACAGCAGCAGCCCCAGCGACCAGAGGTCCGAGGCCGGGTCGCCCTCGTGCCCGTGGAGCCGCTCCGGCGCGATGTACTCCGGGGAGCCGACGAGCCCGCCGGTCACGGTGACGCGGGACGCCTCTTGCAGCACCGCGATGCCGAAGTCGGTGAGGACCGGCGTCCCGTCCGTCCGCAGCAGGACGTTCGCGGGCTTGACGTCGCGGTGGCAGATGCCGGCGCCGTGGGCCGCGCGCAGCGCCGCCAAGAGCCCGCGTCCGACGGCGGCGCCCTCGGCGGGCGGCAGCGGCCCCTGCGCCAGCCGGTCGTGCAGGGACTGCCCGCGGACGAGTTCCATCACCAGCCACGGATGCGGCATATCCGGCGAGTCCACGATGTGGTGGATCGTCACCACGTTGGGGTGGTCGAGCCGGGCGAGGGCGCGGGCCTCGCGCATCACCCGCTCGCGCAGCATCAGGACGACGTCCGGGTCGAGTTCCGCGGCCCCGGCGTCGGCGAGCCGCACCTCCTTCAGCGCGACCTCGCGCTCCAGGGCGAGGTCGAACGCGCGCCAGACCGTGCCCATTCCGCCGCTGCCGAGCCGGTCCCGCAGCTCGAAACGGCCGTCGATCACCATCCGCCCAGAGGTCACGGCGGACAGCCTAAGGCCACGACCTCCGCAAAGACCCCCAAACCACTCAGGGCTCCGGCAGGTGGGGGAGGAGGTGTTCGGCGGTGATCGGCAGTTCGCGGACGCGGTGGCCGGTGGCGTGGTGGACGGCGTTGGCGATCGCGGCGCCCGAGCCCACCTGGCCGATCTCGCCGACGCCCTTGACCCCGAGCGGGCCGGTCACCTGGTCGTCCACCTCGATCAGCACGACGTCGACGTCGGGTGCGTCGGCGTTGACGGGCACGAGGTAGTCGCCGAGGCCGGCGTTGGCCCAGCGGCCGAGGCCGGTGTCCATGCGGGTGCCTTCGAGCAGGGCCTGACTCATCCCCCAGAGCATGCCGCCCATGAGCTGGCTCCGGGCCGTCATCGGGTTGAGGACGCGGCCGGGCGCGAACGCCGCGGCCATGCGCCGGACCCGGACGATGCCGAGGTCGGCGTCGACCGCGACCTCGGCGAACTGGGCGCCGAACGTCAGCAGCCCGTACGGGGTGTCCAGCGGCGGCGGATCCCAGCTCCCGACGACTTCGGCGTCGTTCATCAGGTGCCGCTCCATGAGGTCGCCGTAGGTCTCGCCGGCGCCTCCGGCGGCGGTCATGCGCCCGCCGGAGACGGCGACCCCGGCGGGGTCGGCGCCGTGCAGCGGCGACGCCGGATCGCCGACCGCCGTGGCGATCATCTGGTCGCGGACGGCGACGGCGGCGTTGTGCACCGCGGCGCTGACCATCATCGCGCCGTTGGAGCCCACGGGCGACCCGGCGGTCGGCAGGTCGGTGTCGCCGTAGTCCAGGCGCACGTCGCGCAGGTCGATCCCGAGGCCGTCGGCGGCGACCTGGGTCAGGACGGTGGTCATGCCGGTCCCGAATTCCTGCGCGGCGGTGGACACGACGGCGGTGCAGTCGGGATACAGGCGGGCGCGGGCCCGCTGGGTGCGCATGAAGAAGGCCACCGGATACGCCGCCGTGGCCATGCCCGTCCCGATCAGCCAGTTCCCCTCGCGCCGGACGCCGGGACGGGGGTCGCGGCCGTCCCAGCCGAACCGCTCCGCGCCCCGCCGCAGGCATTCGTCCAGCCCGCCGCTGGACCAGGGGTGGCCGGTGTTCGGGTCGGCGCCGGCGAGGTTGCGCATCCGCAGTTCGACCGGGTCGACGCCGAGTTCGCGGGCGAGCTCGTCCATGGCGCATTCGAGGCTGAACACCCCCGCGGACTCCCCCGGCCCGCGCGTGAACGTGGGCGTCATCGTGTTGCCGCGCACCAGCCGGTGGACGCCCTCGAAGGCGGGGGCGGCGTACAGCTGGGACGAGGCGCCGAACGCGGGCTCGGCCCAGTCGTCGAACGGCGAGGTGACGGAGATCTTGTGGTGCCGGATCGCGGTGAGCGTGCCGTCGGCCCGAGCCCCGAGCCGGACGTGCTGCTCCTGCTCCTCGCGGTGCCCGCAGGAGGTGAACATCTGCTCGCGCGTGACCGTGAGCCGGACCGGACGCCGGACGTGCCGGGCCGCCAGCGCGGCGAGGGTCACGTGCGGCCAGACCATCGCCTTGGACCCGAACGCGCCGCCCACGAACCGGGTCAGCACCCGGATCCTCGACGGCGACATGCCGAGCAGCGCGGCGACGGTCAGCTGCACCGCCTTGATGCCCTGGCAGGAGTCGTACAGCGTCAGGCTGTCGCCCTCCCACACGGCGGTGGTGGTCATCGGCTCCAGCGCGTTGTGGTGGTTGGGGGAGAACCGGAACGTGATGTCGACGTCCGCGTCCGCCGCCGCGAACCCTTCCTCGACGTCGCCGCGGTGCAGTTGCGCGGGCATGAAACCGCCGAAGATCTTCTCCGGTTCGTAGGCGTCCGCGCGGCCCTGCTCGATGACGGTGACGGACGGCGTCCCGGCGTACTCGACCCGGACGAGGGCGGCGGCGTGCTGAGCCTGCTCCAGGGTGTCCGCCACGACGATCGCGACCGGCTGCCCCGCGTAGTGCACCACGTCGTCCTGCATCGGGAAGAACGTCTCGCCGGGCGCGGGCGCGCCCAGCAGCGAGGGGACCAGCGGCACGCGGGCGACCCGCGGCAGGTCGTAGCGCGTGAGGATCGCGGCGACCCCGGCGGTCTCCTCCGCCGCCGCCGTGTCGATCGAGGTGACGCGCCCGCCGGCCACCCGCGCGCCGACGAGCTGCGCGTACGCCAGGCCGGGCAGGGCGAACTCCCCCGAGTATCGCGCCGTGCCGGTGACCTTCTCCCGGCCGTCCACCCTCGGGACCTCGCGCCCGATGGCGGGGCTCACCGGCCGTCCCCGCTCGTGAGCGCCACCAGCGCCCGGACGATCGTCCGGCGGGCCAGTTCGACCTTGAAGGAGTTCAGCGGCCGCGGCGTGGCCGCGGCCAGTTCCCGCGCGGCCGCCTCGGCGAAGGCGTCCCGGGTGGCCGGCCGGCCGCGCAGGCTCCGCTCGGCCAACCGCGCGCGCCACGGCTTGGTCGCGACCCCGCCCAGCGCCAGCCGGACGTCGGCGACGGCGCCGTCCCGGACGTCCACGGCCGCCGCGACGGAGGCGAGCGCGAACTCGTAGGACGCCCGGTCGCGGACCTTCAGGTACACCGACCGGCGCGCCACCGGAACCGCCGGAACCTCGATCGCCGTGATCAGCTCCCCGTGCTCCAGGGGATGCTCATGCTGCGGGGTCTCGCCCGGCAGCAGGAAGAAGTCATCGATCGGGACGGCCCGCTCACCCCCCGGGCCGCGCGTGCGCACCACCGCGTCCGCGGCGACCAGCGCGACCGCGACGTCGGACGGATGCGTCGCGATGCACTGCTCGCTGGTGCCGAGCACGGCGTGCCCGCGGTGGAACCCGGTGACGGCCGCGCAACCGCTGCCGGGCTCACGCTTGTTGCACGGCGAGACGGCATCGCGGAAGTAGCCGCACCGCACCCGCTGGCACAGGTTGCCGCCGATCGAGGCCATGTTCCGCAGTTGCGCGGAGGCGCCCAGCAGCAGCGCCTGCGCGACGAACGGGTACCTGTCCACCACCCCGGCCGCCCGCGCGACGTCGCTCATGCGCGCCAGCGCGCCGATGCGCAGGCCGCCGTCCGGCAGGTCCTCGACGCGGTTCAGCGGCAGGTCGTTGATGTCGACCAGCAGGTCCGGACGCAGCACCTTCTGGCGCACCAGGTCGACCTCGGTCGTGCCGCCGGCGAGGAACGCGCCGCCCGGATGCGCCCGGACCGTCGCGATCGCCGTGTCGACGTCGGCCGCCCGCGCGTAGTCGAACGGCCTCACCGTCCCGCACCGCCCGCCGCGTCGCGGACCTCGCGGATCGCGGCCCGGATGTTCGGGTAGGCCGCGCACCGGCAGATGTTCCCGCTCATCCACTCGGCGATCTCGTCGTCGGCGGCGTGCCCCTCGCCCAGCAGCGCGACCGCCGACATGATCTGCCCCGGCGTGCAGTAGCCGCACTGGAACGCGTCATGGGCGATGAACGCCTCCTGCATGGGGTGCAGGCGGTCGCCGTCCGCGACGCCCTCGATGGTGGTGACCTCGCGTCCCTCGCAGGTGATCGCGAGCGTCAGGCAGGCGAGCACCCGGCGGCCGTCCACCCATACCGTGCAGGCGCCGCAGGCGCCCTGGTCACAGCCCTTCTTCGAACCGGTCAGCCCGAGATGCTCACGCAACGCGTCCAGCAGGCTCACGCGGGGCTCGATCCGCAACTCCCTCGCGCGGCCGTTGACGGTGAGCCCGATCGTCCGTGCTCCGGACCCGCCCGCCAGCGCCCGAGCCGCGACCTCCATGGCCATGGGGACACTCCCTCACGATCAAACGCCATCACTGTCCGTGTCGGCCTATGCCCAGATAGTGGCGCTTGATGAGTGGAATGCCGGACGGCCGCCGTCGTCGGCCTCGCGAGGACCTGGGACGGCGGCCGCCTGGGAGAGCCTCAGCCGTTCCAGCCGGAGGTGAGCTGCTGCCGCGCGGCGAACCCGGTCGCGCGGCCCGCGTAGACGTACATCACGCCCGTGTCGCTCTGCACGCCGATCAGGTCGGAGACGCCGTCGCCGGTGATGTCGCCGGTGTAGGTGAGCGAGCGGATGCCGCCCCAGCCGGAGCCGAGCTGCTTGCGGCTGCCGAGCGCCTTCGACGCGCCGGGGTAGGCCCACAGCGTCCCGTCGGACGTCTTGACGGCGATGAGGTCGGGCTTGCCGTCGCCGGTGAGGTCGCCGACGCCGGTCAGCTTGGCCATGCCGTTCCAGCCGGAGTTCCCGATCTTGATGCGGCTGCCCAGGGCCTTCGTGCCGCCGGGGTAGAGCCACAGCGTCCCGTCGGACGTCTCGGCGGCGATGAGGTCGGCCTTGCCGTCACCGGTGAGGTCGCCGATGCCGGTGAGGTCCTTCATCCCGTTCCAGCCGCCGTTCCCGATCTTGACGGGGCTGCCGAGGGCGTTCGCGCCGCCCGGGTAGAGCCACAGCGTCCCATCGGACTTCCTGACGGCGATCAGGTCGGGCTTGCCGTCACCGGTGAGGTCGCCGACGCCGGTGAGCTCGGTCATGCCGTTCCAGCCGCCCGTCCCGATCAGCCGCCGGTCCGCGGCCGCCGCGGTCGGGCCGGGGTAGAGCCACAGCTTCCCGGTCGCGCGGTCGACTCCGGCCAGGTCGGCGGTGCCGTCGCCGGACAGGTCGCCGAGGCTCGACAGGTCGGCGTCGGTGTGGCCGGTCACCTTGAACATGCCGCCGGGCTGCATGTCCGCGGCGAGCTTGGCGGCGGTGATGGTGTGCGAGCCGCCGGTGGCCTTCCACGGGTCCCAGACGGTGATCGTCCCGGCGCCGCTGTCGTAGCCGTAGGCGACGATGGCGTGGCCGACCTTGGAGCCGGACATGCCGGAGTTCCAGGGCAGCTTCTCCATCCACACGCCGAGGACCGGGGCCCGCTTGAGCACGCCGACGTCGTAGGCGACCTGCGACATCATGGTCGACGCCGTCGAGGCGTTGGCGAACCCGTAGCTGTAGCCGAGCGGATCGGCGTACCGGTCCATGACGGGCAGCGCCTGGTTGCCGCTGGTGCCGTCGGCCGCCGTCGTGCCCATCTGCGCGGCCAGGCTGCTCTGGCCCACGGACACGCCGAACGTCGACAGGCTCATCGACGCGGAGGTGGGCACGCAGTTGTAGTTCGTGGCCTGGTACTGGCCCTTCAGGGACAGCTTCGCCGCGGCCGGCGTCGCCGCGGCCGCCGAGACCGCGGTCTTCGGCGCCATGAGGGAAGGGGTCGCGTGGACGACGGCGTCGCCTCGCGGCGGCCGGGGGGCCGCGGCCGCGTCGGCCGTTCCCGCCGTTCCGCCCACTCCCGCGACCGCCAGCGCGAGTGCGGCCACCGGGGCCACCAGGGGCAGGCGCCGACCGGACGACTTCATGGGGGTCTCCTCGCGTTCGGGGGGCGGGCGGCCGGTTCTCCCGATCGCAGGGAGGGAGGCCGCACCGAGGGCGCGGACGGCGGCCGGCGCACGGGCGCGGGGGAGCTGGCGCCGCCTCACATAACCGGCGAAAGGCATGTTAGCGGAAGATGATCATAATGTGCCGGCGCCGCCGCGGCAGGGCCGGTTCAGAACGCGCAGCGGAGACTCGTGATGCCGTTCACAAAGCTGGTGCCTTGGGGCACGGGGTCGGAGGCGGCGTGGATGCCGGGCAGCCGGGTGAACAGTTCCCGCAGCATCACCGTGATCTCACGGCGGGCGAGATGGGCGCCGAGGCAGAAATGCGGCCCCGGCGCGCCGAAGCCCACATGCGGGTTGGGCGAGCGGGTGATGTCGAAGCTGAACGGGTCGGCGAACACGCTCTCGTCCCGGTTGGCCGAGACGTAATACATCACGACCCGGTCGCCGGCCCGATAGGTGTGGCCGAGGAGATCGACGTCGCGGGTCACGTTGCGGCGCATCCAATTCACCGGGGTGGCGTAGCGGACGACCTCTTCGACCGCCGCGGGCAGGCGCTCGTCCAGGTCGGAGACGAGCAGGTCGCGCTGCCGGGGATGCGAGGTGAACAGCGCGAGGGAATGGGACAGCGCGTTGCGCGTGGTCTCGTTGCCCGCGATAACGAGCAGCGCGAAGAACCTGCCCAGGTCGCGGTCGTCCAGGGCCTCCCCGTCGACGTTCGCCGTCACCAGGGCGGTCACCATGTCGTCGGCGGGGCGTTCGCGCCGGTGACGTGCGAGATCTGCCATCAGCGCATGCAGGTAGGTGAACTGCTCGATCAGGACGGCGCCTCTGTCCTTGCCGTCCGGCGACACGAATTCGGGGTCGCCGACCGCCTGGATGAGCAGGTCGGTGGCCGCGACGACATCGGCGTGCACCGGTTCGGGGATGCCCATCATCATGCAGATGATCTTCAGGGGCAGCGGCCTGGCCACCTCGGCGACGAAGTCGCACGGGCCGCGCTCGGCCAGCGAGTCCACGAGGGCGGTCGCCAGCCGGGCCACGTCGTCCTCGGCCTTCTGGATCATGCGCCGGGTGAACGCCCGGGAGACGATGCGGCGCAGCCGCGCATGCCGCGGGTCGTCCAAGCTGATCATGGACCCCATGAGCTCGCCCGCGGCGGGCGGCGGATCGTCCAGGCCGACCGACGTCGGCTCGGAGCTGAACACCTGGGGGTTGCGGCTGGCCTCGACGACCTGGTCGTACCGGGTCAGCGCGTAGAACCCGGGGCCGTCCGGGCGCGGGCAGAACACCGGCTCCCCGGCCGCCCGCAGCGCCGCGAAAGCCTTGTCCCGCTCGGTGTGCGGCCGTGCCCAGAAATCCATGCCGGCCAGATCAAAGGGCACCGCCATCACCATTCCCGATCCGCGCGATCGTTGGGGAAACAGGAGCACCGGGACCGATACCGCGCGGGATATCGCGTCCGTCCACACACGTCTACCCGCCTCGATGTCCCGGCGCCATCAAGGAAAACACCTACATTCGGCGAAGACTTTGAACGACCCGGGATCGGCCTGCTGACGGCGCCATGCCGCCGCGCATACCTCTATTCGGGTAGCGAGGTCGGGCACCTTATCGATCGTGAGCAGCGAGTACGTCCGTGTCGCGTCGGCCGTGAGTACCTCGTCCTGTCTCGCCCGCCGGTCGGGAGGCCCGCGAGACCGCCGACCGTCAGGTCAGCAGGCGGCGCAGCGCGGTGGGGGTGTGGCCCAGGTGGTCGCGCATGGTCCGGCAGAGGTGGGCCTGGTCGGCGAAGCCGAGGTCGGCGGCGAGGATCGCCAGGCTGGGTTCACCGGCCTCCAGGCGGTCGAGCGCGCGGGCCACCCGGACCCGGTTGCGGTAGCGGGTGAGTGACACGCCCAGTGCTCGAGTGAACGCCCGGCTCAGCCGGTAGGGGGAGACGCCCAGGAGATCGGCGAGCGGGATCAGACCGACCCCGGCGGGGTGGCCGTCGCCGAGCACGCCCCGGGCGGCGGCTGCCAGGGCCCGGTCGCCGCCGGTGGACGAGGCGTGGTCCGGGGTGGTGGTGGCCACGGCCTGCCGGACGATCCCGGCGAGCAGGTCGACCAGTCGCTCGGCGCCGGCGTGGTCGACGTCGGCGCTGCGGAGGGCGGCGAGGAGCCGCCGGTGGGCGAGGTCGAGCCGCCCGTCGACGTACAGGACCGAGCCGTTCAGCCGCGGGGAGTCGCCCGCCAGGGTGCGCCACAGCGCGGGCGTCAGGCTGATGGAGGTGCACACGTCGCCGCCGGCGGGGTGGGCGAAGTGTTCTTCCTCGGCGGGCATCCCGAGGTAGCCGACGGTGTGGTCGATGTCCGTGCAGACGCCGCGAGCGCGCCTGCGGAACCCGCCTCGGCGCGCGAGCACGATCCGGACGTCGTCGCGGGGTTCCTCCGCCGACCAGTTCCGGTGATCGTCTCGGCAGTCCACCGTCGTGACGGCGAACTCGGGACGGATGGCCAGGTCGGCGAAGGAGAGCACCCGCGCAGGTTACGCGGAGGGTGTGACGGCGCCGCAAGGATCTTCAAGACGGTCGCGGCCGCCCCCGGCAGGCTGTGGGCACGAGGTCCGGAGAAGTCCGGACCATGTCGATCGCAGGTGGGGGAAATGGCGTCAATCCGCAGGGAAATCATGATCCGGTCCAGCGCCGAGAAGGTGTGGGAGGTGATCGGCGACTTCAACGCGGGACCATCGCGCATGGCTCCGGGGTTCGTCGTGGACACCCGCGTGGACGGCGACAGCCGGGTCGTCGCCTTCGCCGACGGCACGGTGGCCAGGGAGCGGTTCGTCTCGATCGACGACGACACGCGGCGGATCGTCTACGCGATCGTCGGGGAGAGCATTCAGCCCGACCACGACAACGCTTCGATGCAGGTCGTCGCCGACGGGGAGGGGCAGTGCCGGCTGGTGTGGATCCACGACGTGCTTCCCGACGATCTCGCCCCGTCCATCGACACGGCCATGGCGCACGCCCTGCCGGTCATCAAG
Organism: Actinomadura sp. GTD37; assembly: GCF_041951365.1. Taxonomy (NCBI): domain Bacteria; kingdom Bacillati; phylum Actinomycetota; class Actinomycetes; order Streptosporangiales; family Thermomonosporaceae; genus Actinomadura; species Actinomadura sp. GTD37. Next base: position 288,322 of record NZ_JBGNUS010000001.1, read on the forward strand.
CAGGCTCTCGAGCCCGCCCGCCCGCAGGCGTAGCCGTCGCGCGCCGCTCGCGTCCGGCCGCCGTCACGGCCATGCTCGTTCGGCGCGGCGCCATCGCTGCGGGGTGATGCCGTAGCGGTTGCGGAACCGGCGGACGAGGTAGGCGGCGTCGCGCAGGCCGGTCCGGGCGGCGACGGCGTCGAGCGGCAGGTCCGTCTCGCGCAGCATCCGCCGGACCTCGATCATGCGCCGCTCGGTGATCCATTCGAGCAGGGGGCGGCCGGTGCGCCTGCGGAGCACGGTCGTGAGGTGCCCGGGGGTGTAGCCGAGCGTGCGGGCGACGTCCGCGGCGGAGACGGGTTCGCGGAACGTCGCCTCGATCTCGGCGAAGACCTGCTCGACCAGCGGGTCCGGTGCGCCCGGAGCGGAGGGCGCCAGCCGCGCGGCCGCGACCAGGAGCCGGGTGAGCGCGGCCGCGATGGCCTCGCGGGCCCCGAGACGTCCAGGGTCGGCGAGCTCCCCGGCCAGGTCCGCCAGCCACGCCGACCAGGCCGCCCGGTCGGCCTCGGCGACCCGGCCGCGGCCCGCGGCGGGGGCGAACAGGGCGAGGAGAGGATGGTGCGTCCAGGCCAGCGGGGAGACCGAGGCCAAGGCGGGGACGGCGTCGGGCGTGAACGCGACCGACCACGCGTCGCCGCGCGCCGGTTCGGGGACGGTCGTGAGGCCGATGACCTGCCCGGGAGACAGGGCGTGGACCTCGCCCGCGCGCAGCGGCCGTTCGGCGCCGTCGACGGTGACCGAGCCCGCGCCCTCCTCGACGTAGACCAGGACGAGGAAGTCGTGGGCGTGCCGGTGGTTCGGCGGGAGGTCGGCGTGGGCGGTCCCGGTGTCGAACCGGGTCACCGAGACGGCGGGCACGCCGGGGCGCTCCCGGTACCGGTAGACGGGTGTCCCGTCGAGCCGCACCGTGCGCAGGCTCGCCCCGGGCCTCGGCGGGGCACCGACCGAAGAATGTCCCATGACGCCCAAGGTATGTCCTGCGAGCGAACCGTGGAATGTCCAAGACTGGCAATGACGACACAAGGTCTGCCGCAGGTGACCGGGGGCAGACCCGCCACCGATCGGACAAGGGGTGCCCATGGCGGCTTCCACGCAGGTACGCGTCCTCGACGAGCGAACTCCGGAAGAGCGGGACCGTCCGTTCCTCCCCGGAGCGGGCAAGACCTGGCTCCTGCCGTTCTACGACGCCTTCACCCGGGTGGGCGGCGTCCGCGCACTGCATGAGCGCGCGGCCCGGCTCGCCGGAGTCGAGCCGGGCCAGACGGTGGCCGACATCGGCTGCGGGACGGGCAACCTGTCGTTCACCGTCCTCGCCGTCCAGCCGACCGCCCAGGTAACCGGCCTGGACCCCGACGGGGACGCCCTGCGCAGGGCCGCACGCAAGGCGCGCCGCCGCGGCGTCGCACTCACCCTCGTCCAGGGATACGCCGACCGGTTCCCCGCCCCGGACGCCTCGTTCGACCACGTGGTCTCGTCGTTGGCCCTGCACCACCTCGACGCCGACGGCCGGAGCGCGTTCGCGCGCGAGGCGCTGCGCACCCTCCGGCCGGGAGGAAAGGTCACGATCGCCGATTTCGGCGGCCCCTCGTCCAACGTCGAGGACCACGGCCACTCCGGACACGACCACTCCGGACACGACCACTCCGCACATGGCCGCGGCCCGGCTCACGCCCTCCGGCACCTCCCCCTGCTCGGGCGTTCCCGGACGGGGCACGGCCACGCCGCGGACGGCGACGGCCTCGTCGCGCTGCTCTCAGAAGCCGGGTTCAGCGACGCCCGGGAGGTCGGGCACGCCGACCACAGGTTCGGCCGGGTCGCCTTCGTGCAGGCGACCCGCCCCTGAGCCGAGAAACCGCCTGGGCGCGTCCGCGAGATCTGCGGCGACGAAGGGGGGGCGGCAGCCCGTCAGGCGGGGTCGGCGAAGGCCCCGGCGGATGCGGCGAGGGCGGCGGCCCTGGCCGCCTGGTCGGGCAGGGCCGGGTCGGGCGGCGTGCGGAGAAGCACCAGCTGGTGGTAGAGCGGCGCGGTCGCGGCGATCAGCAGGCGCCGGGCGCCGGTGCCCGGCGGGAGTTCGCCTCGCCGGACGGCCCGGCCGACGACGATCTCGCAGCGGGCGTACCGGTCCTCCCAGAGCCGCCGTTGCGCGCGTTCGGCCTTCGCCGAGCGGAACGAGGCGGCGATCAGGGCCGCCACGACCGGCGGCCGCGCGGTCAGCGCGTCCTGGATCTCGTGGTTCAGCGCCGCCAGATCGCCTTCCAGCGAACCGGTGTCCGGGGGGCGCCAGTCGTCGTCGCCGGCCGCGTCCAGGACGTCGGCGAGCAGGCCGCCGACGTCCCCCCAGCGCCGGTAGACCGTCGCGCGGTGCACGCCGGCGCGGGCGGCGACGGCCTCCATGGTGAGCCCGTCGTAACCGCGCTCGCCGAGTTCCGCCAGGACCGCGTCGAGCACCTGGGCGCGGATGCGGGCGGTGCGGCCGCCGGGGCGGGGCCGGGGCGGCGGCCCTCCGGCCCCGATGCCGGACGTGTCATCGCTGGTCATCGGTTTGCTGAGGGGAACGGTGCCATGGCAGCATCTTAATGCATCACTTGTCGCACTAAGGGAGCGGGCGAGGTGTCAGCCGCTCCCGCCGACCCGGCCGAGCCACTGAACACGTTGCCGAACATGGCGAGATGCTGCGCGAGCGGGGCGAGTTCGTCGGCGTACGGGCGCCGAGTCCGGAGAGGACGTACGTCCGCTACGGCGGGGAGGGCATGGTGCCAGTGACCGGCCGCCCGTTCCCTTCAGATGCGCGACTGCTGACTAGCGGCCGAAGTCGAAAAAGGGGTCGCCCTGCGGGGGCGTGCTCGGCTGTGGGCGAGGGTCTTGTCGCGCATATGAGGCGGGTGGCTTTTGGGGTACTCGAAAGATGCCCTGGTCGATCGGATCGGATATCCTGCGGACGGCCTCGGCCCAGTCTGCGTTCGGCCATTTCGTGGTGTCGTCCCACGTGCACTGAGCGAAGTGATACAGCACGTCGTTCAAGTGAAGCGATTCGGAAATGTGGCGTAGGCGGGCGTCGGTGAAGTCCGCGCCGGTGAGATCGGCGCCGGTGAAATCGGCGCCCACCAGGTGGGCGCTCATGAGTTTGGTCCGCACGAGCTTGGCACCGTTGAACTGCCAGCAGCCGACCTCGGGGGCGCCGCCGAGGCTGACACCGGTCAGGTCGGCATCGGTCAGGTCGGCACCGTTGAAATCGCCGACAATGCCGAAGTCGGCGTGCCGTAGATCCGCGCCGATGAGTTCGGCGTTGCTGAACCGGGCTCCCCCGCACATGGTGCAGCCCGGCTCGGCCCAGGACAGATCGGCGTGGCGCAGATCGGCTCCGCTGAGGTCGGCGCTGGTGAGGTCGGCGCCCTCGGGGAACCGCACACCCCGTAGGTCGGCCCCACGAAAGTCCTTGCCGACGAGGCGGGCGATGTCCTCGGCACTGTTCTCCTCGATCAGTGCCGCCAAGTTCTCCGGTAAGCCGGACGGCCGGCTGGCCCCTGCCCGCTCGCCGGTGATGGCGCCTGCGGGGACGACCCTTCCGTGCAGCGCGTACAGGTGGAAGCCGTCGCGATAGCGTATTGCCGGACCTGTACGGCAGTGCAATCTCAAAGGGTCTTCCCCGGGCCTTGGCGCGGGAGCGAGTTGGATTTGGGTGGGGCGCTCGCACACCAGGCAGACTCGCTCGAAGGGCCACCAGCCGCCGCAGGACTCGACGAGTTCCTTCCACAGCGCCAACCTTTGATCCCAGATCTTCCGGCGTCGTGTACGAGAGAACCGGCCGCCCTTCTTGGGTCGACCACCCCTGAGCAGGAACAGGAGGAACTCTCCCGGCTCCGGCACGCCGTGCGCGGCCGCGATCGCCTCGGGCTTCGGCGTGCCGAACTCACTCCAGTCCCAATCGGAATCCCCTCGGGGAGAGTCGATCCACACCAGCCGTGGCTGCGGCGCGCCGACCAGTTCGTACAGCCCGCGGATCGCCGCCTCGGCGACGGGCCGGTCGGCCGGCGCAGTGGCCTGCCGGCCCGTCCAGTCAGGCAGGCGAGCGGCCAACCGTGTGATTTCCTGGCCGGCCACGTCCGGGCTGACATAGATCTCGGTATTGAACGGGCAGGGCAGCGCCATAATCGGTCTCTATCACGAGACGCGTCACGCATCCAGTGCGCCTACTGTTCGACGCGGTCATCGCCGCCATCACGATCCGATCCGGCCGCGCCGGCCTCCGGGCTCCTCGCGCCGGCAGGGTGTCAGGTTTCCGGCGGGGGGAGGTCGAGGATCGCGGCGGCCACCGTGTCCACGTACCAGTTTTGGAAGCGCTCGGGCGTCCAGCCGCGTTCGCGGACGAGCCAGTCGTAGTTGGTGACGTCCATGGCGAGGAAGAGGACGTCGGCGGCGCTCTCGACGTCGTGGTCGGGCCGGAGGCGGCCGGTGGCGGCGAGTTCGGTGGCGAACATCGTCATGCCCCGGCGGCGGTCCTCGGTGTTCTTGCGCCAGATCGCGGCGGCGTCGGGGTCGGCGGTGGCGGCGCCCGCCAGCGCGATCATCACCTCGGCCTGGCGGGCGTGGGTCCGGTACAGGTGCCGGGCGTAGCGGGCGAGCTTGTCGCGCGGGTCGGTGAGCGCGCGGATCTCGGCGGCGAACGGCCGGTCGGGCAGTGCGGTCGGCTCGTCGTCCCCGGCGATGGTGACGTCCACGAGCTGGGAGAGCAGGTTGCGCTTGCTGCCGAACACCGCGTACACGGTCTGGATCGCGACCCCCGCCTCTGCCGCGACCGCGGTGAGCGGGGTGGCGGCGTAGCCGGGATCGACGAACAGCCGGCCCGCCGCGTCCAGGATCGCCTGGCGGGTCTGGCCGGCCTGCTCCCGCCGCCGTGCCGAGTCATAGCGCCTCTTGACAGCCACCTGGGTAGCGTAGTCTTCTATTGGATAGAGGCTTCATCCAATGAAAAGTGGGTCGGGATGCCGTTCGGAGTGCTGCAGGAGATGCCCGGAGTCACCGAGAGCGAGTACCGGCTGGTGGAGAAGCACCTGGGGCCGGACCGTCCGCCCGGACTGCTCGCCCACGTGGCCGGCCCCGCCCCCGACGGCTGGAGGATCATCAACGTCTGGGAGAGCGAAGAGGCGTTCCGCCGCTTCCAGTCCGAGCGGCTGATCCGCGCGGCCGGTCTCGCGGCGCAGCAGGAGGGGTTCGACCCCGGCAAGGCCGCCGGATTCCGGTCGGTCACGCTCGACGGCGCCGATCTGCCGTTCTGATGCCCGACACCGCGTCCCTGCGGGCGCGCAACCTCGCGTTCTGGACGCAGACCGCGCCCGGCTGGATCCGGCACGCCGACCGGCACGATGAGCTCGGCCGTCCGCTGGGCACGGCGGCGATGGACTGGCTGCGTCCGCGCCCGGGTGAGCGGATCCTGGACGTCGGCTGCGGCTGCGGGGGCACCACCGCCGCCCTGGCGGAGGCCGTCGCGCCGACCGGCCGGGCGGTCGGCGTGGATCTGGCCGAGTCGATGGTGGCGGCCGCCCGCCGCCGCTTCCCCCGGGACCGGCACCCCGGCCTGAGCTTCGTCGCCGCCGACATCGAGACGGTCGGCGCCCTGCCCGGTGCGCCGTTCGACGCGGTGTTCTCCCGCATGGCGCTGATGCTGCTGGCCGACCCGGTCGGCGGCTGCGCCGCGATACGGGGGTCGCTGCGTCCGGGCGCCCGGCTGGCCGCGACCGTCTTCCGCGACGGCGCGGCCAACCCCTGGCTCGCGATGGCCGTCCTCGGCGCGGCGCCCCATGTCGGCGCCCTGCCGCCGCTGCCGCTGGGCGAGGAACCGGGCCCGTTCTCGTTCGCGGAACCGGCGCGCATCGAGCGCGTCCTCACCGCGGCCGGTTTCGAAGGCGTCACGGTCCAGCCGCACGATGTCACCCTGCGGGTCCCCGACGAACCCGACGCGGTGGAATGGCTCATCGAGATGGGGCCCGCGAGCGCGGCGTACCGGGCCGTCCCTCCGGCGGGGCAGGCGGCCGCCAGGTCGGCGACCGCCGGGCTCCTCGCCCGGTTCGGCGCCCCCGGCGGCGACTACCGGCTCCCGGCCGGCCTCTGGCTGATCACCGCGACGACGCCCGGGTGATCGGCCGCCGGAGCGCGGGCCCGGGACGGATCATTCGCTCAAGGAGCGCAGGTAGGCCATGAGGGCCTCGCCGCGCGGGGACAGGCGGTAGCCGGTCTCCAGGCTCTCGGTGAGGCCGAGGATCTTGAGGCGGCGGACGTCGGCCTTGAAGGGGAGTTTGTCGCGGTCCAGGCGTTCGGCCAGGTCCTGGGCGCGCAGGCCGGGATGCTCCGCGATGAGGCGGAGGACCTCGCGGGTCCAGGGGGCGCGGCGGCTGCGGGCGTCGACGGCGTCCAGGTCGGACTTGATGCGGGCCAGTTCCCGGTCGGTCAGATCGGCGTTCCCGGCCAGTTCCGATCGGGGGTCGGGGCCGCCCAGATGCAGCATGACGCGGTGGTAGCCGCCCTCCTTGGTGCTCTTGGACAGGGCGGTGAGCAGCGCCGCGCGGGTCGGGAAGCCCGAACGCAGCGCGTCCTCCTCGGTGATCTCCTCGGGGGTGACGGCCGTGACCGAGTCGATGACGACGACCCCCGCCCAGGTGCGCTGGGTGCTCCCCGCGCGGACGCGGGGCTCGGCCCACACCCGGAACACCCGGTCGATCCTCCCGCCCGCGATCCCCTCAAGGACCTCGCGCCTGAACAGCATCGTTCCCTCCCGGGATGATCCGCCCGCCCGAAAAGGTCATGCTAAGCGAGTCGCAGGGGGCCGCCCGGGGCGGAAACGCGGCCCCCGGCCGGTCACGTGGTCTGCTCGGCCAGCGCGACGACGATGCCCGCCGGGCCGCGCAGGTAGCAGAGCCGGTAGCTGTTCTCGTACTGCACCAGGTCGCCGATGAGTTCGGCTCCGTGCGGCCGCAGGCGGTCGAGGATGTCGTCCATGTCGTCGACGGCGAACATGATGCGATGGGCGCCCAGCGTGTTCGTCGGAGCGTCCGGGTCGCCGTCCCGGCTCGGCGGCGTCCGGTACTTGGTCAGTTCGAGGCGTCCGTGGCCGTCCGGCGTGCGCATCATCGCGATGTCCGACCGGACTCCCTCAAGCCCGACGAGGCGATCCACCGCGCTGCCCTCGACGGTCGCCTCGCCTTCCAGCTCCAGTCCGAGTTCGGCGAAGAACGCCATGGCGGCGGGAAGGTCGTCGACGACGATGGCGATGTTGTCCATCCGCTGGATCGTCCCTCGCCGGGAGCCCCGCTGACCGGTGTCGTTCATGATGATCTCCTTTCGGGACGCCGCCGGGTTCGGCGGCGCGTGTGTGTGTTCAGCGGGGGGTCTCCGCCAGGGACCATGTGCCGTGGCCTCCGGTGACCTGGAGGAGCGTGTGGGAACGGAGGTGGATTTCCGTGTCGCCGTCCGGGCGTGCGAGCCTCCGGACAGGGGTCAGGGCGGCGTCGAGGTGCAGGAGGCCGAAGGCGTCTCCGCTGCGGAAAAGCACAGGTCCCGGCGGACCCAGGTAGCGCACGACCGCGGTGCGGCCCCCCGCGACGGAGTGCTCGAACGGTCGGACGCGGCCGGTGGGCGGCACGGCGACGGCGTCCTGTTCTCCGGCTCGGGCAGGGGCGTCCACGTCGGCCTGCTCCAGGGGCGTCACGTCGATCCGCCAGTCCTGCCCGGCCGTTCTCACCTGGATTACCGCCCGCGCCGGGACGGCGAACGTGCTCCAGCCCGGCAGCGGGCCGGGCTCGGCGGCGGACACGACTGGGTCGCAGCCGTGGAGCACCGCCAGGTTCGGCCCGTACAGGTGCACCTGGTGGGGTTGCCCATCCGGGCATGTCACGACGGCGATTCCGGCCGGCCCTCGGTAGTCGAGCACTTCGGATCCGCTGCCCGTGGTCGAGCCGGTGAATCCGCGTGCGCGTTCCGGTCCGCTGATCGTGACGGCCCACGGACCTTCGGACTCGACGTGCAGGAACCTCTTCGCGAGCGTCCTGTCGGACACCAGCCGGTCGTCCAGGACGGTCGTGGCGGGCGAAGCTCCGGGGCCGCACACCACGACCGGGGTCCCGCGCCCGAACTCGGTGCGCCGCAGCCAGGCCCGCAGCGTCCCGGGGCCCTCGTTCGCGAACTCGGCCAGCACCGGCCGGGGAAGCCGTCCCTTGATCTTGACGCGCCCGCCGCCGACGCCGCGGTGCGTGCGGACGGCACCGAAATCGGGGTGATCGACCGGCGTGGACTCCGGCGGGAGTGTCTCGCCCTCCGCCAGCCAGCGGTCGAGGTCGGCGGCCACCCTGCGCGGCTCCTTCACCCGCAGGCACAACCGGCGGACCAGACGCCCCCGCTGAGGCATGCTCGTCTGCGGATCCAGATCTCTCAGAGTCAACATGACCCAGAACCAGTTCCCCCACCGCAGCCGACGCGCGGGAAGAGATGTGCCGTCCCGCATTTCCAGGACGAGGTTGAGTTCCTCCCAGAATGGCGTCAACTGGGCTGTATCGTCCCCGACCCGGGACCGCTGCGGCTCGTCGCCGTACCGGATCGCCGCGATCGCGGTGCGCGGGATCCGCAGGACCTTCCACAGCAGCAGCCCGTCCCAGATGACGATCTCGTCGTCGGTCACCCACATCCGGGGCCGTACCAGCACCAGCCTGAACGTCTGGACCGCGACGCCCACCAGGACGAGCGCGAACAGCGGCCACCACAGGGCCCCGGCCAACTCGGCCAAGGTGGTCTCCTTGTTGAACACGCCCCAGATCAGGCCGAACAGCAGCAGTGACGCCACCAGCGAGAGCAGGCCGACCGCCCCGGCGAGCGTCCGTCCCCTGGACCTGGCCACCCGCACCCTGACCGCGCCGGAACCGGGCCGCGCCGACCAGCCCCACCGGTCCCGGTCGGCGAGGCCGCGCAGCGCGGAGCCGCCGCGTTCCCTCGCCTGCCGCCTGCGCGCCGCGGGAGAGGCCCGCGTCCAGTAAACGCCCCACAGCACCATCGCGTTCAACCCCGCCCCGAGGCTTCCGGTGACAGCGGCGAGGAACCCGAGGCCGAACGACATCCCCCACTCCGGCGAGCCGCCCTCCATGTGGACGAAGCTCCGCGAACCGACGTCGAGAGCGGGAACGGCGTCCCCGACGTGAACGGAACGGCCGTCGTCGCCCCTCAATTCGGTTCCCTCGACGGTCAACCGGAAGACGCTGCCGGTTGAGAACGTGCCGTACCAGGAACATCCGCCGCGCCCGCACACCTCCGACTCCGCGGTGAACGTGCCAGGAACCCCGTCGCCTCTCGCGGCGCGCCTGGTGTCCGCGACCTCCTCCGCCGTGGCGCCGAACGCGAACGTCCAGATCATCAGCAGCCCGACGCCTATCAGCAGCTGGGAGACGGCGAAACGCCCGAGGTTCTTGAGGCCGTACTTCTTCGCGGCCCGGTCGCTCTCGCGTCTTCCGCCCATCCCCGCCCCGTCCAGCCCGCCGCCTGGGCCCGACCCGGACGGCACATTCGCGCCACCAAGGATCACACGGCGAAAGCAGAAAACGGAACGCGCGGACGAAGCCGCAGCGCGGTGTGCGTCCGCTGCTCAGGAATTGACGCGGGGCGGGAAGTCGTCCTTGGTCACTGAGACGCTGGGCGCGTCCGGTGCGGTCTTGATGACGCGGATGATCCACCACATGCGTGAGCGCGGGATTCGCTACGGCCTCCAGACCATGTGCGAGGGCGGTGGCACCGCCAACCGGCTCGGCGAGGAGGGGGCGGCGTTCGGCTACCTCGGCCGCAACCTCCCCCAGGAACGGATGACCGTGGCGGTCGGGTCGGTCGCCCAGGCACGCGCCGCGCTGGACGCGACGATCGAGTACGTCAGGGAGCGCAAGGCTTTCGGCGCACCCGTCGCGTCGTTCCAGAACACCAAGTTCGAACTCGCCGCGGTGGCCGCCGAGATCGAGGCGGCGCAGGCGATGCTCGACCGCGCCGTCCTCGAACTCGTCGACCGTCGGCTGTCCGGCGCCGACGCGGCGAAGGTCAAGCTGTTCCGCACCGAGACGCAGGCCCGGGCCGTCGACCGCTGCCTGCAACTCTTCGGCGGCTACGGCTACGTCACCGAGTACCCGATCGCCCGGTTGTACGCCGACGCCCGCGTCGCGCGCATCTACGCGGGCACGAGCGAGGTCATGAAAGTCATCACCGCCAAATCGCTCGGGCTGTGAGCACAACGGCCCCGTCGCGGACTCGGCCGAGCATGGCGGCTGCGAACGTCCCAGGTCGGTTGGGGGCCATTCAGCGGGGCGCAACGTAGGCTGGGGTTCATGACGGGGACGGCCGACGACCTCTTGAAGCTGGACGCGCAGGTCTGCTTCGCGCTGCACGCTGCCTCGCGCGCGTTCGACGCGCGGTACCGGGCGGAGCTCCGCCCGCTCGGCCTGACCTATCCCCAGTACCTCGCCATGCTCGTCCTGTGGGAGTCGGACGGCCTCACCGTGAAGCATCTCGGCGAGCGCCTCCGCCTGGACTCCGGCACCCTGTCGCCGCTGCTCAAACGCCTGGAGGCGGCGGGCCTGGTGGAGCGGCGGCGGAGCCGCGAGGACGAGCGCTCGGTGTCGGTCCACCTGACCGAGCAGGGCGCCGCCCTGCGGTCGCGGGCTCTGGACGTCCCTCAGCGCATGCTCGCCTCGGCCGGGCTGAGCCCGGCGGAACTCCGCGACCTGTTCAGCACGCTTCAGCGCGTGACCGACAACCTGGACGCCGCCGCAAGCTAGGCCGACGCCGTCAGGCGGGCTTCAGGACGCGGCCGGGCGGGCCCACCCGCAGGAGGGCTCCGCCGTCGAGGACGGGCACACGTTCACGACCACGTGCTCGACGCCCACGGCCGGCACGCGCGGCCGTTCATAGGTGGCGCGGTCGCGGACGGCGGCGGGGTCGACGACGACGAGGTCGGCGGCGCGTCCGGTCTCGATCCGGCCCCGGTCGTGCAGGCGGAAGCGGTCGGCGGCGCGTCCGGCAAGGTGCACGGCGGCCTGCTCCCACGTCCAGTCGCCGAGTCCGCGGACGTGCCGGCCGTCCTGCTCGACGTGCGCGAGCATGGCGGCGAGCTCGTCCTTCTCCGGTGCGCGCCGCGCGGTTCCCATGACGCTGTCCTGCCCTAGGGTCTGTCTCAAAGTCGTCGCCCAGTACGGCAGATCAGGTTCTAGCCGCGCTTGGGCCAGATCAGGCCCTGGTCGGTCCAGATGACGCCCTTGTTGCGGCACAGGCAGAAGGGGTGGTCAATCGGGTCGGTGTAGACCCGCCAGCCGTAGCCGTCGGGGTCGATGAAGTCCTGCTTCAGCGTCGCGCCGAGGTCGAGGATGCGGTGCTGCTCGGATTCGATGTCATCCACTTCGAAGTCGAGGTGGAACTGCTTGGGGTGCTCGCTGTTGGGCCACTGCGGGGGGCGGTAGTCGTTTACCCGTTGGAAGGCCAGCTCGATCTCACCGAACTGGATGCCGGCCCAGTTCTCGGGGCTGTGACTCTTTTTGATGGGGCGGCCCGTCACCTCGGAGTAGAAGGCCGCCAGCTTCATCGGCTCCGGGCAGTCGATGATGAAATCGGTGAGTCGCAGCATCCCGCGATCTTGGCACAAGATCAAAGATGCCAGACTTTGAGACAGGCCCTAGAGGACGAATGTCGTGACGCCCTGCCGAAGCGCTGCGAGCTGCACGTCCGGGTCGAATACGGCCGCGTCGCCGTGCACGTGGGCGTCGATGAAGCCGGGCATGACGTACCGGCCGGTGGCGTCGATCTCCGTGGTCGCTCGCGTCCCGTCCAGGGCGCCGACCTCGGCGATGCGGTCCGCGGAGACGGCGATGTCCGCGCGGCGTCCGGCCGCTCCGGTGCCGTCCAGCACCGTCCCGCCGCGAACCAGCAGATCGAACATCGCACCCCATCAACCGGACTTCCGCCTGCCATGGACGCTACGGCGAGACCGCGCCCCGCACTACCCCGCCAGGGCCCATGAGGCCGCCCTTTTCGCCCGGGTCAGGCGGGGCGGCGGTGGCGGCGCAGGACGTAGGGCCGCACCCTGCCCAGGCCCTGGAGGGGGCGGGCGCGGAGGCTCGACACGTCGTAGGCGTGCCCGGGAAGGGCCGCGGCCAGATCGGGGCCGGCCAGGACCGTTCCCGGGTAGGCGGCCGAGGTCAGGCGGGCGGCCATGTTGACCGGGGTGCCGAAGACGTCGCCCAGGCGCTGGATGACCTCGCCGTAGGCGAGACCCACGCGGACCTTGGGGAAGTCGGGGGCCTCGTTGAAGTGGTCCGCGACGCGCAGGCCGATCTCGGCGGCGGCGGACGGCGTGGGCGCGACGAACAGGACCTCGTCGCCGAGGGTCTTGACGATGCGGCCGCCGGCCTCGGCGACGATCTCGGCGGCGGTCGACTCGAAGCGTTCGATGAAGGCGGCCAGGGCGTCCCCGTCGAGGCGGCGGCTCAGCCGGGTGAACGACACGACGTCGGCGAAGCCGACCGCGAGGTGGGCGAGGCCCGCGGCGGGATCGGACTTGGCCGTCGCCGTCGAGGCGGCGGCGCGCATGCCGGCGGCGGTGAGCTGGCGGCGCCAGCCGTGCAGCAGGAGGCGTTCGAACGCCGGGCGCAGCTCCTCGGTGGCGGCGAGCGCGGCGGTGACCAGCTCGGGCGTCATCGGCTCGTCGGACGGGAGTTCGCCGAGCCGCTGCAGCCACACGTCGCCGAGCCAGCTCGCGAGCCGTCCCATCGTCTGGCCGACGGCGCGGGCCAGCTGGACGACCATGTCCTCGTCCACCATGGCGTGGGAGAGGAGGTCCTTGATCTCGCGGAGCGCGGCGACGTCGCCGTCGGTGAACGCGACCTCGTCGTCGGGCGGAGCCGGGAACCCGAGGGCCTGCCAGATCCGGCGCGCGTAGTCGTCGGTGACGCCCGAGAGGGCCTCGACCTCCTTGCGCGTGTAGCGCAGGGGGCCGCCGAGGAGGGTCTCCTCGATATCGTCCGCCATGGCGGCCACCCTATGTGCCATCGATCGATGTAACAATGGTCCGGGGGTAAGATCACCTCATCCGAACGGCGGGCGGGGGCATGGCCGAGTACCGAATCGACGAGCTGGCGCGGCTGGCCGGCAGCACCGTGCGCAACATCCGCGCCTACCAGGACCGCGACCTCCTGCCGCCGCCGCGCCTGGAGGGCCGGGTCGGGCTGTACGACGACACGCACCTCGCGCGGCTCCGGCTGATCGGCAAGCTCCTCGGCCGCGGCTACACGTTCGCGATCATCAAGGACCTGCTGTCGGCGTGGGAGACGGGCAAGGACGTCGGCGAGGTCCTCGGGCTGGAGAAGGTCCTGACCGATCCGTGGTCGGACGAGATCCCCGGCACCGCCACCTACGAGGAGCTCGTCGAGATCTTCGGCGAGGGGCTGGACGCGGACGAGATCGCGCGCATGCAGCGGCGCACCGTCGAGATCGGCCTGATCGAGCCGGACGGCGAGAAGTTCCGCGTGCCGAGCCCCCGGCTGCTGCACGTGGGCGCCGAACTCGTCGCCGCGGGCATCCCGCTCGACTCCGTGCTCGACATCGCCGAGCAGATCCGCGCCGACTGCGACGTCATCGCCGGACGGTTCGTCAACCTCGTCCAGGAGCACGTGTTCCACCGGCTGGAGGGGCAGCCCGTCCCGGACGGCGACGCGGTCGCCGACGTCGCCGCCGTCGTCCGCCGGATGCGGCCGCTGGTGAAGATGGTCGTCGACCCCTTCATCGCGCGGGCGATGGAGACCCGCGTCCAGGCGGCGCTCGGCGAGCGCCTCGAAACGATCCGGGACGCGCTGCGGGAGCAGCCCGCCGGCTGAACGGCCGCGCGGCGGGCCGTCACAGCAGCGTGGCGCCCCAGACCACCGTCACCTGGTGCGGCGCGCCCTCGGAGTCGGTGAACGTCAGCGTCCCCTGGCCGGGCAGCCCGATGATCGCCGTGCGGAGGGTGAGCGTCAGGCTCACCGAGCCGCCCGCCGTCATGCCGCCCTGCATCTCCGAGAGGATCAGCTGGCTCGTCGACGTCATCGCCGTCCACGTCACCGGCCCGCTCCTGGCGGCGAGGCTGACGCGGGCGGTCTTGGTGCCGTACATCTCGACCTTCGCGGGGTTCACCACGAGCACGCCGGGTTTGACCGGCGGGTCGGCCGGCTGCGTCGGCTGCTGCGACGGGTTCTCGGTCTGCCGCGGGTCCTTCCCGTCCGCGCCCGGGGCCGGGGGCGGCTGCGCGGGGCGGCCCTGCGTCCCACCGCCGGGACCGGGAGACGGGCGCCCGCCGCGACCGGCGCCCTCCTGCGGCGACTCGTGGGTGATCGACGGCTGCGGACCCGTCCCGAACGGCGGCCAGGACAGCGTCCCGCCGCCGATGCCGGGCCCCATCACGAGCACGGCGACGACGGCGGCGACCAGCGCCCCCGCCATGCCGCCCACGGTGAACAGCCACCGGCGGGTGAACGGCGACGGGACGTCCGGCTGGATCGGCAGGCCGGCCGGGGTGAGCGCACCGCCCCGCGCGGCGATGTCGGCCCGGTAGCCGGCCAGCTCCGGGTCGGTGGCGGTGTGCATGACGCGGTGCCGCAGCGCGGCCGGCAGCACCGGCGCGGGCGCCCTGCGCAGCAGCGCGGCGGGGGACACCCCGCCGCGGCGCAGGCACTCCCGGCAGCCGGCGACGTGCCGTTCGGTGCGGGTGTCGGCGGGGGAGGCGTCGTCGCGGCGGCACAGCAACCTCGACAACCCTTTGGCGGGACGCGCGGGGACGGCCGGCGCGGCCTCCTCCTTCACGGGCGCGCGGGCGGCGAGGACGGCGACCGCCGAGGACTCGGGCCCCTCCTGCGCCGCCGGGAGGGCGGCGGCGCACGCCCGCTCCGCGTCGCCGATCGCCGACTGGAGCGCGACCTCCAGCTCGGCGCGTCCTTTGCGCACCCGCAGCGCGGCCCGCCGCGCCGACAGGCCGAGCGTCGTGCCGAGCCGGGCCGGGCGCAGCCCGTGCCGGAACGCCAGGAGCATCACCTCCTGGTCGGCGGGCTCCAGCCGGGCGAGGGCTTCGCGCAGCAGGTCGTGCAGCTCGTCCGCGGGCGGCCATTCGAGCCCGAGGTCGTCGTCCTCGGCACGGTCCAGGAACGGGGCGTCGGCGAACTCGGCGGCCCTGTCCCAGAACAGCACCTTCGCGCGGCCGCGCCGGACGCAGCGGCGCCGGGCCGCCCCGTAGAGCCACGGGCCGAGGTGCAGATGGTCGCGCATCCGGGGGGCGCGGCGGCAGGCGTCGATGAAGGTGTCGTGGACGATGTCGGCGGCGGCCTTCCGATCGCCCGACATCGACAATGCGTAGTCGTAAAGGCGCTCGGCGTACTCGTCGTAGAGCGCGGCGAGCGCCGCCTCGTCGCCCTCGTTCAGGCCCTTGACCAGCTCACGGTCGGCCGAGCGTGCGGAGGTGGACAACCTGGGCATTCACGCTCCCGGCAGCGGCATGAGGGGTCCGCCCCCACGGGGGTCATCCGGACAATCAGCCCACCTTGCATACACCCGCGAACCCCATCTGCACCACATCATCTCCCGAAATCCACCATTAAGGTAACACCCGGGTGAGATATCGCGTCTGTGTGTGACCACGTGGCGGCTGACTCCCGGTCAGAATCGAGTCAGCCGCCCCGTCCGGCCCCGGGGTCAGTCGGCCCGCCGGACCTCCAGGTCACCGTCCGCGTAACGGCGCCGCAGCACCTTCTTGTCGAACTTGCCGACGGACGTCTTCGGAACCTCGGCGATGTACGTCCAGCGCTCGGGAAGCTGCCACTTCGGAATCCGCCCGGACAGGAACTCCCGCAGCTGCTCCGGCGCGACCTCGGCCCCCTCGCGCAGCACGACCGACGCGAGCGGCCGCTCCTGCCACCGCTCGTCGGGGACGCCGACCACGGCCGCCTCCACGATGTCCGGATGCGCCATCAGGTGGTTCTCCAGCTCCACCGAGGAGATCCATTCGCCGCCCGACTTGATGACGTCCTTCGCCCGGTCGGTGAGGACGAGGAAGCCGTCCGGCGACAGCGTCCCGACGTCCCCCGTCCGCAGCCAGCCGTCGTGGAACCGCGCGGGGTCCTCGTCGAGGTGGTAGGCGCCGGTGATCCACGGCCCGCGGATCTCGACCTCGCCGACCGCCTCCCCGTCGCTCGCGAGGACCCGGTCGCCGTCCCCGACGATCCGCATCTCCAGGCCCGCGAGGACGCGGCCCTGGCTGATCCGCGCCCGCCACGCGTCCTCGCCCCGGGCCTGCGCCGGCGGATGCGCCACCGACGCCACCGGCGACGTCTCCGTCATCCCCCACGCCTGGACGATGCGGACGCCGATCTCGTCGAAGCCCCGCATCAGCGCCTCCGGCACCGCCGACCCGCCGCACGGCACGAGCCGCAGCGAACTCAGATCCGACCCGTTCTCCTTCGTGTACCGCAGGACGTCCGACCAGATCGTCGGCACCGCCCCGGCGACCGTCGGACGCTCCGCCTCGATCAGCCGGACGAGCGGCTCCGCTTGGAGGAACCGGTCCGGCATGACGAGCGACGCGCCCGCCATCACCGCCGCGTAGGGCAAGCCCCAGGCGTTCGCGTGGAACATCGGCACCACCGGCAGCACCACATCGGACGCGCTCAGCCCGATCGCGTTGCCCGTGCACGTCGCCATCGAGTGCAGGTACGCCGACCGGTGCGAGTACACGACGCCCTTCGGGTTCCCGGTCGTGCCGCTCGTGTAGCACATCGCCGCGGCCGACCGCTCGTCGATCTCCGGCCACTCGAACGCCGCCGGCGCCGCCGCCAGCAGCGCCTCGTACCCGTGCAGCTCCTTGCCCGCGCCCTCCAGCGGCGCCGTGTCGCCCGCCCCGACCACGATCACGTGCCGGACGGTCTTCAGCTGCGCCAGCACCGGCGCCAGCAGCGGGATCAGCGTCCCGTCGACGATGACGACCCGGTCCTCGGCGTGGTTCGCGATGTAGACGAGCTGGTCGGGGAAGAGCCGCAGATTGAGCGTGTGCAGCACCGCCCCCATCGACGGGACCGCGAGATACGCCTCCAGATGCTCCGCGTTGTTCCACATGAACGTGGCGACGCGCTGGTCGCCGACCACCCCGAGGCCGCGCAGCGCGCCCGCCAGCCGGGCGGCGCGCTCACCGACCTCCGCGTAGGTCCGGCGCCGCGCCCCGTCCCCGGTCCACGTGGCGACCTCGGTGTCCCCGAAGACCCCCGCGCCATAGCGCATGATCGTCGTAATCGTCAGCGGAAAATCCTGCATGGTGCTGAACACGGCACGCCTCCATTTACGAGCGGCTCCCACGCAGATTTTCGCAGTGTTGACCCAGGGGGGCGACCCCCTGGAACCCCCGTTGCGACGCAGGCGATCCTCACGCCGCCGTTGCGGTCTGTCTTGCCCGTGACGGTGTGTGGCGTCGCTGCGGTCGCCTGCGTCGGCGGGCATGCCCGCTGCGCTCGCTTGCGCTCGCTCCGCGTGCCTGCCCGTGGCTGTCGGCTGAGGTCGGTACCCGGTTCTGGGCGGCGGGCTAGTACAGCTCTCTCAGGCGGGCCATGGCTCGGGAGACGGTGGATTTCACGGTGCCCACGCTGACGCCGAGGGCCTCGGCTATTTCGCGTTCGGACATGTCCTCGTAGTAGCGGAGCATGACGGCGAGGCGCTGGCGTTCGGGGAGGCGGTCGAGGGCGCGGCCCAGGGCGTCGTGCATCTCGCTGCGGTCGGCGTGGTCCTCGACGGGACGGTCGGGGAGCCGGTCGGTGGGGTAGACGTCCAGCTTGCGGCGCCGCCACCAGGAGATCTGCGTGTTGACCATGGCGCGGCGGACGTAGCCGTCGACGGCGGCGCGGTCCTGGATGCGGTCCCAGGCGAGGTAGGTCTTGGCGAGGGCCGCCTGGAGGAGGTCCTCGGCCTCGCCGCGGTCGGCGGCCAGCCGGACGGCGGCGCGCAGCAGCACGGGCCTGCGCTCCGCCACGTACGCGCGGAACTCCTCGTGCCGCGTCGCGCTCACATCACCACCGGACCATGGGTCGGGGAGCCGCCTGCGGACACTCCCGGGTAACGTCGACGATCGCATGAAGATCGTAATTCCGGGCCTACATAAACCACATATCCGGGTCAACCAGTTCATAATCTTCATCCCAGGTAGATCAGACATCCACCAGTGGCTGACTTATCGCGACAAATCCGTCGACAGCTGAGGTCGCGCACGTGAGCCTTGACTCATTGTCTCCTGACCAGTCGCCCAGCGTGATCACCGCCGGAGTGCCGCGATGCCGTCCGCAAGCCGTGAAGCGCGCCGCCGCAGGCGCGCGGCCGTGTTCGGGGCGGCCCCCGCCCCTCCGGAGGGCGAGCCGCCGCTGCCCGCGCTGAGCGGGATCGTGCTGGACGCCAGCCCGCACCTGCTGGTGCTGGCCGCGGGCGGCACGGAGACCACGCTCGCGATGAGCGGGGCCACGAAGATCTGGCACGGCGGGCGCGGGGGCCCCGCCGCGCTCCGGCCGGGACGGCCGGTGATCGTCCGGCAGCGGGAGAGCGGTGTCGCCGACCGGGTGTGGGTCGACATCGGACGCGTCGCCGGCACGATCCTGGCGTGCGGCAAGGACGCCGTGGAGGTGGACATGGGCCCCCACCGCCGCCGCGCCCATGTGGCGATCCCCCCGCACGCCCTCGAACGGGTGCTGGTCCGGCATCCGCGCCTGGAACCCGGATACCTCGTCGACCTGATCTGCGTCGGGTCCCCGGACGGGCCGCGGGCGGTGCGTCCCGGCACGTCACAGCCGGGATACCGGGCCGACGACCTCGCCGCGCCGGACGCGACCGTCCCCGCGCCCGGGGTGCTGCGCGGCACGGCGACCTGGTTCGGGCACGCCGGCGGCGGGGCGCCGGACGGGGCGGCCTATCCGGCGGTCGATTCCGAGGGGGCCGCCGGAGGATGCGCGGACGCCCCGTCCGGCTGCGTCCCGTTCCCGTACCTGTCGGTGGGCGGCGAGCTGACCGTCCGCAACGAGTGCGGCGGACGGGCCGCGACCGTGCCGGTGGTCGAGTGCGGCTGCACGGCGGCGCGGTTCTGCGACCGGTGCGTGGAATGCGGCGCGTCGCCGCGCGGCCGGATCGTCGAGCTGACGCCGGCCGCGTTCGCCGGGCTCGGCGGCGAACTCGACGCGGGCTGCTTCAACGCGTCCGTCCAGGTGGAGGGGCCATGGTGACGGCGTTCCAGAACACGCAGGTGCTGCTGCTCGCGGGGGTGCTGCTGGCCGCGTGCCTGGCGAAGCTGACCGTCCGGGAGCGGGCGGCGGACGCGCCCGACCACGTGCACGGCGTGCCGGTCCCCGCCGGGCTGGCGCGGCTGACGGCGGTGCGCCGCAGCCGCGGCATGACGGTCGGGCTCGGGCTCGGCGAGGGCGTCCTCGGGCTGGCGCTGCTGGCGACCTCGCACCTGTCGGTGCGGCTCGCGACGACGATCGCGTTCGCGGCGGCGACGTGGGTGGTGGGCGAGCTGCGGGTCCACCGGCCGGACGCCGGGTGCGGCTGCTTCGGCGGCCTCAGCGCCAAGAAGGTCGGGCGGCGCAGCGTGCTGCGGGCCGTGCTGTTCACCGGCGCGGCGGTGGCGTCGCTCGGCGCGCCGCTCGCGGGCGTGGACGTGCTGCGGGACGTCCAGGTCCAGGTCGGGCTGGTGTTCGCGGTGGAGGTGGCGCTGTTCGCTGCGCTGTCCCCGGAGCTGGCGGAACTGGTGGAGCGGCGGCGGATGCCCGCCGGGCTGCCGTGCGAGCGGCGGCGCAGCCCGCTGCCGGAGACGTACGCGACGCTGTACGGGAGCGCGGCGTGGGCCGGGCATGAGAACGCGATCGCGAGCGCCGTCCCGCTGGACGTGTGGCGGGAGGGCTGCCGGCGGTTCGTCGTCTTCGCGGGCCGGGTGGACGGCCGGGACGTGGAGATCGTGTTCGCCGTGTCCACCGCCGAGCGCGACCGGGACGTCCGGTCGGCGGTCCTGGTGCCCGAGGCGCCGGAAGTGTCCGCGGCGCCGGAGGTGTCCGCGGCCGTCTAGCCCCCTTCTCGGACGCGCCCGAGGGCCGGCCGGAGATTCCTCGCGCGGAGAGCGGGCACAAGTCCGCCCGTGGTGGGAGATAACGGCGGTTACCTGCGCTTTCCGTCGATCTGCGGTGACGACGTCGTCTTCGTCTGCGAGGACGACCTGTGGACCGTGCCCGCCACCGGCGGCCGCGCGTACCGGCTCACCGCGGGCGTCGCGGCGGCCGCCTACCCCCGGCTCTCCCCCGACGGACGCCTGCTCGCCTTCGTCGGCCGCGAGGAGGGCCCGTCCGAGGTGTACGTCATGCCGGCGTCCGGCGGCTCGGCGGAGCGGCTGACGTTCCACGGGACGTCCTGCACGATCACCGGCTGGAACCCGTCCGGTGAGATCGTCTACGCGAGCGACGTGCGGCGGCCGTTCCGCGGCGACAACCGGCTGCACCGGATCGGCCCGGCGGACGGCGTCCCGCGGGAGCTGCCGTACGGCCCGGCCTCCAGCGCGTCCTACGGGCCGGGCGGCGCGGTCGTCATCGGCCGCAACACCGCCGACCCGGCCCGCTGGAAGCGCTACCGGGGCGGGACCGCCGGCGACCTGTGGATCGACCCGTCCGGTGCGGGCGCCTTCCGCCGCCTGATCTCCCTCGACGGCAACCTCGCCGCGCCCTGCTGGGTCGGCGGGCGCGTCTACTTCCTGTCCGACCACGAGGGCATCGGCAACGTGTACTCGTGCCTCCCGGACGGCACCGGCCTGCGCCGGCACACCGCCCACGCCGACTACTACGCACGCAACCTCGCCGACGACGGGCGCCGGCTGGTCTACCACGCGGCGGCCGAACTGTACGTCCTGGACCCCGGCGACCCGGGCGAGCCCGGCCCGCGCCGGCTGGACGTCCGGCTCGGCAGCTCCCGGACGCAGCGGAACCGGCGCTTCGTGTCCGCCGCCGAGTACCTCGACACCGCGACGGTGAACTCGGCGGGCGACGGCCTCGCGATCACCACGCGCGGGAAGGCGTACTCGTTCCCGGCGTGGGAGGGGCCCGTCCGGCAGCACGGGCGGCAGGACGGCGTCCGCTACCGCCTGCTGACCTGGTTCAACGACGACCGGCGGCTGATCGCGGCGGCGTCCGGGGAGGACGGCCGGGAGCGGCTCGTCGTGCTGGCGCAGGACGGCGACCGGGACGCCGTGCACGCCGAGACGTCCGGGGACGTCGGACGGGTCGTGGAACTGGCGCCCTCGCCGTCCGCCGACCGGTTCGCCTTCACCAACCACCGCGACGAGCTGTACCTGCTCGACGCCGACGCCGGTTTCGAGCCGGTGCCGCTGGACGTCAGCCCGTACGGGGCGATCACCGGCCTGGCCTGGTCGCCCGGCGGGGAGTGGCTCGCCTACGCCTTTCCCGACACCGCGCAGACGACGGCGATCAAGGTGTGCGACGCGGAGACCGGGCTGGCGGTGCCGGTGACCCGTCCCGTCCTGCACGACCGCGCCCCGGCCTGGGACCCGGGCGGCCGCTACCTGTACTTCATCGGGCAGCGGGTGTTCAACCCGGTGGCCGACACGCTGCAGTTCGACCGGGGGTTCCCGCTCGGCGCCCGCCCGTACGCGATCACGCTGCGGCGGGACGTGGGGTCGCCGTTCGTCCCGTCCCCGCACCCGCTCGCGGACGACGGCGGCACGCCCCCGGAGAGCAGCCTCGCGGACGGTTCCGACCTGCGCGACGTGTCCGGCGACGGCCTCGGCGCCAGCGTGGCGGCCGCCGCGCGGCTGGCGATCGACTTCGACGGGATCGAGCGGCGCGTCGTCGCGTTCCCGGTCGGCGAGGGACGTTACGGACGCATCGCCGGCCTCCAGGGCAAGGTGCTGTACTCGGCCTTCCCGGTGCGGGGCGGCCTCGGCGCCGAGCCGCCGCTCGGCCGGGTCGAGGTGTTCGACTTCGCGACCCGCCGGGCGCGCACGCTGCTGCGCGACGTCGGCGACTTCTGGGTCGCGCGCGACGGTGTCGGCCTCCTCTACCGGTCGAGGACGAGGCTCCGGCTCGTCACCGCCGGACGCGAGCAGCCGGACGACGACGAGCCGGGCAGGCGGAGCGGCTGGGTCGACCTCGGCCGCGTCAAGGTGTCGGTCTGCCCGGCGAACGAGTGGCGGCAGATGCTCCGCGAGACGTGGGTCCTGCAACGCGAGCACTTCTGGGACGAGGACATGGCCGGCGTCGACTGGGACGCCGTCTACCGCCGCTACCGCCCGCTCGCCGACAAGGTGACGACGCGGGGCGAGTTCTCCGACCTGCTGTGGGAGATGCAGGGCGAACTGGGCACCTCGCACGCGTTCGAGATCGGCGGCGAGTACCGCCGGCGGCCCGTCTACGAGCAGGGCTTCCTCGGCGTGGACTGGACGATCGAGGACGGCCGGTTCGTGATCGCGCACATCGTCGGCGGCGACCCGTGGGACGTGGCCGCCACGTCGCCGCTGAACCGTCCCGGGGTGGACGTCCGTCCGGGTGACGCCGTGATCGCCGTCAACGGGGAGCCGGTCGCGCCGGGCGGGGTCGTCCCGGGCGAGCGGCTGGTCAACCTCGCGGACGCGGAGGTGCTGCTGACCGTCCGGCGCGGTGACGCAGAGCCGTTCACCGTCGCCGTCCGGACGCTCGCCGACGAACGCCCCGGACGCTACCGCGACTGGGTCTCGGCCAACCGCGCCTTGGTCCGCGACAGGACGGACGGCCGGGTCGGCTACATCCACGTCCCCGACATGGGCCCGGACGGGTTCGCCGAGTTCCATCGTGGTTTCCTCGGCGAGCACGACCGGGAGGGGCTGATCGTGGACGTCCGCTTCAACGGCGGTGGCAACGTCTCCGGTCTGCTGTTGGAGAAGCTCGCGCGGCAGCGGCTCGGCTACAACTTCCCTCGGTGGGGCGTCCCGACGCCGTATCCGCGCCAGTCGCCGCGCGGACCGATGGTCGCCATCACCAACGAGCGGACGGGCTCGGACGGTGACATCTTCAGCCACGCGTTCAAGCTGCTCGGCCTCGGCCCCCTGATCGGGAAGCGGACCTGGGGCGGCGTCGTGGGCATCTGGCCACGGCACCGGCTCGCGGACGGAACCGTCACCACGCAGCCGGAATTCTCGTTCACGTTCGACGATGTGGGGTGGAAGGTCGAGAACTACGGCACCGACCCCGACATCGAGGTCGACATCACGCCGCAGGAGCATGTGAAGGGGGTCGACACCCAGTTGGAGAGGGCGATCGACGAGGTTCTCGCGCGGATGACGAGGTTCCCGCCGCACACGCCGGACCCGTCCGCGCGCCCCCGGCCCAAGCCCTTGTGAGAGGTCCGGAAGGCTGTGAAGGCCGCGATCCCGTGCCGGGAGGCGGCCTTCACGTCGTCCTGGACTCCTAGTGGGAGACGGTCACCAAGCGCCGGTCTCCTCGTCGCCGAACTCGTCGTCCTGGCCGGACCGTCCGCGCCCGCGCTCCTCGCCCGGCCGGCGGCTCCGCATGCCCTCGCCCAGGTTGGACGTGGTCTCGTCCTGCCCGTGGTAGCCCCTCTGCGGCGGGTGGTCGCCTTCCCCCTCCGGCGGCCAGCCGCTCCGGTCCTGCTGCATGGACGATTCGTCATAGCCGCTCATGGAGGAGGACATCTCGTCGTGGGTGGGGTACTCGTCCTGGGTCGGGTATCCGTCGTCCTGGCTGAACTCGTGGTCCGGGTCCTGGCCTCGGAACTTGTCTCGGTCTGTCATGTTTCCCCCCGACATAGACCTACTGCCCAGTGGATGGGCATACGCGGGGGGTCCTACCCACATGCCCGCACCGGCCAACACCGGGCCCGGCCCGCCCGCCGCCCGAATCTAGGGCTTTCTGCAAACACAACTAGAAAGCCCTAGATAAACCCAGAGACAAGGCGAGCAAAATCTACGGCTCTCTACGGCCAGAGCTAGAGAGCCGGATATTCACCGGACGACGCGGCTCGATGCAGCTTTCTACCGTTCTCTAGCTTTTTCGCTAGAGAACTCGATAGAGCCGAAGCGGTCCGGCCGTCAGGCGGGTTGCGAGCGGAGGAACGTGCCGAAGTGCGGCACCGTGAACGCGACCATGCCGCGCTCGGCGCTGTAGATGAGGCCCTTCTTGATGAGCCCGTCGCGGGCGGGCGACAGGCTGGACGGTTTGCGGCCCAGCTCGTCCGCGACCGACGCCGTGGGCACGGGGTCGTCGCCGAGCATGGCCATCGCGCGCATGTAGTCGCGTTCGGCGGGGGTGGCGCGTTCGTAGCGGCTGCCGAAGAAGCCGACCGCGAGCTCGCTCTCCGCCTCCGGGGCGGCGACCTTGATGTCGTCCGCCGTGATCGGGGTGTCGGGTGCGACGTCCCAGACGACCTTGGCGTACGCCTGGACGAAGTAGGGGTAGCCGTCGGCCGCACCGTACAGCGCGTCGAGGGCCTCCTCGGTGAACGTGACGTCCTCGCGCTCGGCGGGCGCCAGCAGCGCGAAATCGGCCGACTCCCGGTCGAGCCGGTCGATCCGCGCGTACCGGAAGAGCCGCTCGGAGTAGGACTTGCTCGCCGACAGCACGGCCGGCAGGTGCGGCAGCCCCGCGCCCACCACGATGAGCGGCCCGCCGACCTGCGACAGCTCGTGGCACGCGGCGCACAGCGCGGAGACGTCGTCGGCCGGGATGTCCTGCATCTCGTCGACGAACAGGGCGATGCCGGCGCCGACGTCCGTGGCGACGGACGCCGCGTCGACGAACAGCTCGGTGAGGTCGATCTCCAGGTCGCCGGAGTCGGCGCGTCCGCGCGAGGCGGGCACGTCGATGCCGGGCTGCCAGCGGTGCGCCCGCGCCCTGCCCTTGCCGGACGGCTCGGGCTCCGCCTGCGCGAACGCCTTGAGCACGCCGAGGAACTCCTCGATGCGGTCGGGCGCGCGGTGCCGGGGCGCGAGTTCGCGGACGGCCCGGTGCAGCGCCGAGGCGACCGGCCGCCGGATCGACTGGTCGGGGCGGGCCTCGATCTTGCCCGTCCCCCACAGCCGCTGGATCGCCATCGACCGGAACGCGTTGAGCAGCACGGTCTTGCCCACCCCGCGCAGCCCGGTGACGATCATGCTGCGCTCGGGACGGCCGCGGGCCACGCGTTCGAGCACCACCTCGAACTGCTTCAGCTCACGGTCGCGGCCGGCCAGCTCGGGAGGGCGCTGCCCGGCGCCGGGGGCATAGGGATTGCGCACGGGGTCCACGCTCTCGGACTCTATGAGGCGATATAGCTGCGGCCGTAGATTTGCGTAGAAAACACTGCGGCGTGTCGCGCGTTCTCCACGCCGCCCGCAGCGCGCCGGGGCCTCATGCCCTCGCGTGGCCGTCGCCACCATGTCGCCTCCCGAGGCGAGCGCGTCCGAACAGGTCGAACTTCTGTTCGACTATTCGAACACAGTAGCGCATGCCCCGGCCGCCGTCACCCGAACGGCGGAACGACCGCGGGCGGGTCTGTCCGGCACGGGGAACCGGGCAGGCCCGCCCGCGGAGCTCAGGCGAGCGGCTCGTCGGCGTCGGACCGGTGCGGGACCTGCTCGGCCGGGACGGTCCCCATCCGGCCGGCCTGGAAGTCCTCGAACGCCTGGACGATCTCCTCCCGCGTGTTCATGACGAACGGGCCGTACCGGGCGACCGGCTCGCGGATCGGCAGGCCGCCGAGGACGAGGATCTCCCACCCGTTCGCCCCCGCCGACGGCTGACCGTCGGCCGCGCGGACGACGAGCCCGTCACCGCTGCCCTGGTGGTGGGAGCCGGCGAACACGGCGAGCTGCCCCTCGTCCAGCCCGGCCTCCTCGACGCCGGCCGTCCCCCGCCCGGAGAGCACGTACACCAGCGCGTTGAAGTCGCGCGGCCAGGGCAGCGTCAGCCGGGCGCCGGGCGCGACCGTCGCGTGCAGGTAGTTGATCGGCGTGTAGGTGACGCCGGGCCCGTCGTATCCGCCCACCGACCCGGCGATGACGCGGACCAGGGACGAGCCGTCGTCGGCCGCCAGCAGCTTGACGTCGCGCGCCTTGATGTCCTGGTAGCGCGGCGGGAGCCACTTCTGGGCGCGCGGCAGGTTCACCCACAGCTGGACGCCGTGGAACAGCCCGCCCTTGGCGACCAGCTCGGGCGGCGGCTGCTCGATGTGCTGGATGCCGGACGCGGCCGTCATCCACTGGGTGGCGCCGTCGGCGATGAGACCGCCGCCGCCGGCCGTGTCCTGGTGCTGGAACGCCCCGTCGATGATGTAGGTGACCGTCTCGAACCCGCGGTGCGGATGCCAGGGCGTCCCCATCGCCTCGCCGGGCGCGTACTCGACGGCGCCCATGTGGTCGAGGAGCAGGAAGGGGTCGGCCAAGGACAGGTCGATGCCCGGGAAGGGCCGCCTGACCTGGAAACCCTCGCCTTCGAGGTGGCGCTTCGCGGTCACGACCCTCGCCACACGGCGCCAGTCGGTGTCGGCCTCCGGGAGCAGCGGGAGGCGGGGCAGGGTCAGCGGGTCGGCCATCACGGCAGGCATGGGTACTCCCATCGTTCGGGTGCCCGTCCCGGCCGGGCGGTGCACTGCTCCGTGGAACGTAGTTGATGCTTCAACTATTTCCGGGGACTGATCCCGGCCGCCCGTCCTGCTACCGTGAAGATAACGCGTGCTAGTTGAATCTTCAACCTATGTTCTATACTTTTCGGTATGAGCGAACCTCGCTGGCTCGATGCCACCCAGCAGCGCGATTGGCGGGCATACGTGGACGGCAGCGTCCGGCTCACCGAGATCATGGACCGGGACCTCAAGACCAAGCACGGCCTGTCGGTGTCGGAGTACGAGATCCTCGTCCGGCTGTCGGAGGCGCCCGAGCGGCGGCTGCGGATGGCCGAACTCGCCGAGAACGCCAGCCAGTCGCGCAGCCGCCTGTCCCACACCTGCTCCCGCCTGGAGAGCAAGGGCCTGGTCAAGCGGGACAGCTGCCCGAACGACAAGCGCGGCGTCTACGCCCACCTCACCGACGAGGGGTTCGCGGCACTCGAACGCGCCGCCCGCGACCACGTCGAGACCGTCCGGGAGTTCTTCATCGACGTCGTCGAGCCCGCCGACCTCGAAGCGGTCGGACGCGCGTTCGGCCTCGTCCTGAAGCGGCTCGGCCCCGCCAGCTAGCCATCGGCCCCCGCGAGGCGGCTAGAGAGGGACGGTCACCCCGGTCAGGAAGCCGACCGACACCAGGGTCAGGAACCCCCAGGCGAGCATCATGCCGATGCCGAACGTCCGCCACCGGCCGCCGACCTTCCAGACGAGCAGGCCGCCCAGCCCGAACGCCAGCAGCAGCAGCGTGATGAACTGCGGCAGCAGGCTCGGACGGCGGCTCATCATCAGCGGCGCCCACATCATCACGACGTCGACGAACACGAACACGCCGACGCCCGCCGCCAGCGCCTTCATGTCCCGGCCGAGGAACGCCCGCGCGCGCTCGGCGAGCACCTGCGCCTTGTCCGTCGGCAGCAGCGGCTGCGCCGCCGCCCCCTGCTCGACCTCCACGTTGTGCGCCACGGAGAAGATCTCGTCTTCGAGGCTTGGGAGATCGCTCTCCTGCGCTTCCGCCATCCCGGCTCCCTAGGACCGGACGTCGCCGGACGACATGCCCGGCGGTTGAACGAGGGTCCACGGCCCATCCGTCCCGGCCCATATCCGGCGGACGCGCCTTCAAACGCACCGTAGCGAATCAATGGTCCGGGCGGAGACCCGCGCGCCTGCGTATGCTGCAAAGATGCCAGGTAGAGGACCGATTTCGCGCGGAGCCCTCCTCGCCGCCCTGCTCGCGGCGGCGCTCACCGCGGCCGGATGTGGCCGCGGCTCCGACGACTCGGGCGAGTCGGCGCCGCCCGCGACGCCGCCCACCGCGTCCGGCACTGCCGCGTCGCCGTCCGCGTCCCCGACGAAGCAGGGCTTCCAGTCCGAGGTCCGGAAGGTGACCGCCGGCGACCTGACGTCGTCCTGGCGCAAGGGCTGCCCCGTGTCGCCGTCCGGGCTCCGGATGATCGAGATGACCTACTGGGGCATGGACGACAAGCCGCACACCGGCGGACGGCTCGTCGTCAACGCCAAGGCGGCCGACGACCTCGTCTCCGTCTTCAAGAAGCTGTTCGACATGCGCTACCCGATCGAGCGCATGGAGCCCGTCGACAAGTACGGCGGCAGCGACTTCGACTCGATCGAGGCCAACAACACCTCCGCGTTCAACTGCCGCAACGCGACCGGGTCGAGCTCGTTCTCCCAGCACGCGTACGGGCTCGCGGTCGACATCAACCCCTGCCAGAACCCCTACGTCTACGCCGACGGGCACATCGCCCACAAATCCTGCGCGAAGTACAAGAACCGCAAGCTCGACGCGCCCGGGATGATCCACGCCGGCGACAAGGTGGTGAAGGCGTTCGCCTCGATCGACTGGGGCTGGGGCGGCGAGTGGAACGGCGCCCGCGACTACCAGCACTTCTCCGCCTCCGGCCGCTGAGCGGCGCCCGCCGGGGCGGTGGGCGCTAGCCGAGCGCCAGGACCGCGACCACGAGGATCGCGACGACCGCCACCACGGCGACGACGCCGACGACCACGCCGACGCTCGGCCCGGACTTCTGCGGCTGCGCCTGGCTGGCGAAGTTCTGGAACTGGTGGGTCGTGCCCGCCGGGTCATTCGGTGTCTGCGACATGCCGAAGAGGGTAACGGATGACTTATGCCGAGTCGCCCACCCTGTGACGGGACGTGCCTTTCGCGGCGATGGGCCGGGCCGGCTCCGAGCGGAGAGTGTGGGATTCGAACCCACGAGGACTGTCCCCAGCCCTGGGCGCTTTCAAGGCGCCTGCACTAGTCCACTATGCGAACTCTCCTTGCGGCCGTCCGGCCACCCGCCCACGATAGCGGTCGCGGCCCGCTGCCTTCGACCGCACGGCGGGAGTTCAGCCGAGCGCGACGGCGCCGTCCGCGCGGTCGCAGACGCACGGCTTCCGGCCGGCGGTGAACGTCATCGCGCCCGTGCCGCGCACCACTTCGGCATGGCCTGGTCTGGACGCGGTGACCCGCACGGGCAGACCGGCCAGCGAACGCGGCTCGCCGTCGAGCGTGATCCGCAGCGTGTCGCCGTCGCGGACGCAGGGGATCGACCCGCACGCGGCCCCGGTGGCCCCGGGCGGGGGGACGCGCAGGTCCCTGCACGGCAGGTCGTCGATGCAGGCGCGGAGACGCCAGCCGCCGTCCGCCAGCAGATGCAGGCCGGACACGGTGACGGTCACCGGCGGCGGGCACGGGGCGCACACGACGTCGCCCGAGGAGGAGCCCGAGCAGCCGACGGAC
This sequence comes from Actinomadura sp. GTD37, assembly GCF_041951365.1. NCBI lineage: Bacteria > Bacillati > Actinomycetota > Actinomycetes > Streptosporangiales > Thermomonosporaceae > Actinomadura > Actinomadura sp. GTD37. The sequence continues at coordinate 317,807 of NZ_JBGNUS010000001.1, forward strand.
AGCGCCAGGACCGCCGCGACCAGCGCCGACCGCGCTCTGCCGATCATGGCCGCTGAGACGGCCCCGGCCCGTCTACGGTTCCTCCGGGACGCGGTAGCCGGGGATGGACGGCCAGCGGACGGTCATGACGACCGACTCCTCCTCGGCCTCCCACGAGTGGTCGACGCCGCGCCCCCAGACCACGTAGTCGCCCTGCTCGGCGAGCACCACGTCGCGTCCGGGGAACTCCAGCCGGAACCGGCCGCTGATCAGGACGAGCAGGGCCGTGCGCTTCTCCCCGTCCGTCCACCGGCCGCGCCGCTCGCCCTTGCGGTGGACGCCCCACTTGATCTCGACCTCGTCGCTGTGCCGCAGGTCGCCGGACGTCTTGAAGTGCCCGAGCAGCCAGCCCCGGTCGCCCGCCGCGTCCGGGCCGGCCTTCCCCACGTACAAGCCCTCGCCGTCCATCACGGAACGTGACCTTACCGTCCGGTCTCCCGTTCAGTTCTGGGGGCGCTGGAAGGCGAAGCCGTCGCCGACCACGGCGGCCAGGGTGAGGTATGCCTCGCGGGTGGCGGGGGCGAGCTGCTCCAGCTCGACCTCGGCGCCCTCCTCCAGGTGGTCGTCGTACGGGATGCGGACGACGGCGCGGCAGCGGCTCTCGAAGTGCGCCTGGAGCTTGTCGAGGTCGACCTGGCTGCGGGTCCGGTTGCGGACCATCGACAGGACGACGACGCCGTTGCGGACGAGATGCCCGTGGTCGTGCGCCTCCAGCCAGTCGAGAGTGGCGCTCGCGGACCGGGCGCCGTCCACCGACGGGGAGCTGACCAGGACGAGCTGGTCGGCGAGGGCCAGCACGCCCGCCATCGCCGAGTGCAGCAGCCCGGTGCCGCAGTCGGTGATGCAGACCGAGTAGTACTGCTCCAGGACGACGGCGACGGCCGCGTAGTCCTCGGCGGAGAACGCCTCGCTGACCGCCGGGTCGCGGTCGGACGCGAGGATCTCCAGCCGCGCCTCGTTCTGCGAGGTGAACGCGCGGACGTCCGCGTACCGGTGGATCTGCTCGCGGTTGTTCAGCAGGTCACGGACGGTCGCGGCCGTCTCCAGCCGCACCTTGTCGGAGAGCGTCCCGCGGTCGGGGTTGGCGTCCACCGCGATGACCCGGTCGCCGCGGAACGACCCGAGCATCGAGCCGAGGCCGGTCGTGGTGGTCGTCTTGCCGACGCCGCCCTTCAGCGACATGACCGCCACCCGGTGGTGCCCGCCGGCCACGACGGTGCGGGCGCGGGCGATCAGGTCCTTGCGGCGCAGCTCGCCCTGCGACTCGCCGGGGTGGACGCTGCCCGCGGTCGCCTTGTAGACGGCGCGCCGCCACCCCGAGGACGGCGCGATGCGGCGCTCGCCCAGGAGGTTCTCGGAGCTGAGGTTGTCGGCGCCCTGCGGCTGCTGCTGCGGGGCGGCGTGCCCCGGCGGGATCATCTGCCCCTGCTGCGGCCCCTGCGGGTAGCCGTACCCCTGGTAGGGCTGCCCCGTAGCGGGGTCGATCGGCACGTACGGCTGCCCCGTGTTGGGGTCGACCTGCTGGTACTGCTGGGCGGCGGCGTTCGGGTCCTGCGCGTACGGCTGGCCCGTGTTCGGGTCGATCTGCTGGTACGGCTGCGGGTACTGCTGCCCGCCCGCGTTCGGGTCGGGCGCGTACGGCTGCCCTGTGCTCGGGTCGACCTGCTGGTACTGCTGGACGTTGGGGTCCTGCGCATAGGGCTGCCCCGTGCTCGGGTCGACCGGCACGTACGGCTGGCCCATATTCGGGTCCTGCACGTAGGGCTGGCCCGTGCTCGGGTCGACCGGCGCGTACGGCTGGGCGCTGGGGTCGGCCGCGTAGGGCTGGCCCGTGCTCGGGTCCATCGGCGGGAACGGCTGCCCGGTGTCCGGGTCGACCGGCGCGTAGGGCTGGCCCGTGTTCGGGTCGAACTGCTGGTACTGCTGGGCGGCGCCGTCCGCGTCCTGCGGGTACGGCTGGCCGGTGGTGTGCTCGGCCGGCGGGTACGGCTGGGCGCCGGGGTTCGGGGTCATCTGCGGGAACGGCTGCTCGCCGGGGGCGAGCGGACGGCCGGTGTTCGGGTCGAGCGGCACGTAGGGCTGCCCGGAGGCGTCCGTGTCCTGCGGGTAGGGCTGACCGGTGACGGGGTCGATCGGCTGGTACTGCCCGCCGGCGTCCTGCTGCTGCCCGAACTGGCCGGACGGGTACGGCGGCAGCTGGTCGAGGGGCGGCGCGCTGTTGCCGTTGGCGTCGTAGGGGGGCTGCTGCGGCGGCTGCGGGCCCTGGGACGGGTCGTAGGGCGGGGCGGGGTAGTACGGCGGCGGGAGCATTCCTCCGTCGAACGGCTGCGGCATGGGGCCGCCGTCGTAGGGCGGGGGCTGCGGCGGGCCGAAGTTCTCGGGGGCGTAGCCGGTCTCCTCCGGGGCGCCCTGGAAGGCGGGCGGCGCGGCGAGCCAGGGGTTGCTGTCCGGCGCGGCCGGCGGCTGCGGGCCCGGCTGCGGCACGGGCGGCCCGGTCGGCGCAGACGGCCCGGATGGCCCGGTCGGCCCGGTCGGCGGCGCGGGCGGCGGCGGGTTCTCCTGCTCGGCGGGCCCCGGCCCGGCCGCCTGTTCGCCTTCGGGGGACGGTTCCGCCGTGTCTCCGCTCATCGCGTCCAGAGAGGCCAGCCGCTCCTCAAGGGAGCGCCCGTCGTGCTCGTTCCTCGCCACCGTTCTTCCCCCTAGGGCACGCCTCTGATGATCAACACGGTGCAGGTGGGCAAAATGGCCCCCACGCAGGATACCCATGACCCAATACCACGCATCCCCCGTGTAGATCGACGTTGGGACGCGGCGCCGGGCCCGGCGGGGCGCCGCGGGACGCCCGGTAGCGTGATCGGTATGCATGCGATCGTGATCCGCGAGCCCGGCGGTGCGGACGTCCTGGAGTGGACGCGGGTCCCCGACCCGGAGCCGGGCCCCGGCGAGGTACTGGTCGACGTGGCGGCGAGCGCGGTCAACCGCGCGGACGTCATGCAGCGGATGGGCTTCTATCCCCCGCCCGCGGGCGCTCCCCCGTACCCGGGCCTGGAGGTCTCGGGGCGGGTCGCCGGCCTGGGCGCGGACGTGGCCGGCGTGAGCGTCGGCGACGAGGTGTGCGCGCTGCTCGCCGGGGGAGGGTACGCCGAACGGGTCGCGGTGCCCGCCTCGCAGGTGCTGCCCGTGCCGCGCGGGGTGGACGTCGTGGACGCGGCCGGTCTCCCGGAGGTCGCCTGCACGGTGTGGTCGAACGTGGTCGTGCTGGGCGGGCTGCGCGAGGGCGAGACGCTCCTCGTCCACGGCGGCGGCAGCGGCATCGGGACGTTCGCGATCCAGCTCGCCAAGGCGCGCGGCGCGCGCGTCGTGACGACGGTGGGCAGCCCGGAGAAGGCGGCCCGCTGCCGGGAACTCGGCTCCGACGCCGCCGTCGACTATCGGAAGGAGGATTTCGTCGAGAGCGGCCCGTACGACGTGATCCTCGACCTGATCGGGGCCAAGTACCTGGCCCGGAACGTGGAGGCGCTCGCCACCGGAGGACGGCTGATGGTGATCGGTCTCCAGGGCGGCGCCAAGGCGGAGCTGGACATCGGCAAACTGCTGCGCAAGCGGGCGCTGGTCCACGCGACGACGCTCCGGGCCCGTCCGATGGAGGAGAAGGCGGAGATCGTGGCCGGGGTTCGCGAGCACGTGTGGCCGCTGCTGGAGTCCGGGGACGTCCGGCCGGTCGTGGACCGGCGCTTCCCCATGGCCGACGCGGCGCGCGCGCACGAGCTGCTCGAAGAAAGCGGTCACGTCGGCAAGATCCTGCTGACCGTGTGAGGATGTGGAGTTTATGAGCGAGCGTTCGAAGAACCAGTCTGAACAGGAACCGCAGGTGCTCGTGGTCGGCCCCAACGGCATCGCCATGGAGAGCGCCGGCGAGGGCGAGTCCGAGGGCAAGTCGGTCACCGAGATGGTCGAGCAGCCCGCGAAGGTGATGCGGATCGGCGGGATGATCCGCCAGCTCCTCGAAGAGGTCAAGGCCGCCCCGCTGGACGAGGCGAGCCGGGCCCGGCTGCGGGAGATCCACCAGTCGTCCATCAAGGAGCTGGAGGACGGCCTCGCGCCCGAGCTGGTCGCGGAGCTGGAGCGGCTGTCGCTGCCGTTCACCGAGGGCTCGGTGCCGAGCGAGGCGGAGCTGCGGATCGCGCAGGCGCAGCTCGTCGGCTGGCTGGAGGGCCTGTTCCACGGCATCCAGACGACGCTGTTCGCCCAGCAGATGGCGGCGCGGGCGCAACTGGAGCAGATGCGGCGCGCCCTGCCCGCCGGCATGATGCCGGCCGCGGAGGAGGAGCAGCACCCCGGTCCGCGCTCCTCCGGCCCCTACCTGTAACCCGCCGGGCGGCGGCCGCACCCCCGGCGGCGAGGGTGCGGCCGCCCCCTACAGGACGCCGCCCCCTACAGGACGCCCGCTACGGGACGCCGCCCGCTACGGGAACAGGCGTTCCAGGATTTCGGCCACGCCGTCGTCGTCGTTGCGGGACGTCTTGTGCGTCACGGCCGCGAGCACCAGCGGATGCGCGTTCGCGACGCCGTACGAGGTGCCGGCCCAGGTGAGCATCGGCAGGTCGTTGGGCATGTCGCCGAACGCGACGACGTCGTCCGACACGAGGCCGTGCTCGGTGCAGAGGGCGGCGAGCGCGCTGGCCTTCGTGACGCCGAGCGCGCTCATCTCCAGCAGGCCCCGCCCGGACGAGTGCGTCACGGTGACGATGTCGCCGACCGCCTGGACCGCCTTCTCCGACAGCGTGTCGGGGTCGGCGTCCGGATGGAAGGCGAGCAGCTTGGTGCCGGGCCGCCGGACGAGTTCGGCGGCGTCCACCCGGCGTCCGCCGAGCGCCTCGGCGTCCCAGCGGCCGAGGTTGTAGGTGGTCTCGAAGAAGAACCCGGCCGGGTGCTCCACCGCGAACTGCAGTTCGGGCGCGATGGCGCGCAGCCGCCCGACCGCCTCCGCGATCACGTCCGGTGCGATCTCCCGCGCCTGGAGGACGGTCTCGGTGTGCAGGTCGTACACGACGGCGCCGTTGGCGCAGATCGCGACGCCGTGGTGGTCGACGGCCCCGGCGATGCCGGTCATCCAGCGCGGCGGCCGGCCGGTGACCATGACGAGCATCGCCCCGGCCCGCTCGACCCGGGCCAGGGCGTCGACGGTCCGGGCGGAGATCGTGCCGTCGGAGCGCACGATCGTGCCGTCGAGGTCAGTGGCGATCACGCGCGGCGAGAGCTGACTCATGTCACCTTCCTGGGCAGATGCCACAAACCATAAGCGACGCCGCCGACACCGCCACCTTGGGCCTGGACTGATCGCGCCAGCAGGACGAAACTTCTTCACGTTCATCGTCGCGTGGAAGGTCGTTCCATGGTCGCCAGATCCCCCCGGCTGGCGTCGGCAGCCCTCGCGGGCGCTCTCGCGCTCAGTCCGCTCGCCGTCCCCGTTCGGGCATCGGCCGCGCCCGTCGCCGCGCCGGCCGCCGCACCCGCGTACACGTCCGTATCCGTCCAGGTCGACGGCGCGGTCAACGTCCGCGACGTGGGCGGCCACACGACCGCGGACGGGCGCCGCGTGCGGCCCGGCCTGGTCTACCGTTCCGCGTCGCTCAGCGACGTCACGCCCACCGGGATCACGCAGCTCGGACGGCTCGGGCTGTCGGCGTCCGTCGACTTCCGCTCCGGCTTGGAAGTGACGCTGTCCGGCGCCGACAAGCTCCCCGCCGGCGTCACACCGGTCGCCGCGCCCATCGGCGTCGTCTCCGTCACCCTGCTGGAGATGATGCCGGACGTCCTGAAGGCGATCCTCGCGGACGACAAGTCCGGCGAGTTCATGGCCCTCACCTACCGCGGCTTCATCCACGACACCGACTCGCGCAAGCAGTTCGCGGACACGTTGCGGCGCATCGCGTCCAGCCCAGGCCCCGTCCTGTACCACTGCACCGAAGGCAAGGACCGGACAGGCGTCATGTCCGCGATCCTGCTGACACTCCTCGGCGTGGACAAGACGCAGGTGTACGACGACTACATGCGGTCCAACAAGGAGCTCGCCGCCAAGAACGAGGAGGAACTCGCCGAACTCGCCAAGTACGGCATCGACCCGGCGCTCATCGAGCCGTTCCTGACCGTCCGCGAGTCGTACCTGGACACCGCGTTCGACCAGATCAAGCGCGACTACGGAACATTCGACGCGTTCCTCGCCAAGGGCCTCGGCATCGACGCGGCCACCCAGAAGGCACTCCGCGCACGACTCCTGCAGTAGACGCGAACGGGGCCCGTCCCAACACAGGACGGGCCCCGGCTGAGCGAACGTCAGCGCTTGACGGGCTCCAGGACGTCCTGCCCCAGGAACTTCTGCAGCGCCTCGGGAACGCGCACCGAACCGTCGGCCTGCTGGTGGTTCTCCAGGATCGCGACCATCCAGCGGGTCGTCGCCAGCGTGCCGTTCAGCGTCGCGACCGGCTGGTTCCTGCCGTCCGCGTCGCGGTGCCGCACCGCGAGCCGCCGCGCCTGGAACTCGGTGCAGTTCGACGTCGAGGTGACCTCGCGGTAGGTGTTCTGCGTCGGCACCCACGCCTCGCAGTCGTACTTGCGCGCCGCGCTGGAGCCGAGGTCGCCCGCCGCCACGTCGATCACCCGGTACGGGAGTTCGACCTTCGCGAGCATCTCCTTCTCCCACTCCAGCAGCCGCAGGTGCTCGGCGTGCGAGTCGGCCGGGTCGCAGTAGGAGAACATCTCCACCTTGTCGAACTGGTGGACGCGGATGATGCCGCGCGTGTCCTTGCCGTAGGAGCCGGCCTCGCGGCGGAAGCACGACGACCACGCCACGTACCGCCGCGGCAGCTCGTCGATGATCTCGTTCATGTGGTACGCGGCGAGCGGCACCTCCGACGTCCCGACCAGGTACAGGTCGTCGTCCGGAAGCCGGTACACCTCCGCGGCGTGCGCGCCGAGGAACCCGGTGCCCTCCATCGCCTCCGGCTTCACCAGCACCGGCGGGTACATCGGGACGAACCCCGCGGCGACGGCCTGCTCCATGGCGAGGTTCAGCAGCGCGTACTGGAGCCGCGCGCCCACGCCCGTCAGGTAGTAGAACCGCGCGCCGGACACCTTCGCGCCGCGCTCCATGTCGATGGCGCCGAGGCTCTCGCCCAGCTCCAGGTGGTCCTTCGGCTCGAAGTCGAACGCGGTCGGCTCGCCGACGTGCTCCAGGACGACGAAGTCCTGCTCGCCGCCGGGCGGGACGTCCTCCTCGATGAGGTTCGGGACGCCCTTCAGCAGCGCGTCGAGTTCCTCGCCGAGCCGGCCGGCCTCCGCCTCGCGCTCCTTGACCTGCTGCGCCAGCTCCTTCGCGCGGGCGAGCAGCGCGTCCCGCTCGTCGCCCTTCGCCTTGGAGACCGACTTGCCGAAACTCTTCTGCTCCGCCCTCAGCTGCTCGAACGACGTCAGCGCGGAGCGGCGCCTGCCGTCCAGGTCGAGCAGCCGGTCGACGACGGCGCCATCCTCACCGCGGGCGCGCTGCGACGCGCGCAGCCGCTCCGGATCCTCTCGAAGAGCTCGCAGGTCAATCACAGACCAGAGGCTACCGGTCCGGCGCCTCCGTCCGCGCGCGCATAACGCCGGTTCTACCGGACGCCGCTCGCCAGCAGCGCGTGCGCCGGCAGCGCCACCCCGCCGCCGGCCACCCCGTAGCCGGCGATGATCGTGTCGTAGGCGTCCTTGATCAGGGCGACGGTCGCCGCGTCCTGCCGCCCGACGATGACGCCGTTCGTGCCGACCCTCGACAGCGCGCCCGTCTCCCACCACTCCTCGGGGTCGACGACGTGCTCCCAGGTCACCTCCTCGACCGCCACCTCGGTGAGCCCCGCCTCCGTCACCAGCCGCCGGAACGCGACCGCCTCCCCGTACTTCATGAACGGCGGCTCGGGGATGTCGTCCGGCCACGCGACACCGGCCCGCTCGATCGCCTCCCGGACGATCGCGAGGGCCCCGCTGCCCGGCATCGCCCAGCAGCTCAGCGCCAGCCGCCCGCCCGGCCGCAGCACCCGCCGCAACTCGGTGATCGCCCTGCCGGGGTCGCCCACGTGGTTGATGACGAAGTTGCCGGCGACCGCGTCGAACGCCGCGTCCCCGAACGGCACCTCCGGCAGGACGGCGACCCGCACGTCCAGCCCGGGGACGTTCCGGGCGGCCGTCTCCGCCATGCTCTCCTCGGCGTCCATCGCCGACACCTCGGCGCCGCGCCGCACGGCCTCCCGCGAGACGAGCCCGGGGCCCGTCCCGACGTCGAGGAACCGCGTCCCGCGGGCCACCCCGGCCGCGTCCAGCAGCGGACCGACCAGATAACGGGTGAGCCGGGCGAACCCCCGCTCGTACGCGGCGGCCCGCCCGGCCCACAGTTCCCGCTCGTAAAGATCGAAGTCCATGCCCACCAGGGCAGCCTACGTGGACGTGCGCTGACTTGACGCGCTCCCCGGCCAAGACCGGGGATTCGGCCTGTGCCGCACCGTCGCGGATACGACACTTCCGTGGCTTCCTGCTTCAGCGGGCTGTGCCCCTGAACGGGGTCCGGAGGTCTTACCTGCCCTCCACAGGCGTTTCTGGTCTCCGCCTCCCCACGTGGTGATGCGGCGTCCTTCGTCCAGGATGTTGCGGGCGGCGTTGACGTCCCGGTCGTGCTCCGTCCCGCATCGCCCGCAGGTCCATTGGCGAACGTGCAGGGGCTTGGGACCGTCGCGGTGCGCGCAGACCGAGCAGATCTGTGAGGACGGGAACGCCCGATCCACTCGCGCGAAGGTGCGACCGTACCGCTGCGCCTTGTACTCCAGCATGCCGACGAAGGCTGACCAGCCCGCGTCGTGCACCGATTTGGCCAGCCGGGTGCGCGCCAGCCCCTTCACGTTCAGCGTCTCGGCATAGACCGCTTGGTTCTCGCGGACCAGCATGGTGGAGAGCCGGTGATGGAACTCGCGGCGCGCGTCGGCGACCTCGGCGTACGCGCGGGCGACTTTCACGCGCGCCTTGTCACGGTTGGCCGATCCCTTCTGTTTGCGGGAAAGAGCCCGCTGGGTCTTCCGGAGCTTTTTCTCGGCGCGGCGCAGAAACCTCGGGGAGGCGATCTCGCGGCCGTCAGAGGTGACCGCGAAGCAGTCCAGCCCCAGATCAATGCCCACTTCCGCAGTGGTGGCGGGCGAGTCGGGCACGTCGGCGACCTCAACGACGAACGAGCAGAAATACCGGCCCGCAGCGTCCCTGATCACGGTCACCGTCGCGGGCACCGCCGGGAGCCGCCTCGACCACTTCACCTTTACCTGGCCGCCGTGGCGCCCGGCGACAGGACGCGGACGTCGAGCCCCCGCAGGTATTCCGCCGCGGACGCGGAGGCGGCCGCCAGAGAGAGCGTCATGGCCACGACCATGAGCAGCGCGAGCGATCGGCGCACAACAGTCTGCGCCTTTCAGGGAGCGGGTGTCACTTGACGTCCACGTAGTCGCTGGGTGTGTTCGAGCCGAGGTAGCCGCTGCTCTCCCAGTAGCGGGCCAGCCATGTGCCGTCCTTGGACGCCTTGAACGTCTTCTTGAACCAGCCGTTAGACGCCGTCTTGGTGATCGCCATCTTCGTCCACGCCGACGAGCCCTTGGGCTTGAAGTAGATGTGGATGTTCGCCCCGGGCCCCGGCTTCCCGCCGGGCATGTAGCGGTACAGCAGGCCCTTGACCGTGATCGTCCCGCCCTTCTTCACGGGCTCGGGAGAGGCGTTGTAGTGGTAGATGCGCGTCCTGTACTTGATGTCGATGTAGTGGGCACCGCTCACGACCGGCATGTACTCGCTGTCGCCCGCGTAGCGGGCGCGCCAGTAGCCGTCCTTCTTGGAGTCTTCGGTCGTGAGGAGGAACCACCCGTCGGAGTGCGTGTTCTGCGTCGCCATCGTCCGCCACGTCTTGCCGTCCGCGGAGAACTCCATGATCATTCGCGCCTGGGCGAGGCCGTTCCGGTCGCTGGCCAGATACCCGTGGATGCTGAGCGGGTCACCGTAACGCCCGGGCTCCGGTTCGACGTTGAGGGCGGTGAAATCCACGGGCTTGCGAACGTCCAGGGTGCCCGCTGACACGTGGCCGCCCGTCAGAAACGCCGTGTCTCCGGCGACCACGGTGAAGGGGCCGGATCTGTCAGGCGTGGGCTTCAGCTGAAACGTCCCGTCGTCGAGCGTGTACGCCCTCGCCAGCAGCTTCTGTTCGGGCTTCCCATAGTTCAGGTAGCCCTCGATCGGGACGTCGCCCGCCGGTACGAGTCCCGCGGCCCCGCGGCGGAGCACCTTCCCCTCCACGGTCATACCGGTGCCGATGGCGACGGGCATCAGCGTCTGTACCCAGGCGGATGTCTGCGTCGCCTGCTTGGCGATCGTGGGAGTACTGCCGTACGTGCCCGATCCACAAAGGGTTCCCTGCCAAGGGAACCCGATGTACAGGGGATTCATGGCGTTCAACGTGAGCCCGAACGATCCGTCCGCCGCGGTCGTCACGGTCTTGCCTCCACCTTGGACGGCGGCGCTCGGCACGGGCGCGGGCGCCACGTCCCGTGACTTCTGCACCATGACCTTGCCGTGGACGTCCACTTCGGGGTGGTCGGCGTCGATGACGTCCGGTCCAGTCGTGACGTCGGTGATGGTCGTCTGATAACAGTCGCGGAAGTTCGCATACCCCTTGGCCGTGGCGCCGTCCGCGGATTCGACCAGCACTTCGACGGTGTTGCTGCCCGGTCGCGTCTCCACGTCCGGGTGGAAGGTCGCCCGCCAGGTGCCGTCCTTGTCGGTCCCGGCCACGCGTTCGAATTCCAGTGTCGCGTAGACATCGGCCCCGGAGTCCGGATACCGCACGTTCGCCCGGACGTCCGTGACACCGCTCGCGGACTTGGCGGTGACCGTGACGGTGGCCACCCGGTCCGGGTCGAGCCGGTCGAAGGCGGTGGTCACCGTGAGGTCGGTGACGTCCGCGTGCGCGGCCGGGGGGACGGCGAACATGACCGACGCCGCGAGGGCGGCGGTCGCGAGGATGGCTGAGGAACGGCGCAACGGAGGACCTCTCCACTTAATGCTGGTGAGGTGAAGACGTCCAAGATCCATTTCCGGTTTACGGCGGGTGATCACACTTTGGTCACCGCCGGCCGGCGCCGGTCAGAGCCGGTCGGTCAGGGCTGGTCGGGCACGGCGCAGGCGTCGTCGGTGCAGGTGGCGCCGTCGTCGCCGATCGTGGTCAGCGCGGGGTTGGCCTCCGCCCACGCCTTGTCGAGGACCTCGGCGAACGTCTCGGTCGGCTGGGCGCCCGAGACGCCGTAGCGGCGGTCGACGACGAAGAACGGAACACCGGTCGCGCCGATGTCCCGCGCCGCGCGCTGCTCGGCGTCCACGTCCGAGGCGAACCGGCCGGACGTGAGCACGTCGCGCGCTTCGGCCGCGTCCAGACCCGCCTCCGCGACGACCTCCACCAGGGAGTCGTGGTCGAACACCGACCGGCGGTCGGTGAAGTGCGCCTTGAAGAGCGCCTCGACGACCTCGTCCTGCACGCCGCGCTCCGACGCGAGGTGGATCAGCCGGTGCGCGTCCTCGGTGTTGCCCGCCCGGCCGCCTTCCAGGTGGTACTCCAGGCCCAGCCCTGCCGCGCGCTCCTCCATCTGGGCGTTCATCTCGACGGCCCGCTCGCGCGTCATGCCGTACTTGTCCGCCAGCATGTCGGCCACGTCGACGGTCTCGCCCTGGGGGAACGACGGGTCGAGCTGGAAGGACCGGTGCACGACCTCCACCCGGTCGCGATGCTCGAAACCCTCAAGGGCCTTCTCGAACTGGCGCTTCCCGATGTAGCACCACGGGCAGATGACATCGGACCAGATTTCAACGCGCACAGGCGGCACCCTTCTCTTCGGTATTACCGCATGCAACACGTCCAGGCCCGGATCTGTTTCTCCCAGCCGTGGAGGACGGCCGAGCCGGGCGCAGCGTGCGGTCAGGAGCGGCCGGTGCGGATGGCGGTGAGCCAGGCGGCGGCTTCACTGAAGTCGGTGTCGTGGGTGCCGCGGCGGATCTCGGGGTGGACGCGGTCGGCGCGGGCGTAGGAGCCGACGAAGCGCAGGTCGGCGCAGACGCGGCGCAGCCCCATCAGGGCCTCGCCGACACGGGCGTCGGAGACGTGGCCCTCGAAGTCCATCCAGAAGAGGTAGGAGCCGAGGCCGGCGCCGGTGGGACGCGACTGGATCAGCGTCAGGTTGATGCCGCGCACGGAGAACTCGGTGAGGATCTCCAGCAGGGCGCCCGGGTGGTCCTCGCCGATGAAGGCGACGACGGTCGTCCTGTCGGCGCCGGTGGGGGCGGGCGGGGTGCAGGGGCGCTGCAGGACGACGAAGCGGGTGACGGCGTCGGCGACGTCGTGGATGTCCTCGGCGAGGACGGCCAGGCCGTAGCGGGCCGCCGCGAACGAACCGGCGAGCGCGGCGTCGTAGTGGCCGTCGGCGACGTGCTGGGCGGCCTCGGCGTTGGACGTCGCCGCGCGCCACTCGGCGTGCGGGACGTTCTCCGCCAGCCAGCGGCGGCACTGCGGCTGCGCGATCGGATGGGACGCGACGGTCTTGATGTCGTCCAGGGACGTCCCGGGACGGACGAGCAGAGCGAACGACACCGGCAGGTGGATCTCGCCGACGATCTGGAGCGGCTCGCCGGTGGCGAGTTCGTCCAGCGTGGTGGGGACGGAGCCCTCGACGGAGTTCTCCAGCGCGACGACGGCCGTGTCGGCCTCGTCGTTGCGGAGGGCCTCCAGGACGGCCGGAACGGTCGCGAACGGGACGTGCTCGGCCCCGGCGGCGCCGGGCAGGGTGAGTAGTGCGGCCTCGGTGAACGTGCCCTGCGGACCCAGGTAGGCGTAGCGCGCTGGCCTGCTGTCTGCGGTCACGGGTCCCCCGGGGCGAGTGGTGCGGTCGGATACGCCTCGGACGTGAGGCGCGATCCCCGAGTTTACTTCCCGGCGGGTAAAGCCCGGGGCGCGCGGGGCGCCATCAGCCGCGGGGCGCCGTCAGCCGCGGGCCGGTTCGAGCACGCGGATCAAGCACACGGTTCGAGCACGGGCCTCAAGCACACGCGTCAGGCACGGGCGGACGTGCGGTCGCCGCTGCCGAAGTCGGCGAGCGGGTCGTCCATCGACACGATCGGGCCCTTGCCGAGCCGGGCGGCGCGCAGGGCGTGGCTCTCCTCCGGGGAGAGCGTCTCGACCGGGTGCCCGCCCTGGACGACCTTCGCGTAGGTCCGCGTCTCGGTGCGCCCGTTGATGGAGCTGACGACGACCCCGTCCCCGACCGCGTTGATCATGGCCAGGGAGAAGGACCGGTGCCCGGACATCTCCTTCAGGGCGTCGTAGTGGACGATCGCGAGGTCGCGCAGGGCGCGCTCGTCCACCGTCCCGCTGGCGACCTGAAGCTGGCGCCTGAGCATCTGCCCGCACTCGTCGACGACCTGGTTGACCCGGTTGTGCGCGACCACCGCGATGGACAGCCCCGCGACACCGGCGACCAGGCCCGCGACGGCCACCGCGACAAGCATCACGGGGCGAGCGTACCCACCTCGGCCTTCGGTTGCGAAGGAAGCTCCTGGTCGACGTCCGGTTTCACCCGTTTCACCAGCCAGCCGCCGAGTACGGCGATGAACGCGAGCGCGGCGATCCCGAACGAGTCGCGCAGGACCTGGCCCGCAAATTCCGCGATCACAGAGTGCTCCGGGCCGATCCAGGCGCGTCCCCACCAGGGCAGCGGCCACAGGAAGAGGAACCACAGGCCGAACGCGAGCAGACATCTTCGCGTGTCCCGGCCATCACCGACCAAAGCCCCGATTACCGCGATCATCCAGACAAGGTGGTGAATCCACCCCACCGGGGACAGCACGACGGACAGCAGCCCGACGATCGCGACGCCGCCGAGGAGCAGGTCCGCGGAACCGGGCCGTCCGGCCAGCTCGTCGGCGGCCAGGGTGGCGCGGCGGGCCAGCAGGAACCCGTACCAGGCGACGACCAGCGCGAGGACGAGCCACACCAGCGTCCGGACCGGCCCCTCGTCGAAGATCCGCGCGACGATCCCCTGGATCGCCTGGTTGGTGGTGCCGTCGACCGCGCCCGTCCGGTCGCCGCCCTGGAGCAGCACGTCGAACCAGTAGGCGGACGAGTCGGCGGGCAGCAGCGCGAACCCGGCGAGCGTCGCGGCGGCGGCGGTGAGCACCGCGTTGACCAGCGCGTCCCGCCGCCCGGTGAGCAGGAAGTAGATGAGGAAGACGCCCGGCACCAGCTTGATCGCGACGGCGAGGCCGACGAGCGCGCCGCGCGGCCAGCGCGGCGCGCGGGCGCAGCAGTCGGCCAGGCACATCGCGAGCAGGAACAGCCCGACCTGCCCGAACCGGACCTGGTCGCGGACGGGGTCGAGCCAGGCCATCGCGGCGACCAGGACGCCGGCGGTGAGCGGCGCCCAGCGTCCGGTCCGGCGGATGAGGTCGCGGAAGGCGTACCAGACCGCGATCGCCAGCGACAGGTAGATCAGCCCGACCCACACCCACTGCACGGCCCGCCAGGGCAGCAGCGTGAACGGGACGGCCAGCACGGCGGCGATCGGCGGGTAGGTGAACGGCAGCAGCTGCGGCGGCTGCGTGAGGAAGTCGTACAGCGGCGCGCCGCGCAGCACGGCGAGGCCGCCCTCCCGGTAGACCTCCAGGTCGACGAGCCGCTGATCGGGCGGATTGGTGAGCCATTGGCCGACGATCGGGACGACCGCGATGACGGCGACGGCGATGCCGGCGCAGAGGAGGAGCCAACGCGGGCGTCCGCCCGGGGAATCGCCGACCTGTTGCGCCTTGGGACCGTCCACAGCCGCAGGATATGGCCCCTGTGCGGTACTACGGCTCTTGTAACCTGAACGCCATGATGCGCCGGGGAACGAAGATCGCCGTGTTCCTCGCCGCTCTCGGCACGGTGCTGGCCGGGGTGCTCGGCTGGTCGCCCGCGCAGGCCGCCGCCGGGCCCGGGGGCGCGGCCGCGACCGGGCGGGTCGTGATCATCGGGGTGCCGGGGCTGATGTGGAGCGACATCAGCGAGAAGAACACGCCCGCGCTCTGGGGGCTGACGGCGGAGGGGTCCGCGGCGGGCCTCAGCGTCCGGACGACCCGGGTGAACACCTGTCCCACGGACGGCTGGCTGACGGTGTCGGCGGGGCAGCGGTCCCGGCTGCCGCACGGCGACTGCGCGCTGCCGTCCGCGCCGATCCTGCCGGGGCAGGAGTCCCCCACCGGCCCGGTGCCGAAGGACGGCGCGATCGCCGCCGGCTGGCCGGCCATCAAGAGCGACAACGCGGGCACCAACTACCACGCCGAGATCGGGCTGCTCGGCGAGGCCGTGCACCGGGCGGGCGGCTGCACCACGGCGGTCGGGCCCGGCGCGGTGTTCGGCGTCGGCGACGGCGGCGGCCGGGTGGACCGCTACGTCGAGTCCCCCGACAAGGTCACCGCCGCCGACTGGGCGCGCTGCCCGCTCGCCGCGGTCGACGTGGACGACCTGTTCCGCGGCTACATCGACGCGGGCGTCGACCCGCACGGCGACCAGATCCCGCTGTCGGACGAGGGGCGCGCCGACGCCGCGGCCGACGCCGACCGCCGCGTCGCGCAGGTCGTCACGGGCGTCCCCCAGGGCACGACCATCCTGCTGGCCGGGCTGTCGGACACCGGCTTGAACCCGCACCTGCGCGTCGCCGTCGCGAAGGGCGGCGGCTTCGAACCCGGCTTCATGACGTCCAGCGCGACCCGGCAGGAGGGCCTGGTCACGCTCACCGACCTCACCGCGACCGCGATGAAGCAGCTCGGCCTGCCGCAGCCGAAGCAGGCCGTCGGGTCGGTGTGGAAGCCGCAGCCGTCGAAGGCGTCCACGCGGGAGCGCGTCGACGCGCTCGTGGACGAGGACGTCGCGGCCCAGGCGATCCGCGCGGTGCAGACGTCGTTCTACTGGGTGCTGTTCGCGACGCAGCTCGTCCTGTACGGGATCGCGGTGCTCGCGCTGCGGCGGCTCGGCGGCGACCGCAGGTCCCGGGCCCGGATATTGGGCGGCACGCGCGTGATAGCGCTGCTGGGCGGGGCCGCGCCGGGCGCGTCGTTCCTCGCCGGGCTGCTGCCGTGGTGGCGCGCCGAGCATCCGACGCCGGTGCTGATCTGCACGGTGCTGGGCTTCGCCGGGCTGCTCACGGGGGTGGCGCTGGCCGGTCCGTGGCGCCGCTCCGTGGTCGTCCCCGGGCTGGTGATCACCGGGGTGACGGGCGTCGTCCTCGCGCTGGACGTGATGACCGGGTCCAACCTCCAGCTCAACACCCTGATGGGGTACACGGCGCTGGTCGCCGGCCGCTTCTACGGGTTCGGGAACCAGGCGTTCTCGCTGTTCGCCGTCGCCGCGATCCTGACGGCGGCGTGGCTGACGGAGTACCCGCTGCGGCAGCGCCGCAAGGCGGCCGCGGTCGCGATCGTCGCGGTGATCGGGGTCTCCGCCGTCGTGGTCGACGGGCTGCCCGCGTTCGGCAGCGACTTCGGCGGCGTGCTGGCGATCGTCCCGGCGTTCGCGATGCTGGGCCTGATGGTCGCCGGGCAGCGCGTCTCCGCGCTGCGGCTCGGCGTCTTCTTCGTGGCGGGCGCGGCGATCGTGCTGTTCATCTCGTACCTGAACGCGCGGAGCGCCAACCCGACGCACCTCGGCCGGTTCTGGCAGGACCTCATGGACGGGGACGCCTGGGGCATCGTCACCCGCAAGTTCAACGCGATGCTGAACAGCCTCGGGTACTGGCCGTACACGCTCGCGGTCGCCGCCGCCGTCGTGTTCCTGTTCTTCGTCCTGGCGCGGCCCACGCGGTGGCGGGTGTCGCTGCTGCAGGGCGCCTACAAGCACAGTCTGTCGATGCGTCCCGCGCTGATCTGCGCGCTGTCGGTCGGCGTCATCGGCACCCTGGTGAACGACTCCGGCGTGGTGATCCTGTCGGTGGCGTTCAGCCTGGCGACCCCGCTGATGCTCGCGGCCGGGCTCCGGTCGCTGGAGATCGACCTGAGGAACGCAGACACGCCGCCACGAGCGCCGTCAGGATCGCGAGAAGAGTCCACGGGACCACGGTCGGCCGAACAACGGTGAACAGCCACTCCAGGTCGTCCGGCAGGCGGATGCGGGCGGGCGCGCGGGCCGGCAGGTAGGCGACGCTGAGGGCCGCGGTGTGGGCGAGCAGGATCCAGTCGATGCGCGTCCAGGGGAGCAGGGCCAGCAGCGCCCAGCCGAACCCGTCGTACCAGGGCAGCGCGTAAGGCGCGACGAGGAGCCAGGCGAGGGCGAGCGCGGCGGCGACGCGCTGGTGCTCCGCCACGTCCTCTTTGGGCAGCGCCCGGACGAGCAGCAGGAACAGCACCAGCCCGAGCAGCATCGCGCCCGTCTTGATGATGTCGCGCTGCGAGCCGCGGCCGAGCGACTCGTCGACGAGGTGCCAGGGCGTCGCGAACGACACCATGTTGCTCGCCTCGCGGACCTGGTCGAGCGCGTGCGGCCCGGCGAGCGCGTACGAGGCCGCGGTGACGGCCAGGGCGCCGCCGGCCAGCGCGATCAGGCCGCCGAGCGACCGCCACCGCCGCTCCCGGACCAGCGCCCAGGCGGGCCCGCCGGCGACGAGCGCGGCCGGCAGCTTGATCGCCGCGCCGACCCCGGCGAGGGCTCCGGCGGCCAGCGCGCGCGCCCAGCCGCCCCATCCGGCGCGCTGCCCGTACACGGCGAGCGCGGCGACCATCGGCGCGATCGCGAGGACGTCGTTGTGCGCGCCCGCGACCAGGTGGAAGAGCACGAGCGGGTTGCACGTCCACAGCAGCGCGGTGCGGAGCCGCCGCTCCTCGGTCCGGGACGTCCGGTAGAGGATCAGCGCCGTCACCGCGAACGCGAGCACGTTCACCAGCGACATGACGAACACGGTCAGCCGGACGGAGCCGTCGCCGATCCACGCGGCGAGCGCCTGCTCGCCGGTCGCGATCGGCCCGTACACCGACGGCGTCGTCCGCCACTCCTCGGGCGCCCCGGCGACCGGGTCGCGCGGCAGGTCCTCGGCGCTCGTCGCGTACGGGTCGTGGCCCGTCGCCGCCATCCGCCCGTAGGAGGCGTAGTTCAGGTGGTCGGTGGAGCCGACCGGCGGCATGCACATGAACGCGACCGCCGCCAGCAGCCCGGCGCCGACCAGCGGCAGCGCGCGGACGCGCCAGCCCTTGCGGACGGCGGCGAAGCACATCCCGAGCCCCGCGGTGCTCGCGATGATCCCCGCGACCACCAGCCCGATCACCAGGTACGGCGACGGGTGGGCGGCCAGTGCGTAGGGGGGCTGGGCGCGCGAGCCCTCCAGTTCCGGCTGGAACACCGACGGGCCGAGGAGGGCGGTGCCGAGGAAGCAGGCGATGCCGGCCCCGATGCCCCACAGCCCGCCCGTCCCGAGTCGGGTCACGGGCGGCTGCCGCGCGCCCGGCCGAGCCGCCGCGCCACCGCGGGCTCGCGGACGGCGAGCGCCCGCGCCACGTCGCGGAACTGGCGGCCGCGGTGCAGTTGGGCTCGCCAGTCGGAGCCGGTGGCGCGGTGCGCGAGCGGCACCTCCACCTCCCGCACCCGGAACCCCTGCCGCAGCAGGTCGATGGTCAGCGCCGTCTCGACGCCGAACCCGGCGGCGAGCGGCAGCGCCGCGTCGAACGCGGCGCGGGTCAGGCAGCGCTGCCCGTTGAGCGGCGCGTCCGGCTCCCAGCCGGTGGCGCGGCGGATGCCCTCGCGGGACAGCCGCACCACGAACCCGTGCCCGCCGAGCTTCACCGTCGTGCTGAACACGGCGATCGTCATGTCGGCGTCGCCGGCCCGGACGGGTTCGACGAGCGGCGCGGCCTCGCGGGCCGTCCCGGCGAGGTCGGCGTCGAGGAACAGCAGGTGGCGCGGCCGGTCACGGCCGTCGTCGAGCAGCCGGACGGCCTCGGCGCCGCTCTCCATCGCGGCACCCTTGCCGCGGTTGCGGCTGTGCCGCACGACTCTGGCCCCGGCCTCGCGGGCCACCCGGCCGGTCGGATCGGACGAGCCGTCGTCGACCACCACGACGAGGTCGGCGCCGGGAAGCTCCTGGGCGGCCTTGACCGTGGCCGCGATGCGGTCGGCTTCGTCCTTGGCCGGGATGATCACCGCTACGTCCTGCATATCCGCGATGGTAGTCGGGGTGGGCGCGCGGCGCGGCAGGGCGCGGCGAACCGTTACCCACGTGCCGACGCGGCGACCCCCGGGGTTCACCCCGCAGGCCGCCTCGGGTCGGAGGATCGGATTATCGGACGGTTCAGCCGGGATCGAGGACCGGCGCCGCCTTCGTCACGGTGAAGACGGTGTCGAGCCCGGTGACCTGCAGGATCCGCTGAACGGCGGGGCGCGGGGCGGCGAGCTCCAGCGCGCCGCCCTGCTCCTTGAGCCGCTTCATTGCCGACAGCAGCACGTTCATGCCCGTCGAGTCGCAGAACTCGACGCCGCTCAGGTCGACCACGATGCGGGTGACCTGCTCGCGAAGCAGGCCCGCGAGGGCCGCCTGCAGCCTGGGCGCGGTATACAGGTCGAGCTCGCCGGTCGCCGTGACGACGGCGTGACCTCCTTGAGACGCGGTCGAGACGTTTAGCTCCACGTTCGGCACACTATCTCGGGAACGGCACAGGGGCCAGGCAGTTCGCCAAGTCCCGTGTGGCGTGGGCGTTTCCGGGGCGTGTCGCCGCCTTGCCAGCCCCGTACGCTTTGATAACTACGTAGGGCGATGATCCGGTTTCAGGTGTTTCGGCAGCGCGATCCGGCCCGCGCGATCTCTCCGGTTCCCCTCTCACGGGGGGCGGGAGTAAGGGAGGCTGAAAGGGTGCAACAGAACGCCGATCCGAGAGAGACCCGGCTGCGCGAACGCCTGGAGACGATCCGGGCCCGCTCGGCGAAGTCGAGCTCGTGGCGGACGTCCACCCAGGTGCTGTCCCGGCTGGTGAACCGGGACGGCTTCGTCCCCGTCCGGACGCGGCTGTCCCGCGAGGACCTCGCCTTCCTCGCCGGCGCGCGGGAGGAGGTCCTCGCCTTCGCCGAGCTCGCCGCCCGGCTGCTCGACCTGCACCGGGCGCAGGAGGCGGGCGGCATCACGAGCGACCCCGACCGTCCGATCCGGCGCTGCCGGGCCTGCATGTCCCGCTGGCCGTGCCCCACCTTCCGCACCATCTCCGAGGCCGTCGACCCCTGAGCGGGCCCGCCCGCTAGACGATCAGCGGGAGGCGGACCTCGAAGCGGCAGCCGGGGCCGTCGTTGGCGACGCCGATCCGTCCGGCGTGCGCCTCGACGATGCCGCGGGCGATGGCGAGGCCGAGGCCCGCCCCGCCGCCGGGAGTGCGGGCCGCCTCCCCGCGGAACGCGACGTCGAACACGCGCGGCAGGTCGTCCTCGGGGATGCCGCCGCACGCGTCGGCCACCGTCACCCGCGCCTCCCCGCCGCTGACCTCGCCGATGATCTCCACGGCGCCGTCGCCGGGGGTGTGCCGGATCGCGTTGACGACGAGGTTGCGGAGCGCGCGGCCCAGCTCGCCCGCGTCCACCTGGACGGGCAGCCCCTCGCGGACGTCGCCGCGCAGCCGCACCCCCTTCGCGCGGGCGAGGGCCTCGGTGCCGGCGACCGCCTCCGCGACCAGGTCCGCGAGACCGACGCGTTCGCGGGACAGGCGCAGCGCCCCCGCGTGGATGCGGGACAGCTCGAACAGGTCGTCCACCATCTCCGTGAGCCGCTCGACCTCGACGCGGATGCGCCCGTGGTAGCGGTGGACGGTGTCCTGGTCGGCGACGACCTCGTCCTCCAGCGCCTCCGCCATCGCGCGCAGGCCCGCCAGCGGGGTGCGCAGGTCGTGGCTCACCCAGGCGACCAGCTCCCGGCGGCTCGTCTCGAGGGCCTGCTCACGCTCGTGGGACGCGGCCAGCCGGTCGTAGGCGGCCGCCAGCTCGCGGGACAGCTCGGCCAGCTCGGCGGGCAGGCGCGCCGGCGGCGGACGGAACCGGTCGGCGCGGACGGCCTCCACGAGCGTCCGGTTCGCGGCGACCAGCCGGCGCCCCAGCAGGACCGACACCGCCGTCGCGACCAGCCCGGCGGACGTCACCACCGCGAGGACGACCGACCGGTCGTGGTCGTTCAGCACCATCATGAACGAGATCACGAGGATGCCGGAGATCGTCGCCAGCACCGTCGCCACGCCGACCACGGTCAGCTGGGTGGCGACCGAGCGTCCGCGCAGCCCGTACAGGACGCCGAGCGCCACGACCGCGACGGCGAACGCGGCGAGGACCGCGTAGAAGACGACCCAGAGGAGGTCCTCGAAGGGGATCACGCGTCGTCCCCGGCGGGCTCGTAGCGGTAGCCGACACCCCACACGGTGACGATGCGGCGCGGGGTCGTGGGGTCGTCCTCGATCTTCTCGCGCAGCCGCCGGACGTGGACGGTCACCGTGGACGAGTCGCCGAACGTCCAGTCCCAGACGCGTTGCAGCAGCTCGTCGCGGGTGAACGCCCGCCTCGGATGGCGCAGCAGGAACGCCAGCAGGTCGAACTCGCGGGACGTGAGCGCGAGCCGCTCGCCGCGCAGCCCCGCCTCGTGCGCGCCGACGTCCACGACGAGGCCGCCGTCGCGCAGCGGCCCGGACGGCCCGGTCGGCACGAGCGCGCCGCGCGCCCGGCGCAGCACCGACCTCACCCGCAGCGCCAGCTCGCGCGGGCTGAACGGCTTGGTCACGTAGTCGTCGGCGCCGGTCTCCAGCCCGACGAGCCGGTCGGTCTCCGTGCCGAGCGCCGTCAGCATCACGATCGGGACGGTCGAGGTCTCGCGGAGCCGGCGGCACACCTCCAGGCCGTCCATGCCGGGCAGCATCAGGTCGAGGACGACGAGGTCCGGCGGATCGTCGAGCGCGGCGCGCAGCGCGGCCCGGCCGTCCGCCGCGCAGACCACCTCGTGCCCGTCGCGGGCCAGGTAGCGGGCGACGACCTCGGCGACCGTCGGATCGTCGTCGACCACCAGGACGCGGCCGGCGGGGGTCACGGAGTCCACCCCGCAAAGCTATGCCGTGGACGGCGCCGCACAGCCGTCCCGTCACCACCCTGTAAGGATTCGGCCCCAGGGTCAGGGTCCGCCCCCTGGGGTCCTCAGGGTGCCCCTCCGCCGCGCGGCGGGTTCCAGGTCGTCCCCGAGGGTGATGTCCTCCCCGGGACGGGCGCATACGGTGGAGGCATGGGTAAGACGATTCTGACCGTCATCGGCGTGGTGCTCGCGGTGTGGCTGGCGCTGACCATCGTCGGCGCCATCATCTCGATGCTCAAGTTCTTCTTCTTCATCGGACTCATCGCCGTCGTCGTGGTACTCGCCGTGACCGCCGTGTCCAAAATGTCCAAGAGTCGCTAGGCAACCAGCGCGTTCCCCTTGCGGGGCGTCGCCGGTGACCGCATGATGCCGGAATAACCAGGCGGTCATCGGCGAAGGGACATACCGTGCCGGGTCTGACAGAGGTCCTGCGCGAACGCGCGCGTGCACATCCCGACCGCGTCGCGTACATCGCGGGCGACACTCAGATCACCTTCCGCGACTTCGACCGGCGCGCCGACCGGGTCGCCAACGCGCTCGCGTCGGCGGGCGTCGGGCACGGCGACCGGGTCGCGATCCTCGACAAGAACTCCCTCGAATACGCCGAGCAGCTGTTCGGCGCGGCCCGCATCGGCGCCGTCCAGGTCCCGGTGAACTACCGGCTGGCCCCCGACGAGGTCGCCTACATCGTCAACAACGCGCAGGCCAAGGCCTTCATCGTCGGCCCCGAATTCGTCCCCGTCCTGGACGCGATCGCCGGCAAGCTGGAGCACACCACCCACATGGTGGTCATCGGCGGCTCGGACCACGCCTACCAGGACTACGCCGCCTGGATCGACGCGGCGCCCGACACCCCGCCCGACCACGAGCCCGGCAGAGAGGACGTGTTCGTCCAGCTCTACTCGTCCGGCACGACGGGCCTGCCCAAGGGCGTCATGCTGACGCACGACAACTTCTTCGCGGCGCTGGACGTGACCACCGACGTGTGGGACATCGACGAGTCGTCCGTCCTCATGGTCGCGATGCCGATGTACCACGTCGCGGGCAACGTCCTCACGATCTCCGCCGTCTACAACTCGATCACGGGCGTCATCGCGCGGGAGCCCGACCCCACCCTGATCGCCCAGGCGATCGAGCGGAACCACGTCACGCACATCTTCCTCGTCCCGGTCCTGCTGCAGTTCATGCAGCTCATCCCGGAAGTCGCCGCGTGCGACATGTCCAGCCTGAAGCTCATGCTGTACGGCGCCTCCCCGATCAGCGAGGACGTCCTGCGCGGCGCCATGCGGATGCTGCCGGACACCGAGTTCATGCAGGTCTACGGGCTGACGGAGGTCACCGGCGCGATCACGATGCTGCCCGCCGCCGACCACGACCCGGACGGCCCGAACGCCCACCGGCTGCGCAGCGCCGGTGTCGCCAACGCCACCACCACCCTCAAGATCGTCGACCCGGCGACGCAGGAGGAGGCGCCGGCCGGGCAGGTCGGCGAGATCCTCTGCCGGACCCCGCAGAACATGAAGGGCTACTGGGGGATGCCGGACGCGACCGCCACCGCCCTCTCCGCCGACAACTGGTTCCGCACCGGCGACGCCGGCTACATCGACGAGGACGGCTACCTCTTCATCCACGACCGCGTCAAGGACATGATCATCTCGGGCGGGGAGAACATCTACCCGGCGGAGATCGAGAACGTCCTGATGGGCCACCCGGACGTGTCCGACTGCGCCGTCATCGGCGTCCCCTCGGAGCGCTGGGGCGAGACCCCGAAGGCCATCGTCGTGCTGACCTCGGACGTTTCCGAACAGGACATCATCGACTACTGCCGCGAGCACCTCGCCCACTTCAAGTGCCCCAGCTCCGTCGAACGCCGCGACGCGATCCCCCGCAACCCCACCGGCAAGATCCTCAAGCGCGAACTCCGCGCCCCCTACTGGCAGGGCAAGGACCGCGGAGTGTCTTAATCCTTCGGACGCGATCGCAACGTTGAGGTCGTTGCGGGCTGAGCTTAAGGACGCCCACCTCAAGGTGCCGCCGGGGTCGGGGATTCGTCCCGGTCCCGGCGGGGGTGTCAGGTGAAGCGGATCTCGGCGGACAGGGGGCGGTGGTCGGAGGCCGTGGTCCGGGTGGTGGGGACGCTGCAGGAGACGGCGGCCGACTTGGTGATGAACAGGTAGTCGGTCTTCTGGACGGCGGCGCCCTGCCAGTTCTGCCGGGTCTTCGCGCCCGTCCTGGACGTTCCGGACTGGTCGCATTCGGCGTAGGCGCCGTAGAGGGGGTCGAGGGCGGGGCTGTCCGGGCTGTCGGCGAAGTCGCCGCCCAGGAGGACGCGGCCGCCGCCGGCGAGCGTGGCGAGGGCGCGGGCCTCCTTCTGCCGCCAGTCGCCGCCCTCGGCCGGGCTGAGCTGCGTGACGCAGACCCGGGCCGTCCAGGACGGGACCTCGCCGCACAGGGCGACGCGCGCCTGCCCGGCGGGGGCCGGAAGCCTGGCCTGGCGGGGCTCGGTGAGCGGGGTGTCGGTGCCGATGGCGACGCCGGCCCGGCCCTGGCCCGGCGCGCAGGACGCGCCGGGGGACGCGGCGAACGCCCACGTCCAGTTGGCCGCGGCCTTCTTGAAGGCGCGCACGTGGCCCTCGCAGACCTCCTGGAGGAGGACGGCGTTGGTCTTGACCTTGCGCCCGCCGACCTCGGTGGCGCGGGTCCGCTGGACGATCTGCTTGGTGAGCTGCGCGGGAGCGGCGCCGGACGGGCAGCCGGACCCGCCGCACACGTTCCAGGTGACGGCGTTGACCGTCACGGCGGCGGGGCGATCGGCGGCTCCGTCGGCGTGGGCGGGGCCTCCGCCGCCCGGCAGGCCCTCGATGGTCGCGCCGGTGGCGGCCGCCGTGACGACCGCGGCGGCGGCGCAGACCGAGAGCAGGGGGATCAGGGCGCGGGGGGATCGCACACGTTCTCCAGAATGGGGCTATCTGCGGGGGTGATGCCGGAATCTCACCACATCAAGATCGCTTTCGCCAGCCGTTCGCGACCACGCGGTCACTCGTGATGTGACAATTTTTCCGGCGCACCCAGGCTAGGGGGCCCGGCGGATGCTCCCCGCCGGGCCCCCGCCCGCTAGTCGATCAGCTCGGTGACCGTGCCCGCGCCGACCGTCCGGCCGCCCTCGCGGATCGCGAAGCCGAGCCCCTCGGTCATCGCGACCGGCCGGCCCAGCTCGACGGCCATCTCGACGGTGTCGCCGGGCAGCGCCATGCCGCCCTCGCCGCCGAGGTCGATGCCGCCGACCACGTCCGTCGTGCGGAAGTGGAACTGCGGCCGGTAGCCGTGGAAGAACGGCCTGGACCGTCCGCCCTCGCCCACGGTCAGCACCCGGACCCGGGACCGGAACCGCGCGTGCGGCCGGATCGCGCCCGGCGCGCTGACCACCTGCCCGCGCCGGACCTGGTCCCGCTTGACGCCGCGCAGCAGCATCGCCGTGTTGTCACCCGCCTCCGCGTGGTCCATCTTCTGGCCGAACGTCTCCAGCCCGGTCGCGACGGTGCCGAACGACTCGCCGAGCCCGACGACCTCCACCGCGTCCCCGAGCCGTATCGCGCCCTGCGCCACGACGCCGGTCACGACGGTGCCGCGCCCGGTGATCGTGAGGACGCTCTCGACCGGCATGAGGAACGGCTGGTCCAGCACCCGTCGCGGGACGGGCACGTAGCCGTCGATCGCGTCGAGCAGGTCGCCGATCCGGGCCGTCCAGTACGGGTCGCCGTCCAGCGCCCGCAACCCGGACACCCGAACGATCGGCACCTCGTCGCCGGGGAACCCGTACTCCGACAGCAGTTCCCTGACCTCCAGCTCGACGAGGTCGAGGAGCTCGGCGTCCTCGACCATGTCGGCCTTGTTCAGCGCCACCACGATGTGACCGACGCCGACCTGCCGCGCGAGGACGATGTGCTCCCGCGTCTGCGGCATGGCCCCGTCCTGCGCGGAGACCACGAGGACGGCCCCGTCGACCTGCGCGGCCCCCGAGATCATGTTCTTCACGTAGTCGGCGTGGCCGGGCATGTCGACGTGGGCGTAGTGCCTGGTCGCGGTCGCGTACTGGACGTGCGCGACGTTGATCGTGATGCCGCGGTCGCGCTCCTCCGGGGCGCGGTCGATGCGGTCGAACGGGACGGCGGACGCCAGCCCGCGCTCGGCGAGCACCTTCGTGATCGCCGCGGTCAGGGTCGTCTTGCCGTGGTCGACGTGCCCCATCGTCCCGATGTTGAGGTGGGGCTTGTCGCGCTCGTAGAGCTGCTCGGCCATCGGTCTCGTCCTCACTGGTGGATCCGGTGAGAACCCATGCGCGCATGCGCGTTTCGGGCCTACCCCCCTCCGCTGGTTCTCCGGAAGGGCGGGACGGAGAGGGGTCAGCTTCGCAGGCCGTCGACGACGGCTGCGGCTGCCGCGGCTGCCGAGAAGGCAGCCGGCACCGCGCTCAGCGGGGCGATGCCCGCGAGCGTCCTGGTGCCGGCTGCGAAGAACATGTTCCGGACACTACGGGCGCCTTCCCCCGAAGTCGACCGGTTTTCCCCGCCGGCGCAGGAGGACCAGGCCGGCGGCCGCGCCCGCGAACTGGAACCCGGCGATCGCCAGCACGAGACCGGTGGGCCCGATCGCGTCCGCGGACGCGGCCGTCAGCGCGGCCCCGAGCGCCGACGCGCCGATCTTGAGGCTGCCCGCCGTGGTGTTGACCTGGCCGAGCCGGTCGGGCGGCGACTCGCGCTGCCGGAGCATCAGCGTGGCCGCGAACACCGGCCCCTCCGCGATCCCGGCCGCGACGAACGCCGCCGTCGCCCACGGCAGCGACGGCGCGGCGGCGAGGGCCGCGAGCAACGCCCCGAACGCGACCAGCCCGGCGAGCATGACCGGCTCCGCGTGCTTCGGCGTCAGCCACCGGCTGGCCGCGAGCGACCCGATCAGCGAACCGACCGCGAGCGCCACGAGCAGCCGCCCGCCCGCGCTCGGCGGGGCCCCGATGTGCTCGGCGAGCAGCACGGCCGTCACCGCGACGCCGCCGAACCCCATCCAGGCGAGCGTGGTGGCCACCGTCAGCGCCCGCAGCACCCGCCCTTCGGCCAGCACGACGAGCCCGCCCGTGATCACCGAGACCAGCGCGCCGACCCTGCCCGTCCCCGTTTCCGCGTCGGTCGCGGCCGGGGTGGACGAGGCCATCTCCGCCGTGCTGCCCGCGTCCGCCCCGGCGACCCCGACCGCGCTCGCCGGGGACGCCTGGTCAACGGTCTCCGGGGTCGCGTCCGGGCCGGGGAACGGGAGGAGCGGCAGTGTCAGCAGGCCGAGCACCCCGACGGCGACCACGGCCGTGCCGGCGTACTGTCCGCCGGCCATCGCGGCGAGGGCGGCGGCCAGGCCCGGACCCGCGATGCCCGCGAGGTTGTAGCTGGACGCCTCCAGGCCATAGGCCCGCGAAAGGCGTCCGGCTGGGACGAACCGGGGCAACAGGCCGGTCAGCGCGACGACGATCGGCTCCGTGCAGCCGATGACGGCGGCGACGCACAGGGCCAGGACGAGCGGGGAGCTTCCCGCCATCGCCAGCAGCAGCCCGGTCGCGAGGGCGTAGCAGGCGGCCAGGGCGACCGCTACGGACCGCGGCGCCCGCACCCGGTCCAGCGCGTTCCCGATGATCGGCCCGCTGAGCACGTACGGCAGCGTCATGGCGGTCTGCAGGTATCCGGCGGTGGCGGCGTCGCCCGTCCGCGCCTGGACGGTCAGGACCAGCGCCGTCGCGACGCCCTCGGCCGACACCCGCAGCAGCGTCGCCGAGGTGAGGTGGAGCGGAAGCGCCGCGGTCCTGCCGATCATCCCCGCATGCTGGCACACGCTTAGACTTCGAAGAGTGACGGCAGCGAAGACAGCGCACGAGCACCGGGTCACCAGTGAGGTCGGACGGCTGCGGACCGTCCTGCTGCACCGTCCCGGCGCCGAACTGAAGCGGCTCACCCCGCGCAACAGCGACAAGCTGCTGTTCGACGCGATCCCGTGGGCGGGTCGCGCCCAGGAGGAGCACGACGCGTTCGCGGAGGCCCTGCGCTCGCGCGGCGTCGAGGTCCTCTACCTGACCGAGCTGCTCCAGGACGCGATGGAGTACGAGGCCGCGCGCGACCAGGCGATCGCCGACGCCGTCGTCGACCTGCGCCTCGGCGACCAGCTCCGCCGCATCGTCGAGGACTGCCTGCGCGACCTCGACCCCGAGAACCTCACCCAGACGCTGATCGGCGGGCTGGCGCACGAGGAGCTCAAGTCGGGGCACGGCCTGGTCTACCGCCTGATGGACACGCTGGACTTCATCATCGACCCTTTGCCCGGCCTGCTGTTCACCCGCGACAACAGCACCTGGATCGGCGACCGCGTGGCGGTGACGAGCCTGGCGATGGAGGCCCGGCGCCGCGAATCGGCCCTGACCGGCCTCGTCTACGCCCACCACCCGCGCTTCGCGGGCGTGGAACCGGTGTACGAGCCGTCCCTGGAACACGTCGAAGGGGGCGACGTCCTCCTCCTGTGCCCCGGCGTGATCGCCGTGGGGACCGGCGAGCGGACGACCCCCGCGGGCGTGGAGCGCCTGGCGCGCCAGGTCTTCGACGCCGGCCTGGCGCACACCGTCCTGGCCGTCCCGATCGCCCAGGAACGCGCGACCATGCACCTGGACACCGTCTGCACCATGGTCGACGTGGACACCGTCGTCATGTACCCGCCGGTGGCGCACTCCCTGATGGCCCACAAGGTCACCCTCACGAACGGCGACCTGCGCGTCTCCGAGCCGCGCCCCTTCCTGGAGGCGGCCGCCGAGGCCATGGACCTCGACCATCTCAAGGTCATCGACACGGGCCTGGACCCGGTGACCGCCGAACGCGAGCAGTGGGACGACGGCAACAACACCCTCGCCGTGGCCCCCCGCCTCTGCGTCGCCTACGAACGCAACATCGAGACGAACGCCCAGCTGGAAGCTTCGGGCATCGAGGTCATCCGCATCAGCGGCAGCGAACTGGGCACCGGCCGAGGCGGCCCCCGCTGCATGTCCTGCCCCACCCTCCGCGACGACATCTAGCGCAGAGCCGGAGCGATGCGGCGATCGCCGCTTTGCTCGTTGCAGGAAGGCGCTCCAGCGCCGGACGCCGAGAGCGAAGAAATATAAAGAGCTCGGGCGGTGTCGACGGGGGCACGACAGCGCCCGAGCTTGGGAGGACCCTACAAGGTTGGGCGGGGTTCCTTCCAGGCGGGACCCTCTTATGCCGGATATGCCCTACTTGGAGCGGTTTCATTCCTGGTTCCGTTGCACAGATCCTCGTTGGGATCGTCCAGGAGATCGGGAAAGTCGGCCAGATCGGGGACGACGGCGTGCAGCCCGACGGGCGCTGATCTTCCATTGTCGCCCGATGACCTGGGGGCGCGCAGGACGGCCCAGACGGTGGTGGAGCCGTCCTCGTGGCGCACTCCCCATCCGTCGGACAGGGCCTCGACGATGCCGAGCCCGCGCCCGCCGAGGGAGGACAGCGTCCCCGGGCCCCGGCGCGGCTCGGTCATGGCGCCGCCGTCGCTGACCTCGAGTTCGAGGACGTCACCGCGGCGGAGCCAGCAGACCCTCACCTGGCCGGACGGCAGCGGCCGCGCGTGCCGGAGGGCGTTGCTGATGAGCTCGCTGACGATGACGCTCGCGTCGTCCACGATGGTCTCGTAGACGCCCGAGTCGACCAGCTCCGAGCTGAGGCGCCTGCGGGCGACCGCGACGCTGGACGGTGCGTGTGGCAGCAGTACGACGCTCGACGCCCTCACCTCCCCGTGGTTCCGCTTACTCGGATTCGTCCCGTCGTCATCGCCCTTCCGGTAAGACCGAAATGCCCTGATGGCCATGACCGGAAACACGGACGATTCAGTTCATCACCCGCACAACGAGTCACCGGCCGTCCGGTCACGGTGATCACCCCCGGAACGGAATCTCGTCACCAACGGCAACCATCAAAGGATCTATCCAGCCAACGGCGGACTTACTCCTCGCGCACTCGTTTCGTCCGTCACACCCTGCGGTCACCGTACTTTCTCTCACCAGTCCAGGTTGCCACCCGCTGAGACCGCTGAACGCCCAGGTCACAACGGTCTCACCGGGTCGCCCCGGAGGGAGTGTCGTCACGGTGAGTAACCATGACGGGTCATCCGGCGCTCCGCAACACGAGGCGCATCCGGGTTCCGTCGCCCGCACCCGCGCCACCTGCGGGTCCGCGGCCGTCCGCGGCCTCGGCGAGCATGTGCGGAGGGTTTATGGCCCGTTCCATTTCGCCCGCTTCGCGGCCTACGGAAGCCTTGTAAGGTTCTATGTGATATCTCTCACGTTCGACCGGATGGGCTGAAATTCTCCCGCCCTGTGCCTCCGTGAGCCGTTTGACGATGTACAGCCCGAGCCCGATGCCGCCGAAGCGCCGGCGGTCCCCGGCGTCCCCCTGGACGAACCGCTCGAAGATCCGCTCATGGTCGCCCGCCGGGATGCCGATGCCCTCGTCCTCGACCGTCACGACGATGTCGGAGCCCTCCCGCCAGGCGCGGACGCTGACCGTCCCGCCGTCCGGGGAGTACTTGAACGCGTTCTCCAGCAGCTGCCCGAGGACGATGTCGGTCGCCATCGCGTCCCCCTGGCAGGGCGGCAGGTCGGGCGCGACCTCCAGTTCCACGCGGTGCAGGGGCGACAGGGACCGGAAACCGCCGACGACACCGTCCAGAACCCGGGTCAGGTCGAACGACTCGATCGTCACGGCCAGCTCGTCGGCGCCCGCGCGCGACCCCAGAAGCAGGTGCTCGACGAGCCGGCCGAGGGACTGGGCGCGCTCGGCGATGGTGGCGACGGCGGCGCGGCGGTCGCCGTCGGCCATCTCGTCCCACCGGTTGACCAGCGTGGACGCGAAGCCCTGCACGACCGTGATCGGCGTGCGCAGCTCGTGGCTGGTCGTGGCGAGGAACAGGTCCTTGGCCTCCTCCAGCGCCTTCGCCTCGGACACGTCGCGGAAGTCGACGACCAGTTCGCCGGTCTCCTCGATCTCGGCGGCCAGCACGTTCAGCCACGTCCCCGACTCCAGCCGGAACGTGAGCATCTCGCCGAGGGCGGGCATGCCGAACGGCAGCGGGCGGCCGAGGGCGTCCTCCGGCGGGATGCCGGTGAGGGCGTGCGCGGCCGGGTTCCACTGCCGGACGACGAGGTCGTGGTCGAGCACCGCGATGCCGTCGGCGCTGGAGTCGATCACCGCGCGCTCGTACGCCCGCTGCCGGACGACCTCCGCGTACGCGACCGCGTTGCCGACCGCGACCCCGGCGTGCCCGGCGAGCAGTTCGAGCAGTTCGAGCTCGGTGTGCCCGGCCTTGCTGCCGGAGAAGAGCGCGTAGAGCGCGCCGTACGGCCGGTTCTGCAGGTACGACAGGCCGAGCGCGATCGTGTGCAGGCCGGGCAGCTCGGACCAGATCAGGTCGCCGAGGCGCTGCTCGCCGGTCGCGAGCTTGACGGTCTTGCCGGACCGCAGCAGCTCCCCGACCAGGCTCGTCCGCAGCTCCGCGGACCGTCCGCGCATGTGCTCGGGCAGCCCGGACATGCTGACCAGCCGCAGCCGCTCGCCCTCGATCCGCACGAACCCGCCCGCGTCGGCGCCGGTCAGCTCGATCAGCGCGGTGGTGATCCGGTCGAGGACGACGCCGAGGTCGAGTTCGGCGTTCAGGTCGGCGACGATGTCGTTCAGCCGCCGGACGAGCCGGGCCCGCTCGGCCATGTGGTGCTGGGCGATGTCGTCCTCCTCGACCGGGTGGTACACGCCCACCCAGCCGAGCAGCGTCCCGTTCGGGTCCTTCAGCAGGCTCGTGTCGATGCGCACGTCGATGAGGCGACCGCCCCGGTGGAACCGGCGGGTCGCGATGGAGATCCGCCCGTTGTCGCCCTCGCCGGCGGGCCGGGTGAGCAGCCGCTCCTGGACGGCGTTGTGCTCGGCCTTCAGCTCGTCCGGGACGATCGGCGGGACGCGCCCGATCATCTCCGCGGCGCTCCAGCCGAACATGCGCTCGGCCGCGGGGTTCCACACGGTGACCCGGTGCCGCTGGTCCACCGCCACGATCGCGTCGGCGGCGCTCTCGATGACGGCCCGCGCGATCGGATCGTGGACGTGCTCGTACACGTCTGTCATCGTGCCACCGGACTCCGGCGCGGCGCCGGGTAACTTGCAGCGAAAATTGCCACGGGAACCTTACCTTCAGGTAAGGCTACCGCCTGGTAAGCCTCCCGATGAGGAGCGCGGCCACGCCCGCGACCAGGAACGACAGCAGCGAGGCGCTCATCCAGCCCTGCGGGGCGAAGTGCAGCGCCTCCCGCACGTCCAGCCAGAACCCCGCCCAGTGCTCGACCGTGCCCGGATTGATCAGCTGGTAGGCGACGAACCCGACCGCCCACGCCGCGATCATCCCCCACCGCGACGGCGCCCGCCGCGAGACGTCCCACCCGTCCGGCGCGTGGCGGCGGCCCAGGAAGAAGTCGGCGGCGAGGACGCCCAGCATCGGCACGAAGACCGAGCCGATCAGCGTCAGGAAGCCCGCGTAGTCGCCGATGTCCAGGACGAGCGCGAGGACGGTGATGCCCGCGCCGAGCGCCACGCTCAGCACCCGGCGGTCGGCGCGCGGGAACAGGTTCTGGATCGACACGGCGGTGGAGTAGGTGTCGGCGAACGACTGGTCCGCCTCCCGCAGCACGAAGATCGCGAAGAAGACCACGCCCAGGGAGGCGCCGAGGAACGGGTCGAAGATCCGGGTGCTGTCGCCCGCGACCAGCGCGAGCGCCAGCAGGCCGAGGACGTAGGCGACGATCTGGGTGACCGAGTAGCCGACGGACGCCGCGCTGAACGCCGCCCGCTCCGTCCGGGAATGCCGGGTGTAGTCGGCGGCGACCGGCACCCAGGAGATCGACACCGCCAGCGCCGCGTCCGCCCCGATCCAGAAGCCGCCCCACGAGCCCTGCGCCAGGTCGGGCAGCGGCTGCCGGACGAGTTCGACGTAGAAGTAGACGAGCGCGATCGCCACCGCGACCGTCACGTACCGGCGCAGCAGCCGCACCGAGCCGAGCGGCCAGACCGTCAGCACGGTGGTGATCAGCCCGGCGGCGACGACGTAGCCCCAGCGCGGCACGCCGTCCCACAGCTCGCGGGCCGCGTCCGCGATGACGATCAGCTCGAACGTCCCCCAGCCGACGAGCTGCGCGATGTTCAGGATCGTCGGCGCGTACGACAGCCGCGCGCCGAACAGGCCGCGGAGCAGCACCATCGCGGGCTGGCCGGTGCGCGCGCCGGGGACGGCGGCGAGGCCGAGCATCAGCCCGCCGAGGATCGTCCCGACGGCCATGGCGACGATGCCCGCCATGATGGAGATGGTCGGCTTGCCGTCGGCGTCCGGCGCGAGGACGGTGTAGGCGCCGGAGAAGGCCAGGAGGCTGACACCGAGGTTGGCCCAGAACGCGCTCTGGTCCCAGAACCCGAGCACCCTGGGGGCGGGTTCGTCGAGGGTGAAGGGGACCTCGTTGTCCGGCCGCTCGTTCCGCGGGCGCTTCTCGACATCGGACGTCACGGGACACGCTCCCTACGCCGGCATTACCCGGACAGGTTCATGCGGTCGGCGACGCCCTGGAGGCCGCCCTCTCAGCCCGGCTTCTGGCCCGAGCTCCCGCGGTTATCGGTCGGTCCCGATCGTACAACCGCCCGTCTTCCCCCAGAAGGGGGCATAGCAAACGAGATCAGGCGACGTACGGCGGGCCGTCGCCGGCGCCCTCCATCGGACGCCCGGCCTCCGCCCAGCCCTTCATCCCGCCGTCGACGTTCTTGGCGAGCCAGCCCGCCTGGTTGAGCGCCACCGTCACCTGCGCGGACCGCTGCCCGGACCGGCAGATCACGAAGACCTCCTGGTCACGGGGGACCTCGCCGGCCCGATCGCCCAGCTGCCGCATGGGGATGTGGACGGCCTCGGGCGCGTGGCCCGCGTCCCATTCGTCCTGCTCCCGGACGTCCAGCAGGTAGCCGCCCTGCGGGACGTCGGCCGCGACCACGGCCGGTACGTCTTCCCCGAAATTCATCACACCCCCATGGAACCGCGCGAACCCGCCCTGCGTCGAATCACGCATGCGGTATCGGACGCTCCTTTTCGCAGCGCCCGGGCTGGCCATGCTCCTGCCTCTGGCCGCCTGCGGCGATGAACAGGCCAACGGAAACCCCGCCGAAGCGCCGTCCGGCACGACGTCCGTGCAACCCTCCGGCACCCCGGCGGACTCCCTCACCATCACCGTCAGGGCCTCCGCGGAGGCCCCCGCCAAGACCTGGAAGCTGACCTGCGGTCCTCCGGGCGGTACCCACCCGAAGGCCGCCGACGCTTGCGCGGCCCTGACCAAGGCCAAGGACCCCTTCAAGCCCGTCCCCAAGGACAAGATGTGCACCCAGATCTACGGCGGTCCTGAGATCGCCACGGTGAAGGGCACCTGGCAGGGCAAGGACATCGACACCGAGTTCACCCGCGCGGACGGCTGCCAGTTCCACCGCTGGACCGAGGTGGCCCCCGTGTTCGGCGACGTCCCGAAGGTCCGCTGAACGAGCCATCCCCGTTCCGGCTCCGTTCACCGATTCCCAGTCCATTCAGTCCATCCATTCCGAGTCCACCGATTCCGGGCCCCGGCGAGATGCCGGGGCCCGACTCGTCCGCGGCCCGCCGGACGGCAGGGGTGCATCGGGTGACGGCGCCGAGGGGCCTGGCGGCGCCGCCAGCCGATGCGGTCTAGATCCAGCCGCCGATGCTGCGGTTCTGGGAGACGGCGGTGTCGAACGCCAGCGGGCAGGCCAGCAGCAGCGTGCGCATCGGCTCGGGCTGCTGGGCGTACATCTGCAGGACGTACCGGTCGGCGCCGGTGAACATCTGGGAGAGCAGCTCGCCCATCCCGTCGAAGCCGCGCTGGATGCGGGCGATCTCCTGCTGCTGCCAGTCGGTGACCCGGCCGCTCAGCAGCTCGTAGTAGCCGATCTGCTGCTCCTGCGCGGTCAGGATCTCCCAGCCGCGCATCGCCCGCTTGCGCAGGTGCCCGATGAGGCCGCCCTGCGCGGTCAGCACCTGCATCCTGGGCGTGCCCATGAACCCGTACGGCTTGTAGAAGTGGAAGTACGGCATGCCGTCGGGGCGGTAGATCGTCAGCTTGCGCTCGGCCTTGGTCTGGCTGCCCTGGTTGATGACCCGGAACGCCTTCTTGGCGCCGCTCACACCCTCTTCCCGGACGTAGGCGGCGGGCTGCCCCTGCGGGCTCCAGATCGTGTAGTTGGCCTCGGTCGAGAAGAACTGCGCCGGCTGGTCGTAGACGAGGATCGGCGAGCCGTAGAGATCCGGGGCGGCCTGCGGCGCCTGCTGGTGCTGCGGCGGGTAACCGCCCTGCTGGTGCTGCGGGTAACCGGCCTGCTGAGGCGGGTAGCCGCCCTGCTGCGGCGGATATCCGTACCCGGGCTGGGGGGCGGCGGGCGTGTAGGGCGGAGCGGGCGCGTAGGGAGGAGCGGGCGCGACGCCGGGCTGAGGAGCGCCGTAGCCCGGGTGCGGCGGACCGTACCCGGGGCCGGGCGGTGGGGGTGGGGGGTATCCCATGACGGCTCCTGAGCGAGGCGATCACCGGGGTTGTCTCGCGACACGATACGCCGCCCGGCCGCGCCGTCCCGGCCGGGCGGCCGGATTCAGCCGCGGCGGTTCACTTGAGCAGCCGGGACATGCGGCGGTCGGCGAGGGGCTTGCCGCCGGTCTGGCAGGTCGGGCAGTACTGGAGGGCAGAATCCGCGAACGACACCTCGCGCACGGTGTCGCCGCAGACCGGGCATTTCTGGCCGGCCTTCCCGTGCACCCGCAGGCCGGTCTTCTTCTCGCCCTTGAGGTCTTGGGCCTCCAGGCCCCGCGAGCGCTCGACCGCGTCCCGGAGGGTGGTGACGATCGCCTCGTGCAGGACGGCGACGTCCTCCCCGGTGAGCGATGCGGCGATCTTGAAGGGGGACATCTTCGCCGCGTGCAGCACCTCGTCGGAGTAGGCGTTGCCGATGCCGGCGATCACCTTCTGGTCGCGCAGCAGCCCCTTGATCCGGGTGCGCTCGCCGCCGACGATCTCGGCGAGGGCCGCGGGCGTGAACGCGTCGTCCAGCGGATCGGGGCCGAGCGCGGCGACGCCCGGCACGTCCGACGGGGCGCGGACGACGTAGACCGCGAGGCCCTTCTTCGTGCCGGCCTCGGTGAGGTCGAAGCCCGATCCGTCGTCCAGGTGGACGCGCAGGGCGAGCGGGTTCTTGCCGCCGGGCCGGGGCGGCCGGGCCGGGATCTCGTCACGCCAGCGCAGCCAGCCGGCGCGGGCGAGGTGGATCACGAGGTGCAGCCCGTCGACGTCGAGGTCGAGGAACTTGCCGTGCCGGGCCGCGCCCGTCACCGTCAGCCCGCCGAGCGCGGTCACCGGCGGGTCGTACGTCTTCAGCGCGGAGATGGCGAGAACATCGACCCGGGCGACGGCATGGCCGACCACGCGCTCCCGCAGGAACCCCGCCAGCGCCTCCACCTCTGGTAGCTCAGGCATGGCTTCAGTATCGGCGAAGAGCGGCGCCGCCGGAACGTCGTCCACAGCCCTGTGGACAACTGTGGACAACCTCGGGGACCGGTGTGACCGGGATCTCGAAATGCGGGGGTACCCCCCGGGGGTTGTCAGAGACGTCCTGTTATGGCAGCATGACGTTCGGAAGATACCCCCTAGGGGTAACAGAGAAGGAGACGCCGATGAGCACCGCCACCTACACCGTCACCGGGATGACCTGCGGCCACTGCGTGAGCTCGGTCACCGAGGAGGTCGAGCAGATCGCCGGCGTCACCGCCGTCGACGTCGACCTCCAGACCGGCAAGGTCACCGTCACCAGCGACACGCCCCTCGACGACGCCCGCGTCAAGGACGCCGTCGAAGAGGCCGGATACGAACTGAAGTCATGACCGGCGCACCCCGCCTCCGGGCGGGGTGGACGCGGTGAGCACGGAGTGGAGTGGATCGGCATGAACAGCGCGACCAAGGTGGGCGTCTACGCCCTCGGCCTCGCAGTCGCCTTCGGCGGCGCCGCGGGGATCGGCAAGGCCGTCGGCCCCGTCGGCGGCACCGCGGAGATGGCGTCCCACGAAGGCGACGGCGGAGGGCACGGCGGCGGCCACGGCGGCGGCGGAAGCACGACGCCGAGCGCGGGCAGCGTCCCCGGCGGCCTCCAGGTGTCCGAGGACGGCTACACGCTGACCCCGCGCGAGACGACCCTGACCCCCGGGGAGAAGACCGACTTCCGGTTCACGATCAACGGGCCGGACGGCAGGCCCGTCACCGGGTTCAAGCCCCTGCACGGCAAGCGCCTGCACCTGATCGTCGCGCGGCGGGACCTGTCCGGCTTCCAGCACCTGCACCCGACCGAGATCGGGGGCGGGGTCTGGACCGTCCCGATCGAGCTGCCGAAGCCCGGCGTGTACCGGTTCTTCACCGACATCCAGCCGGACGGCGCGACCCGCCAGCTCACCCTGGGCACCGACGTCTTCGCCCCGGGCGACCTGCGGCGCACGCCGCTGCCGAAGCCCGAGCAGGTCGCGAAGGTGGACGGGTACGAGGTCGGGCTCACCGGCGGCCTCACTCCCGGCAAGTCCACCGAACTCACCCTCACGGTGAGCAAGGACGGCAAGCCGGTCACCGACCTGGAGCCGTACCTGGAGGCGTACGGGCACCTGGTCGCGCTGCGGCAGGGCGACCTCGCCTACCTCCACGTCCACCCGGACGGGGAGCCCGGCGACGGCGAGACGAAGCCGGGCCCCGGCGTCACGTTCTTCGCCGAGGCGCCCAGCGCCGGCGCATACCGTCTGTACCTGGACTTCAAGCACGACGGCAAGGTCCGCACGGCCGAGTTCACCGTGCACGCCGGAGACGCCGGGACGCCCGCCGAAGAGCCGGCGCCGGAGCCGGAGCCGGGCCACGACGACCAGCCGCACACGCACTGAACGTCCCGCACGATCAAGGCAGAGGAGGAGCGATGAGCACGGACATCGAGTCCGGGCGTGTCGAGCTGGCGATCGGCGGGATGACGTGCGCGTCGTGCGCCAACCGCATCGAGCGGAAGCTCAACAAGATGGACGGCGTGACCGCGACGGTCAACTACGCCACCGAGAAGGCCAGCGTCGAGTTCGCCCCGGGGGTCTCCCCGGACGAGCTGATCGCGACGGTCGCGCAGGCGGGCTACACCGCCGCGCTTCCGGCCGCGCCCGCGTCCGGCGCCGAGCGGGAGCCGGAGCCGGACGACGGGCTCCGCCCGCTGCGGCAGCGGCTGGTCACCGCGCTCGTGCTGTCGGTGCCGGTCATCGCGATGGCGATGATCCCGGCGCTCCAGTTCGAGGGGTGGCAGTGGCTGTCGCTGACGCTGGCCGCACCGGTCGTCGTGTACGCGGGCTGGCCGTTCCACCGGGCCGCGGCGATCAACCTGCGGCACGGCGCGGCGACCATGGACACGCTGATCTCGCTCGGCACGATCGCCGCGTTCGGCTGGTCGCTGTGGGCGCTGTTCTTCGGCACCGCAGGCGAGCTGGGCATCAAGCACGGCTTCGAGTTCTCGATGACCCGCTCGGACGGGTCGATGAACATCTACCTTGAGGCCGCGGCCGGCGTGACCCTGTTCATCCTGGCCGGACGCTACTTCGAGACGCGGTCCAAGCGCCGCGCCGGCGCGGCCCTGCGCGCCCTGCTGGAGCTGGGCGCGAAGGAGGTCTCGGTCATCCGGGACGGGCGCGAGGAGCGCGTCCCGGTCGACCGGCTCTCGCCGGGGGACGTGTTCGTCGTCCGTCCCGGCGAGAAGATCGCCACGGACGGGACGGTCGAGGAGGGCTCGTCCGCCGTGGACGCGTCCATGCTGACCGGCGAGTCGGTCCCGGTCGAGGTCGGGCCCGGCGACACCGTGGTCGGCGCGACGGTGAACGCTGGCGGGCGGCTGCTGGTGCGGGCGACCCGCGTCGGCGCCGACACCCAGCTCGCCCAGATGGCGCGCCTGGTGGAGGACGCGCAGACCGGCAAGGCCCAGGCGCAGCGGCTCGCCGACCGGATCTCCGGGATCTTCGTCCCGATCGTGATCGCGCTGGCGACCGGCACCCTCGGGTTCTGGATCGGCACCGGCGAGCCCCTCGCGGGCGCGTTCACCGCCGCGGTCGCCGTGCTGATCATCGCGTGCCCGTGCGCGCTCGGCCTCGCCACCCCGACCGCGCTCATGGTCGGGACGGGGCGCGGCGCGCAGCTCGGCATCCTGATCAAGGGCCCGGAGGTGCTGGAGTCCACCCGCGCCGTCGACACCGTCGTCCTGGACAAGACCGGCACCGTCACCACCGGCCGCATGGCCCTGGTCGGCGTCGTCACCGCCGAGGGCGTGTCCGAGAAGGAGGTCCTGCGGCTGGCGGGGGCGCTGGAGAACGCGTCCGAGCACCCGATCGCGCAGGCGATCGCCAAGGGCGCGCTGGAAAGGGCCGGCGAGCTGGGCGCGGTCGAGGACTTCGCCAGCGTCGAGGGCCTCGGCGTCCAGGGGGTGGTGGACGGCCACGGCGTCCTGGCGGGCCGCCCGCAGCTGCTGGCCGAGTGGTCGCAGCACCTCACGCCCGACCTGGAGCGGGCCATGGACGAGGCTCAGTCGCTCGGACACACGGCCGTCGCGGTCGGCTGGGACGGCGAGGCCCGCGCGGTCGTCACCGTCGCGGACCAGGTCAAGCCGACCTCGCGGGAGGCGATCGACCAGCTGACCGGGCTCGGGCTGCGTCCGGTGCTGCTGACCGGCGACAACGCGAAGGTGGCCCGCACGGTCGCGGACGCGGTCGGCATCGACGAGGTGATCGCCGACGTCCTCCCGCAGGACAAGGTGGACGTCGTCAAGCGCCTCCAGTCCGAAGGCCGGACGGTGGCGATGGTCGGCGACGGGGTCAACGACGCCGCCGCGCTCGCCCAGGCCGACCTGGGCCTCGCGATGGGCACCGGGACGGACGTGGCGATCGAGGCGTCCGACCTGACCCTGGTGCGGGGCGACCTGCGCGCGGCGGCGGACGCGATCCGCCTCTCCCGCCGCACGCTCGGCACCATCAAGGGCAACCTGTTCTGGGCGTTCGCCTACAACGTGGCGGCCCTGCCGCTCGCGGCGACCGGCCTGCTCACCCCGATGATCGCCGGTGGCGCGATGGCGTTCTCGTCGGTCTTCGTGGTCAGCAACAGCCTCCGCCTGCGCCGCTTCAAGGCACTGACGGGCGCTCCGCAGAGCTGATCCGCGCCCCGCGAGCGCGCGGCCCCCGCCCGGGGACCGCGCGCTCGCGCATGCGCGGACGGCCGCCGGAGCGGTCAGGGGCGAAGGACGCCCAGCAGCGGGGCCAGGGCCGGATCCCGCGCGGCGTCGTCGAGCGCTTCGGTGAGGGTCTCGGCGTAGGTGGGGGCGGCGTCGCGCTGGACGGCGCGGCCCTCGTCGGTGATGACGGTGTAGACGCCGCGCCGGTCCTTGGGGCACATGTCGCGGCGGGTGAGCCCGGCGGTCTCCAGGCGGGCGACCAGGCGGCTGACGGAGCTCTGGTTGAGGCCGATGAGGTCGGCGAGTTCCTGCATCCGCAGCTCGCCGTCGCCGGCGCGGGACAGCCGGCACAGCGCCCGGTACTCCGAGAGCCCGAGGCCGTGGCGGCTCTGCAGCGCCTTGGTGAGCCGGTGCTCGACGCGCCCGTGCAGGGTCACGACGCCGTCCCAGAGCAGCCCGTCCGCCGTGACCGGCGCCTTCTCGTCCACGCTCATCCCGCACCCGCTTCCTGGTTGACACCACCTTACATGCAATGCCAATATCTGCATGTACATACAACTCATGTAGGTACATGTAAACTCGTGTTCGCGGCCGGAAGGTGA
Organism: Actinomadura sp. GTD37; assembly: GCF_041951365.1. Taxonomy (NCBI): domain Bacteria; kingdom Bacillati; phylum Actinomycetota; class Actinomycetes; order Streptosporangiales; family Thermomonosporaceae; genus Actinomadura; species Actinomadura sp. GTD37. Next base: position 359,030 of record NZ_JBGNUS010000001.1, read on the forward strand.
TGACGATGCCCAGTCCGCTGCTGGTCCCCTACGAGGGGCCTCGGCTGAAGCTCCGCAACCGGATCGCCATGGCGCCGATGACGCGCGGGCGCGCCGACGACGCGACCGGCGTGCCGCACCCGCTGACCCGGACCTACTACGCGCAGCGCGCGTCGGCCGGGCTGATCGTCACCGAGGGGCTGTGGCCGCACGTCCTCGGCAAGGGCGGGCCCGGCATCCCGGGACTGGTCACGGACGCGCAGGTCGCGGGGTGGCGCGAGGTCACCGGGGCCGTCCACGCCGCCGGCGGGACGATCTTCGCCCAGCTGTGGCACGTGGGCCGGATGACGCATCCGCTCAACCTGCCGGGCCGCGCGACGCCGCTCGCCCCCTCGGCGGTCCGGATCGAGGGGGAGCCGATCTACACGCGTGAGGGCGACGTCGCGCACGTCACGCCGCGCGCCATGACGACGGCCGAGGCCGAGGCGACGGTCGCCGACTTCGCCGCGGCGGCCCGCAACGCCGTCCGCGCCGGGTTCGACGGTGTGGAGGTGCACGGCGCGAACGGCTACCTCGTCCAGCAGTTCCTCGCCGAGAACACCAACCGGCGCACCGACCGGTTCGGCGGCTCCCGGACGGGGCGGCTGCGGTTCGCGCTGGACGTGGTGGAGGCCGTGGCCGCCGAGGTCGGCGCCGGACGGGTCGGCCTGCGCGTCTCCCCGCACAACCCGGAGAACGAGATCGCCGAGGAGGACCCGCAGGGCACCTACCGCGCGCTCGTCGACGCCCTCGACCCGCTCGGCCTCGCCTACCTGCACGTCATCGAGCGGGGCGCCTACGGAGCGCTCGCCGACCTGCGCCCGCGCTGGTCAGGGACCCTGATCGGGAACTTCAACGGACCCGACCCCACGTCCCAGCGGGCAGGCGAGGTCGTGGTGGCGGCGGGCCTGGCCGACGTCTTCTCCTTCGGCCGCCACTTCATCGCCAATCCCGACCTCCCGCACCGGTTCGCCGCAGGCGCCCCGCTGGCGGCCCCGGTCGAGAAGCTCGTCTACGGCGGCCACGCCGAGGGCTACACCGACTACCCGACGGCCCCCGTCCCGCAGGCCGCGACGTAACGCGGCGGTCAGCGGGGGACGTCCCAGAAGGCCAGTTCGTGGCGCATGCCCTCCAGGAAGAGGCGTTCGGCGGTCTCCGGGTCGGCGCCGCACTCGTCGATCATCTGGGCGATGCGAGCGGTCAGCTCGGCGAAGCCGGGGTCGGCGTAGGTGTCGACCCAGCGGCGGTAGCGCGGTTCGGACGGCGGGTTCTCCGCCAGGCGGCGGCCGAGCGTGGAATAGCCCCACATGCACGGGTAGAGGGCGGCGAGGCCCTCGGTGTAGACGGCGGCGCTGTCCAGGAGGAAGGACGTGTAGGCGGCGCAGGCCGGACCCATCTTCGCGCCGTCCAGGTCGGCGCCGAACTCGGCGGAGAGGGAGCGGTGCAGGTCGAGTTCTTCGTGGAAGGTCGAGTAGGCCAGGTCGACGAGGTCGCCCACGTGGGCGTTGGGGGCCTGCCAGGCGAGGCGGGAGAACACGCGGACGTAGTCGTGCAGGTAGAGGTAGTCCTGTTCGAGCCAGGAGCGGAACACGGCCTCGTCCAGGTTCCCTTGGGCGATGCCCGCCACGGTGGGGTGCACGAGCTGCTCGTCGATCAGGGGGCGGCCGATGTCTTCCAGGTGCGCGGCGAGGCTCATGGCGCCAGTCTGCCTGAGGAGCCGCCCCGGAAAACGACCAGACCCTGCCGGGTCGTGCGACCCGGCAGGGCCCTGGTCTTGCGGCCGGTGTGTGGGGTCGCCTCTCGGCGAAATGCACAACACGGCTCCAGCCGGACGGTATTCCGTGAAGGCGAAAGGTGAGGCCCGGGGACACCAGGCACACCGGCTGTCATGTGTAACCGACGGGTCCCCGGGATTGTTCCCGGGCCTCCGCGAACGTTCCCGTACGGAGGATGGTGTGCCAGCCCAGGCGCGATCCCAGGAGCGCCGTGACCACGGACTGGACGACCACCAGGTACATGAGCTGCCGGTACACGAACTGCTGGAGAGGCAGTGCCCACAGCGGACGGATGGGCTCGCCGTCCAGCCATAGGGCGTAGGCGCCGGCGGCGGCCTGCGCGGCGACGAAGGCCGTCCAGGTGAGGACGGGCGCGGCGGGGTCCAGGAAGACCAAGCCGAACAGGGCGAAGAGGTCCACGGCGGGTGCGAACAGCGGAAGGAGCACCTGGAACACCGTCAGGTAGGGCAGGCAGCGGCGTCCGAAGCGTCCCGAGTCACCGCTCTCGATGAGGGAGCGGCGGTGCTTCCACATCGCCTGCATGGTGCCGTAGCACCAGCGGTAGCGCTGCCTCCACAACTGCCGCAGTGATGACGGCGCCTCCGTCCAGGCGATGGCCTTCTCCTCGTAGACGACGCGCGCACCGGTGCGGCAGATCGCCATGGTGAGGTCGGTGTCCTCGGCCAAGGTGTCGCCTGGCACGCACCCCACCTCGGCTAGGACCGACCTCCGAAACGCGCCGATCGCACCGGGGACGGTCGGCATGCATTGCAGGACGTCGAACATCCGCCGGTCGAGGTTGAATCCGATGACGTACTCGATGTGCTGCCAGCGCCCGAGGATCCCGCCCCGGTTGGCGACCTTCGTGTTGCCGCTGATCGCCCCAACGTCCGGGTCCGCGAACGGGGCGACAAGGTGCCGGATGGTGTCGCGCTGGAAGACCGTGTCGCCGTCCACCAGGACGAGGAGCTCGGACCGGGCCACGAACAGGCCGGCGTTGAGCGCGCTGGGCTTGCCGCCGTTCGGCTTGCGGATCAGATGGACGCCCGGCAGGCCGATGCTCTCGACGATGGCGGGGGTGCTGTCGGTGGAGCCGTCGTCCACCACGATCACTTCGACGGTGCCCGGATAGTCGGTGTCGAGGAGGGACGCGATCGTCGCCGCGATGCCCGCCTCCTCGTTGTAGGCGGGGACGATCACCGACACGGGCGGGAACGGATCGGGCGGCAGCTCCCCGAACTCCGCCGTCTCCGGCATGAGGGACGGGCCCGGCCGGTCGGGCGGGCCCGGCGGCCTGCGGACGCGGCGGACGTGGACGTGCGCGAACACCAGCAGCAGCAGAAGCCTCAGCACGTACAGGGCCCCGGCGACGGCGAACAGGGCGCCCATCGTCCCGGTGAGCGCGGACGCGGCGCGCTGGGCGGCGACCAGCGTCCAGCCGACGGCCCTCTCGTGCGCGGGCACCGAGACCTCCGCCGGCGGCATGCCGAGCGCCTGTGTGAGCGTGGTGAACCGGTACCCCTGCGGCTGGAGCCGGTCGATGATCGCCTCGACGGCCGCGACGGTCCGGGCCCGGTCGCCGCCCGAGTCGTGCAGCATCACGACCGCGCCCTCGCCGCGCCGCTCCGCCGCCAGCGCCGTCTGGACGATCTTCGCGGCGCCGGGACGCGCCCAGTCCTCGGTGTCGCGGTCGGTGAGGACGACGATGTACCCGGCCCCGCCCGCCCGCTCGGCCGCCCGCCACTCCGGCGCGGTCATGCCGTCCGGACGGGACGAGTACGGCATCCGCATCAGCCGCGTGTGCACGCCGGCGGCCCCCGCCAGCGCCCGCTGGGTGAGGTCCATCTCCAGCCGTCCCCGCCACGCGGGCGCGGTGGCCAGGTCGACGTGCGTGTACGTGTGCGAGCCGATCTCGTGGCCCTCGCGGAGGACGCGGCGGGTCAGCGCCGGGTTCTCGGCCACGTGCGCGCCGACCGCGAAGAACGTGGCGTGGGCGCGGTGGCGGCGCAGGACGTCCAGGATCCGCGGCGTCCACTCGGGGTCGGGGCCGTCGTCGAACGTCAGCGCGATCGTCTTCGGCGGCATGCGGCGGCTGCGCGGCGTGCCGTCCGCGAGGTTGAGCACGGGCCCGCCGGAACGAACCTGCTGCGGAGCCGGGACAGGACGCTTCGGCACGTCCCTGTGCGCCTCGCCGACGGCGCCGTGCGCGAAGCCGTCCAGCAGGAGAAGCACGGTGAGGGCCAGCCCACCGAGCAGGAGCAGAACCCAGTGCCCTCGCGGCTCGCTGCGTCGCATGGTCAGCTGTTCTTCTTCTTACGTCCCCATGCGGGCGGTTCCGCCGTGGACTTGCCCGGATGGCTCGTGGACGTGACCCCAGTCGGCGCCGACCTCGGCGTGGACGACGGTGTGGGCACGGCGGAGGGAGCGGGGCCTCCGGTCGGCATGGTGGTCGGCATGGTGGGCTGCGGCCTAGCGGCAGCGGGCGGTTCGGCCGTTCTGGTCGGTGTCACCTGGGGGTGGCTCACTTTCACGCGCGGATGGGGGGACGGCTCACTCCACGGGGTCAGCGGCATATCCGGCCCTGTCGTCATGCCGAGACCCAGCGCGCCCAGGAAGACGACGAGGAGCGCACCGGTGAGAAGGCCGAGCCGGCGTCCGAACCGCGCCCGCCATCCGGACGCGTCGACGAACACGGGGGCCGCCTCGGGCAGCGGTCGTGTCGCGGTGGCGGAGTCGGGCAGCGGATCCGCGACCGGCGGTATGCCGGTGACGAGGAGTTCGTCCCGGTTCTGCGGAGTGTTGCGGCTCATCATCGTCCAGTGATCGAGGCGGGGAGGGACGTCCCGGCGCCGCGGGGCATCACTCCATCAGCGCGAACCTGTGCGTACGTGTCACACCACGGTGAGAATTTCTGCACAATGGCGCGATGGACGAGGACGAACTCGGTCGTGCGCTGCGAGCGGCGCAGAACGGCGACGAGGAGTCCTTCCGCATGCTCTACCGCGACGTCCAGCCCCGCCTCATCCGGTTCGCCGGGGCGCTCGTCGGCGCGGACGCCGAGGACGTGACGTCGGAGGCGTGGCTGCAGATCGCCCGCGACCTGCGCTCGTTCCGCGGCGACCTCGACGGCTTCCGCGGCTGGACCGCGACGATCACCCGGCACCGCGCCCTGGACCACCTGCGCCGCAAGTCCCGCCGCCCCGGCTCCGACCTGCCCGTCGACGAGCTGGCCGCGCTGGCCGCCGACGGCGACACCGAACTCGACGCCCTGGACGGCATCGCCACCGAGGAGGCCCTGAAGCTGATCTCCGAACTCCCCCGCGACCAGGCCGAGGCCGTGCTGCTGCGCGTCGTCGTCGGCCTGGACGCCAAGTCGGCGGGCAAGGTCCTCGGCAAGCGGTCGGGCGCCGTCCGCACCGCCGCCTACCGCGGCCTGCGCCGCCTCGCCGACCGGCTGTCGGACGCCGACTCCGCCCGGCCGCTGGTCCGAGGTGACAAATCCGGCGGTACCGGCGCTGAAGGGGTGTCATGAGCGACCACACCGAGGGCGGCCGGCTCGACCAGCGCACCGCCGAACGCCTGCTCGACGGCGACCGCCCGCTCGACGGCGCGGGCGGGCAGGAGCCGCTGCACGCCCTGCTCGCGTCCGCCGCGGCGCCCGGCCGTCCCGGGGAGCTCGCGGGCGAGGACGCCGCCGCCGCCGCGTTCCTGGCCGCCCCGGCGCCCGCGCGGACGTCCCGGCTCACCGTCCTGCACCGGTTCCTGACCGCCAAGGCCATCGCGCTGGTCGGCGGCTCGATCCTGCTGACCGGGGGCGTGGCCTACGCGACCGGCCACTTCCCCGGCCAGGAGCCGTCGCCCGCCCCGTCCCCGACGCACGATCGGCGGGGCGGCGGCCACGACAGCACCCCGGCGACGCGGTACTCGCCGTCCCCGCTGCCGCCGAGGCCCTCGCCGCACCCGTCCGCGTCCCCGTCTCCGTCTTCGACGGCGGCGAAGCGGAACGGCGAGTCGGCCGCGCCGAACCAGCAGAAGAGCAAGAGCTCGAACTCGCACAGCACGAGCGCGCCCCCGCGCGGCCCCGGCGACGACAACGGCAACAACACGCCGACCGCCAATCCCGGCAAGGGGAAGGGCAGGAACACGAACCAGGGCACCCCGGCGGGCGAGAACTCGGGCAACGGCGTCACGGGCGGCCTGAAGGACGGCACGACGAAGTACGGCACGGCGGAGGGCGTCGGCGGGTCCTAGGCGGCCGGGCCCGGAGCGGCGATCAGAGGCAGCCGTTGAACTGGGGGACCTCGATGCCGGTCAGGTCGAGGCCGGACGTGCCGAACCATTTGCGCATGAGCTTCGGCATCGTCCCGTCCTGGTACATCAGGGTGATGGCGCGGTTGATCGCCTCGCACCCGTCGGGGTCGCCCTTGCGGATCGCGATGCCGGTACCCCGCTCGCCGAACCTGGAGTTCAGCAGCCGGAACCCTTCGCCCTGCCGCGTCTTCAGCCCGGCCAGGATCGTGTCGTTCGTCGTGACCGCGTCGATCCGGCCGTCCTTGAGCATGGTCATGCACTCGTCGTAGGAGCGCGCCGCGATCGGCACCGCCGGCACCTGCCGCTCCACGATCACCGCGTCGGCCGCACCCGAACCGTCGACGTCGCAGATCTTGCGGCCCGCGAGGTCGCGCACGTTCTCCACGTCCTTCTGGCCGTCCCGGATGAGGATGTCCTGGTACGACAGGAGGTACGGGCCCGCGAACGAGAGGCGCTGCGCCCACGCGGGCTCCAGCCAGTACGTCAGGACCATGTCGACGTCGCCTTTTTGGAGCAGATCCTCACGGTCCCGCGCCAGCGCCGGGACGAACCGGACCTTCTTCCCCATCCGTTCGGCGAGGTAGCGGGAGACGTCCACGTCCAGGCCCTCGAACGTCCCGTCCGGACGCCGGACGCCGATGCCCGGCAGGTCTGGCCGGACGCCCGCGACCAGCGTCTCCTCGTCGAGGACGGACGCCTTCTCCTCGCCCCCGCACCCGGTCAGCAGGGCACCCGCCACCAGCACCGCCGCGATCGGTCGCCGCATCCCCCGGACCCTCCGAACCCGCAAGCGCGGCCCTGATCCCAGCGAGCAGGGACGCCCGGAAGACAACGTCGCAGCCGATCGACCGAGCCTCCACCGCCTGGCCGGATCCGGCCCCGTCCCACGGCCGGATCAGGAGTGACCGGGACGGTCGGTGATGAGGGCGGCGAGGGTCGCGGCGAAGCGGTCGGGGGCGATGTCGGCCGGGGGGCGTCCGAAAAAGCCGCGGGACAGTTCGTAGCCGGTCAGGGCCGACACCACGACCGCGAGCAGGGCGTGCGGGTCGTCGTGGCCGGGCCCCGCGGGCAGGTCGCGGGCCAGGTGCTCGGCCTCCTCGGCGATGCCCTGGTCCACGAGGACGCTGCGGATCCTGCGCGTCAGGTCGGGGAACCGGCCGTGCTCCCGGGCCAGCAGGTTCATCAGCGGCCTGACCCGCGTGAGGTAGTCGAGCTGCTGGACGAGGCGGCGGGTCAGCGCTTCCCGGGGGTCGGCGACGGGGCCGCGCTCGAAGTCCCGGCGGTGCTCCTGCGCCCGCGCGAGTTCGCGCTCGAAGACCTCGCGGAAGACCTCCTCCTTCGAGCGGAAATGCCGGTAGAAGCTGCCGCTGCCCGGCGAGAGCCCGGCCAGTTCCTCGATGTCGGTGACGGTGGTGCCGCCGAATCCCTGCTGCTGGATCAGCTCCAGGGCGGCGTCGAGAATGCGCTCACGCGTGGTGGATGGCACGAATGCAAGATAGTTCTTGCGGATGCAAGAAGGTTCTTGCACACTGCTGGGCAAGAGCCCCCAGAAAGGCCCCCGCCATGCCAGTGATGCGCGCTTCGTCCATCCGTTTCCTCAGCGTCGCCGTGGCCGCGGCGATGGCCGCCGCAGGCGCGGCGGCCGTCACCGCGACCGAAGCCCGCGCCGACATCACGGTCTCCCCGGACCGGGTGTTCCGCGACGCGGCGGGCCGCGAGATCACGCTGCGCGGCTTCAACGTCTCGGGCAGCACGAAGCTCTACGAGAACGGCCTCCTGCCGTTCCGCAGCACGGCGGACGCGGCGAAATCGGCGCAGGCCATGCGCGATCTGACCGGTGCGAACGCGGTCCGCTTCCTGATCAGCTGGGAGGGCGTCCAACCGGCCCCCGACCGGATCGACTACGCCTATCTCGACCGGGCGGTCGCACAGATCAGGGCGTTCACGGATCGCGGAATCCGCGTCCTGCTGGATTACCACCAGGACCTTTACTCCTCCCACCTGTTCAACTCCGGGAGCTGGTACACCGGGGACGGGGCGCCGAAATGGGTGATCGACGCGGGCGGCTATCCGAAGGAATCGTGCGGCATCTGCATCATGTGGGGCCAGAACATGCAGACGAACACCGCCGTGCGCAAGGCCGCCTACGACTTCTGGCGCAACCGGGTGCTCACCACGCCGGCCGGGGCGATCGGCGTCCAGGACGCCTACCTCTCCCAGACCAAGGCGACCATGGCGTACCTCAAGCAGAAACTCCCCCAGCCGGCGTTCGAGAACATCGTCGGCCTCGACCCGTTCAACGAGCCCTTCGACGGCGGACTCGACGGCAAGAGCGGCCTGGACTGGGAGAAGACCTATCTGATGCCGTTCTACCAGCGCGTCCGCACCGCCATGGACCAGGCCGGCTGGACGGCCAAGCCCACTTTCGCCGAGCCGCTCGTCTTCTGGAACACCGGCTTCTTCGAGCAGGGCGGAATGACGACGGTCGGGCAACTCGGCGCCCGGATGGTCTTCAACACCCACTACTACGACGGGGCCCGCATGACGCTGGACCCGTCCGCCGCGTCCGACGGAACCTATGACGCCGCGATGAACGAGATCCGGCAGCGCGCGACCGACCTCGGAACCGCGCCGCTGGTCTCCGAATTCGGCAACAAGATGTCCGACGACCGCACGCCGTGGATGGTCCGCGCCATGTACCAGGCGATGGACTACGGCGTCGCCGGAAAGAGCTGGTGGAACGCGCCCGCGTCCGGCGGGACGGTGCTGTCCGCGCTCCAATGGCATTGGGACGTCTACAACGGCCGGCACCACGAACTGATGAACGGAAATCCCGGCAAGGTGCAGACCGAGGGGGACGGCTGGAACGACGAGGACCATTCCGTGGTGTCCACCGACGAGGCGGGATCCGTCGCGCTGCGGCTGGACCGGCGCGTCCTCGACCGGCTCTACCCGTCCGCCGTCAACGGCGAGACGCTGGCGTTCGCCTTCGAGGACCTCGCCCGTTCCGGTTACGGCGGCGCCGGGCAGCAGAAGGCGTGGCTGACCGTCCCGACGTCGATGCCGCAGCTCGCGTCGCTCGTCCAGGACCGGCAGTACGGCATCCTCGTCTGGCGTTCGGCGGGGACGAACGCCCCGACCGAACTGCACCTGCCGAACTCCTTCGCCCCGGCCGGCACCGCCGTCGTGAGCGACATGGGCACGCTCGGCGGCGTCCCGGCATCCGGCCCGATCGCGGCCACCGCGGAGACGGGCTCCGCCACCGCCAAGCGTTTGCAGATCACCGCCCCGGACAACGGCGTCCACTTCGCCCTGGTCGTCAACACCGCGACCGGCGCCCGGCCCACCGACGCGCAACTGGCCGCCGCCCGCACGGCCCTCGCCACCTGGCTGGGCCAGAAGTTCCCGACGAGCTGACCGAGCCGCCCCGGCCGGTGATGCGGGCCCGGCCTGTGGTGCGGGCCCGGCCTGTGGTGCGGGCCCGGCCTGTGGTGCGGGCCCGGCCTGTGGTGCGGGCCCGCGCCGGGGCGACGCTCGGCGTTCCTACGCCGTGATGTGGCGGAGGTTCTCGGTATCGGTCAGCGAGCGGTAGTAGCAGGTGGGACGGGCCTCGCCGGACGCGTCCTCGGTGTGGCAGGCCCCGCCGGTGGTGCGGTTGACCAGGTAGAGGAGGGAGTTCTGCTCGCAGTTGACGCGGACGTCGACCAGCGCCAGGACGTCCCCCGAGGTCGCGCCCTTGCGCCACAGCTCGTTGCGGGACGTCGACCAGAGCACGGCGATCTTCTCGTCCAGCGTGGCCTTGAGGGCCTGGTCGTTCGCGTAGCCGATGAACAGGACGTCGCCGCTGGCCGCGTCCTGCAAGACGACGGGCACGACCCGCGCGCCGGTCGCGGCGACGCCGGCGAGCTTGTCGAAGTCCAGGGTGAGCCGGGTGCCTTCTTCGAGTTCGTTCACCCCGCCATCCTGCCCGGCGAACCGGCCCGCGTCGTCCCGTGACACGGGCCGGGCGGCCGGGCGCCCGGCTACGCGGCCAGGATCGACTGGACGGTCAAGATCACGATCCGGCCGGTCTCGGCGGGCTCCAGCCGGCCGGCGCGGTTCTCCTCCGCGGCGCCGTGCAGGACGTACTGCACCGCGTTCACCAGCCAGATGACCGGCATGTCGGTGCGGAAGGCGCCTTCGTCCTGGCCGCGGCGGATGAGCTCTTCGAGGCGCGCCGCGGGCTCGGCGTGCAGTTCGCGGACGCGTCCGGCGGGGAGCGCCTCCTCGGCCGCCGTCAGGAGCGCCGTCGACTCGGCCACGAGTGACCAGCTCGATTCCAGCAGCCGGACCAGGACGTCTTGCGCGGGCCCGCCGAGATCGACGTCCGACAGCACTTCGTCACCGGCGCGCAGCGCGTCGGCCATGGCGGCCTCGACCAGTTCCCGCCGGTTGCGGAAGTGGCCGTAGAGGGTCATCCGGCCGACGCCGGCGGCCTTGGCGATGTCGTCGATGCTCGCGGCCGGGTCCCTGCCCAGGCACTCGCGTGCCGCGGACACGATGCGGGCGATGCTGCGCTCGGCGTCCGCGCGCCGGCGCCGGCCGGTTGAGGCGGTTGGCATGCCCGCATCCTAACTCGTACACGGACGTACGTGTTACTCTCCAATAACTCGTACGGAGGTGTACGGGTTAAGGAGGTTTCCATGACATCGCAGGCATCCGCGTCCGCGCATCCGCTGCGCTGGCGCATCCTGGGTCTCCTCGGCGTGGCCCAGCTCATGCTGATCCTCGACGTCACCGTCGTGGCCATCGCGCTGCCGCACATCGGGACCGACCTGGAGCTGAGCCGCCAGGCCGTCACCTGGACGGTCAGCGCCTACACCCTCACGTTCGGCGGGCTGATGCTGCTCGGCGGACGGACCGCCGACCTCATCGGCGCCAAACGCGTCGTCCTCGCCGGTCTGCTGATCTTCACGGCCGCGTCCCTGGTGACGGGGCTCGCCGGGTCGTCCGGCGTGCTGCTCGGCGGCCGCGTCGCGCAGGGGCTCGGCGCGGCGCTGCTGTCGCCCGCCGCCCTGTCCCTGGTCGTCGGCCTGTTCGACGGCGACGAGCGGAACCGGGCGCTCGGCGTCTGGTCCGCGCTCGGCGGCGGCGGCGCCGCCCTGGGCGTCCTCCTCGGCGGCGCGCTGACCGCCGGTCCCGGCTGGCCGTGGGTCTTCTACGTCAACGTCCCCATCGGGCTGGCGATCACCGCCGCGCTCGCCCGGATGCTGCCGCGGCAGCTCGCCGCCGCGCCGCGTCCCCGGCTGGACGTCCTGGGCGCGCTCCTGGTCACGGCCTCGTCCGGCGCGCTGATCTACGCGTTCGTCCGGGCCGGAGACGACGGCTGGCTCACCGCCGCCACCGGCTGGCTGGTCCTGCTCGCCGCGGTCGGCTACGCGGCGTTCGTCCTCCGGCAGAAGACCGCCAGGTCACCCATGATGGACGTGTCGCTCCTGCTCAGGCGGCCGGTCGCGACCGGCACCTTCCTGATCCTCATGGCGACCGCGCTGATGATCGCGGTGTTCTTCCTGGGCACGTTCTACTTCCAGCACGGCGAGGACTACGGCGCTCTGCGCACCGGCCTGCTGTTCCTGCCCGTCGCGGTCGCGACGATGGCCGGCGCCGACCTCACCGGCCGGACGATCGCCAGGGCCGGACCGCGCCGCCTCGCCGTCGCCGGCCTGCTGACCGCCGCCGCCGGCATGGCCCTGCCCGCCCTCTCCCTGCACCCGGTGACCGTCGTGGTCGGCACGGCCGTCGCGGGCGCCGGGACCGGCGCGATGTTCGTCGTCGCCTCGGCGACGGCCCTGGGCCAGGTGGCGCCGCACGAAGCCGGCATCGCCTCCGGAATCGTGAGCACGTTCCACGAGTTCGGCGCGTCCATCGGAGCCGCGGTGATCTCCAGCGTGGCCGCCGTGAGCCTGACCGGCGACACCCTCGACGGCTTCACCGACGGCTTCGTCCTGGCCGCGGTCGCCGCCGCCGTCGCCGCGCTCGCGGCCGCCGCGCTGACCCCGCCCCGCGGTCGCGCCGCGCCGGGACTTGACCTTGACCCGCAGGTCAAGGGTTAGCGTCTCGGCGCTGCTTCCGAGCTCTTGAGGAGTGTCCGATGTCGTCCACCACATCCCGCACGGTGCGGCTCGCCGCCATGCCGGACGGGCTGCCGAAGCCGGAGCATTTCACCGTCGTCCAGGCGCCCGTCCCGGTGCCGGACGAAGGCGAAGTGCTCGTCCGGAACCGCTTCTTCCAGGTCTTCCCCGCCTTGCGGACGCTGATCGGCGGCGGGGTGCCGGGCACGCCCTTCCCGCCGCTGCGGCCGGGCGACGCGCTGTTCGGGGCGGCGATCGGCGAGGTCGTCTCGGCGCCGCGCGACTCCGGCCTGCGCGCCGGCGACCTCGTCCAGCACTGGCTGGGCTGGCGCGAGCACGCCGTCGTCCCGGCCGCCGAGTGCACGCCGCTGGACGACACGCTGCCCGACCCCGCCGCCCATCTCGGGCAGGCGGCCGTCGCCTACACGGCGCTGACGCGGGACGCGCGGGTCCGTCCGGGCGACACCGTGTTCGTCTCCGGCGGCTCCGGCGGGGTCGGTTCGCTGGCCGGCCAGTTCGCCCGCATGCTCGGAGCGGGCCGTGTGATCGGCAGCACCGGTTCGCGGGACAAGGCGGCCCGCCTGGTGTCCGAGCTGGGCTACGACGCGGCCCTCGTCCGGGGCGAACGGCCCATCGCGGAGCAGTTGGCGGAGGCGGCGCCCGACGGGATCGACGTCCTCGTGGACAACGTCGGCGGCGAACAGCTCCGCGCCGCGATCACCACGGCCCGTCCCGGCGCGCGGTTCGTCATCGTCGGAACGCTGGCCGGGCAGCTCTCGCCGGACCGGCCGGGCACCACGGCCCCGGTCGAGATCGACACGTTCCAGCTGGTCGCCAAGCGGATCGAGATGCGCGGTCACGGCGGCCTCGACGACACCGGCCCGCGCCCCGAGTGGGCCGAGCGCTTCGGCGGCTGGCTGCGCTCGGGCGCCGTCACGTTCCCGCACGCGCGCGTCACGGGCATCGAGCAGGCCCCGCGGGCGTTGCACGAACTGATCAGCGGACGACACCTGGGCGCCGTCATCGTCGAACCGTAGACGGCCGGAGGAGGACCCATGCGGATCGGCGACGCCGCGGCGGCGGCCGGAACGACCCCGCGCGCACTGCGCTTCTACGAGCAGCGCGGCCTGCTGCCCCCGGCGTCCCGCACCGCGGGCGGGCAGCGCCGGTACGGCCCGGCCGACGTCGCCCGCGTGCGGACCATCCGGCGGCTGCTGTCCCTCGGCCTCACCGTCGAGGACGTCCGCGGCTGCGCCGACCGCCTCCACCTCCTGGACGGCGACGCGCTCCCGCCCTACGACGGCCCGGCCTGCGCCTCCCAGAGCACCGGAACCGCCCGCCGCCGCCTCGCCGCCCTCGACGCCGAGATCACCCACCTCACCCGCCTCCGCGACGCCCTCGCCACCCAACTCGGCGTCCCCCCGCACACCACCCCCGCCGACACCCCCATCCTGTGATCAGGGTGCTGGAGACCGAACGCCTGACCCTGCGTCCCCTCACGGGCGACGACTTCGACGACTACGCGGCGATGATGGCCGACCCTCAAGTGTCGGACGGCCTGGCCGACCCGGTCGGCCGCACCCCGGCCGACGCCTGGCGCAGCCTCGCGCTCTTCATCGGGCACCGCGAGATCCGCGGCTACTCCCACTGGGCCGTGGTCGAGCGGTCAACGGGACGTTTCGTCGGTCGCGCGGGCCCCTGGCGGCCGCACGGCTTTCCGGGCCTGGGCGTGGGGTGGTGCCTGGCCCGCGCGCACTGGGGCAAGGGCTACGCCACCGAAGCCGCCCGCGCCGCCATCGCCTACTGCTTCACCGACCAGCAACGACCCACCACCTGAAACAGCCGACGACCTGAGCGGCCGACGCTCGGAGGAGTCGCCCACCCTGATGCCCATGGTCAGGGAAAATCTGGTCGATGGGACCCCCGGCGGGCCACATGACGGAGCATTCTCAGTTGGTACAACTGTACCTATTCTGATCGCCGCCGAATTCGTTTGGGACGCCGCCCAACTGGAAGGCAACCCGTTCACCTACCCAGAAGTACAGACCCTGATGGACGGGGTGACCGTCGGCGGCCGAAAAGTCAGCGATGAGCAGCAGGTATTGGCCCTGGCCGACTCCTCCCGGGAGTTGCTGGGCCTTGTCTCCAATGGCGAGTTCGTTCTCGACAAGGCCACTTCCGACCGCCTGCACGCAATCATCGCCCGTGACGAGGCGCTTGAGTCGGGCATGTTCAGAGGCGAGGGGACGGTCATGCTGACGCCGGGTGCCAGCCTGGGAGAACACGGCCGCTACCTACCACCCGAGACCGAGCCGGGCGGCGACAACCTGCGTGCACTGCATGCCAGGGGCGTTGCCTGGCTGACAGCGGATTTGACGAACGTGGCCGAGCAGGCCATGGCCTACTTTCTCTTCGCCGCGCTCCAGCAGTTCTATTTCGACGAGAACAAGCGGACCGGACGATCGATGATGAACGGCCATCTGATGATGCAGGGAATTGACGCGATAAGCGTCCCGGCGGCACGGAGGCAGGAGTTCAACACGGAGATGGTCCGTTTCTATCTGGAGCGCGATGCGACTCAGATGCTCGCCTTCCTCCTGTCATGTCACCCCGAGCACGCCGGATATTGAGATGCCGTCCGGCGTGCGCCGAAAGGACGCCGACGGTCGGCCCGTTGACAGCCTCGGCCGGCACAGGTATCCGATCGCCATCGACACAGAGCGGGAGTACGACCCGGCGGCAGAACGTGCCCGGCGTGAGCGTGTGACGATGCAGTGGGTGGTGCAATCCCTCACCCGCGCGTACGGCGCGGGGCTGGTGGATTTGGGGCCGCCTTCCCCAGGAGCGGTGGGCCGGGCCAGTAGACCCTACGTCCAGACCCGTCAGTTCTGGCTGCACCGAGATGCCGAACACGACGCGGCGCAGCGCCGGGCGCTCGACCGGGACGGTGTGGGATTCAGCACCGCGGTTCGACGCCTGCTGCGAGCCTATGGCGAGGGCCAGATCGACCTGCATGTGGTGGTGGTGGACAAACGCGGCGAGGGGGCCGCCCGGCACTGTCAGTATCGTGCCGGAATGGATTCGATCGAGTTCGCCGCAGCCGGCATCTCCGTCAACGGCCTTCGGCTGCTGGATCTGGTGCGGCAGGCTGAACTGCCGTTCGCGATACAGGAGATGCGGGAGCGGCCCGAAGCCTTCGGTCCTGAGGACGGCCCCGAGGAACTGGCCGGCGCCTACACCGACCTGCTGCCGAACTACTACTGGCCGAGCCGCCATTTCCTGGGCGAACCGAGGGACGAGCCCCTCGGCATCAGGGAAGACGGCGAGACCATGCTGCTCACCTGCTCGGGATGCGGAATGGCCGAATGCTGGTCGTTCCTCGCCCGGGTCGAGGTGACGGAAACGACCGTGCGGTGGTCGGGATTCCGCAACTCCCACAGTGACTGGGACCTGTCCGCCCTGGGGCCCTTCGTGTTCTCGCGCCCCCAGTACGAGCAAGCCCTCCGCCGCACCGAAGCCGCCCACTGAGCGGCCTGGCCGGTAGGTCGATCCGCCGGTGATCGGACGCGGTCGCCGCGTCGCTCAGGTGAGGTCGCCGGCTTTGCCGAGCAGGTAGCGCTGCTCGACCCGGTTCGCGGTCAGGTCGGCCGCCTGGCGGTAGAGCGCGGCTGCGCGGGTGGTGTCGCCGGTCATCTGGAGCAGGTGGGCGCGGACGGCGTGCTCGCGTTGCCTGGTGAGCGGGTGCCGGTCCAGGTGGTGGCGTTGGTCGAGGTCGTCCAGGAGCGCAAGGCCGCGGGCCGGTCCGTGGGCGTGGGCCACCGCCACCACGCGGCTGAGCTGGACCGGTGCGGTGGGAGTGAGCCGTTCGAGCCAGAGATACAGCATGGCGATTTGAGCCCAGTCGGTCTGGTCGGGTGAGGCGGCCGCGGAGTGGACGGCGGCGATCGCGGCCTGGAGTTGGTAGGGGCCGGGCTCGTCGCGGTTCCAGACGCCGTCGATGAGAGCGGTGCCCTCGTCGATCAGGTCGCGGTCCCATCGGGTGCGGTCCTGCTCGTCCAGGGGGACGAGGTCGCCGCCGTCGGTGCGGGCCATGCGCCGGGACTCGGTGAGCAGCATCAGCGCGAGCAGGCCGGTCACCTCGGCGTCGTCGGGAAGCATGGCGTGGAGCATGCGGGTCAGCCGGATGGCCTCGCGGGTCAGGTCGACGCGGGCGAGCCGGTCGCCGGCGGTGGCGGTGTAGCCCTCGTTGAAGATCAGGTAGAGGACGCGCTCCACGGCGGTCATGCGGCTGTCGCGGTCGGCGTCGGTGGGTGGTGTGAAGCGGGCTCCGGCGCGGGCCAGCCGCTGTTTGGCGCGGCTGATCCGGGCGCCCATGGTGGGCTCGGTCGTGCCGTGGGCGTGGGCGATCTCGGCGGTGGTCAGGCCGCCGACCGCGCGCAGCGTGAGCGCCACCTGGGACGTGGTGTCCAGCGCGGGGTGGCAGCACAGCAGCAGGAGGGTCAGGCTGTCGTCGGTCTCGCGTGCGGGGTGCGCCCGGCGCTCGGGTGCCCGCATGGCGAGTTCGGCCGCTCCGGCCTGCTGCTCGCGGCGGTGGCGGGCCTGGTCGGACCGGATCAGATCGACCATGCGCCGGTATCCGACGCGGATGAGCCAGCTGCGCGGATTCTCCGGGACGCCCTCGGCCGGCCACGTCCGGCTGGCGGCCAGCAGCGCCTCCTGCACGGCGTCCTCGGCGATGTCGAAGCGGCCGAAGCGGCGGACCATCGCGCCGAGCACCTGCGGCGCCTCGGCGCGCAGCAGATGGTCGAGCTCGTGGTTCACGCGGCGAAGTCCTCGCCCATGATCGGGCGGACCTCGATCGGTTCGCCGAGCGCCTCGACGATGCGCGCGGCGATCTCGACGGCGCGCTCCCGTCCGGCCACGTCGATCACGGCGAAGCTGGCCAGGACCTCTTTGAGCTCGGCGAAGGGCCCGTCGGTGGCGACGACCTCGGCACCGTCGCGGTGGACGGTGGTGCTGACCGCCGGGTGCCCCAGGCCCTCGCTGGTGACGAACTCGCCGGAGGCGATCAGCTCCTGCTCCAGCTTCTGGTACGTCGCGAACGCGGCCAGCGCCTCCTCGGAGGGGACGTCGGCGGTGGCGGCGTCCCACGCGGCGGCCGGAGTGTAGCTGAGCAGCAGATACTTCATGATGAATCCCTCGATTGGTCCTCGCAGGCCACGTTACGGGCGGGCGGCATCGGCACCAGCAGCAGCACCAGCGCGGAGAGCGGCCCGGCCAGCGGCAGGCGTCCGGACGCCTGAACGGTCCGGCGGACGGGAACGGCGGTGGCGGCGGTCATGGCGTCCTCTCTTGTCGATGGGTTCTCGCTCGCTACCTCGGATCCGGATCGGGCTCTTTGACGCTGCGCGAATGTGATTCAGGTCATAGCGGTATCGCGTCAAAGCCCGGCCGGGGTCTCCGAGGTAACGGCGAGCAACCCACAGAGGAGGACGACATGATCGAGACCCAGCAGCCCACCCCCGAACTGAAGGCCCTGGACCGCCTGGTCGGCACCTGGCAGGTCACCGGCGGCGCGGAGGGGACGGTCCGCTACGAGTGGATGCCCGGCCGGTTCTTCCTGGTCCAGCACGTCGAGCTGACCCAGTTCGGCGAGCCCGTCACCGGCATGGAGATCATCGGCAACCTGCGCCCGTTCGGCGAGCCGACCGGGGCGGACGTGGTGTCGCGCTACTACGACTCGGCGGGCAACACCTTCGACTACGTCTACGACCTGGAGGGCGACACGCTGACCATCTGGGCCGGTGCCAAGGGCGGCCCCGCGTACTACAAGGGCACCTTCGACGCCGACGACACCACGCTCACCGGCGAGTGGGTCTACCCCGGCGGCGGCGGATACGCCTCCACCTCGACCCGCATCTGATCGACCCGGCCCGGCCTATCCGTAGACACGCGGTGGCGGCGAGCCGTCCTCAACGGCTCGCCGCTCCCGGTCTTACGATGCGTGGCGCTTGAGCTGACTGAGCAGCGCTCCCCACGCCTCCGGGCTCAAGGTGAGACGCGGCCCATCTGGGTCTGTCGAGTCGCGAACACCCACCACGCCGCCTCGTCCCAAGAGCAGGGGCGCGCACTCCACACACGTCTCGGGGTAGCTGCCACTGTGACTGCTCTTCCGCCAGTAAGTCACCTGCTCGTCCTCTCAGCCGCGCCGGGTTGCAGGTCCCGGACGGCCTGTTCAATCCGTTCGCGAGTCTCAGTCGGGGGGAGAGCGACTCTGGTCAGTTCCGCTTGAATCGCTCGGTAGGCCGAGACACCTTCATCGTCATCGAGGAAGATCCGTCGCAGGAAACCATCGACGACCACGATCGGGAAGTTCCCTGATTCAACGTGCAGGATGGTGAAGGATCCGTCAACACCGGGGTTCGTGGTGGCGGTGAATGGGAGGATCCGGACATCGATGTTCGGCCACTCGGTGAGTTCGAGCAGGTACCGGAGCTGCGCAAGCATCACCTCCCTGCCTCCCATCCACTGACAGACCGACGCCTCGCCGATCACGGCATTGATCGCCAGAGGATCAGGTCTCGTGAGCGCCTCCTTGCGGGCCATGCGGTACGCCACGAGCTGGTCGATGTTGCCAGAACTGCTGCTGGGAACGGAGGCCATGATGGCGCGTGCGTACTCCGGGGTCTGGAGGAGCCCGGGGATGAGGTCGATGTGGTACGTGAAGAGTTCCGAGGAGTCCAGTTCGAGCATCACGTACTCGCCGTAGTTCGGGCCTTTCCCTGGGAGCTTGTGTCGTCGGATCCAGTCGCGGGAGGGGCCGCCGGTGGCGAGGCCGATCAGTGCGGTTCTGAGGTCGTCGTCCTCCTGGATGCCGTACATCATCAGGATGTAGTTGATCTCGTGGACGCGTGCCACGATCTGGGCGTTCTCCATCCGGCTGAGGGCGGATTTGGAGATCTTGAGGAAGGCCGCCGCCCCGTCGAGGGTGAGGCCGCGTTCTTCGCGGATCTTGCGTAGTTGGACGCCGAGTCGCCTGCGGCGAACAGTCGGGGGTCGTGTCGCCATGACACCGATTGTCACTGGCACAACACAGGCTGTCATGCGTTTTTCCAAAAGCGGGAAATCCCGCTTGACGCATCTCCCGCCGAACCGCCCTCCCCCTCTCCATGAAGACGGTTGTGGGCTCTCACCTGGGCATTCATGCTTGCGGGCGTCGATTACCGGAGGGAGTGAGGCAATGACGCCTTGTGCGGCGGAGTCCGGAGACTTGCGGTTGCTCGGGACGATCACGATGCCCGGCGAGCCGAGGTCCGCGCGGGTCGCGCGGGCCTTCGTGAGCGTGGTCGCGACGCATGTGGACGACGAGGCGCTGTCCGACGTCGTCCTCTGCGTGGACGAGCTGGTCGCGAACGCGTGCGAGCACACCGCGTCCGGTACGGGCGGGCAGGTCACCGTCGTGGTGAGCGCCCGCGAGGACGTGTTGCGCGTGACCGTCCTCGACCAGGGCGGTGCTCAGAGGCGGCCGCGCGTCCGCACCGATCCGTTCGCGGAGGACGGGCGTGGGCTGTTCCTCGTTGACGCGCTCTCCAAGAGCTGGGGGTCGCATCCATCGTTGAACGGCACCGCCGTGTGGGCGGAGTTCCACGCGCTGCCGGCGGAGGACGTCAGCGGTGGGTGATGTCGGCGATGACGTTCTCCCGCCCCCAGGCGCCGAGCGGCGCCAGGGCCTCGTTGAGCGAGACGCCGCGCGGTGTCAGCGAGTACTCGACGCGGGGCGGCACCTCGTCGTACGCCTCGCGGTGGACGATGCCGTCCTGCTCCAGTTCGCGCAGGTGGGCGGCGAGCACCTTCTCGGTCACGCCGGGCAGTTCCCTGCGCAGCTCGCCGAAGCGGTGGGGCCGCTCGTTGAGCGCCCACAGGATCAGCACCTTCCACTTGCCGCCGATCACGTCCATCGCGGCGTCGATCCCGCAGATGTACGACCCCGGTCGCTGTGCCGTCCGCATCGTCCCGCCCCCTGGCCTCGTCACTGAGGTCAGGGTAACCACGCACTTCAAGGTGCGTACTTGTTCGGGTGCGCGGCCGGGGCAGAGCCTGGACGGCATGGGACATGACACTGAGCGGGTCAGCGTGCTCGGCCTCGGCGCGATGGGCGGCGCGATCGCCCGCGCCTGGCTGGCCGCCGGATACGAGACGACCGTGTGGAACCGGACGGCGGGCCGCGCCGAGCCGCTCGTCGCCGAAGGCGCGAAGGCGGCGGCGACCGCCGCCGAGGCCGTCGCCGCGAGCGGCCTGGTGGTGGTCTGCCTGCTCGATGACGCGTCCGTCGGGGAAGCCCTCGCGGACGCCGATCTGGCGGGCAAGGATCTGGTCAACATCACCACCGGCACGCCCGGCGACGCCCGCGACCGCGCGCGATGGGCGTCCGGACGGGGAGCCCGGTACCTGGACGGCGGCATCATGGCCGTGCCGCCGATGATCGGCGTCCCCGGCTCGGGCGCCTACGTCTTCTACAGCGGGTCGCCGGACCTGTTCGCCGACCGCCAGGACGCGCTGGGCGTCCCGTCTGCCGCCAGGTATGTCGGTGCGGACGCCGGTTCGGCCGCCCTGCACGATGTGGCGCTGCTGAGCGCGATGACCGGCATGTTCGCTGGAATGGCGCACGCGTTCGCCCTGACGCGCGGGGCGGCGTCGCCGAAGCAGTTCGCGCCGCTGCTCGTCGAATGGCTCACCGCCATGGCCGGTGCGGCGCACGGGACGGCGGCGCATCTGGAGAGCGGCGACTACACGCTGGGCGTGACGTCCAACCTCGCCATGATGGTGCAGGGCAACCGGACCCTGCTGCGCACCGCCGAGGAGCAGGGGGTCAGTTCCGAGCTGCTCACTCCGTTCATGGCACTGATGGAACGCCGCCTCGCCGACGGGCATGGCGACGAGGACACCACCGGAGTGGTCGACCTGCTGCTCCCGTAGGTAGCCCTTGGGGTGCGACCGGACGGACGCACCGGCGGCCCCGGGGGTACGGTGTCCGAAATTCACCCGCGGACGTCGGCGTGGCCGCCGTCCTGGCACCTGGCGGAGAGAGGCGACGACCGTGATCGTGAGACCTGCCGAGCCCGCCGATCTGCCGATGCTCGCGCCGCTGTGGCGGTCGGCCTGGCTGGACGGGCACGCCGGGCACGTCCCCGCCGAGCTGATGGACGCGCGCGGTCCCGACCACTTCGCCGTCCACGCCGAGAAGTACGCGGGCTCCACCCTCGTCGCCACCGGCGACGACGGCGGGATCCTCGGCCTGATCATCCTCGGCGACGACGACGGCGAGGTCGTCCAACTGGCCGTCGACGGGTCCGCACGCGGCGGAGGCGTCGGCGGGGCGCTGCTGCGGGCCGCCGAAGACCGCTTCCGGGGCCGCCACCGCCAGGCGTGGCTCGCGGTCGTCCCCGGCAACACGCGGGCCAGGCGCTTCTACGAGTTCCACGGATGGCGCGACACCGGCCCCATCACCTACCAGGCGCCCACCGCGAACGGCACCGTCGACGTGCCCGTCCACCGCTACGTGAAGGACCTGCCCCCGAGCGACGCAGAAGCCCCCGGCCCACCGGCCGGGGGACCTGCGTGAGAGCCCGGGGACGCCGGCCGGACCGCGGGGTCTCACATCCTCTTGGACGCTGTCGCTGCTCACCTCCATCTTCGGGAGCAGAGAGCCAGAAGTCCAAGAGATAGATCTGATCGACTCAAGCAGGTTCGCTTATGCCTCAGATCTCCTTGAGGAAGCCGGAGTCGACCGCGAAGTCGGCGCCCGTCGTGCTCGCCGAGCGCGGCGACGCCAGCAGGGCGATCACGTCCGCGACCTCCTGCGGGGTGGCGAGGCGGCCCGTCGTGAGGCCCATCATCTCCGCGGCGCCGCCGTCGAGCACGGCGTCTCGGTCGGAGCCGGTCGCCCCGGCGATGATGTCGGCGGCGCCGCCCTCGTCCGTCCACCACGGCGTCCGGACCGGGCCCGGCGAGACCGTGTTGACCCGGACGCCCTGCGGGCCGTACTCCTCCGACAGGCCCTTCGTCAGGTTGTTCAGCGCCGCCTTCGCCGCGTTGTAGTCGAAGTTCATCGGTCCGGGCCGCCGCCCGTTCCCCGACGAGACGTTCACGATCGACGCCGCGTCGCTCCGCAGCAGGTGCGGGAGCGCCGCCCGCACTGCCCGGACCACCGCGAACAGGTTGAACTCGAACATGTCGCGCCAGTCGTCGTCCGACGGGGTCAGAAAGCCGAAGCGCGGCAGGGACGCGCCGGGAGGCGGGCCTCCGGCGTTGTTGACGAGCACGTCGAGCCGCCCGAACACCTCCACCGCCCGCTGCACGGCCGCCGCCGGGGCGTCCGGGTCCATGAGGTCGGACGGCACGTGCAGCAGGTTCGGCCCGGCGAGCCCGTCCAGCTCCGGGCCCGCCTTGCGCGACACGGCCGCCACGCGGGCGCCCTCGTCCAGCAGCGTCCGCGTGACCGCGAGCCCGATCCCCTTCGACGCCCCGGTGACGACCGCAACGCGTCCGGCAAGCC
>NZ_JBGNUS010000001.1:381896-662635 GCF_041951365.1 Actinomadura sp. GTD37
ACGCTGCCGGGGGCGATGCAGGCGCCCAGGATGTAGGTCTCCTGCGCGTAGCCGATGTTCGGGCGCACCGTGATGTTGCCCGCCTCGTCCACCTCGCAGGGGTTGTTCAGCGTGCAGCGGCCGCCGCCGGGGCGTCCGGGTCCATGAGGTCGGACGGCACGTGCAGCAGGTTCGGCCCGGCGAGCTCGTCCAGCTCCGGGCCCGCCTTGCGCGACACGGCCGCCACGCGGGCGCCCTCGTCCAGCAGCGTCCGCGTGACCGCGAGCCCGATCCCCTTCGACGCCCCGGTGACGACCGCAACGCGTCCGGCAAGCCGCAGGTCCATGAGTTCCCCTCTCAAAGAGCGAGCACGCCCGATCGGACATGCGCCCCTTGAACCCCGCCCGCCACCGGACGGTTGCGGAGGACCTCAGCCGGCTCGGACCTCCAGGTCAGCTGCCTTGGGGGACGAGGCAGCCGGAGCGGGTGAAGTCGATGACGCTGCCGGGGGCGATGCAGGCGCCCAGGATGTAGGTCTCCTGCGCGTAGCCGATGTTCGGGCGCACCGTGATGTTGCCCGCCTCGTCCACCTCGCAGGGGTTGTTCAGCGTGCAGCGGCCGCCGCTCTCGTTGATGGTGTTGTTCACGGCGATGACCTTGCCGGACGCCGCGTCGATGACCGGCGAGCCGGAGGTGCCGCCGATGACGTCGCACGAGGACGTGTAGCGCACCGAGTCCTTCCAGGTCCACTGGTCCTCGCGGAGGCGGTAGGCGAAGCCGTCCAGGTCGCACGAGTACGTTCGCCGCCAGTAGCCGGAGACCACGCGCAGGTCGGCGCCGGCGGTCGGATGGGCGAGCGACAGTTCCAGGGCGGGCGTGCCGTACGTCTGGCGGATGCTCGCGTAGCTCTGGTTGAGCCGGTACAGGGCCACGTCGGTGTCCGTCATGGTGGCGTACAGCATCGTCGTCGCGCGCAGCGTGCCGAGCGAGCCCTGGCCGCTGGGGTTCAGCAGCGTGAACGTGCGGCTGGACGCCCGGTTCTTGATCACCTGCCCGGCGGACGGCATGCCGCCCTCGTAGCAGTGGCCGTTGGTCAGCACGAGCGCCGGGTCGCTGTCGGCGGCGTTCGGCGTGCGCACCAGCGAGCCGGAGCAGTTGCTCAGCGCGACGATCCCGGTGTAGTCGACGGCGGCCCTGGGCGGTGCGGGCGCGGCCGAAGCGGGCGGGGCGGTCAGCGCGGCGGTCCCGAGGCAGGCGGCGGCGAGCGCGCCGAGAATGCGTCGTTGCATGGCGGGGGGTCCTCTCGGGGGTGAGGTCGGCGGGGCGGGCGGACCGGCGCGCGGACGAGTGCCCGGGGAGCACGGCGGCACTCGGCGCCGGACGCGCAGCGTGATGCTAACCAGCCCCCTCGCACGGTGGAAGGAGCCGATTCCGCCGACCTGCGAGAACCCGGCAAATCAGGCAGGCATTGCAAATTCGGGCGCGCCCCCGACCCGCCCGAAACCCCAGCGAATCCAGCTGTGCCGCCTAAACCGTGCCGCCTACACCGTGCCGCCTACACTGCGCGGCATGGAACTCAGGGACGCGACGCGCATGATCCTCTCCGAGTCCGCGGCGCATCCGGAGCTGCTCCGGGTGACCCGCGACGCGCACGACCGGCTGGGCCGCGGCGAACGGGTCGCCTACAACGACCTGAGCTGGATGCTCCGCGAAGCCGCCCGCAAGAACGTCTACCCCGCCCTCCACGCCCGCTACGGCACTGCGGCCTTCAACGAGATGGTCGTCGTCATGGGCCGCGAAATAGACCACCAGACCCCCACCCCCACCCGCTGAGCGGGCTCGATTCCCTTTCCGAGGATGGCGGGCTCACGTAGTGAAGGTGCGCCTGTAGGCGGAGGGGGAGGTCTTCATCGCTCGGGTGAAGTGGTGGCGGAAGGTCGCCGGGCTTTCGAAGCCGACGGCCGCGCCGATCTCCTCGATCGGTGTGGCGCCGCCCTCCAGTAGCGGCAGCGCGGCCAGGACGCGCTGGGCGATGACCCAGCGGAGCGGGCTCGTCCCCGTCTGCCGGTTGAAGTGCCTGATGAACGTGCGGGGGGCGAGGCACGCCTCGCGGGCCATGCGGGCGACCGTGATGGGCTCGGCGAGATGGGCCAGCGCCCAGGCCATGCTGCGCGCGACCGGGGCGTCCTCCGCCGGACGGGTGACGGCGGCCTCCACGAACTGCGCCTGCCCGCCCTCCCGGTGCGGCGGGACGACCAGCCGCCGCGCGACCATGTTGGCGACGCGGGCGCCGTGGTCCTTGCGGACGAGGTGCAGGCACATGTCCAGTCCCGCGGCGCTGCCCGCGCCCGTCAGGACGTCGTCGCCGTCCACGTAGAGGACGTCCGGGGTCACGCGGACGTTCGGGTAGCGGCGGCGCAGCAGATCGGCGTACTGCCAGTGGGTGGTGGCCTCGCGTCCGTCCAGCAGGCCGGCGGCGGCGAGGGCGAACGCGCCGGAGCAGATCGACACGACGCGGGCCCCGCGCGCGTGCGCGTCCCGCAACGCCGCGACGACCTCCTCCGGCGGGTCGCGCCGGACGTCGGGGACGGCGACGACCATCACGGTGTCCGCCGACGCGAACGCGTCCAGCCCGTGCTCGGCCGTCATCGTGAAGCCGCCGACCGCCCGCATCGGGCCGCGTTCCAGCGAGCAGACCCGCAGGTCGTACCAGGGGACGTCCAGCTCCGGCCGGGTCAGCCCGAACACCTCGACGACGGAGCCGAGCTCGAACGGCGCCATGCCGTCGAACGCCAGCACCGAGATCGTGTGCCGCCGGACGGGGAGAACGGTGAGCATGGCGGGATCTTAGCGATGGCAGGCGTTCACGCCACTCCCGGAGGACGGCCCGGCACACGAGGATCGGTTCCATCCCCGAACACACGGAGCACCCGATGAGCACCGTCACCGCCGAGGACGCCCGGCGGCACTTCGCCGCCCGCCTGGCCTTCGAGACGGACGTGTCCGACGTGGCCGCGCATCTCGCCGCGGGAGCGCCCGGCATCGTCGTCGTCGACACGCGCAGCGCCGAGAGCTGGGCGCAGGGCCGCATCCCGGGCGCGGTCCACCTCCCCACCGCCGAGATCGCGGACCGTGCCGGCACGCTGATTCCCGGCACCGCCGCCGTCGTCGTCTACTGCTGGGGACCCGGCTGCAACGGCGCGCAGAAGGCGGCGCTGGCGTTCGCCGAGCTCGGCCGCCCGGTCAAGGAGATGATCGGCGGATTCGAGTACTGGGCGCGCGAAGGGTTCCCCGTCGAGAGCGGCGCCGGCGCGGTCGCGCGGCGGCCCGCCGACCCGCTGACCGCGCCCGCCGAAGACGCCTCCTGCGGCTGCTGAGCCGGAACCCGCCGCATGTTCCGGCCGGGACGGGGCATAAGCACGTCCCCCGGCGACGTTAGACTCTAGGAATCAATCTTCGACGCCCCCTGGCGTCAGGCTCGTCCTTGCAGGCCGCGTGCATCGTGGTGCCTCCCGAGACGTGCCCCCCTCTCGGAAGGTAATGCGTGACCACAGCTGACGCTGCACAGAACCCGACCATGCCCGCTACCGCGGACGAGGTGCAGGTTCCCACCTTCGCCGAGCTCGGCATCCCGCCGGTGCTGGTGAACGCCCTGGAGCGCCAGGGCATCGCGGCCCCGTTCCCGATCCAGGCCGCCGCGATCCCCGACGTCATGGCGGGACGCGACGTCCTCGGGCGCGGCAAGACCGGCTCCGGCAAGACCCTGGCCTTCGGCCTGCCGCTGCTCTCCCGCCTCGCCGACCGCAAGGCCGCCCCGAAGCGCCCGCTGGCGCTGATCCTCGTGCCGACCCGCGAGCTGGCCCAGCAGGTGCAGACCAACCTGGAGCCGCTCGGCCGCGGCCTCGGGCTGCGGTTCAAGACCGTCATCGGCCAGACCTCGATGTTCAAGCAGATCGACGCGCTGCGCCGCGGCGTCGAGGTGCTCGTGGCCACGCCCGGCCGGCTGAAGGACCTGATGCGGCAGGGCGCCTGCGACCTGTCCGACATCGAGATCGTCGTGCTGGACGAGGCCGACCACATGGCCGACATGGGCTTCCTGCCCGACGTCACCGACATCCTGGACGCCGCCAAGCGCGACGGCCAGCGCCTCCTCTTCTCCGCCACCCTCGACAAGGACGTCGACGTCCTCGTCAGGCGGTACCTGAGCGACCCGGTCACGCACGCGATCGGCCCGGTGGACGAGTCCGTCGACACGATGGACCACCACCTCCTGCTCGTGGCGCCGAAGGAGAAGAGCGCCATCACGGCCGAGATCGCCAACCGCGAGGGCCGGACGATCCTGTTCGCCCGCACCAAGCACGGCGTCGACCGGCTCGCCAAGCAGCTCGTCCAGGTCGGCGTCCGCGCGGCGGGCCTGCACGGCGGCAAGAGCCAGGGCCTGCGCACCCGCACGCTCGCCGAGTTCCGCGAGGGCTCCATCAGCGTGCTGGTCGCCACCGACGTCGCCGCGCGCGGCATCCACGTCGACGACGTGACCTTGGTCATGCACGTCGACCCGCCCGCCGACAGCAAGGACTACATGCACCGCGCGGGACGCACCGCCCGCGCCGGGGAGCGCGGCACCGTCGTCACGCTCGTCCTGCCGCACCAGGTGCGCTCCACGTCCGCGATGACGCGCCGGGCCGGGATCAACGCGCCGCGCGTGCGGGTGAGCTCCGGCGACTCCGAGCTGGTCAAGCTGACCGGGGCCCGGCAGCCGTCCGGCATCCCGATCGAGGAGCCGCTCATTCCGGAGCGTCCGCGCCGCGAGGGCGGCCGGGGCCGCCAGGGCGGCGGCGGCCGGCGCCGCGGTCCGCGCACCTACGACCGGCAGGACGGCGGCGGCCGCGGCGAGCACCGCGCCTACTCCGGCGGTGACCGCCGGGGCGGCGGCCCCCGCACCGGTGGCGGCTCCCACGGGGCCCGCCGCGGCGGCGCCCCCTCCTCCAACGGCGGCGAGCGCCGCGCGGCCCGCTACAACTGATCCTCGGCCCTGAGGGGCCACGTATCCGAGAAGCCCCGTCCGGCACCGCCGGGCGGGGCTTCTCGCGTGCGTCAGTGCGTCTGGCGGGGCAATGCTGCTCGCCGTCCACGCGCCGATGACGGTGGTCCCGGCCGTGAATTCCGTCACCCGCTGGCGGGGGTCAGCCGGCTTCTTCCTGGAGGGTGTCGTCCTCGCGGAGGGCCTCGTCACGGACGGCGGACTCCTCGCGGAGCTTGTCCTGGAGGATCTGAAGCCCCTCCAGGCCGTTCACGGAGAGGGCGGCAAGCTCGTCCAAGGACATCAAGGGGTCGTTGCGGAGCGGCGGCTGCCAGCCGTTCTCCTTGTCATGGCTGCGCAGGACCTTGGCGGGGACGCCGCCGATGACCGAATGGTCGGGGAACTCCCCGCGGACGACGGCGCCGCCCGCGACGGCGACGTTACGGCCCAGCCGGGTGCCCGGCAGGATGATCGCGCCGGTGCCGATCCAGCAGCCGTCCCCGATCACGACCGGGTTGTTCTCCGGCCACTGCCGGCCGATCGGCGCGTGGAGGTCGCCATAGGTGTGGTTCTGGTCGGTGATGTAGACGTTCGGGCCGGTGAACACGTCGTCGCCGATGGCGATGGACTGGTGGCCGACGATGTGGGTGCCGCGCCCGATGGAGCAGCTCGCGCCGATCCGGACGATGACGTCCGGGCCGAGGTCGAGCCCCGGGACGAAACCGGCCGAGATCGTGACGTGCGTGCCGACCAGGGTGTGGTCGCCGATCGATATCCACGGCTCGCCGTAGATCGAGCCGACCGGGAAGCCGATGCAGGCGCCCTCGCCGAGGTAGGCGAACCTGCGCCGGCCGGGAGTGTGCGGGGTGATCTCGCCGTGCCGCTGGATCCAGGCCCAGGTGCGGTGCACGGCCGTGTGCACGCCCCGGCGCGCCCGCTGCCTCGCGCGGGCCGCCAGCACCTGCCCGATGGAGCTTTTCGGCGACATGGCGTTACGGTACCGGGTGGTAGCAACGCCCGTGCACCGCGGTGGCGGGCCCGCGCACGGCGAAGGGCCCGGCCGTCGCCGGCCGGACCCTCCCGTTGCGCGCTTAGTGCGGCGAATGCACCTGACCGTCGACATCGGCGCCGGAGACCGTCATGGAGTCGGCCGATGTGGCGTCCTCCGCGTGCTCACCGGAACCCTTGGTCATATCGCGGATGACGCCGCGCCGCGTCGCGACCACACCGGCCGCGCCGACGGCTGCGACGACGCCCATCATCGCCATGAGCGTGCCGCGTCCGAGCCCGGACCGCTTGGGCGGCTCGACCCGTCCGGCGACATCGCTCAGAAACGTGCTCACCCGCGGGGCGATCCCGGACTCCACGTACCGGGCCGCCTGCCTGAGCCGCGGTGCACCCCACCCGCGGACGAGCATGAGCCGCTCCTCCGCGACGGGCGCGATCCGCTCCGCCGTGCTGGACGCGCTCTGCCGGCACACCTCGGCACCGTGCCGGGCCGCCTCCTGGACGCGACCGAACCGGGTCATGACTTCGTCCTGCGGCTTCCGGCGCATACTGATCATTAGGGACACGCTAACCTCCCTGTTTGCGAGGTCCTGTCATGCAGCCTTCCCAGCGATCGAGAGGTAAACCCCGTGAGCGTGACCGCCTGTTCACGCCGGGTAGTCGATTTGCGCATGACCGAGACCGTAACGTGCAGGGTTCAGACATCCACCTCATGAGGAGGCGGCCAGCGTGGCCAACGAGATCTTCGCGACGCTCAACACGTCGCTCGGCAAGATCGTGATCCAGCTCTACCCGGAGCAGGCGCCGGAGACCGTGGCGAACTTCGTCGAACTGGCGGAGGGCACCCGGACCTGGACCGACCCGCGCACCGGGCAGAAGTCCGACGCCCCGCTCTACAACGGGACGATCTTCCACCGCGTCATCGACCAGTTCATGCTCCAGGGCGGCGACCCGCTCGGCACCGGCACCGGCGGGCCCGGCTACGAGTTCAAGGACGAGTTCCACCCGGACCTGAAGTTCAACCGCCCGTACCTGCTGGCGATGGCGAACGCGGGGCCCGGCACCAACGGCTCCCAGTTCTTCATCACGCTCGACGTCAGCCACACCCAGCACCTGACCGGACGCCACACCATCTTCGGCAAGGTCATCGAGGGGACGGACGTCGTCGACCGCATCGGCAAGGTGCCGACCGGCCGCAACGACCGTCCGGAGCAGGACGTCGTCGTGGAATCGGTGACGATCGAGCGCCGTTAGGCGTTTCCACAGTGAGACCCCGCGACGGGTGACCGCCCGCACGGCCCACGGAGCGACAGATGAGCACAGACCACAGTCCCGCCCCCGAGACCTCGGTGCCGACCTGCTACCGGCACCCGGGGCGCGAGACGTATGTGCGCTGCACCAGGTGCGACCGCTACATCTGCCCCGACTGCATGCGGGACGCGTCGGTCGGGCACCAGTGCGTGGAGTGCGTCGCCGAGGGCAACCGGGGCGCCCGCAAGGCGGTGCGGCGGACGGCCGTCGGGGGGCGGGCGGCCGCGTCCGCCGTTCCGGTCGTCACGTACACGCTCATCGGCGCGTGCGTGGCGGCGTACCTCGCCGAGCTGGCGTCGTGGCGCGTCGTCTGGGAGTTCATGATGCTCGGCCGGGCCGTCCTGCCGGACGGCCACGTGGGCGGGGTCGCCGAGGGCGAGTGGTACCGGCTGTTCACCACGATGTTCCTGCACCAGCGCGGCGGGTCGTTCGGCATCACCCACATCCTGTTCAACATGTGGGCGCTGTGGGCCGTCGGCCCCGCGCTGGAGCAGATGCTCGGACGGTGGCGCTTCCTGGCCCTCTACGTGCTGTCGGGCCTCGGCGGGTCGGTGCTGCTGTACCTGGTCGGCGCCCCGCAGGACTCGGCGGTCGGCGCGTCCGGCGCCATCTTCGGGCTGTTCGGGGCCTACTTCGTGATCGGCCGCAGGCTGGGCGGGCCGGTCGGGCCCATCGTGGTGCTGCTGGTGATCAACCTGGTGATCACGTTCTCGGTGCCGGGGATCTCCTGGCAGGGCCACGTCGGCGGGCTCGCGGTCGGCGCGGTGCTCGCCGCCGCCTACGCGTACGCTCCCGCCGCGCGGCGGCGGCTGTTCCACATCGGGGCGCCGCTGCTCATGCTCGCGGTGCTCGCGGCGCTCGTGGTCGTCAGGACCGCCGAGCTGAGTTCGGGCGTGTAGCCGCGGCGGCGCGGGCGCCGTCGATCCGCGACGGCGTCCGCGCGGCCCGGCCCGAGGGTGCACCCGAACCCTGTGGAAAAGACCTGTGGAAAACCTGGGGAAAGCCGGGGTCCGAGTTCCCCAGCCTGTGGATAACCCGGCTCAGCGCCAGCGCGTCGACAGCACCACGCCGAGGATGATCGCCGTGAAGCCGATCCCCAGGTTCCAGTTGTGCAGGTCGGTCATGTACGGCACGTCGGTGCCCGTGCTCGCCGTCACGTAGAAGACGGCGATCCAGATCAGGCCGATCAGCCACAGCCCGACCATCGTGGGTACCAGCCAGCGCGGGCTGACCTCGGGAGCCTTGGACCGCTGCGGGGGGGTGTAAACGGCCTTCTTGCGCACTTTCGACTTGGCCACGGTGGGATCGATCTCCTCGTGCGTCCGGCGGCCGGAGCGCCGGACCGCGCATGGGTGTTTTGTCGGTTAGCGTAGTCGCTGGTGAACACTGTCTGATGAGCAGTTCTGGATGATGAGCGTACGGCGTTCGGCGTGGGGAAGCATCATCCCAGCTCTCACGCTCCTCGCGGGGACCCTGTTCGCGGCGAGCGCGAGCACGGCCCGGGGCACGAGCCTGCGCGAAGAGGGCCGCACCAGGATCACCGAGCTCATCACCGCCGAACAGCGCCGGGGCCGCGAGGAGCGCGCCGAGTACCGGCGGCTCCGCGACCAGATCGACGGTATCTCCCGGGAGGCCGGACGTCACGACGCGCGCGTGAAAAGTGCGCGGGCGGAGGCCGACCGGCTCGCGGCCGGCGCCGGGTTCACCCCGCTG
This sequence comes from Actinomadura sp. GTD37, assembly GCF_041951365.1. Taxonomy (NCBI): domain Bacteria; kingdom Bacillati; phylum Actinomycetota; class Actinomycetes; order Streptosporangiales; family Thermomonosporaceae; genus Actinomadura; species Actinomadura sp. GTD37. The sequence goes on from NZ_JBGNUS010000001.1 coordinate 390,928, forward strand.
ACCGGCCCCGCCGTCCGCGTCTCGCTGGACGACGCGCCGCTGCCCGAATCGGACGAGCTGCCGCGCGGCGTCCACCCCGACGACCTCGTCGTCCACCAGGCCGACGTCCAGGCCGTCGTCAACGCCCTGTGGGCCGGCGGCGCCCGCGCGATGCAGATCATGGATCAGCGGGTCATCTCGACGAGCGCGGTCCGGTGCGTGGGCAATACGCTGATCCTCCAGGGCGTCGTGTACTCCCCGCCGTACCGGATCACCGCCGTCGGCGACCCGGACCGGCTCCGCGCGGCGCTCGGCGCGTCCCCCGAGATCGCCGTCTACCGCAAGTACGTCCGCGCGTACGGGCTCGGCTACTCGGAGCGGACCGTGGAACGGGCCACGCTGCCGCCCTACACCGGCAACGTGACGATGAAGCACGCTACGGTGCCGGCCAGGCCGAGCGGCTGACCCCGGGCGCGGGAACCGGCGAAGGAGGAGGCACAGGTGCGGACGGTGCTCCGTGGCGTGGGCGAGCTGTGCATCACCGCCGGCCTGATCGTCATGCTGTTCGTCACCTACGAGCTGTGGGGCACCGGCCGGTACACCCAGGGCCAGCAGGACCGCCTCCAGGACGAGATGCTGAACAACTGGCGCGCCGCGAAGGTGACCACCGAGCAGGTGAAGCTCGGCAAGGGGCTCGCGGTGATCCGCATCCCCCGGTTCGGCAAGGACTACCACTTCGTCGTGGTCGAGGGCGTCACCCGCGCCGACCTCCGCAAGGGCCCCGGGCACTACCCCGGCACGGCGCTGCCCGGCGGGCTCGGCAACTTCGTGGTCTCCGGGCACCGGACGACCTACTCCGCGCCGTTCAACCGCCTCGGCGAACTCGACCGCGGCGACAAGATCCTCATCGACACCCGCAATGAGCAGTACGTCTACACGGTCACCGACCGCAAGATCGTCAAGCCGTCCGCGACGGAGGTCACCGCGCCCGTCCCCTTCCACCCGAAGCGGCGGCCGACCGGGCGGCTCCTCACCCTCACCACCTGCCATCCCAAGTACTCCGCCGCCGAACGAATGATCGTCTTTGGCGAGCTGGCCGAGGCCCTGCCCCGGGTGACGCCCGCCGCCGGAAAGTAGGAGGTCCCGTGTACGCCTGGATCTGGCAGCGCCTTCCCGGCGCGTGGCCCGCCAAGACCGCGACCGCGCTCGGCGTCGTGCTCGCGGTCGCCGCCGTCCTCTGGTACGTGGCGTTCCCCCGGTTGGAGGCCGCGATCCAGTTCGACCACGGCGTCGTCCAGACCCCGGCCCCCTCCGGCTCCGCCATCCCGGGCGACTGACGGCCGGACGGGGGCCGCCGGAAAGTTGAGAAAATTTCGGTTGAAATCCGTAACGTTCTACGGCCGCGTGACGAAGACCATAACGAGGGCTTCCGCCATTGCCCCCGAGTGGCGGAAGCCCTTTCTCATGCCCGGATCCCGCCGCACCGCGCCGCCCCCGCCGCACCGCGCCGCCCCCGCCTCACCGCGCTGACCCGGCCTCACCGCGCGGGTCCGCGGCACGTGAAAGGCCCCGGCCTCCCTGAGGGAGAACCGGGGCCCCGTCACTCGCGGGACGCCGCCTGGGCGGCGCTCACACGGCTCAGCCGTCACCGCCGCCCGGGAAACCCGGGAACCCCGGCGTCGGGGTGCCGCCCGGCTGGGTCGGAGTCGGCGGCGGATTCTCCGCCACGAAGATCGTCACGGTGTCGCCCGGCGCGACCGTGGCGCCCTCGCCCGGCTGCTGGTCGTAGACGAAGCCCGGCGCGACCTGCTTGTCCGGCGGCGGCGTGCCCTTCTGCACGTTGCACTTCAGCCCGAGCCCCTCCAGCTTGCCGCACGCGGCCCGCTGGCTGTTGTTGAACAGCGTCGGCACCTTCAGGTTCGTCGGGCCGTTGGAGAACACCACCGTGACGGTCGAGTTCTTCGGCGCCTTCGTGCCGCCGGCCGGGTCGGTGCTGATCACGTTGAGCCGCGGCACGGTGTCGCTCGACTCGGCTCTCTTCTCGACCTCGAAGCCCTTCGCCTCCAGCAGCTTCTTCGCCGTCGCGTACGGCTGCCCGGCCACGTTCGGTACCTCGATCTCCGTCGGCGGCTTCTCGCCCTTGGAGATCAGCAGCGTCACCGTGGCGCCCTTGGCCGCGTTCGTGCCGGGCTCCGGGTCGGAGCCGATGACGTAGCCCTTGCGGATGTCGTCGCTGAAGTCGGTCTTCGGCTCGCCCACCTGGAAACCGAGCTTGGTGAGCTCCGCGGTCGCGTCGCTCTGCGAGACGTTGACGATGCTCTGCGGGATCGCGACCTGCGTGTTCTTGTCGCCCCCGCCGCCGCTGAGCATCCAGCCGACGAGCGCCGCACCGCCGATGAACAGCACGGCGAGCCCCACCCACAGCGCCGCCTTCTTGCCGGCGCCGCCGCGTTCGGGCAGCTCGTCGTCGTAGTGCGCGGGCGGAATCCCGTAGCCGTCGTCCTGCGGGCGGCGCACCTGCGTGGCGCCCGGCGGGTAGGCGCCCATGACCTGGGTGCCCTGCGGCTGCGCGCCGCCCATCAGCATCGTGGACGCCGCCGTCGACGCCACCGGCTGCCCCTGCAGGACGCGCTGGATCTCCTGCCGGAACTCGTTCGCGTTCTGGTAGCGGTGGTCGGCCTCCTTCGCCATCGCCTTCAGCACCATCGCGTCCGCCCACTGCGGGATCTGCGGGTCCACCTGCGAGGGCGGGACCGGCTCCTCCCGGACGTGCTGGTAGGCGATCGCGACCGGGGAGTCGCCGGTGAACGGCGGCTTGCCGGTGAGCAGCTCGTACAGGACGCAACCGGTCGAGTAGATGTCGCTGCGGGCGTCCACCCGCTCCCCGCGCGCCTGCTCCGGCGACAGGTACTGCGCGGTGCCGATCACCTGCGCGGTCTGCGTCATCGTGGACGCCGAGTCGGCCATGGCGCGGGCGATGCCGAAGTCCATGACCTTGACCTCGTGCTGCCGGGTCAGCATCACGTTGGCCGGTTTGATGTCGCGGTGCACGATCCCGCCGCGGTGGCTGTAGTCCAGCGCGCGCAGGATCCCGTCGGTGATCTCCAGAGCCTTCTCGGGCATCAGCGCGCGGTTCTCCCGCAGGAGATCGCGCAGCGTGCTCCCGTCCACGTACTCCATCACGATGTACGGGATGGAGGTGTCGCCGATCATGTCCTCGCCGGTGTCGTACACGGCGATGACCGAGGGGTGGTTCAGCGACGCGGCCGACTGGGCCTCGCGCCGGAACCGCGCCTGGAACGTGGGATCACGGGCGAGGTCCGACCGCAGCGTCTTGACCGCGACCACGCGGTCCAGGCGCCGGTCTCGGGCACGGTAGACCTCGGCCATGCCGCCCCGCCCGATCACCGAATCGAGCTCGTAGCGGCCGCCGAGCAGCCGAGGTTGACTCATATGTGCACTTTCCCTCGTACGTCTACACCTTGTCCTCCGAACCTAGCTTCCCGCTCTGGGTCGGCGAGGGAGCCGGGCTCGAAGTTGACGGAGTCGTGGTGCTCCCCGTCGGTGTGGGTGTTGGCTCTGGGGCGGTGGGCGTCGCCCTGGGCGATTTCGTAGATGGTTTGTGTGAAGGGGACGTCCTGGGCGTCGTTCGCGTTGACGGACGGATCCTATGCGTCCGGTGCCGTGGGGTGACAGCCGGTCGCCGGGGAGTCCGGCTCGCCCGGTGCGTGGGAGTGGCCGCCGGGTCGTCGACGATGTCGCCGCCCACCGGGCTGGTGGCCGGGGAGGCGGGTGGATCCCGCTCGTCGTCACCGCCGCCCGCGAAGGCCAGCCCCTTCCAGAGCGAGCCGACGACGATCACGCAGACCAGCACGAGGACCGCCGCCACCGACGCGTACGTCAGTGCCGTGCGTCGTTGCACTGCCCCGTTGGTGAGGTTATCCGCCGGTAGGTCAGCGTCAAATCCCGACAAAGCAGCCGTTTGGGTAACGATGACGTTTCTGCTGGTAATACCCTCGGCCGCCGCACCGGACCGGCGCATGCTGAGCGACGCCCGGATCGCCAGCGCCCGCGCCGCGACCGTACCCGCGTCCCGCGGACGGTCCACCGGGTCCTTCGCCAGCATCTCCATGACCAGCTCGCGGGCGGCCGGCGGCACCCGTCCCGGCAGCTCCGCCGGCGCGACCCGGACGTGCTGGAGCGCCACCTCCACCGGCGTCGACCCGTCGAACGGCGGCGCGCCCGTCAGGCACTCGTACGCCACCACGCCCAGCGAGTACAGGTCCGCCTTCGGCGACAGCTCCTTGCCCTGCGCCTGCTCCGGCGAGATGTAGTGCGCCGTCCCCATGACCATCCCGGTCTGGGTCTGCGACGCCGCCGCCAGCCGCCGGGCGATCCCGAAGTCGGTGATCTTCACGACGCCGTTCGGCGACACCATCAGGTTCGCCGGCTTGATGTCGCGGTGCACGATCCCGGCCTCGTGCGCGACCGTCAGCGCCCGTCCCACCTGCACCACCAGGTCCAGGACGGCCTCCAGCGGCAGCCCGCCGTCGCGCACCAGGATCTCGTCGAGCGGCTCGCCCGGCACCAGCTCCATCACCAGGTACGTCCGGCCGCTGTGCTCCCCGAAGTCGAACGCCCGCGCGATCCCGGGGTGCCGCAGCTCCGCCGCGAACCGCGCCTCCGACTCGAACCGGTCGCGCGCCCGCATGTCCGAGCCGAACTCCAGCCGCAGCAGCTTCACCGCGACCTGCCGGCCCGACCGCTCGTCCGACGCGCGCCAGACCTCGCCCATCCCGCCGGTGGCCAGCCGCTCCAGCAGCCGGTACCGGTCGCCCAGGACGAGGCCCGTGCTCACTTCTGCAGTACCTTCGCCATGATCGTCCCGGCGATCGGGCCCGCGTTGCCGGCGCCGGAGCCCGGCGCCTCGGTCATCACGGCGAACGCGTAACGCGGATTCTCCACCGGGCTGAACCCGACGAACCAGTTGGCGTTCGGGTTGCCGGGGCCCTGCTCGGCGGTACCGGTCTTACCGGCGATCCGCATGCCCTGGAGGTTCTTCGCGGTGCCCTCGGTGACCACCGCGCGCATCATGTCCTCCAGCTGCCCGGCCTGGTCGCCGCTCATCGCCTTCGCGAACTCCTGCGGCGACGCGCCGTACAGCTCGCTCTGGTCCTTGGCCCGCACCTTCTCCACCACGTACGGGCTCATGATCTTGCCCTCGTTGGCGACCGCGGCCGCGACCATCGCCATCTGCAGCGGCGTGGCGCGCACGTTCTCCTGACCGATGCCGGACCGGGCCGTCCCGTCCTGGCCGGTCGGGGTGGACTTGCCGTTCGCGTCCGTGTACGCCACCGGGACGTCGCTCTCCGCCGAGTAGAAGTCGGGCTCCAGCTCCACCCGCTTGCCGAACCCGAACTTCGCGGCGCCGTTGTGCAGATCCTGGATGCCCATGTCCAGCGCCATCTTCGCGAACGTCGTGTTGCAGGACTCGGCGAACGCGCCGCGCAGCGGGGCCGACCCGCCGCAGTTGCCGCTGTCGTGCGAGTTCGGCAGCGGACGCCCCGACTCCGGCAGGACCAGCTGGCCCGTGTTCACCGTCGAGGAGCTGCTGATGCCGAGCTGCTGCATCGCCAGCGCCGACACCAGCGTCTTGAACGACGAACCGGGCGGGAACGTCTGGCTGAGCGCGTTGTCCACCAGCGGCTTGATGACGCCGTCGCCCTTGTCCAGCTGCTCCAGCCGCTTCCCGCCCTTCTCACCGGTCTGCGGCGCCACCTCGTTCGGGTCGAACGACGGCCACGACGCCGCCACCTTCACCGCGCCCGACTTCACGTCGATGACCACGGCGCCGCCGCGGCGGCCCGGCTGCGTCCGCGCCTTCAGCGCCGCGTACGCGGCGCGCTGCGCGGCCGGGTCGATCGTCAGCTCGACGTTCGCGCCGTCCGCCTTCTTGCCGATGAACACGTCGAACCAGTGCTGCTGCGTGATCCGCTTGTCCTTGCCGCCCAGCAGCGAGTTGTAGGCCCGCTCGACCTGCGTGGCGCTGCCGTTGAAGTACCCGGTGACCGGCGCGAAGACCGCCCCGTCCTTGTAGGACCGGCCGTACTTCGGGTTGTCCTTCCCGGTCTCCTTGGACGTCACCAGCACCTCGCCGCCCGCGGAGATCTGCCCCCGCGGCGAGTTGAACACGTCCGCGTACTGCCGGCTGTTGCGGGCGTCGGTCCGCAGGTCCTCCGCCTGGCTGCCCTGGACGTAGTTGATCTGCGCCATCAGCCCGAAGAACAGCAGCAGCGCGAAGATCGCCACCCGTCGAACCGGCTTGTCCATGTTCATTGGGGGGAAGTCACCTCGTGCTCACGATCTGGGTCATGCCCTCGTCCTGGATCGCCTGCGGGGCGGGCTTGCGCGCGTCGTGGCTCATCCGAACCAGGATCGCGATCAGGATCCAGTTGGCCATCAGCGACGACCCGCCCTGGGACAGGAACGGCGTCGTGAGACCGGTGAGCGGGATGAGCCGGGTGACACCGCCGACGATCACGAAGACCTGGAGGGCGAGCACGAACGACACACCGCCCGCGAACAGCTTGAGGAACGGGTCCCGCGCCGCCACGGCCGTCTTCATCCCGCGTTGCACGATCAACGCGTACATCAGGAGGAGCGCCATCAGCCCGGTCAGCCCGAGCTCCTCGCCCAGCGAGTCGAAGATGAAGTCGCTGAACGACAGCGGCGTCCGCCACGGCTCGCCCTGGCCGAGCCCCGTGCCGAGGACGCCGCCCTGGCCGAGCGAGAACAGCCCCTTCATCAGCTGCGCGCTGTCGGAGTACTCGCCGCCGAGCTTCGCGCAGGCCGTGAAGCCCGGCGAGATCACGCCCTCGACGGCGTTCTGCTTGTAGATGTCGGTGTCGGGGTTGACGGGGACGACCTTGCCGCTCTCCAGCAGGCAGCCGCCGTCGAAGTAGGGCTTCGGGTTCTGCCAGATGTCGATGCGCTGGTTCACGTGGCCCATGAACGGCAGGAGCGTCGCGACGAACACGCCCACCGCGAGCAGCCCGACGCCGATCACCACCCAGGAGACCCGCTGCGTCGCGATGTAGAGCATCGAGATGAACAGGCCGAAGAACAGCAGCGCGGTGCCGAGGTCCTTCTGCAGGAACAGGACGCCCAGGCAGAAGAACCAGATCACCATGATCGGGCCGAGGTCGCGGCCCCGCGGCAGGCTGACCGGGCCCACCTTCTTGCCGATCAGCGACATCGCCTGCCGCTTGTTCACCAGGTAGCCCGCGAAGAACACGACCAGCAGCAGCTTCGCGAACTCGCCCGGCTGCACCGAGAACGGGCCGAGGTGGATCCATACCCGGGCGCCGTTGATCTCCGCGCCGATGCCCGGGACGATCGGCAGCAGCAGCAGGATGACGGCGGTCAGGCCGATCAGGTACGTGTAGCGCTGCGCCGTCTTCGGGGTGAACGACAGCCGCGCGTCCGTCTTGTCGGTGTCGCGCATGATCACGACTGCGGCGACGAACAGCAGGATGCCGACGAACGTCCACATCAGCTGGCCGGGCGCGTCGGCGGCGTCCGGCAGCAGCTTCTTGCCCGCCGCGGCGGCGACCTTGCGGTCGGCGCTGGTGTCCAGGTCGAGCCGGTAGATCATCGTCAGCCCGAGGCCGTTCAGCGCCACCGCCAGCGGCAGCAGCAGCGGATCGGCGTACGGGGTGAACTTCGTCTGCGCGAAGTAGGCGATGAGCGCGAGCACCGCGAGACCGCCGCCGTACACGAACAGCCCGGCGGGGATCGTGCGGTCACGGGCCAGCCCGACCTCCGCGAACGCCGACAGCGTCAGCACCATCGCGAAGATCAGCAGGGACAGCGAGGCCCCGTTGCGCTGCTGGTACGGCAGGCGCGCCCTGATCTGCTCCCCGATCGAGTGCATCTACGAACTCCCCCCGCCGGAGGGGCAGTCCTTGGCCTTGCCCGCCTCGTTGTTCGCGCACTGGTCGCGGCGGGTCTTCAGCCCGTCCAGCCCGGCCGTGGCCGCGTCCTGTCCGATGAACACGAACTCGCCCTTGCGCACCTTCGCGGCATCCGACAGGGGCAGCTGGGCGAGTGGGAGGTCGCTTGCCTGGATCCTGGTCTCCGCGCACTCCTTCTGGCCGCGGCCGCGCACGACGCCGACCTTGCCGGCCTGGTCGGCGAACGAGTACCGGCAGACGCGCTTGACCAGCTCCTCCCACCCGGCCGGGCCGTCCACCGGGATGGTGTCCTCGACCTGCTGCCGGAGAGTTTCCGGGAGGTCGGCCACCTTCAGCGGCTGGAGGTTCTTCGCGTCGGCCTCGCGGGACAGGCTCAGGCCGGGGACCTTCTGCGGCGTCCCCCGGTACAGGACGACGTTCCCCTTCTCCTGGCCGATGTAGTAGCCGTTCCGGATGTTCTGCACGAGCACGAAACCGCCCGCGACCAGGCCGACGACGACGACCCCGGCGACGACGACCAGCCACGTCCAGCGGCGGGCGCCGCCCCGCTTCGGCCGCTCCATCGGCGCCTGCTGCATCGGCGGCGGGCCGCCCATCGGGTCGGCCATCGGCGCGGGCGGCGGCGGCGGACGCTCGTCGACGGCGACGGGCGGCTGCGGCCGCGTGTCACGCAGCTGCGCCGCCCGCCCGGCCGGCGTGTCCGCCACCGTGGTGTTCGCACCGGGCCCGCCGCCCGGCGGCTCCGGCGGAGCGGCGTTCGCCGCCGCGCCCACCGCGTGGCCGGGACCGCCCGTCGGCGGCCGGCGCTCCAGATCCACCACGTCGGCGACGACGCAGGTGATGTTGTCCGGGCCGCCGCCGCGGTTCGCCAGGTCGATCAGCTGCCGGACGGCCTGCTCCGGATCGTCCACGTCCGTCAGCACCTGGAAGATCGTCTCCGCGGTGACGACGCCCGACAGGCCGTCCGAGCACAGCAGGTACCGGTCGCCGGCCACCGCCTCGCGCAGCGACAGGTCGGGATCGACCTCCCCGCGGCCGTCCAGGGCCCGCAGCAGCAGCGAGCGCTGCGGATGCGAGGCCGCCTCGTCCGGGCTGATGCGGCCCTCGTCCACCAGCGACTGGACCAGCGTGTGGTCGTGCGTGATCTGGAACAGGCTGCCGTCGCGCAGCAGGTAGGCGCGCGAGTCGCCGATGTGGACCAGCGCGACCTGGTTGCCCGCCCACAGCATCGCCGTCAGCGTCGTCCCCATGCCCTGGAGGGCGGGGTCGGACTCGACGATGCGGTGCAGGTTGTCGTTGGCGGCCTTGACCGTGTGCTCCAGCGCGGCCAGCAGCTCCGGCGCCGGCAGGTCCTTGTCGAGTGCGCGCAGCGCCTCGATCGCCGCGGCGCTCGCGATCTCGCCGCCGACGTGCCCGCCCATTCCGTCGGCCACCGCGAGCAGATGCGCGCCCGCGTACGCCGAGTCCTCGTTGCCCTCGCGCAGCATGCCGACGTCGGAGCGTGCGGCGTAGCGGATTCCCAGAGTCATTTGCGCAACTCGATCACGGTCTTGCCGATACGGACCGGTACGCCCGGCGGGACCGGCATCGGCCGGCTCACCTTCGTGCGTCCGAGGTACGTCCCATTGGTCGAACCGAGATCTTCCACGATCCACTGACCGTCCTGCGCGAAAATTCGGGCATGCCGGCTCGAAGCGTAGTCGTCGGTCACGACCAGAGTGGCGTCATTCGCCCGGCCGATGGTGATGGGCACCCCCGTGAGGTCGATGACGGTGCCGGCCCGCTCGCCCTGGACCACCACCAGCTTCGTCGGGGCGCCGTGCTGGGCGCTGCGCTGGGCTCGCGGCGGCTTCGGCTGCCGGGCCGGTTTGGGCGGCCGGGACGGCGACGGGCGCGCGGCCGCCTTCGTCGCCGCCTTCGAGCCGAACAGGTCTGCCCTGATCACGCCGACGGCCAGGATGACGAACAGCCACAGCACCGCGAGGAACGCCAGCTTGATCAGCGTGAGGGTGAATGGGGACATCGGAGTCGGGGTTACTCCCTATCGCGGCGGAACACAAGGGTTGTCCGGCCCATCGTGACGCGGGAGCCGTCCACCAGCGTCACCCGCCGGATCGGCTGCCCGTTCACGAACGAGCCGTTGGTCGACCCTAGGTCCACGAGAGCGATTTCGGGACCTTCTACGCGGATCTCGGCATGGTGCCGGGAAACGCCCGGATCGACGAGGCGCAGGTCGCAGTCCGTGCCACGACCCAGCAGAGTCACGGGGGTGTTGATCTCATAGGTGCGCTGAGTCGTCTCCGAGCCCTCCACTGCCGTCGTCACCAGCAGCCGCGGATGCCCCCCGAAGACACCGCCCCTGCCGCCCTGCGGAACATCGCTCACCGGCCGGCGGATCTCCCCGCCCTCCACCGTCGAGCCCCGGATCACCCCTGACCGGATCCGGAACATGCCCGTGGCGAGATCCCCGGCGTTCTCGAACCGCACCCGCACGGGACCCACGAAGGAGTACCCCTGCTCCTTCGCGTACTCGCGCGCGAGGTTCGCCAGCTCCTGGCTCAGACTGTCGGCGTAGACCTGCAGCCGCTGCCCGTCCTGCTGAGAGATCTCCACGACGAAGTCGTTCGGCACGAGCGTCCGGCCCTGCGCCACGATCGCCGCCCTATCGTCCATCTCGCGCTGCACAGCACTGGCCACCTCGACCGGCTGCAGCTCGGACTTGAAGGCACGGGCGAAGGCCCCTTCGACCATGCCCTCAAGCCGTCGCTCGAAGCGCTGAATGACGCCCACGGGCACCTCCCTTCCCCACTGGTAGACGATCGTATCGGTGCGAAGGTTCGCTCGAAGTATCTGGATACCTAACCACTGCCCCGCGCGTGCTAGCCTTTTCAGGCACCCGGAAACGGGACGGCACCCCTGGGCGGGTGGCGGAACGGCAGACGCGCACGGTTCAGGTCCGTGTGTCCGAAAGGATGTGAGGGTTCAAATCCCTCCTCGCCCACTCAGGGTCGATGACGTAAGTCTTCGCCCCATAGTGACGGAAAGAGCCCCCACGCGACAGCGCGGGGGCTCTTCTGCTTCTCAGGACGTGTCGAGGGAGCCCACGGGTCTTGATCGCAGCCGGCGAGGCGGGGTTTCGGAGCGCTGAAGGGCTCACGGGTGCACTGTGGCGTTGGATGCTCGTCGGCGAGCGCGGCGTCGGGGTTGTCCGTCTTTGCCGGGAAGGGTGTCCAGCCAGGCACGGATCTTGCGGAGGTTGACCTGCGCGAGTTGGAAGGCCAGCGCAGACTCTGCGCGGCGATGCCGCGGATGCGCCGGCGGCCCGCCCGCTCGATGGCTTCGCGGGCGTCGTCCTTGGCGTAGCCGTTGATGCCTTCAACGGCGTTGCGCAGCCGAAAGTAGATCTTCTGCCACTGTGCGCTGCCGTAGGCCCGCGGCTGCCAGTGCTTGGCCCCGTCCTCGGGGGCGACGGTGATGCTGGTCTGACTGCAGATCCTGGGAGGCCCGGCTGGCGTGGGCTGGGGATCAACCAGGGGCAGCCCCGGGTCGCTGTTCGTGAGCAGCTTCTTCACCGGGCACACCACCTTTCCGCGGACGTGCGGGCATTGATACCGCTGGTGTCCTTCGGCGTCGGGCTTGCCTTTGCCGGGAAGGGCGTAGTGGGCACGGGCGGCGATGCGCGCCACCCAGGTCTCTTTGTCGATCTTGTTGGGACTGTGCTTGGCGGCGCGCAGGTCTTGCGTGGCGGTGATCAAGTGGGTCGCCATCGAGGAGCAGTACCAGGTGCCTTCCACCATGATCGCGCCGTGCGCGCTGGCCTGGATGCCCAGTTGGTTGGACCTGTAGGCGTAGGTGGGGCGGTACCCCATGGCGCGGAGGGGCAGCCTCCACTTGTCCTCTTTGCAGCTGTCGTAGAGGTTGTCTGCACCCAGGTCGCCGGCTGGGTGGCCTCGATGTTGGATGTTGCGCAGGATGTCGACCCCGTTCGGTCCGGGGTTGTGGCCAGGCTTGTCGAGGGTCATGCTCATGACGAGGGCAGGGGATGCCTTGGAGTCTCCACAACCGTCTGTTCCGATCTGGGGCGTGTGGTGTGGGTTGCGGAGCACGGCGAAGGCGGCATCGTAGCCGAAAATGATCTTGGGCTTGCGCCCTCCGCTCGGACGGCGCTGGTGCACGCGGCCGCGGTTGGCCGCGACCGGCTGTTCTGGTCGTATCTCCTGGGGGATATCGGGGTCTCGGTGGTCGCCCTCTCGGGTGTACCAGCCAGCGCCGGGATCGGTGGAGGTGAGGGGACCGGTCCAGGATCTCGCGGGCGCTGTCGGGGCGTCAGGCGCCGTCGCTGCATTTGATCGTGGCCATGGCCGAGGTGCTGGGCGTGGACGTCACCGAGACCAGGGAGCTCTGGCAGCAGGCGGTCGTGGTGCGGCGGGACGGCCGGACAAGCCAGGCCAACGGCGGACCGCCGTGGGATCTGGACAGCTACCCCTCGATGCTGCAGGCGCTGCGCGATCTGCTGGCGAGCCGTGGCCTTTTGCAGCGTGCGGTGGTGCGCCAGGACGAGAGCCGGTGTCTGATGCCTTCCACTGTCAGCGCGGTGCTGCGGGGGGAGCGCGACAGCGCGCCGGGATGTCATGGTCATTCGCATCCGAGGAACCCCTAGCGCGCGAATCATCAGCACCGGCTGTTGGACACTTCGGGGATCGGACCGGCTGCGTCGGAACGGGTCGGCATGCCGAGGTGGTGGCAGGGCAGCAGCAGGGGTCGGTGTCCTTGGGGATGGCCGTTGGCGTCGGCAACTCAGTGACCGCAATCAGCTCGGCTGATCAGGGAGGCGTGGCTAGGCCACCCTCTCCACCGCTCTTGCTTCGGAGAGTGGAAGATGATCTTGTTTAGCGTGGAATCCGGTGGAGCAGGGCCTTGCGTTGCCGCTGATCAAAGAGTTCGTCAGTACCCCGGGGACACTGCCTCGATAATTCGGCGCTGAAGGAGTGGGTATGTGGAGCTGGGGAGATACACGGCCGAGTCTTTGGGGGCGCCATGACGAAGATCCAATTTACCGGGCTGCCCGGGAGCGTTCCGGTTGTGCGGGCGGGAGCCCGCGAAAGGCCTGTGCTCCTGGCGGTGGAGTCGCGGGACTTGGCTGGATGCCCGGTACAGCGCACAGGTGAGCGCATCGGCCGTGGATCCAGGTCGACTTGGCCTTCAGGTCCGTCCGCCGGCCGGCAGTGAGGAACATGCGACACCAAACCCTGCTTCGCCTCGGTACGGGTGCCGGCTTGGAGCAGCTCAAGGCCGTCGCGGCCGAGACGATGACGGAAGTCGAGGCTTCGGTCGGCATGGTCTTTCTCCTGTCGCCAGGAGAGCGGGTGCTGCGGCTGGCGGTGCTCTACGGAGCACCCCGGCAGATGCTCGCTCCGTGGGAGCAGGTGGCGCTGGACGACCCGCTTCCCCTCTCAGAGGCCATCCGCCAGGGGCGGCTGGTGTGGCTGAGCGGGCCGGAGGAGATTGCGAGCCGCTATCCACGCCTTGGGCTCGCGTTCCCCTATGACTACATGCTGGCCGCCTCGCCGATCACCGAGGGCGCCACTGTGGTCGGTGGCCTGGTGCTGCTGTGGCCAGGTTCGCACCAGCGAGAGCTGAGCCGCCACGAACAGGACACGATAGAAGCCTTCTGCCGTCACGTCGTCCGGCTGGCGCGGCAGAGCGCCCGACACGGCCGGCCGCTGCTCTGCCCGAGCCGGCCGCACCTACTGCCAGCACCTCACACCAGCACACCCGAGGAAGATGCGGCCGCGGCCGCGGCCGATTTCGCCGAACGTCTCCCGGTGGGCTGCTGCGCTCTTGACCTGGACGGCCGCCTCGTCTTCATCAACTCCACCGCGGTCGATCTGCTCGGCGCCGGCGCCGGCGACCTGCGGGGGGCGCGTCCGTGGGAGGTACTGCCATGGCTGCAGGACCCCGCCCACTTCGAAGACCGACACCGCGCCGCGATCTTCAGCCACGAGCCCATCACCTTCACCGCGCTGCGACCACCGGACAGCCGGCTGATCTTCCGCTTGTACCCCGACTCCTCCGGGATCAGCATCCAGATCAGTCCCGCCCCGCCCGGCCAGACACCCGCGAACCACCAACCCGCCGAAGCCCACCAGGAACTGCCCACCCCGGAAAGGGCCGGAGTGGACGCGGTCTACCAGATGATGCACCTGACCGCCGCCCTCACCGAAGCCGCAGGGGTCGAAGACGTCGTCGATCTGGTCACCGGCCAGATCGTGCCGGCCTTCGGTCCTCAGGCCATGGCACTGATAACACCGCAGGAAGGCAAACTGCACGTCATCGGCCACCGCGGAATGACCGATCTGGTGAACCGCCTCGACGGCACACCCGTGACCTCCGGAACGCCGGCCGCGCGGACCCTGGCAACCGGTGAACCCGCCTTCTTCGACACCTTCAACGACCTCGAACACGCCCACCCCCAGGCCATCCCCCAGGAAGGCCTGGACGCGCGGACCTTCCTCCCCCTGATCGCCTCTGGCGACACCATCGGCTCGCTTGTGCTGGCCTACGACCATCCACGCCACTACTCACGCGCAGAACGCGCGATATGGATGGCGCTGGCCGGGCTCATCGGCCAAGCCCTGGACCGTGCCCGCCTCTACGACACCAAATACCAACTCGCGCACACCCTGCAATCGGCGCTGCTGCCCCAGGCCCTGCCCCGTGTCCCCGGCCTGAACCTGGCCGCACGCTACCTGCCCGCCGGCTACGGCATGGACATCGGCGGAGACTTCTACGACCTCATCCACATCGACAATGCCAGCGCCATCGCCGCGATCGGCGACGTCCAAGGCCACAACATCACCGCAGCCGCGCTCATGGGCCAAGTCCGCGGCGCCGTCCACGCCCACGCCGCCCTCGGCATGCCCCCCGGCGACATTCTCGCCTGCACCAACCGCCTCCTGATCGGCCTCGAATCCGAACTGTTCGCCAGCTGCCTGGTAGCCCGACTCGACCTCACCCACCAGCGCGTCCACCTGGCCACCGCCGGACACCCGCCGCCTCTGATCCGCCACCCCGACGGACGCGCCGACACCCTGGACCTGCCACCCGGCCTGCTGCTCGGCATCGACCCCGACGCCGACTACACCACCACCGAGATCCCCATTCCACCCAGCACCGTCCTAGCCCTCTACACCGACGGACTGGTCGAGATCCCCGGCACCGACATCGACGACACCACCGCCGACCTCGCACGCCACCTCGCCCAGGCCACCGACCAGCCCATGGACACCCTCGCCGACACCCTCCAGACACACGCGCCCACATCCGCCCAACGACACGACGACAACGCCCTCCTCCTCATCCAGACCACCCACCACCATCAGACGAGCACCGCCGAACAGGGGGTACAGACGAATGTCGTACTCCTACAGTGACGAAACGGCCCCAGAGCTGGCAAGCTCCGGGGGCTTCGTCGTTGCGGAGGCCAGTCTGTTGTGCCTGCAGGAACCGAATATGGCGTCGACGCTATGAGCCGGGCGGTGGGCGGTCGGTGATGGGGCCGTGGGGGATCAGGTGTGGGTTCGGCGGGTCGGGGGGCGGTCTGCGAGGTCCCGATAGATTCGTAGTGGTTTGGCGGGCTGGAGTGCGGGTCTGACCGTGACGGGAAGGGAGCGGAGTCCGCGTAGTACGGGGCTGCCGATGCGGTCCGGCGTTCCGGCGGGGGCCAGGTGAGGCAGGCGCCGGGCGAGGGTTTCCAGCGCGATACGGGTTTCGAGGCGGGCGAGTGCGTGACCGATACAGAAGTGGATGCCCGAGCCGAAGGCGACGTGGTCTCCCGCGGTTCGGTCCAGCCGGAAGGCGTCGGGGTCGCTCCAGTGGCGCGGGTCTCGGTTGGCCGAGCCGACCAGTGGTAGGACACGTGCGCCTTGGGGGACTGTGGTCTCGCCGATGACGACGTCGGTGGTGGCGATGCGGAGCAGCCCCTGGGCCGGCCCGTCATAGCGCAGGGCCTCCTCCACCGCGGCCTGGGCCAGTTGCGGGTCGTCGCCGATCTGCCGCCACAGGTCGGGGCGGTCGAACAGGGCGAGCATCGCGTTGGAGATCAAGTTGGTGGTGGTCTCGTTGCCCGCGACGAGCAGCAGGACGCAGAAGTTGATCAATTCGGGGAGGGTGAGGCCGTCGCCGTCCTCGTCCCGGGTGACAAGGAGACTGATCAGGTCGTCGCCCGGCCGGCGCCGCCTGGCCCGCACGGTCCGCAGGAAGAACCAGGAGATCTCGATCGCGCTCCTGGCCATCTTGATCCTGCTGCCGCCGGTGAGCAGCCCGTTGACCAGGTCGTCCGACCAGCGCTTGAAGTCGTCGTTCCGGTCGGCGGGGATGGCCATCATCTCGGCGATGACGATGGTCGGCAGCGGCGAGGCCAGATCGCGGACGAGGTCGCCGTCGAGGTCGTCCACGAGCCGTTCGGTGATCGCCCTGATGCGCGGTTCCAAAGCGGCGATCCGGCGCGGGGTGAATGCCTTGGCCACCTTGCGCCGCAGCTGCGTGTGCTGCGGCGGGTCGCTGGTCAGCAGCGTCCGTCCCGGCGGTAGCGACTTCAGCAGCCGCGTCAGCGGCCCCGACGCCTTCATCGCCGGGTTGAAGGGGTTGTTATCGAAGCTCGCGGAGTTGCCGAGGTCGGAGGAGAAGCGTTCGGCATCGCGTAGCACGGCCACGACGTCGTCGTGCCGGCTGACCAGCCACAGATCGAGAGCGGGCAGGTGGTGGACCGGCGCCACGTCGCGGAGCCAGGCATAGGCGGGGTAGGGGTTGGCGATGAAGTCCGGGCCGTTCAGGTCCAGGGGCGTCATGGCGATGCTCCGATCGCGGTCATCAGCGTGGAAACCCATTGCCGTACGAAGCGGTCGTCGTCCGTCCCGAAAGGCCGGTGGCCGTGGAGGGTGGTGACGACCCGGTGGTTCTCGATCGCGCCTGCTCGGCCTTCGGATTGACCGGGCGGCGCGCTCAGCGGGCATGCGGCGGTCCCTTCTGGTCGAAGGCCCGCCTTGCGACGGGGAAGTAGCGCAGGGTCGAGGGAAGGACCGGCCAGCTCAGCCGTACGGTGCGGGCGAAGCGGCGGAATCTGCGCTCGTCGGCGGATGAGACCGCCGAGCCCGCCAGGTGCCGGACGGGCTGCGGCAGCAGGACCGGGACCAGGCCCGCGGGCAGCAGCCGCGGCAGCCAGGCGTCCGGCCGCAGGATTTGCTCGAAGTAGACGTCGAAGACGGAGTTCGGTTCGAGGATCTGTTCGCAGACGGCGTCGAAGTAGTCGACGAACGAGCCGTAGTCGGGTGGGACGACGCGGTCGCTGACCCCGTATCTCCGGTACCAGATACAGCATTCCTGGTAGAGACGTTCGCGCTCTTCGCCGGAGAGCGGCCTGTCGAAGAGGTCGATCGCCGTCATCAGGGCGTCGACGAACGTGGCGTGCTCCCAGAAGAAGACGTCCGGGGTGAGTGAGTGGTAGCGCCTGCCTTGGCCGTCGCGCCCCTTGATCTCCCCGTGCAGCCGGCGGACTCTCGCCCCGGCCGCGGCGTCCTGATAGACGACTCCGATCGCTTGCGGCACGGCTCGGGCCTGCTGTGCCCACAACGAGCCTGGAAAGCGGGAGTGCTGCTCGGCGGCGGCCGCGATCGCTGGATGCAGCATTTGCAGCGTCGCCGCCCGCGGCATGACCAGTCCGTAACGCCTGTCCCCGGCGTAGCGCCAAAGGAGCGATTCCGGGCCGAGGTGGGACGGTGCCTGCGCGAGCGATCCCGCGGTCACACGGCCCCCCTGACCCGGTCCTGTCCCCGTTTGGTCGTCGGAGCGGAGTACTTCTTCCAGCGGGTGCGGCGCGCCAAGGCCATCAGGCACCTGGTGGGCAGCCGGCGGATCGGCGCCGGTGTCACGCGCAGTACCAGGGACATCGAGGTGATGAGCGCACGGAAGAGACGCTCTCGGAACGGTGTCCACGGCAAGTCGTACTGGCGGCGGATCTCCTCGGGCAGGAGACCGGCGGTGATGAGCCGGTTGAGCGGAGCTCCGAGCCGTAGCACCAAGGGGCGTGGACAGAGGATCGCTCTAGCTTCCTGGCGAGCCACATCGCTGACGTGCAAGGTGGTGA
Organism: Actinomadura sp. GTD37; assembly: GCF_041951365.1. Lineage (NCBI taxonomy): Bacteria > Bacillati > Actinomycetota > Actinomycetes > Streptosporangiales > Thermomonosporaceae > Actinomadura > Actinomadura sp. GTD37. The sequence continues at coordinate 409,024 of NZ_JBGNUS010000001.1, forward strand.
TCTGCTCATGCCAGTACGCGCGGAAGGCGGCCTGGTCCTCGGGGACCGCCTCCTGCGGCGCGCCGAGCAGCGTGGCCAGCAAGACGGTCTGCCGGTAGTACTGGTCCGCCAGGTCTGGGGCCAGGGGTCCGTGCAGCCGCTCCTGAAGGTCGCGGGCGCCTTCGGAAAGCGTGGCGAAGACCCAGGTCAGCAGGTCGGCGTCATGTGCCGAGTACCCCGGGCCCTTCACCCGATCGTGGGCACGCATCGCGTGCCAGGCGATCCGGTGCGCCTCCTCCTTGGTGCCGAAGACGACCATCCCCAGGTAGTCGAGTGTCGAGAAGAGCCGGCGCAGCGGGTCCTGCTTGAACTCGCTGTGCTCGGAGACACCCGCCGCGACGCTCGGGTGGGCGAGTTGCAGCAGAAGCGCGGCTGTACCGCCGAGGAGCGTATGCGGCTCGGCGGTCACCTTGCGGATGGCCGAAGCGTCGTCGAAGAGACCCGAGATCATGACACCAGCCCCTTAGAGAAAATGGTTATTTTCTCAAGATAGGGTGATGGACATGGAGCCGCAAGTGCCTACTTACTCGTCTCTTCCGCGGCATCGGCATGCTCTCGGCCGCGACCAGGTCAAATCGGTCCAGCGCGTCCGCATCCTGCGTGCCGCAGCGGAGGCCGTGGTGGACAGGGGGTATGGAAAGGTCACGATCGGTGACATCACCCGCCGCGCCCAGGTCTCGACCAAGACGTTCTACGAGCTGTTCGACGACAAGGAGAGCGCGTTCCTCGCCGTCTACGACGACCTGGACGACCTCATCGACCAGGTGGATCTCGGCGCCGGGAATCCGCGCGAGCGACTGCACGAGACCCTGACGACGGCGCTCGGCCTGCTGGACACGGAGCCGCACCTGACCCGGATACTCGCGATCGATGCCATGGGCGGCGGTCCGACGATCCTCGCCCGCCGCAACCAGGCGCTCCGCGAACTCGCCGCGCTCGTGGCGGCGGTACTCGGCCGCGCACCGGACGACATGCTCATCATCGCCTACCTCGGCGGCATGGCGGAACTCGTCGTCCAGCACGTCACTGGCACGCTCCCCGATCTGGCCGCCGAGGTCCACAGATTCACCGACGCGCTCTTCTTCCCCACCACCCGCTGACCAGTGGAGGACCGTGGAAGATGATCTTCCTTAGCGTGGAATCCGGGCTGGAGGGGACCTGCGGCGCTGCTGGTCAGGGAGTTTCGTCAGTAGCCCACTCACTCTCCTCGGGGTACAGACGAAAGTCGTAGCCCCACAGTGACGGACAGACCCTGGAGCGGCAAGCTCCAGGGTCTTCGTCGTTGCAGGGGTCTCGTTCCGGGTGCGGGCTGGGCGGGCTCCAGTCTCCTCGGGGCCGGATTCGCGGCGTCCGCGCTGGCCGTCTGGGCGATCGACGGGCGGCTGCCCGTCGATGGCGCGAACCATGAGCACCTTGGACGGCGCCCGCTCGGGGTCACCAGCGGTGGGCCACCTGGGGGGCGAGGAGGTCGTCGTAGACGTCCGTGACCGCTTCCATCGCCTCCCGTGGCAGGGGCGCCAGGTCGGCCGCCGCCGCGTTGCCGCGTGCCTGCTCGGGTGTGCGGGCGCCGGGGATGACCACGCTGACACCGGCCTGGTCGATGATCCACCGGAGCGCGAACTGGGCCATGGCCGTCCCGGCGGGCACCAGCGGCGCCAGCCGGCGTACGGCCTCCAGGCCGGTGGCGAAGTCGACTCCGGCGAACGTCTCGCCGATGTCGAATGCCCGGCCCTGCCGGTTGAACGAGCGGTGGTCGTCCGCGCCGAACACGGTGTCCTCGTCGTAGCGTCCGGACAGCAGCCCGCTGGCCAGCGGGACGCGGGCGATGATGCCGACGCCCGCCTCGCGCGCGGCCGGGAGGACCTCCCGCAGCGGGCCGAGCCGCACCATGTTCAGGATGATCTGGACGGTGGCGACCCCGGGACGCGCGATCGCCGCGAGGGCCTCGGCGCGGGTCTCCACGCTGACCCCGTACGCCGCGACGCGCCCCTCGCCGACCAGCGTGTCGAGCGCGTCGAAGACGGCGTCGGAGGAGTAGACCGCCGACGGCGGGCAGTGCAGCTGGACGAGGTCCAGCCGGTCCACGCCGAGGTTCGTCCGGGACCGGTCGGTCCAGTCGCGGAAGGCGTCCAGCGTGTAGTTCTCCGGACGCTGCGGCATGACCCGGCGGCCCATCTTGGTGGCGACGGTGACGCCGTCCCTCGACTTGAGGAACCTGCCGATGAGCTGCTCGCTGCGTCCGTCGCCGTAGCAGTCGGCCGTGTCGATGAACGTCACGCCCGCGTCGGCCGCGGCGGACAGCACCCGCATGGCCTGGTCTTCGCCGACCTCGCCCCAGTCGGCTCCCAGCTGCCAGGCGCCGAGTCCCACGACACCGACCGGCTCGCCGGTCCGCCCGAGCACGCGCATCTCCATCTCGAAATCCCTGCTTCGCTCTGCCGCGTCGGCGGCTCCGTCATCGTGCGGCCCAGTTCAGCAGCCCTCCGATTGTCCTGTCCAATAGAAGAAACCGCTCGGATTCACGAGTCAGCCTTCTGAATCGTGGAGCTCAGGCACCTGGAGTACTTCGTCGCCGTCGCCGAGGAGCGGCACTTCACGCGCGCGGCCGAACGGCTGCTGATCTCCCAGTCCGGGCTGTCGGCCTCGGTCCGCGCCCTGGAACGCGAGCTCGCGGCGACGCTCTTCGTCAGAAGCACCAGGAACATGGAACTGACCGCGCCGGGTCGGGCTCTCCTGGACGAGGCGCGGCGGGCCCTGGGCTCGGTGCGTGCCGCGAAGGACGCCGTGGCGGCCGTCCAAGGGCTGCTCCGGTCGGGTGCAGACGAAAGTCGTAGCCCCACAGTGGCGGACGGACCCCGGAGCGGCAAGCTCCGGGGTCTTTGCCTTTCGTGGTCAGTCTTCGGTGACTCCAGAACCCGGCGGCCGGAGACCCGCGAGAGCGGACCGGCCATGGCAGAGCGCGGTCTGGACGGCGGTCCGCATGTCGTCGCTCTGTGCGTCCGTACCACCCGGGTCGACGTTCACCATGACCGTCGCCTGGCTGCCGTTGACGGTGGCGCCGCCCACGGTCTCGTACCCGAAGACGTCGCCGCCGTGTCCCCAGTACAGGCCGCCGCAGGGCAGGGGCCTGCTCTCCAGGCCGAGGCCGTACGCCCGTCCGCCGGAGTCGCCGGTGGGCCGGGTTCGCATCATCTCCTGCAGCTGGGCCCGGCGCAGCAGTCGGCCGTCGACGAGCGCGTCGAGGAAACGGTCGACATCGCCGCCGCTGGAGATCATCGCTCCGGCGGAGCCCGCGACCGACGGATTGAACGCGGTGAGGTCCATGAGCGGTGCGTCCGGGCCCGGCCGCACATATCCGCGCGGGTGCGGTCCAGGGATCGCCGGGTCGTCAGCCGGTGCGGAGGTGGCGCGCAGGCCCAGCGGGGTGATGATGCGCCGGCGGACCTCCTCGTTCCAGGTGTTGCGGGTCACCTTCTCGATGAGCATGCCTGCCAGCAGGTAGTTGGTGTTGGAGTAGTGCCAGCCCGTGCCGGGCGCGAAGGTCGGTGGGTGGGCGAGCGCGATGCCCACCAGGTCGCGTGTGTCGTGATGGGCGAGCGGGTCCTTGAGGATGTCCTGCGGGTTGAGGTGGGAGAGGTAGTCCGACAGGCCGCTGGTGTGTTGCAGCAACTGGCGGACGGTGATGTTCCGCCCGTCGTTGCCTTCGCCGCGGACGACGCCGGGCAGGTAGCGTTCCACCGGCGCATCGAGCGAGACGCGGTGCTCTCCGACGAGCTGGAGTACGACCGTGGCCACGAACGGCTTGGTCATGCTGCCGATCCGGAAACTGCTGTCGCGGGGTACCGGCGCGCGGCTGTTCACGTCCGCGACGCCGCTGGTCAGCACTGTGTCGCCGCGTCGGTCCCGCAGGTGGAGGAGCGCTCCGGGTCCGCCGTCGACCGTGGTCAGCCGGTGCAGGAGCTGCGACAGCCGAGCACGGTCGGCGCCGCCGGGTCCGGACGCGGTGCCGCGGGCCTGCGCCGTGCCGGTGCCGGTCAGCGCGCTCACCGCGACACCGGCCGCCACGGCCAGGGTCAGTGCGCCGCGCAGTGCATGCCTTTGCTTGGTCATGTGTGTTCCCCTGTGAATCCGGTAGTGCTGGGTCATGTGAGATGGGTTGGGCTAGGCCGTCACGCGGGCCCTGGCACCGGGGCGGACGGCCTCTGCTCGCGGGCGAACGGGACGAGGGCGAGCAGATCACCGCGGCGTTCGAGGGCTGCGTTGCCACGTTCTCGATCTTCGGGAATCCGGCGGCCGGGCGGATCGCCGCCGCGAGCGGTCTTCGGGGATCGGCCGCGCGGCGGAGGACCGGGGTGCGGCTCCCCCGCGCGGCGGAGCCTCCCCCTCAGGAAGGCTCGATCAGCCGGGTCTCGTACGCGGCGATCACGGCCTGGACGCGGTCGCGGATGCCGAGTTTGGCCAGGACGTTGCTGACGTGGGTCTTCACGGTGTGCTCGCTGACGACCATGGCCGCGGCGATCTCGGCGTTCGACAGGCCGCGGCCGAGGAGGCCCAGGGTCTCGCGCTCGCGTTCGGTCAGGACCGACAGGCGGTCGGAGGCGGTCGCGCCGGCGCGCGGGCGGTTGCGGGTGACGTCGGAGATGAGGCGGCGGGTGACGCTGGGCGCGAGCAGTGATTCCCCCGCCGCGACCACCCGGACCGCGTGCACGAGGTCGTCGCGGCGCACGTCCTTGAGCAGGAACCCGCTGGCGCCTGCGTAGAGCGCATCGTAGACGTAGTCGTCCTGGTCGAACGTGGTGAGCATGAGCGCGCGGGTCCGGGTCTCGGCGCACACGGCCTTCGCGGCCTCGATGCCGTCCAGGCCCGGCATGCGGATGTCGAGCAGCACGACGTCGGGGCCGTGTTCGCGGACGGCGGCGATCGCGGCGGTGCCGTCGCCCGCCTCGGCCACCACCTCGATGTCGGGTTGGGCGTCCAGGATCATCGCGAAGCCGCTGCGGACGAGTTCCTGGTCGTCGGCGAGCACCACCTGGATCACGCGGTCACCGCCGCGGCGTAGGGGAGACGCGCCAGGACCCGGAACCCGCCGCCCGGCAGCGGGCCGGCGTGCGCCGTGCCACCGCAGGCGGCGACGCGTTCGCGGATGCCGATGATGCCGTCGCCGCCGCGCCGCCAGCCCGGATCCCCGTCGTGGCCCTGCCCGTCGTCGGTCACCGAGATCTCCAGTTCGTGGTCGGTCCAGCGGAGCCGGACCTCGGCCGCCCGCGCGTCGGCGTGCTTCACCGTATTGGTGAGCGCCTCCTGCACGATGCGGTACGCCGCCAAGTCGGCGTCGGCGGGCAGGTCGCGGCGTGTGCCCTCGACCGTGAGCCGCACGCGGACCTGGGTGCGGCCGACGTGCTCGACCAGGCCGGGCAGCGCGCCGATGGTCGGCTGCGGCGCCCGTACGCCGTGGTCCTGGTCCTCCTTCAGGACGCCCAGCGTGCGGCGCAGCTGCGCCATCGCGTCCCGGCCCGCGTCGGCGATCGCGTCGAAGGCCCGCTCGGCCCGGTCGGGATCGGAGCGGACCACGACCGGACCGGCCTCGGCCTGCACGACCATGATGCTGACGGCGTGGGCGAGGACGTCGTGCATGTCGCGGGCGATGCGGGCCCGTTCCTCCGCCGCCGCCCGCGCCGCCTCGGCCTCGCGTTCACGCTCCAGGGCCTCGCGTTCACGTGCGAACTGCGCGGCCCGTTCCGCCGACCGCTCCCGCGCGGTCCGCGCCAGCGTGCCCAGCAGGAACGCCGTCATGGGCAGCAGCAGCGTGAACATGAACTCGCCCGCGTCGTTGCCCTTGACGAGCAGCGCGCCGGGCGGGATCGACGCCACGATCGCGCCGATGAACCCCCACCGCTGCCAGCGATGCCGCCCCAGGTCCGCGAGGGTGTAGATGGCCACCAGGGCGCCGTACTGCAGCACCTGGCCCGGCTGGTGATGCAGCGACACCCCCATGGCGGAACACGCCACGACCAGCGCGGTCGCGAAGGGCGCCCGCCGCCGCCACGCCAGCGGCACGACCGTCCCCAGGTTGAACACCACCCCGAGCGGCGTCACCTCCGGCGCCGTGGCGAACGGCACGAACACCGGGACGGCGACCGCCGCGGCGACCAGCACGTCCACGAGGCGGCCGACACCCGCACGCGCCCGAAGGCGACCGAGATCGCGGAACCGATTCGACATCCACCCAGTATCGGATCGGTGCGGGCATGTTCACCTCCGTCGTGCGAGGGATCTCGCAGCCGTCGCAGCCCGACAGCGGCGGGCCGCGGGAACACCCCGCCTGGCGCGGTGAACGAGTCCAGGTGTCGAACCCGCCACAACGCGCACGGCCGTCTGGACGGCGGTGGCCGCGTTCAACCGTGATGCGGGGACGGGAAGGCGGCCCGGACGACCAGGCCGCCGTCCCGGCGCGGGATGGCGCTGAGGGTCCCGCCGTGCGCGAGGACGATCGCCCGCGCGATGGACAGGCCGAGGCCGTGGTGCCCGTCGCCGCGCGCGGTCCGGTCCAGCCGCTGGAACGGTTCGAGGAGCCGGGCCACCTGCTCCGGCGGGACGACCGGGCCGGTGTTGCTGACGCTGATCACGGCCTGCCCGTCCCGCGAACCGGTCGCCACGTCGACGCTCCCGCCGGGCACGTTGTACCGGACGGCGTTGTCGACCAGGTTGGCCACGAGGCGTTCGACCAGGGCGGGGTCGCCCGTGGTCGCGGCGGGTGCGATGCGCGGATACAGGCGCGGGCCGCCGGCCGGGGCCTCCCGCCGGTCGGCCAGCACCTGTTCGGTGAGCGCGGCGAGGTCCACGGGGACCCGGCCGTCCAGCCCCCGCTCACTGGTGGCGAGGGTGAGCAGTGACTCCAGCAGCCGCGCCTGCTGGTCGCTGATCGCCAGGACGCGGTCGAACGTCGCGCGGAACGTGTCGACGGTCGGCCGCCGGTCGGTGAGCGTCTCCTCCAGCAGCGCGCGTTCGAGCGTGAGCGGGGTGCGGAGTTCGTGCGCGGCGTTGGCGACGAAGCGCTTCTGCGCGCCGAGCGCGGTGTCCAGGCGTCCGAGCAGGCCGTCCACGGTGTCGGCGAGGTCCTTGAGCTCGTCGCGGGGGCCGGTGAAGGCCAGCCGCTCGTGGACGTTGCGCGCCGAGATGTGCCGCACGGTGGTGGTCATCGTGCGCAGCGGGCGCAGCACCCGCCCCGCGACGAACCAGCCGAGCACCAGGGAGACCACCAGCATGATCGCCAGGGCGATCCCGGCCTGGGTGAGGAACCCGTGCGTCAGCGTCTGCTCCTGCTGGTCCCGCCAGGCGCCCACCGAATCGGCCGCCTCGGCCGGCAGGCCGAGGCGGGACGCGCAGTCCTCGGCCTTCATGTCGAAGCACGACACCCGCACCTTGAAGATCGTGTTCCTCCGGAGGAGCACGAACGTGATCGCCAGCAGGGCCGTGCCGGAGACGGCGAACAGCGCGCCGTACAGCAGCGTGAGGCGCATCCGGACCGTCCGCGGCGCCTTGCGCACGAGCGGCCTCATATCCGGTAGCCGCTCTGCGGGACGGTCTCGATCACCGGCGGGGGCCCCAGCTTGGCGCGCAGGCGGTTGATCGTCGCCTTGACCGTGGTGGTGAACGGGTCCGCCGCCTCGTCCCAGACGCGTTCCAGCAGTTCCTCGGCGGAGACGACGCGTCCGCCCGCGGCGAGCAGGTACTCCAGCACCGCCATCTCCTTCGGGCTCAGCGCCAGCCGCAGCCCGGAGCGGGTGACGACCCGCTGGGCCGGGTCGAGCCGCAGGTCGCCGTGCTCCAGGATCGGCGGCAGCGCCGGCTGCGCCCGCCGCCCGAGGGCGCGGATCCGCGCGACCAGCTCGGCGTACGCGAACGGCTTCGGCAGGTAGTCGTCGGCGCCCAGGCTCAGCCCCTCGACCCGGTCGGCGATCGTGCCAGACGCGGTGAGCATCAGGACGCGGGTCCGGCGGCCGGGGTCGGCGACCAGCGCGCGGCAGACGTCGTCGCCGTGCACCACGGGGAGATCGCGGTCCAGGACGACCACGTCGTAGTCGGTCAGCGCGGTGCGGTCGAGGGCGGCGCGGCCGTCGAGGGCGACGTCCACCGCCATCCCCTCGCGGTGCAGGACCCGGGCCACGGAGTCCGCCAGCTCCGCGTGGTCTTCGGCCACCAGGACTCTCATCGCCGGTCAGCGTGCCCGATGCGCGGTCACAGCCGGGTCACAGCCTCTCGCACCGCCATGTGACCGCTCCTTCCCTAGACATGTCTCTCGCAAGCGATGTCTCCCGCAAGCGATGTCCCTCGGAAGGGGAACGATGAACAGGGCCTCTGTGTTGCTGGCCGCCGCCCTCGCCTTGACCGCCGCCGGATGCGGGGGCTCCGGAGGCTCCGGAGCCTCTGAGACCGGCTCGTCCGGCTCGTCCGGGTCATCCGGTGTGAAGGCGAGTGCCACGGCGGACCAGGGGATCGAGCACGCGCAGTGCATGCGCGGGAACGGGCTCCCGGGCTACCCCGACCCCGGCCAGGACGCGGGCGCGAACCTCCCGGACCGCGACTCTCCGGCGTTCCAGAAGGCGGTGCGGGCATGCCAGTCGCTGGAGCCGCCCCAGAACCGGCCCGGTACGCCGGAGAACGCCGAACTCCAAGCGAAGATGCTGAAGTGGACGCAGTGCATGCGCCAGAACGGCGTCCCGAACTTCCCCGACCCGCAGAACGGGCGCATCTTGATGAAGAAGGGGGCCATCGACAGCAGGACACCGCAGTTCCGGAAGGCCGTCGAAGCCTGCCGCCCCCTCGAAGCCGGCGGCGCCAAGGGCGCCGGCGGCTGAGGGCGGGACTCGATGAGCATCAAGATGACCGAATCGGGGCCGGGGACGCGGGACGCGCCCGTCCGGCCGAGGCGGCGGCCCAGTCGCCGCAGGGTGATCGGCGGGGGTGCCGTGCTCGCGGTCGTGGCCGCGGCCGTCGCGGCCGTCGCCATGGCGGGCTCGTCCGACGACGATGGCGGCGGGACGGAGGCGGTGCCCGGCGGAACGTCCCTCGTGGCGGTCCAGCAGGGTCCGCTCTCCTCGCAGGTCGGCCAGGGCGGGACGCTCTCGTACGCGGGCGGCCCCGGCGGGGCGCCGTACCCGGTGGTCAACCAGGCGAAGGGCACGTACACCCGGGTGCCGGCGGCGGGCGCCCAGATCGACTGCGGCGAGACGCTGTACAAGGTCGACCAGAAGCCGGTGATCCTGATCTGCGGGAGCACGCCCGCCTACCGGGGCCTGGCCGTGGGCGACGAGGGCAAGGACGTCCGGGCGCTGAACAGGACCCTGGTGGACGAGGGCTACGCCGGCGGGTCCGGGCTCGATCGCGGTTCCGGGCACTTCGGCTGGGCGACCGCGGCGGCCCTGGAGAAGCTTCAGGACGGGCGCGGCGCCGACGTGACCGGCAGGCTGGACCTCGGCCAGGCGGTGTTCCTGCCCGGCCCGCTGCGGATCGGCAAGGTGACGGCCGGGAACGGCACGGGCGCGGCACGGGGACGTCCGATCATGGAGGCGTCGTCGAACCGGCGCGAGGTGGTCGTGCAACTCGACCCCTCCCAGCAGTCGGAGGTCAGGAAGGGCGACAGCGCGCAGATCACGCTGCCGGACAACCGGACAACGCCCGGCGTGGTGAGCCGGGTCGGCACGGTCGCGGCGTCCTCCGGCAAGGACGACTCCGACGCGGAGCCCGCCACACTGCCGGTCTACATCACGCTCAAGCACCCGAAGGACGCCGGGACCCTCGACCAGGCGCCGGTCCAGGTGCAGATCACCACGGACGGGGTCGAGAACGCGCTCAGCGTCCCGGTGACCGCGCTCGTCGGCCGGGCCGGCGGCGGGTACGCGGTCGAGGTCGCGGCGGTGGACGGCGGCCCGACCCGGTTCGTCCCGGTCACGCTGGGCTTGTTCGACCATGCCAACGGACGGGTGCAGGTCTCCGGCGCCCTGACGGCCGGCGACCGAGTGGTGGTGCCGGCGACGTGAGCGAGACGAGTCGTTCGGGGGCGCGGCCCCTCTCCCCCGGGAGCGCGCCGAATGTCATCGAACTGGAGCGCGTCACGAAGACCTACGGGACGGAACCCGCCGTCCACGCGCTGCGCGGAGTGAGCTTCACCGTGCGGCGCGGGGAACTGGTCGCGATCGTCGGCCCGTCGGGATCGGGGAAGTCCACGCTGCTGCACATCCTCGGCACGCTCGACCGGCCCAGCGAGGGCACGGTCCGGATCGACGGGGAGGACGTCGCGGCGCTCACCGACCGGCGGCTCGCCGCGCTGCGGGCGCGGAGCATCGGGTTCGTCTTCCAGCAGTTCCACCTGTCCGAGCACACGACCGTGCTGGAGAACGTCGCCGACGGCCTGCTGTACGGCGGCGCGGGACGGGCCGAGCGGCGCGAGCGCGCCGCCGAGGCGCTCGTCCGGGTCGGGCTGGCGGACCGGGCGGGCTTCCGTCCGGGCAAGCTCTCGGGCGGGCAGCGCCAGCGCGTGGCGATCGCCCGCGCCCTGGTCGGACGCCCGGCCATCGTGCTCGCCGACGAGCCGACGGGGAACCTCGACAGCGGGACGGGGGCGGCCATCATCGAGCTGCTGCACGAGCTCAACGCCGGCGGGGCGACCATCCTCCTGATCACGCATGATGGCGGGCTGGCCGCCCGGATGCCCCGGCAGCTGCACGTCCTCGACGGGCGGATCGTCGCCGACAGCGCGGCGCGTTCGACGGAGGGCGTATGAGGCTGTCGGACCAGATGCGCGTGGCCGGGGCCGGGATCCGGGCCCGCCGCCTGCGGGCCGCACTGTCCGCGCTCGGCATCGCGATCGGCACCGCGGCGATCGTGGCGGTGCTCGGCCTGTCCGCGTCGTCCCAGGCCGGGCTCCTGGCGCAGATCGACCGGCTCGGCACGAACCTGCTGACCGCCAACACCGGCACATCGGTCACCGGGGGGACGGCGCAGCTCCCGGTCGCCGCGCCGCAGCGGATCTCCCACATCCCCGGCGTCCTGGACACGGCGCACGCCGCCACCGTCCCGAACGCGAACGTGTACCGCAGCCCGCTGATCCCGGCGATCAACACCAACGCCCTGAAGGTGGCGGCCGCCAGCCTCAACCTCCCCGAGGTGGTCGGGACCGGCGTCGCGCAGGGCCGCTGGCTGAACGCGGCGACCGAGCGGCAGCCGGTCGCGGTGCTCGGCGCGCTCGCCGCGCGGCGCCTCGGGATCGACCGCGTCCAGCCGGGGCAGCGGATCTGGCTGGAGAACCAGTGGTTCTACGTCGCGGGCATCCTCGAACCCGCGGCGCTGTCCACCGACGTCGACACCAGTGCGCTGATCGGCTACCCGGCCGCCGAGCGCTACTTCGGCTACGCGGCCGTCGACAAGGGCGGGCCGGTGGCCGGCCCCCCGACGACGGTGTACGTGCGGGCCCGCACGGACGAGGTCAACGCGGTGCAGGGGGTGCTCGCGCAGACCGCGAACCCCGAGTCGCCCGGGGACGTCGACGTCGGCCAGCCGTCCGACGCGCTGACCGCGCGCGCCGCGGCGGAGGGCGCGTTCGACAGCCTGTTCCTCGGGCTCGGCGTGGTGGCGCTGATCGTGGGCGCGGTCGGGGTCGCCAACATCATGATCATCTCGGTGCTGGAGCGGCGCTCGGAGATCGGGCTGCGCCGGGCGCTCGGCGCGACCCGGGGGCAGATCCGCACCCAGTTCCTGTCCGAGGCGGTCATGCTCGCGCTGCTCGGCGGGGTGGCCGGGGTCGCGGCCGGGGCGCTGACCACCGCGGTCTACGCGAGCACGAAGGGCTGGGCGGTCGTCGTCCCGGCCCAGGCGTGGGGCGGCGGGATCGGCGCCGCGATCGTGATCGGCGCGATCGCCGGCCTGCTGCCGGCCCTGCGCGCGGCCCGCCTCTCGCCGACCGAGGCGCTGCGCACGCTGTGAACGCCCGGACCTCCGCGGGAACGCCGGCCGGTCGCCTCCGAGGCGGCGAGGGCGTCCGGCCGGTGGGCTCCGGGGTCAGGCGTTCAGGCTGGCGTCCGCCGACCGGTCCGTGTCGGCGGGACGGGGCCAGGGGCGTCCGCTGAGCCGTTCTATGTCGGTGTTGAAGCGGCGCAGGTAGGCGGCGAAGGTGGCGATGTCCTCGTCGGGCCAGTCGGCCATGACCTTGTCGAGGCCGCTCATGACGAAGGCGCGCTCCTCGTCGAGGAGGCGGGCGCCCTCGCCGGTGATGCGGAACTTGCGGGCGATGCCCCCGGCGGGGTCGGGGATGCGCTCCAGGAGTCCGGCGCGCATCGCCGCGGCGGTCTGCCGGTTGAGGGTGGACGCGTCGAGCCCGAACGCGTCGCTCAGTTCCCCGATGGACATCGGCCCCTGGAGGCGGATGCGGCTGAGCAGGACGTAGGCGCTGCGTTCCAGCCGCCCGGCCCGGTGGCGCATGACCTCGTGCCGGCTGAGCAGCATCTGCTCGTACTCGACCTCGTGCGTGGGCCTCACCATGGCCGATGCGCCTCCTCCCGCCGGGACGCCCGCCCTGTCGGGGGCGTCCCGGCTCCATCCTCGCAGAGAGATCTCCGCCACTGCGGAGAGGTATGCAACACACATACCGTGTGCTTCATACATACTACGTGTACTGTGCATATTTGGTTCCGGTCGACGGCCGGACGCATACGACGAGAATCCGAGGAGTCGCGTCATGGACGCTCCCGAACCCGCCGCCCGTTCGGGCGGCGTGGTCGCCACGCTGGCACTCGCCGGCATCACGGCGGCGGTCATGCAGACACTGGTCACGCCGCTCATCGCGGACCTGCCCAAGATCCTGCACACCTCGCCCTCCAACAGCGCGTGGGTCATCACGGTCACGCTGCTGGTGGGCGCCGTCTGCGTGCCGGTCTTCGGCCGCCTCGGCGACCTGGTGGGCAAGCGCCCCATGCTGCTGGTCTGCGCGGTCCCGCTGATCGCGGGCTCGGTGGTGTGCGCGCTGTCGTCCTCGGTCGTCCCCATGATCGTCGGACGCGGCCTCCAGGGCATGGGCATGGGCATGGTGCCGCTCGGCATCGCCCTGCTGCGCGACGTCGTGCCGCCGGAGAAGCTCAGCTCCTCCATCGCGGTGGTCAGCGCGTCCATGGGCATCGGCGGCGGACTCGGCCTGCCGATCGCCGCGGCGGTCGCCGAGTACGCCAGCTGGCGCGTGCTGTTCTGGGGGTCGGCCGCGCTGGCCGTGACCATCGCGGTGCTGATCTGGCGGCTGATCCCGAACGTGCCCGCCGGGGCCAAGGGGGAGCGCTTCGACGCGCCCGGCGCGGTCGGGCTGGGCATCGGCCTGGTCTGCCTGCTGCTGGCCGTGTCGAAGGGCGCCGACTGGGGCTGGGCGTCCGCCACCACGATCGGCCTGTTCGCAACCGCGATCCTCGTGCTCCTGGCCTGGGGCGCCTGGGAGATCCGCACCAAGCAGCCGATCGTCGACCTGCGCACCACCGCCCGTCCCCGGGTGCTGCTGACCAACCTCGCCTCGATCTTCGTCGGGGTCGGCATGTACGCCTCGATGCTGATCGTCCCGCAGCTGCTGCAGTACCCCTCGGCGACCGGCTACGGCCTGGGCCAGTCGATGCTGGCCGCGGGCCTGTGGATGGCGCCCGCCGGCATCGTGATGATGCTCGTGTCCCCGCTCGGCGGAAAGCTCACCGACATCCGCGGCCCCAAGTTCACCCTCGTCGTGGGCATCCTGGTGGTGGCCGCCGGATACGGCGCGTCCCTCGCGCTCATGGGCGCGGCCTGGGGCCTCATGGTCGGCCTCATGATCATCAACTGCGGGGTCGGGCTCGCCTACGGCGCGATGCCCGCACTGATCATGAGCTCGGTGCCGCTCAGCGAGACCGCCGCCGCCAACGGCTTCAACACCCTCATGCGCTCGCTCGGCACCTCGATCGGCGCGGCCGTCATCGGTGTCGTCCTCGCCCAGATGACCACCGACCTCGGCGGCCACGAGCTGGCGTCCGAGAACGGCTTCCGGGTCGGCCTGCTGATCGGCTGCGGCGTCGCCCTGCTGGCCGGCGCCATCGCGTCCGCCATCCCGGCCGGACGCCGCGCCTCCGGCGTCCACCGCCGGGAGCCCGCGGCCGTCGCGGTGTCCGAGCAGGTCACCAGCGACACCTGAGCCGGCGCACCGGGGCGCCGGGTCAGGGCGGCCGGGGCGGCTTCTCGTGCGGGACGGTCAGGTCGGCGCCGCGCGGCGGCGGATACGGGCGGCTGCCGCGGAAGTCGCCGGCCTGCATCGCCCGGCTGATGTCGCTCGGGCTGACCAGGCCCACGACCTGGCCGCCCGCGCCCAGCACGACGGCGCGGCCGTCGGTGCAGCCGTCCATGCGGGGCAGCAGGTCGGTCAGCGAGTCGTCGGGGTGGGCGGTCGGGACCTGGTCCGGGGGGCACGCGATGTCGGCGAGGCGGAGCGTCGCGCGCTCCTCCGGCGGCGCCGAGCGGACGCGGTTCAACGTCACCAGGCCCGCCAGGCGACCGTCCTCGACCAGCGGATACGTGGAGAACCGGTGGGTGAGGACGACCTCGTCGATGAGGTCCTGCACCGTGCTCCCGGCGTCGGCCACGGCGGGGTCCGGCGTCATCACGTCGCCGACGCGGACGCCGTGCAGGGCCGCGTTGACCCGCGCCTGCTGCTCCTCGGAGCTGGCCGCCCCGACGAGGAAGAGCCCGATCAGGACCAGCCAGAGTCCGCTGAACCCGACGTCGACGACGAACTGGATGAGACCCAGCGCGATCAGGACGAAGCCGAAGACGCGGCCGGCGCGGGCGGCGACGACGGCGGCGGCGGTCCGGTCGCCGCGGCGCCACCACAGGAACGCCCGCAGGACCCGGCCGCCGTCCAGCGGCGCCGCGGGGACCAGGTTGAACACGGCGAGGATCCCGTTGAGGCCCGCCAGGTAGGCGAGCGTCTCCACGCCGAGGCCGGGCCCGGTGGCGGCCGAGGCCAGCACGGCCGCGATCGCGAAGATCCCGCCCACGACCAGGCTGGCGAGCGGCCCGACGACGGCGATGCGCAGGTCCGCGCCCGCGCTCCGCGGCTCCCCGCGCAGCTGGGCGACGCCGCCGAGCAGCCACAGCGTGATGCCGGCGACCTCGATGCCGTTGCGGCGCGCGACGACCGCGTGCGCCAGCTCGTGGACGAGCAGCGACACCAGCAGCAGGACCGCGCTCACGACGCCCGCCACGATGTAGGCCCACATGGCGAAGCCCGGGTACACCGTCGGGAACCTGCCGAACGACAGCCCGAAGACCAGGATCACCACGATCACGAGCACGCTGTAGTTCAGGCCGATCCTGATGCCGGCGATGCTGCCGAGCCGGATCGAATCCCTCATCCGGTCTCCCTCGTCCGCCCTGCTCCACGGCCGACTTCCCCGGCCCCGTCCTCTCGGCCTGCGCACGGGCTACCCGCTGCCCGGACGTCCATGCGGGCGGCGGGCGGCCCCGCGCAAAGAGCGTTCGTGGTGGGTTCGGCCGATGTGCGGGTAGCGCGAGGGCATGGACAGACTGACGCGCGGACTGGTCGCCGGGGCGGCCGGGACCACCGCACTCAACATGGTGACGTATCTCGACATGGCGGTCCGGGGACGTCCGGCCAGCAGCACGCCCGAGCGGAGCGTGGAGAAGATCGCCGACATGACCGGCGTCGAACTCGGCGACGGGGAGAAGGCGGAGAACCGGAAGGCGGGGCTCGGGCCGATGCTCGGCTTCGGCACCGGCCTCGGCGCCGGGCTGGCCTACGGCGTGCTCACCGGGCGGCGCGGCGTTCCGCTGCCGGTCGCGGCCGTACTGCTGACCGCGCTCGCGATGGTCGGGTCGAGCGCGCCGATGACCGCGCTGGGGCTGACGGACCCGCGCGAGTGGTCGGCCACCGACTGGGCCGTCGACGCGGTGCCCCATCTCGCCTACGGAGCCGTCGCCGCCGGCGTGTACGGCGCCCTTCGCTAGGGGCAGGGCCCGGCGAAACCGCCGGTCCGGACGGGTGCCGACGACAGGGCTCCAGGCCGTGCTCACCTGTGAGGGACGTTACGACCGGCCGTAGTACTACAGGTCGTAGTATTACTGACAGGATGTAGTACTACAGCTTGTAGTAGATGAGCCGGAGAGGCGTCTGGAGCCATGGACTCGGTCGACATCGCACGGTGGCAGTTCGGGATCACCACCGTGTACCACTTCTTCTTCGTCCCGCTGACGATCGGGCTGTCCGCGCTGGTCGCCGGCCTGGAGACGGCCTGGCTGCGGACGGGGAAGACCAAGTACCTGCGCGCCACCAAGTTCTGGGGCAAGCTCTTCCTGATCAACTTCGCGATGGGCATCGTCACCGGCCTCGTGCAGGAGTTCCAGTTCGGAATGAACTGGAGTGACTACTCCCGGTTCGTCGGCGACATCTTCGGGGCGCCGCTCGCCATCGAGGGCCTGCTCGCGTTCTTCGTCGAGTCGACCTTCCTCGGCCTGTGGATCTTCGGCTGGGACCGGCTGAACGCCAAGCTCCACAACGCGTGCATCTGGATCGTCCACATCGGGACGCTGCTGTCGGCGTACTTCATCCTCGCCGCCAACTCCTGGATGCAGCACCCCGTCGGCTACCGGATCGACCACGAGTCCGGACGGGCCGTCCTCACCGACTTCTGGGCCGTGCTCACCAACTCGACGCAGCTCGTCGCGTTCCCGCACACGATCACGGCGGCGTTCGTCACCGGCGGCATGTTCATGGCCGGCGTCAGCGCCTGGCACCTCGCCCGCCGCAAGAACGTCGAGGTGTTCCGCCCGTCGCTGAAGCTCGCCCTCGCCGTCACGGCGGTCGCGTCCATCGGCGTCGCCATCAGCGGCGACTTCCAGGGCAAGGTCATGACCGAGCAGCAGCCGATGAAGATGGCCGCCGCCGAGGCCCTCTACAGGACCGAGCAGCCCGCGTCGTTCTCGGTCTTCACCGTCGGGACGCCCGACGGCCGCGAGGAGGTCTTCGGGATCAAGGTGCCGCGCGTCCTGTCCTTCCTGGCCACCGGCACCTTCGACGGCGAGGTCAAGGGCATCGACGACGTCCAGGCCGCCGAGGAGGCGCGCTACGGGCCCGGCGACTACCGGCCGAACATCCCGATCGCCTACTGGAACTTCCGGATCATGGTCGGGGTCGGGATGCTCACCGCGCTCGTCTCCCTCGCCGGGCTGTGGCTGCTGCGGCGCGGGCGGCTGCCGTCCAGCCCCTGGGTGTACCGGGCCGGCATGCTCTCGCTGACGCTCCCGTTCATCGGCAACTCCGCCGGCTGGATCTTCACCGAGATGGGACGGCAGCCCTGGTCGGTGTTCGGCGTGCTGAAGACGTCCGCGAGCGTCTCGCCCGGAGTGCCCGCGACGTCGATGCTCATCTCCGTCGTCTCGCTGACCGCGCTGTACGGCGTCCTCATGGTCATCGAGGGCGGGCTGATGCTGAAGTACGCGAAGGCCGGGCCGCCCACCGAGGACGAGGTGCTGCCGCCGCCGTCCACCGGCTCCGGCGACGACTCCGATCCCGACTCCGACGACGCGCGCTCGCTCGCGTTCGCCTACTGAGGGGGCCGGCCATGGAACTCACCACCGTCTGGTTCATCATCATCGCCTTCCTCTGGACGAGCTACTTCTTCCTGGAGGGATTCGACTTCGGCGTCGGGATGCTGCTGCCCGTCCTCGGCCGCGACGACGTCGAGCGCCGCGTCGTCATCAACACCATCGGCCCCGTCTGGGACGGCAACGAGGTGTGGTTCATCGTCGCCGGCGCCGCCACGTTCGCCGCGTTCCCCGAGTGGTACGCCACCCTGTTCAGCGGCTTCTACCTGCCACTGCTCGCCATCCTGATCGCGCTGATCGTCCGCGGCGTCGCGTTCGAGTACCGCGGCAAGAGGGACGGCGCGCGGTGGCGGGCGCGCTGGGACAAGGCGATCTTCTGGGGCAGCCTGCTGCCCGCGTTCCTGTGGGGCGTCGCGTTCGCGAACATCGTCCGGGGCGTGCCGCTGGACGCCTCGCACGAGTACGCGGGGACGCTCGCCGACCTGCTCAACCCGTACGCGCTGCTCGGCGGGCTCACCACGACGATCCTGTTCGTCCTGCACGGGGCGGTGTTCCTCGCGCTGAAGACGTCCGGCGAGATCCGCTTCCGGGCGCGCCGCCTCGCGAACGTCGCGGTCTTCGCGGCCGTCGCGGCCGGCGGAAGCTTCCTGCTGATCACGCAGCTCCAGCACGGCAAGCCGGTGACCTGGCTGACCGCGGGCGGCGCCGCCGCCGGGCTGCTGCTCGCCGCCGCCGCCAACCGGCGCGGGCGCGAGGGCTGGGCGTTCCTCGGCACCGGCGCCGCCATCGTGCTCGCCGTCGTCACCCTGTTCGCCGCGCTGTTCCCGGACGTCATGCCGTCCACCCTCGGCTCGGGCGGGCTGACCACGCAGAACGCCGCGTCGACCGGCTACACGCTGAAGATCATGACGTGGGTCGCGGTGGTGTTCACCCCGATCGTGATGATCTACCAGGGCTGGACGTACTGGGTGTTCCGCAAGCGGATCGGCACCGCGCACATCCCGGCCGCGAAGAAGCCCGAGCCGGTGCCGTGAAACCCCTCGACCCCCGGCTGCTGAAGTACGCCCGGACGACACGGGTCTTCCTGGTGTCGTCCGTGGCGCTCGGCGCCGCCACCGCCGGGCTGATCATCGCGCAGGCGACGCTGCTCGCCGACATGCTCACGCGGACGTTCCTGGGCGGGGCGTCGCTCGCCGACCTGCGCACTCCCCTCCTGCTCCTGCTCGCCGTCGTCCTCGGCCGGACGCTGGTCGCCTGGCTGCAGGAGGTCTCCGCCCACCGGTCGTCCGCCGCGGTGAAGTCGCAGCTGCGCGGCCGGCTGCTCGCCCGCGCGCTGGGCCTCGGGCCGCGCTGGCTGTCCGGCGAGCGCAGCGGCGAACTCGCCACCCTCGCCACGCGCGGCATCGACGCGCTGGACGACTACTTCTCCCGCTACCTGCCGCAACTCGTCCTCGCGGTGATCGTCCCGGCGGCGGTGGGGCTGCGCATCCTGCTCGGCGACTGGCTGTCGGCCGTGACGATCGCGGCGACGCTGCCGCTCATCCCGGTCTTCGCGATCCTGGTCGGGCTCACCACACAGCGGAAGATGGACCGGCAGTGGCGGACGCTCTCCGTCCTCGCCGCGCACTTCCTCGACGTCGTCGCCGGGCTGCCCACGCTGAAGATCTTCGGCCGGGCGCGGGCCCAGGCCGACCGGATCCGCGAGGTCACCGACCGGCACCGCCGCGCGACCATGTCGACGCTGCGGATCGCGTTCCTGTCGGCCCTCGTGCTGGAACTGCTGTCGACCCTGTCGGTCGCGCTCGTCGCCGTGTCGATCGGATTGCGGCTGGTCGAGGGCGGTCTCGGGCTGGAGACCGCGCTGCTCGTCCTGATCCTCGCACCGGAGGCGTACCTGCCGCTGCGGCAGGTCGGCGCGCAGTACCACGCCAGCGTCGAGGGCCTCACCGCCGCGTCGCGGATCTTCGAGGTGCTCGAGACGCCGCTGCCCGCCTCCGGGACCCGCTCCGACATTCCCGACGTCTCCCACGCGACCCTCCGCCTGGACGGGGTGACGGTCGCCTACGACCGGGGGCCCGCGCTCGACGACTTCTCATTGACCGTCCACCCGGGGGAAACGGTCGCGCTGGCGGGGCCGAGCGGCGCCGGGAAGTCGACCGTGCTGTCGGTTCTGCTCGGGTTCGTCCAGCCCGATTCGGGGCGGGTCCTGGTCGACTGGGACGACCTCGGCGAATTCTCGCTGGACGCGTGGCGCGCCCAGATCGCCTGGGTACCGCAGCGCCCGCACCTCTTCGCCGGGACGGTCGCCGAGAACATCCGCCTGGGGCTCCCCGCCGCGTCCCCGGCCGCGGTGCGGGCCGCCGCCGAGGCCGCGAACGCGCTCTCGTTCATCGAGGCGCTGCCCGCGGGCTTCGACACGCGGCTCGGCGACCGCGGCGCCGGACTGTCGGCGGGCCAGCGGCAGCGCCTCGCCCTGGCCCGCGCCTTCCTCCGCGACGCGCCGCTCCTCCTGCTGGACGAGCCGACCTCGAACCTGGACGTGGAGAGCGAAGCCGCGGTGATCGACGCCGTGGAACGTCTGAAGACCGGCCGGACCGTCCTCCTGGTCGCCCACCGGCCTGCCCTGATGGCGCTGGCCGACCGGGTCGTCTCAGTCGAGCCCGCGGCGGTGACGGCATGAGGCCCCGCAGCGGCGCCGCCGCGCCGGTTTCCCTCATTGATTCACGTGAAACCTCGCAGCCCCCAACCGTCTCGCCTGCCCCGCAGGCGAGGGCCGCACGCGGCCGGGGCCTTGCTTCCGTGGAGGTGGCACGGTGATTCTGCGGCTCATCAAGTTCGCCCGTCCGGCCAGGGGACGGCTGCTGCTCGCCGTCCTGTTCGGGGTCTTGGCCCTCGGCAGTGGGGTCGGGCTCATGGCGACCTCTGCGTGGCTCATCTCTCGTGCAGCGCAGCATCCACCCGTCCTCATTCTGATGGTCGCGATCGTGGCCGTCCGTGCCTTCGGGCTGGGACGCGGTGTGTTCCGCTACGTCGAACGCCTCGTCGGACATGACGCGACCTTCCGCATCCTGGCCGACCTGCGCGCGCGCGTGTACGAACGACTGGAACGGCTCGCACCCGGCGGACTCCCCGCCTTCCGTGGCGGCGACCTACTGAACCGGCTCGTCGCGGACGTCGACGCCGTCCAAGACCTCTTCCTGCGCGTCCTGCTGCCGTGCACGGTCGCCGCCGTCGTCGGTGGGGCCTCGGTAGGGCTCGCGTGGGCGCTGCTCCCATCGGCGGGTGTCGTCCTCCTGCTCGCCCTGCTGCTGGCCGGTGTCGCCGCCCCCTGGCTGTCCTCCGCCATGGCGCGCAGGGCCGAACGCCGGACGACCGACCTGCGCGGTGAACTGACCTCCCACGTCGTCGACATCCTCCAAGGCGCACCCGAACTCATCGCCTACGGCGCGGCCCCCGCCCAGCTCGCCGAGGCCACCCGCCTGGACCGCGACTTCACACGGGCCACCGCCCGTTCCGCCGCCGCCACGGGCATCGGCGCGGCCGTCTCCGCCCTCGCCGGCGGCCTGGCCGTGTGGGGCAGCCTCGCCGTCGGAGTGCCGGCCGTCCGCTCCGGGGCCCTCGACGGAGTGCTGCTCGCGGTGATCGTCCTGCTCCCGCTGGCCGCGTTCGAGGTCGTCGCCGGGCTGCCCCTGGCGGCCCAGTACCTGGAACGGGTCCGGCGCTCCGCCGCGCGGATCTTCGCCGTCCTGGACGCGCCGCCGCCCGTCCAGGACCCGGCCGACCCGGCGCCGCTCCCCGCGTCCCCGTACACGCTCAAGGTCGAGAACCTCCGGGCCCGGTGGACGCCCACCTCCCCCTACGCGCTCGACGGCGTCTCCCTGGACCTGACGCCGGGTCGCCGGTGCGCGATCGTGGGTCCGTCCGGCTCGGGCAAGACGACCTTGACGTCCGTCCTGCTCCGGTTCCTGGAACCCGCGTCCGGCAAGGTGACCCTCAACGGGGTAGGGCTGGACTCGCTGACCGGCGACGACGTCCGCAAGGCCGTCGGCCTGTGCGCCCAGGACGCCCACCTGTTCGACTCGACCATCGGGGCGAACATCCGCTTGGCCCGCCCCACCGCGACCGACGACGAGATCCGCGACGCCCTACGCCGCGCCCGCATCCTCGACTGGGTCGAATCCCTTCCGCATGGGCTCGACACCCACGTCGGTGAGCACGGCGCCCAGGTCTCCGGTGGCCAGCGCCAGCGCATCGCCCTGGCCCGCGCCCTCCTCGCCGACTTCCCGATCGTCCTCCTGGACGAGCCCGCCGAGCACCTCGACATCGCGACCGCCGACGACCTCACCGCCGACCTGCTGGCCGCCACCGAGGGCCGGACGACCCTCCTCGTCACCCACCGCCTCGCCGGCCTGGACGCCGTCGACGAGATCATCGTGCTCGACGAGGGCCGCGTCGCCGACCGCGGAACCCACGCCGACCTCGTCTCCCGGCCGGGCCTCTACCGCTCCCTATGGCAACGCGAACGCACCGCCCATCCGGGCTTCGCGGTAGGTGGACGCCGCCGGCCGTGAAAGCCCTGAAGGCCCTAGGTTCGCGGCCGGAAGGGCCTTCCCCATACACGAACCAGTCCATGACCGGATGGCGATAGACCGCAGGAAATTCTTCGGGGTGGCCGCTGGTGCGGTTGCGGCGTCCGCCCTCCTGACCTCCGGCAGAGGCGCATGCCGAAGCCCCGCGTCGGGCCCCGGAAAGCGACGTCCTCGAATACAAGGGCGACGCACGGAACTGGTTCGACACCTACCGGAACGCCTCCAGCGGCTGTTCCACGATCATCGCGAACTTCGCCGGCCACTCGATGTGGCTCATAATCAACCTGCAAACGGAGGGCTCGTTCGGCATCCCAGGCCCTACCACCAACACCTATTATCGAGCCCGGAACCTCGACGTAGACCGCACCCGCACTTGCCCCGAACACCCCCGATACGAGCATTCCCCATGGACGACGACTGCCCGTTCTGCCTGATCGGCCGTGGCGACATAGACCAAGACATGGTCGCCTTCCGAACCGATCGTGTCTTCGTTTCGATGGCACAAAAACAGCGACCGGCCAACCCCGGACACGTCCTGGTCTGCCCCGTCACGCACGCGACCACCCTGCACACCGTGGAGCCATCACTCTTGGCCGAGGTGTTCAACGTGGTGACCACGCTCACCAGGATCGCTCCAGCGGCATTCGGCGCAGTGGGGACCACCGTCCTGAACAACAACGACGCCCCAGACCAGGTGATCTCTCATCTTCACGTGCACGTCATCCCGCGCTTCGCCGGTGACGACCTGACAATCCCCAACCCCGACAGGTCCCCGACGCCACGGGATTTCCGCGCCCACCTGACCGCGCAATTAAGGCAGGCACTGCTTGGCCGTTGATCTCAACGTCTAAAGCCCAATGCGTCGTGCCCCATTAAGATCGCCGACATGCCGACCGAGCGCACCGGTGCCGACCCGTCCGGCCCACGCTGGCCCCGATACGTCCTGATCGCATTCGTCGTGGAGTCGCTCCTGTTCGGTGCCCTGTGGCCCCGCATGCTCCGCCGCCACTGACCCGCGAAGAGACCGGCCCCGTCCAAGCCGCCTCGGACAGGTAACGCCTGAACTGCCGTCAGGGCTGGTCAGCGAGCGGATGCTCATGCGGAAGCGGCTCGCGGACGTTGCCCAACATGCTCTCCTTGCACGCACCGAACCGGGCGAAGTTCTGACGTGCCCGGGTCAGGCTCAAACGCCCGTTCGGCCCGCCACGGACCACCCCGGCGTCATGCTCGTCCTGCCCGTCGTCCTCCCAGAAACAAACACCGCAGATCTCGTAGTCGCCCCTGCTCGCGAGCGTGAGATAGCCGCAGCAAGGACATGCATACGGCCCGCTGTCCTCAGGCCGATGAATGCTGTGGTTGGAGACAGTGTTGACGTACCCCTCAAACCACTGCGCCCTGCGGGCAAGCTCCTCATCGCTCGCCCCCTCGACTTCGCGCGACATGCGGCAATCATTTCAGCCCGCCCCCAAGAAGCACACCCACCCGACGTCCCGCGCTACCGGCCCCCGCCCAAGAAGACCCGCAGCCACGAGCACCAAGCCACAATTCCGGTCTTGACCTGGGCTCTGCGATGCCGCTGTCACTGCCCTCGGCAAGCCACTCGAAGATGACTACTGGCTGAGTTCTTGCGCCGGTGGATCCCTCCGCAGCGGCTCGCTCGCCGTGCCGAGTTCTCGGCGAGCGGCCTCCATGAACGCGAAGCGGAGTTCGCGCTTGGCCGGCGTGCCCTCTTCGGTGTCCTGGCCCCGGAGCAGCGCATGGAGGGCGAAAGTATAGTCATGCGCCGCCTGCGCGACCGGGGGCGAGCACACGAGTTCCGGAACCTTCTTAGCGAGCCAAAGCGTGTGCAGCCGTTGCCACTTCTCGGAATCCTCAAGCTGCTGTCCCATGGAGAGCCGGTCCAGGCAGAGTTCCACCTGCTGGGCCGCCGAGAGGAACTCCATGAGCGCTTCCTTGCGCTCCGAGCGTTCCGCGTTGGCCTGCTCGAATCGCGCGCGTCGTGCCTCCACACGCGTGGAGAGGTATTGACCGATCAGGGTTCCAGCCGACCCGAGAACCACTCCTGCCAGCGGCAGAATCGTCGTTGACACGCTCATGCCGCTGAGACGGTCGACGCCGATCACCGGTTCCCACTCCCAGAACGAGTGCGCCACCGCATCACTACGGCTCGCGGGATACAGAGGGGAAGTGATCCATCGGTTCACCGAAATCGGTCTCGCCTGCCTGGGCCCTCAATGGACGGGAGGCCGGCGCCCCGATCTACATCGTCTTGAATCCCCGCCCACACCGGCACGGACATCCGCCGCTGGGCGAAAAGAACAAGGTCGAACTGTGCTTCACCCCGGATCGCCTTGGTGGCTTGGCGGCACCGCCCCTGTGGGACGACGAGCCGTGTTCAGGAGGCAGACGGCCCCAATGCGGCGTCCGGGCGCGGGGCACCCGGACGGGGTTCCTTGAGCTCGATGAACACGGTGTGGGTGGCGGTCTGGCCGACATTGCGGCCTTGGTGCTCCTGCGCGTCCAACCAGCGGACCTGTCCCGCCTCCAGGTTGACCGGGACCTCCCGGCCTCCAGCCGAGATCACCCGCTGGAACGAGGACAGGGTCACCATGACGCTGTCCGGATGAGCGTGCAGGTGCGTCGCATCACCCGGCATATCGCGATACTCCAGAACCCGGACACGCTCGTTCTCCCACACGACCCGGTACAACTGCGGGTCGGTGACCACAGCGTCATTCATGGGACTAACGTACCATGACGGGATGGCAGTACCATATGAGTCGACGGGGCGGATCCGGCAGAAGCAGCGCACTCGCGACGCCCTTGTCGAGGCCGCCCGGTCCCTGCTGGAGAGCGGACACACCCCGACCGTGGAACAGTCGGCCGACGCCGCCGGCATCTCCCGCACCACGGCCTACCGCTACTTCCCGAACCAGAGACAGCTCCTCCAGGCCGCGATACCGGCCATCGACCGGCCCAGCCTGCTCGACCAGGACGCACCCGATGACGTCCACGCCCGCCTCGACCTGGTCATCGCCGAGCAGACGGAGATCTTGCGCAACAGGGAGCCGCAACTGCGAGCCGCGCTGCGGCTATCCCTGGATCAGGAACCGCAGACGCCGCGCGACGCCCGCCCAGTGCTGCGGCAAGGCAGGGCCATCGCATGGATCGAGGACGCCCTGGCACCACTGACCGAGTCGCACCCGCACATCGACCGCAGACGACTCGCTATCGCCATTCGCGCCGGCTGCGGAATCGAGGCTTGGGTCTGGATGGTCGATATCGCCGCCGTGTCACGAACGGAGGCCGCAACCCTTATGCGCGAGTCAGCACAAGCGCTACTGGCCGCAGCCCTAGCACAAAACGTCGAACCTTCCCGGTCACAGCACCAGTCCCATGACCGTGCCGGACGGCACCGCGACCGTCCGGTAGCACCGCCCCCATGACCTGAATGCCCAAACGCCCTCATCCGTGATCCGGATGAGGGCGTTTCTGCATGCGGGTTTAGAGGATTGGCCCCCCTGATACCCGCTCACAAAGCCGATCGCGGCCCCACCCGCCCGACCTGGCGACCCGCTGACCTGGGCCTCCTCGCCGATCACACCGCAAGTGACCACGAGTCTCTCTTGATCAGCGCCCCCTCGGGCACGTACGCGGTCCCGGAGGGCGCTGACCTGCGAACGAACGCGTATCTCCGTCGCTGATCCCTGTCGGGTTCCGCGTATGTTCCGGATCTTGCAGGCGACCGACTCTCCCCACCTTCGTGACCTCGTGCCGGGGGCTGATCACGTGCGGCGGCGTTCCCTGGTTGCTGTCCCGGCTGCTGTCAACTACAACGTCCGAGGCACCGGTTCTGTATCACCGATATCTTGTATATGTCTATCTAGAGGTGGAGACCATGGGAACTTGGGACACGAGCCCGTTCGGCAATGACACTGCGGCGGACTTTGCATGTGAACTCGATGATCTGGCTGCGGAGGATCGGCCAGAGGCAATCCGAGAAGCGCTTTTGGCGGCTCTTCGCGAGACAGCCTATCTGGATAGCTTCGAGGGCGTCCCTGCGGTGGCTGCCGCTGCCCTTGTGGCCGCACAGTGCCCGAACGGTCAACCGGTCGATTCGGTCTATGGACCGGAAAAGCCGATACCCCCACTGCCCGCCGATCTACGCCCCTTGGCGGTCAGAGCACTCGATCGAGTTGTCGCCAATAACTCGGAGTTGCGAGACCTTTGGGAGGAGAGCACGGCCATCCAGGAATGGCTGACTGAGGTCAAGCGGCTACGCGAGGTGCTCTCACCTAAGTCCTAGGCGCGCGAAGTGTATAAAACTGGATATGTTGCCAATACGCCGCTCCATATAGGCGGCTGCGCACCAGAATCCGGGCGCCCCATAGCGCATGCCTCGCCCCGCCCCGCCCCGCCCCGCCCCGCCTGAGCTTCCCGTCTGCCGTCGTTCCGCGCTCCGTAACAGACGAACGGACCTGTCCGGAGGGTGCTTCCGCGCGAACGGCGCTCAACCCCTGACAGAGCGGTCCGCGCGGGAGTGCCCTCCGGCTCCAGGAGGGGTCTGGGGAACCACGGGGTTCCCCAGTAGCGCACGCGTAACCAACTCCACGAACCTGCCGTGACATGTGACGATGCCTGGCCACGTTCACGGCCTGGTCCTAATCGCCGAACGGCTTCGACGCCATGACGCGGGCTCGTCCAGGGCGGCGGGCCGCGCCAAAGGCGCGAGCGCCGCCGCCCCTTGATTCCGGAACCGGTGCCGTCACGGTGGCCAAGGCATATCGGCTGCTCAAGGCCATCATGAACACGGCGGTCAGTGACGGCATGATCAAGCGGAACCCCTGCACGGTCAAGGGCGGCGGGGCCGAGAACTCGCCAGAGCGGCCCGTCCTCAGCATCTCCGAAGTGTTCGCCCTAGCTGAGGCGATCGACCGTCGTTACCGGGCGCTCGTCCTGCTCGCGACCTTCGCGAACCTGCGTTGGGGTGAGGCCGTGGCGCTGCGGCGGAAGGACGTCGACCTCAAGGCCGGCACCGTCCGGGTTGAGCGGACGCTGGTGGAGGTGACGGGTAAGCCGCTCCACTTCGGGCCTCCGAAGACTGAGGCGGGCGCGCGGACGCTTCCGATTCCGGCAATCGTGCTCCCTGAGCTGAAAGAGCACGTCAAGGCGTTCGCGCAGGACGGCGACGAGGGGCTTATCTTCGTCGGCGGTAAAGGCGCGCTGCTCCGGCGGGCGAACTTCCGGCGCAACTGGGTGCGGGCCTTGGGCAAGGCGGGGCTCAAGGGTGTGCGCTTCCACGACCTGCGGCACACGGGGAACACTCTTGCCGCGATCGCTGGGGCGACGCTCCCGGAACTCAAGGAGCGCATGGGCCACTCAAGCGACCGCGCGGCCATGATCTACCTGCACGCGACGGACGAGCGGCACCGGGAGATCGCCGACACCTTGAGTGCGATGGCCAAGGCCGAGCTCAAGGGGAAGAAGCGATCGGGCACGCAACGGGCACGAAAGCGGAAGAAGAGATCATGAGACACGAGAGCCCAGGTCGAAACGTAGCTTCTGACCTGGGCTTTTCGGTGGGTGGAGCCTAGGGGATTCGAACCCCTGACACCCGGCTTGCAAAGCCGGTGCTCTACCAACTGAGCTAAGGCCCCGTGTGGGCGGGTCAAAGCTTACCCGTGGTCTGGGGCGGGCGTGGCATCGGCCGGGGCGGGGAGGAGGAGGGCGGGGAGGTCGGCGATGCTGGGGAGGACGTGGGTGGCGCCGGCCGTGCGGAGGCGGTCGCGGGAGTGGGGGCCGGTGAGGACGCCGACGGTGATGGACGCGCCGGCGCGGCGGCCGGAGAGGATGGCGGGCGCGGTGGCGCCGCAGACGGCGATCTGGCGGACGTCGTCCACGCCGAGGTGGAGGGCGGCGGTCAGGACGAGGTCGGGCCACGGGCGGTCGCGGCGGACGTCCTCGGGGCTGAGCGTCAGGTCGGCGCGGTCCCACCAGCCGAGGGTGTCGAGGACGCGGGCCTGCGTGCTGCGGCCGAAGCCGGTGAGCAGGCAGACGCGCACGCCGGAAGCGCGGAGGTGCTTCAGGACGTGGTCGGCCCCGGGCACGGGAAACAGGCCGCGCCGGTCGACGAACTGGTCGTAGGACCGCTCGAACGCCAGGTGCGCGGCCTGGGCGCGGGGCTCGTCGAAGAGCGAGCGGAAAATGCCGATCTTCGATTCGCCGCGCGCGTCGCGGAAGCGGGCGACGGCACGTTCGGACGCCGCCGTGCCGGAGACGATCCCCAAGGTGGCGATCGCCTCGGCGAAGGCGGTTTCGACGGCGTCACCGTCCGCGACGGTGGTCCCGGCGAGATCGATGCAGGCGACGGTGATCGCCGCCGCGTCGGTCACGCCGGGGCCTGTCGCCGGCGTGTCAGCTGTCGGACGACGTGGCCTCGGTCCACAGGTCCAGCTCGGCGCGGTCCTGCTGCATCCGGCGCCAGACGGCGAAACCGCCGAGTGCGACAACGGCAAGAATGAGCAGCTTCTTCACGGTGGGACCCCTTCACCTCGACTATGAAGTCAAAACCCGGGGATGTGCGGATCAGTGTCTGCTTCCCCAGGGTCCTCGAAGCCTAGCAACCGTTGCCGGGCGGTCAGCACCCCGCTCGCCGTTATCGGACTGCGCGTCTGATGGCCCGCGCCTCGCCGGGGCGTCCGGGGCGGCCGCATAATCCGAGGGGACGACCTTCCGGGAGTGCCGATGGCAGAGGACGACTTCCGGCGCTGGGAGCGTGAATTCGACCCGGACGCGCCGGTGGAGGGCAGGTCGGGGAGCCGGGCGCTGGTGCTGGTCGCGGGGATCACCGCCGCGGGGTGCGCCGCGTTGATCGTGCTGGGGGACGTGCCGCTGGGCGCGGCGGGGCTGGTGCTGTCGTCGATCGTCCTGCTGCTGTGGCGGATCGGCATGTGATCGGCCATCATCTCGGGATGGAACTGCGCGGAGCGAACGTCCTGGTGACCGGAGCGACCGGCGGGATCGGGCAGGCACTGGCGAAGGCGCTGGCCGATCGGGGCGGCCGGGTCGTGCTGACGGGCCGGCGGGCGGACGTCCTGGAGCCGCTGGCGGACCGGCTCGGCGGCCGGGCCATCGTCGCCGACCTGGCCGATCATGAGGCGGCGGAGAAGCTGCTGGACGAGGCCGGACGGGTGGACGTGCTGGTCGCGAACGCGGCACTGCCGGCGTCCGGGCTGCTGAGCGAGTACTCGATCACCGACATCAACCGGACGCTGGACGTCAACCTGCGCGCGCCGATCGTGATGGCGAAGCTCGCCGCGGCGCAGATGGCCGATCGTGGCCGCGGGCATCTGGTGTTCGTGTCGTCGCTGTCCGGGAAGACGGCGTCCGGTCATGCGTCGCTGTACAACGCGACAAAGTTCGGTATGCGTGGATTCGCCCTGGCTCTGCGGGAGGATCTGCGTCCGCACGGCATCGGCGTGTCGACCATTTTCCCCGGGTTCATCCGGGACGCCGGGATGTTCGCGGACGCCGGCGTGTCCCTGCCGAAGGGGGTGGGGACGCGGTCGCCGCGGGACGTCGCGCGCGCGACCGTGCGGGCCATCGAGCGGAACGTCGCGGAGATCGACGTCGCGCCGCTCGGGCTGCGGCTCGGCGCCAGAATCGGCGGCGTCGCGCCCGTCCTGTCGGCGGCCGTGCAGCGGCGCGCGGGCGGGCAGCGCGTCGCGGAGGGGCTCGCGGACGGGCAGCGCGACAAGCGTTAGCCGACGTCCGTCTCGGCGGTGGGCATGGAGGACGGACGTCCGTGACTCGGTCGCCTGGTGATCGGTTCGAGAGGTTCCGTGCGCCGGGGAGGTCACCGAGGCGCGATGGCCTCCGGAGTTCCCATCTGTACAAGACGTGTGCGCGGGCCATAGCGATGATGGGCCCATGACGCAGCTCAGCGGTACTGACCGTCCGCCGCAGGCCCTGCCCGTCTTCCGTGACCTGGGCGCCGCGGTCTGTTTTCGCTAGGAGATATCGATGACCGTTCGCCGTGTCGTACCCAACATCAAGACGGAGGCTCTGCAGGAGAGCGGGGAGTTCTATGGGCTGCTGGGCTTCCAGGAGGTCATGAACCACGGTTGGATCGTGACACTCGCCTCGCCGTCGATTCCCGCCGCGCAGGTCAGCCTCATGTCCGACGACAAAACCGGACCGGTCGTCCCTGACATGAGCGTGGAAGTGGACGATGTGGACGCGGCCTATGCGGCCATGCGGCAGAGCGGTGCGGAGATCGTGCACCCCTTGCAGGACGAGGAGTGGGGAGTGCGCCGGTTCTTCGTCCGCGACCCCAACGGCCGGGTGGTCAACGTGCTGAGCCACCCCTAAGTTCTGCTCTGCGGACGCCGGTGGGTGGCGACAAAAGTGGATGCAGCGGCGATAATCCGGACGTGTCCCGCTTGATCAGCGGGACGGCCAGGCGCAGCGTCCGGCCGCACCCCGCCTGCCGTGTGCGCCCCCTCGCGAGGGAGGTCTGCGCATGTGGACGGGCAGGACGATCGTCATCGGGGCGGCGGCCGCGACCGTGCTGCCGCTCATGGCGGTTCCCGCGCGTGCGGCGGACCCCGCGGACGCGACGGTGGTGCCGGTCCAGGTCACCGGCGACCCCGCCAGGCGCTTCAACCTGGTGGTGCTGGGGGACGGCTACACGGCGGCGGACATGCCGAAGTTCCGCACCCATCTCGCCAAGCACCTGAACGACCTGTGGACGATCGAGCCGTTCAAGTCGTACCGCAGTTACGTCAACGTGTACGCGGTGGAGATCCCGTCCAGTGAGTCGGGGGTGAGCTGTGACCCGGCACTGTCGTCGCCGCGCCGGACGACACCATTGCACATGGCGTTCTGGAGCGGATGCAGGGAGGACGGCATCCAGCGTCTTCTCGTCATGGACTCTGCGGCGGCCAAGACGTACGCGGATCTCGTCCAAGGGACGACACAGGGGAACCGGCAGATCCTTGCGCTCGCCAACAGCGACACCTACGGCGGTGCAGGCGGGGCCTACGCGACGGCCTCCGGCGGCAACGCGATGTCCGCTCTCATAGCTCCGCACGAACTCGGGCACTCGCTGGGTGGGTTGAACGACGAGTACGACTACTACCAGCGAGGCGTCCCCGGCGGGACGTACACCGGTCCTGAGCCCGACTCCATCCACCACACGCTGCTGACCGAGCAGGAGATAAGGACGCAGAAGAAGAAGTGGTGGCGGTGGCTCGGTGAACGGAGCGAGTCCGGAGGCACCATTGGACGCTACGAGGGTGGCCTCTACTCCAGTAAGGGCGTCTGGAGGCCGAGCCGGCACTCGATGATGAAAACGCTCGGCTATTACTACGACCAGGTCGCGCGTGAGCGGATGACTGAGCGGATCTCCGGCAAGGTCAACCTCGTCCAAGCGCACACGCCCACGGACACTCCGGTGGACGGGAAGACCGTGGGGAAGGGTTCCAACCTCGACCTACCCAAGCTGCACCTCAAGAAGGGCGTGCACACCGTACGGGTGACGGTCGCCGACTCCACCGATTTCGTCCGGGATCCAGCCATACGCTCGTCGGCCGCACTCACCCAGGCTCGCACATGGACGGTGGACACCAGCCTGAAGACACCTGGGGCTCCAACGCCAGTCGATTTCGCTTCATCCACCCCGACCGACAAGCCGGTGGGGGCCGAATCCGTCGTGTATGTGGAAACGACCCACCCGGCATGGTCCGCGCCCAAGGTGCGCTGGGAACTCGACGGGCGGCAGGTAAGCGGCGGTGACCGAGACATCGATCTCGGACGGTTCCGCTTGTCCACAGGCACGCACACGCTGACCGCACAGGTCGGTTCCCAGCGCCGCGCGTGGACGATCGACGCGGAACGTCCGACAGTGGCATACGAGTTGTCCCAGGCTGCGGAGAGCCGGGTTCGCGCTGGGCACACGTCCGAGTTCGTCTTCGACGGCCCCTTCACGATGCGGCTGACCGGCACGGACGACCGTCCCGGCGTGGTGGTCTCGGAGTTCCGTGTGGACGGCGACGGCTGGTTCAACTACTTCGGCTGGCCCACCGACTCGTCCGCCCCCTGGCTCTTCACCGAGAACGGCACGGTCATCGACAGCCTCGCCTACGGCGAGCTCGGCAAGGGCCGCCACACCATCGAGTACCGCGCCACCGACCCGTCCGGCAACACCGGCACGCCGCAACGCTTCATCGTCACCCTCCGCTGAACCGCGGGCGTCGGGCGTCGATCATCCCGAGGCCGGTTCGGCGGCGGCCTTCGCGCCCCCCTCCTGCGCCTCCTCGGCGCCGGCCGAGGTCGGTGACGGGGAGCGGCGCGCGGTCGCGAGGACGGACCCGCCCAGGATGAGCGCGAACGAGGCGATGATCGTTCCGGTGAGGGGCTCGCCGAGGAAGACGACGCCGGCGGCGACCGCGACGGCGGGGTTGACGTAGGTGAACACCATCCCGCGGGACGTGCCGACCTCCCGGATCAGTTCGAAGAACACGATGAAGGCCAGCGCAGTGCAGACGAGGCCGAGCCCGATGAGCGCGGCGAGGACCTGCCCGCTCGGCATCGCGTCCGGCCACGTGGCGATCGCGGGACCGGTGTAGACGAGCGCGGCGATGGCCAGCGCGAACGCGGACATGTGCAGGCTCGGCAGGTCCTGGAGGCTCCGCGTGGCGATCATCGGGGCGATGGCGTAGCCGAGCGCGACCAGCAGGACCTCGCAGATCGCCCACGTGCTGCCGCCGCCGAGGTGCGGGCCGGCGAGCACGCCGACGCCGGCCAGGCCGACCAGCAGGCCCGCCCAGCGCACCGGGCCGAGCCGCTCGGCGTCGCCGGTGAGCCGCGCCAGCACCACCCCCACGATGGGGACGGCGGCGATCAGCAGCCCGGTCATCGAGCTGGTCAGCCGGTTCTCCGCGTCCGACAGCAGCGCCCACGGGCCGAGGATCTCCACGGCGGTGAACGCCAGCAGCGGACGCCAATGCCGCCGGACCACGTCCAGCTGCCCGGACCGGATCACCAGCGGCAGCAGGACCAGGGCGCCGAGCGCCGTCCGCGTGAACACCACCATGGGCACCGAGACGCTCTCGACCGCCACTTTGATCATCAGGTAGGGGATGCCCCACAGCACGCTCATCAGCGCGAACAGGATCCAGCCACGACGACTCACCTACGACCTCCGTTCCCCGTCCGCACCGTTGGCCGGGCGCCGCCCGGTCCGCGGTGTTCCACCGGCCGGGCGTGCGCGCCGCCTCAGCCGGGCACCCGTGCCACCTCACCGTCGCGCCCGTGCCGCCTCGACCGCCCTGATGGCTCCGGCACCAACGTCGGCGGCGCGGTCTCCGGGCCCGGCCCTGATCAGCGCTGGAGCCCCGGTCCTCGATCGACACCGGAGCTGCGGCCCCGTTATGGCGGACTTTGTCAGGATGCGGGACGGCGGGCCGCGCCGTCTTGAACGCTGTTGCGGTACGCGCCCGGCGTGACGCCGAGGACGCGGCGGAACCAGCGGGTGAGGTGCGCCTGGTCGGCGAACCCGACGAGCGTCGCAGCCTCGGCCGGACGGTGCCCGGCCTCCAGCAGCGTGCGCGCGCGTGTCACCCGGTGCTGGGCGAGCCACGCGTACGGCGGCATGCCCACCGCGGCACGGAAGGCGCGCAGCAGCTGGTAGCGGGAGAGTTCCAGGTCGGCGGCCATCTCGGCGAGCGTCGGCGGGGCGGTCAGCTCGTCCGAGAGGCGGGCCGCGACCTGGCGCGCGATCCGGTCGGCGTCGGGCCGCAGGCGCCGCGGCGCCGGGCTCCGCCCGTGCAGCGCGTGCCGCCGGACGAGTGCGCCGAGCACTCCGAGCAGCCGGGACTCTCCTTCCAGGGGGTCTTCGCCGAGCCGGAGGGCACGATGGGCCTGCCGCAGCGCCTCACCGAGCCGGACGTCGTCGATGATCGGGTCGCGGAAGTGGGGTTCCGCCGGGACCGGGCCGGGCTCGGTGGTCGTCGCGGCGCCCAGCAGCCCGGCGCCCGGGTAGAGGCACAGGTAGGCGAACCCTTCCGGACGTGCGGGACCGCCGGTGTGCGCCTCCCCCGGCTCGATCACGACGACGCTTCCGGCCGCCGAGTAGATCTTCTCGCCCCGGTAGCGCATCGTCTCCAGGCCGTCGACCGTCACCCCGATGGCGTATTCGTCATGGGTGTGCGGCGCGTAGTGCCGGCTGCCGATCCGGGCCGTCAGCAGGTCGAGCGGCGCGCCCTGGATTCCGCCGACGCGGGTCCAGAGGGTCTGGTCGGCGGTCGGCGCGCCACCGCGAACGGGGCCGGCGCCGCCGGGCCGCCTCCGGTCAGGCCGAGAAGACGTGCCGGAGCCGCCATCGGTCGGCGTCACGGCCGAGCTCCGCGACGGCCACGCCCTCGGCGCCGGTGATCCGCACCCGGTAGACCCTGCCCTCGTGGGCCGTCCCGTAGGTTTTCAGCACCTCGTCCACCGCGTAGCGCGCGCCCCGCCACTCGTACGCGGTGAGCCGTCCCGACGGGTCGTGCTCCGTCCGGACCGGCTCGTTCAGCAAGTGCCCCATGCCGGGAGCGTAGCACGCGTTCGAACTGGTGTTCGCAGGTCGGAGAGGTTCTCACCCCCCTCGGCCCCGGCCATCGTACGCACGCGGACACCCGCCCCGCCGGGCGCGGCGCGGCGCTCGACGCCGATTCGGCGGCGGGCCGGGACACGGAGGCCATGCACACGGCAACAGGCGGCCTTCCGGCTCCCATCCCCATGGCCCGCGACCCGGCCGCCGCGCCGGGCGTGTTCGCCGGGGAGCGGCCGGCCGGAGCCGGTTGGGGCCGATCCGCCTCGGTGCGCCGTGACGAGCGGGCCCCGAAGGCGTTCATCCACAGGCTGTGGGCAACCGTCGCACACATCTCTTCGTCCTCCGCAGCAGGCGGTTCGGAGGTCCCGTCCACAGACGGATCCCCAGAACAGCCGGGCTTTCGACAGTTTGTACGACGCGTTGGGCGCCGTCCTCTCCATCGTCCGCACACCGGCGGCGCGATGCACAGAATCCACAACCTGTGGATAACTTCCGTGCACAACCTGGGTACGACCGGCCGACTCCGCGTCCACCATTCTTCCCCAGGTCGCCCCCAACCCGCGCGACCAGTTATCCACGTCGTGGAAAAGCCCGTGACCAGGGAAAAGAACCGCTCCCGGCCACCATGACCCACACCCCGTTCACAGGCTGTGGGCGAACACTCTCCACAGCCTTGCCTCAGCGGTGGACAACGTTGCCCACCGGCCATCCCCAACCGCGTCCCCAGCCGGCCACCCCTCGACCGCGAGGCGTTCAGGCGGAGAGGGCGTCCTCCAGGTCGTCGAGGCGCCGCAGATCATCGGCATGGGCGGACGGGTCGATCC
Source organism: Actinomadura sp. GTD37 (assembly GCF_041951365.1). Taxonomy (NCBI): domain Bacteria; kingdom Bacillati; phylum Actinomycetota; class Actinomycetes; order Streptosporangiales; family Thermomonosporaceae; genus Actinomadura; species Actinomadura sp. GTD37. The sequence continues at coordinate 444,690 of NZ_JBGNUS010000001.1, forward strand.
CTGTGACGCCGCGGGCTTCGCCGATGAGGCTGCGAGCGCGGTCCCACTCCCGCATGTGGACGGCGGCATCGGCGCGCAGGACCAGCGCCCTGAGACGTTCGGAGGGGGTCAGGGGCTCGTCGGACGCCAGCAGGCGATCGAGGATCCGTGCGGCGGCCGGGGCGTCCCCCTTCGAGTCGCCGCCCAGGAGCTCGGCCATGTGGAGGGCCTTGGCCACGTTCCCCGCCGGGATCGGCGCGTGCACCATCTCGTCCGCGATGGGTTGGCCGATGCGCAGTTGGAGGCCGTCCGGGTCGCTGAGGAGGAACTGCCGCACTCCGTACGACATGTCGCGCAGTGCACTGATCCTGGGGAGCCCACGCGCGGGGACCCGGCCTAGCGCCTGCTTCAGCCCGCCGCGAAACGACTCGTACAGGTCGTCCACACCCGTGGTGGCGATGTAGCACATGTTCATGGACGCGGCAGGGTCGTGCTTCCGCCACCCGAAGAAGTGCAACTCGACATCACCGCGCCGGACGCCGAGGTAGGGATTGGGACGCGTCTGCCAGGCCGTCTGCTCGAACCCGAGAGCCGCGTAGAACTCCCAGGCCGCGTCGATCGAACGGCACGGAAAGATCGGAATCGCCTTCTCGCTCATGCCCGGAGCGTAGGTCCGGCCGAGGCAGATAGTCAAGTTTGATTAGAGAACCCTGTACCGTGGCATCCACGCACGGAGAGCCCCGGGCGTGGAGGATGATGGTGCGTTATCCCGGCCGGAATGGCGGCCGTCCAGGGCAGCGGCCCCCTCCCGTCGGGCAGGCGCGAAAGAGAGGCGCTGCGGAGTGGGCCGGCGCTATCCGCAACGGTTTTCCACAGACTGTGGACAATGAGCCCGGGAGGCATCGTGGACTTCAACGAGCACACCGCCACGGAGGCCGTCCAGAACAGCTTCGGCGATACTCCCGACGCGCGCCTCCGGGAGTTGCTGAACACGCTCACCCGCCACTTGCACGCGTTCGTCCGCGAGGCGAGACCGTCCGTCCGCGAGTGGGAACAGGCGATCGCGTTTCTCACCGCCGTGGGGCAGTCCTGCACGGACACGCGCCAGGAGTTCGTCCTGCTGTCGGACGTCCTGGGCGTCTCAATGCTCGTGGAAACCCTCAACGAACGGGAAGGCGGGACGGCGAGCACCGTCCTGGGCCCCTTTCACATGGTCGAGTCGCCATCGCGCGCCCTCGGCGACAGCATCGACATGGTCGGCGAAGCCGAACCCTGCGTGGTGTCCGGACGCGTGCTCAACGCCGAAGGAGCGCCGCTGCCGAACGCGGAGGTCGACGTGTGGCAGTGCAACGAAAGGGGGTTCTACGACGTCCAGGAACCCGGCGCGCAGCCATCCGGCAACGGCCGCGGACTCTTCCGGACCGACGCCGAGGGACGGTTCCGTTTCCGCACCGTCCTGCCCAGCCATTACCCGATCCCCACGGACGGCCCGGCCGGACGCCTCCTGAACGCCACCGGACGGCACCCCTACCGTCCCGCGCACATTCACTTCATCGTCCAGGCGGACGGGTACGCGCCACTCACCACCCACATCTTCGTAGCGGGCAGCCCCTATCTGGACTCGGACGCCGTCTTCGCGGTCAAGCAAAGCCTCATCGTCGACTTCGCCGAGTCGGACGACGAGGACGCCGCCGCGCGCAATGGCGTGCACGCCCCCTTCCACCACGCCGAGTTCGACCTCGTCCTGACCGGGGAACAGGCTTAGCCTGTGCGGATGCCCGATACCCCGCCGTCCAGCCGCCCCGGCGGAACCGGAGCACAGGCGTAAATCACAGCCCGACCCCACTTATCCACAGCCTGTGGAGAAAGACTCCGGCCTGTCCTCTCGATCACCCGGCTTGCCGTCCCGCGAGAATGGCGCCCGCTCTCAGTCTGGACGAGTGCGGGACGGCCGCGCTGCCCCCAGGCGATACGGTCCGTGCGTGCGAGCCGATCACGGTCCCCGTAGATGCCTCGCCGACTCTCAACTCAAGGCGATCACCATGTCGTTTGCCGAGTTGGAGAAGGCGATCACGACGACCTCGCCGATCTGAATGATTGTGTCCGCCTCACACCGCAGCGCGGGTTCATTCAGACTAGGTGACGGCGCTCAACGACATCTACGGCTCCATCCGTCGCAGGCGACCGGTCCCTCCGCGCTCTCCGTGTCTGCCGTCATCCACATGACCGACGTCTGCCTGTGGATTGGCGGCCCGCCGCATATCGCGCCTCGCCTGAGGCGGTCGATCGCAACCGGAGACGAGGCAGCCGGACGCGAAAGAACGCCTTCCACGTGTCCTCGTCCCACTGAGCCTGGAGCACGGGAACCGACTGATCACTCCGGCGCCCGCACCGCACGCTCCGGGCGGCCTGGCGCGGGGCCACGCAGCGGCATCAGCCCCTGGCGACGTGGCCGGGGCACCGCTCGGCAGCTCTAGAAGCTAGAACCATCGCCGTCACGGCTACAGTCAAAAAGACCCCCGTCGATACCCGGCGGGGGTCTTTGAAGTGGTGGGCCTAGGTGGACTTGAACCACCGGCCTCATCCCAGGTCCGGTTCACCAAGACCGGTGTCCCCCGCTACCGCGCGATGTACGACGATGCGCGCGGAAGGCGCCAGACGGCCGGAACGTTCACCACCGAGAAGGAGGCCATCGCCGCGTGGCACGCCGCCGAGGCGGAGATCGCCAAGGGCGGGCTGGGCGACCGGCGCCGCGGGCGCCAGACCTTCCAGACGTACGTCGAGAAGAAGTGGCTCCCCCACCAGGTCCTTGAGGCGACCACCCGGCAGGACTACACCTACAAGATCAACAAGCACCTCATGGGCTTCTTCGGCCCCATGCGCATGTGCGACATCCTCCCCGAACACGTCCGCGAGTGGATCACCGAGATGCAGCGCAAGGGGGCATCCGCGGCCACGATCCAGAAGTGCAAGCGCGGGATCCTCAACTCGATCTTCACCACGGCCCTCAATGACCAGGTGATCAGTCAGCATCCGAGCCGCGGGGTGCGCATCCCGCCGGTACCCAAGAAGCCGAAGAAGGTCATCACGGCCAAGCAATTCGACGGCCTCTACCGAGCGCTGCCCGACGCCGACAGCCGCCTGCTCGTCGAGACGATCATCGAGAGCGGGCTGCGGTGGGGCGAAACGGCCGAACTCCGTGTGAAGGACCTGGACTTCGCCACGCGCCTCCTCACCATCAGCAGGACGGTCGTCGAACTCAACCCGAAGTTCCATCCGGCCCAGGGCCGCTTCCTCGTCAAGCCCTATCCGAAGGGCAAGGAGTACCGCCGCTTCAAACTCAGCCCCCAGATCGTCCGCAAGCTCAAGGCACACGTTGGGGACCGAGGCCTCGGGGAGGACGACCTCTTCTTCACGTACCTGCCCGTTGATCAACCCAAGCCCAGGAAGCTACGGCCCGTTCCGGTGCCCGGTGCCCACGGCAAGACGGCCCCCAACGAACAGGGGAAGAGCTACGACCACGGTTCGCTTACCGCCTACACCACTGGACAGTGCCGCTGCGAGTACTGCAAGGAGGCGTACCGCCTCTACCGCGCCCGGCGTCGGACCACAGGCAAGGACAGCCCGCGCTCGCCGCGCGCACGGCAGTCCGACGGCCACATCCCTGCCGACTGGTTCCGCAAGCAGATCTGGAACCCGGCCTGCAAGACCGCCGGGCTGGACCATGTCACCCCGCACCACCTGCGCCACGCCCACGCTTCCTGGCTCCTGGCCGGCGGCGCAGACCTTCAGGTCGTCAAGGAGCGCCTGGGCCATGCCTCGATAGCCACGACCGAGCAGTACCTCCACACCCTCCCCAACGCCGATGAGACCGCGCTCGCCGCCCTCGACAAGATCCGCGGACTCCAGGTCACCGAAGCCCCAGAATCCTCAGAGCTGGACACTCTCAAGGCCGAGAACGAGCGTCTTCGAGCCGCGATCGCCGACGTGGCTGTGGCTCTCCGCCCCGACTCCCGCCCCCACCTGAGCACGGCCTGACGGCCGGTCCACCGCATCGGGGTCGTATCCGCCCCAAAAAAAATGCGGCCCCTGACCGGGGCCGCCCTGTCGGCCGTAACCGACTTCGTCTGCCAGCCAGCATAGTTACTACTTCCGGCACGCGCCACCTCCATCGAGGTCTAACGTTGTGTCACGTGCCGGATACGATCGCATACGTCGACGGGTTCAACCTGTACCACGGGTTGAAGTCCAAGTACGGCCGTGCCTACCTGTGGCTCGACATCGTCGAGTTGGTGCAACGGATGCGGCGTGATGACACGGTGCGAGCCGTGAAGTACTTCACCGCCATCGTCAAAGGCGAGCCGGACGCCGCGCGTCGCCAGGAGACGTATCTGGCCGCGCTGACGGCGCACCGGCCACAGGTGCAGGTGATCCGAGGCCACTTCAAGGTGAAGAACATGCGGATCAGCTGCCGGGCATGCGGCGCGCAGTGGCAGTGCCGGTGCCAGCCGCCTCAGCAGCGTTACCGCACCTACGAGGAGAAGCTGACCGACGTCGCACTGGCCACCGAGATGGTCCGGGACGCCGCCCTGGGGAACGGCGACCTGTCGTTGCTGATCTCAACGGACACCGACTTCCTACCCGCGATCCAGGCCTCGCTGGAGTTGGCACCCACTCGCCCGATACTGGTCGCCTGTCCTCCTGGAAGAGGCAGCCCCAGCCGGTTCGACGGCATGGTGACCTCCTTCCCGATCAGGGAGGAGCATCTGAAGGCCTCGCTGCTGCCCGACTCCGTCCCGGACAACGGGCTGGTTCGCCAACGTCCCGACAAGTGGGCGTAACCGCCCTTACGGGACACACGACCATCTGAGTTCGGTGTCAAGGCAGGTGCCGACGGATCTCTTCGGCAAGGTCATCGAGATGCCGCACGGTACGCGCCGCCGAATCCAGGTACCGGCGCACCTCAGGCGGCGGTTCGCCCGAGTGCACGGCGGCGACCGCCTGATTGAGGTTCACGCCGATACACCTGGCCTGCCCAGCCGCATGCATCACCGTCTTCAGTGCCTCCCTCAGCAGGCCGTATTGCGGCTGGACGCTCCCACGCGCGGCCGTAAGGACCGCCTGTGCCGCATACGCGCGGAGCGCGAGCGCTCTTCCGCCGCAGCCGAAGCCACCAGCACGTGCTCTTCGTCCGACAGGGAGAACCTCACCGATCGTTCTCGCCGTGAAGCCCGATGTGCTCGCCGGTTCACCCTCGGTGCGCTCGGCGGCCTCGCTTCACCATGTCCGGCTACTGCTGCCACCCCCGGATCGCGCTCGATCCTCGTCCACCACCTGGACCGCGCCCGGTCCAGGTCGCCTTATGTGCACGATTTCCATTTCTTGCTCCGCGCCAGCAGAGGCCACCACACCGGCAGGCTCTGAGAGTCCGGGACGGGCCTCCGAGCCTCGGCTTGAAGCCGCCTGGTGGGAAGGCCTCGCACGCATCACGACGGGGGGACAGGCCAACACACGGGGGGACACGAACTGTCGGCTGGTGTGTCCTGATGGTGGGAGGTCCCAGTGCCATCGGAGTGCCAAAAGATCTTGAGGCCGGGTCCGCTGGACGCGGAACCGGCCTCTGAGCTGGGAGTACTAGGTGGGCCTAGGTGGACTTGAACCACCGGCCTCATCCTTATCAGGGATGCGCTCTAACCGACTGAGCTATAGGCCCGGAGTGTGCCGCCGCCCCTGGCGGCGCAACGAGAGGTTACCCCATCTGGGCGGGCAACCGGAAATCGATTGGCGGGCGGCGGCCGGGCGGGGCTACTCGGCCTCCTTGAGGGTGACCTCGACGCCGCCCACCAGGTCGGCGGCGAGGTTGTAGATGACGGAGCCGACCGTGGAGAGGGCGGTGATGAGCATGACGTTCAGGGCGCCCAGGAGGACGGTGTAGCCGAAGACGCGGACGAAGGAGAACCAGCTGCCCGCGTCGACGCTGCCGGTGGTCTCGCCCTGTTCCCTGGTGAGGCTGTTGACGGTGTCGCTGATGGCGTCGAACACGCCGAGGCCGGACAGGATCACGTACAGGAAGACCACGGCGACGAGCAGGACGACGAAGCAGACCAGCGACATGACGAAGCTGAACTTCATCACCGACCACGGTTCGAGCCGGGAGAGCTGGAGCTGGGCCTTGCGGGCGGGCTTGCCGTTCGCGGGCTTGGCCGAGTTCGCCGGCGCCACGGAGGTGGAGGGGCGGTCCTTGAGGACGGTGCCGGCGAAGCCGCGGCGGGAGCCGCCCGCCGGACCCGCCGCCGGCGCGGCGGGGCCGGCAGGGCCGGACGAGTTCCCGGACGAGTTGCCCGACGACGGGTTCGCCCGTTTGAACGGCTTCGCGGCGGGCTCCGTACGTCCTGCCGAGACCGAACCGGACGGCTCGGCGGGTTTGGCCCAGCCCGCCGAGCCGGGGGAGGACGACGACGACGCGGAGGCGGTGGACGGCGACGAGGAAGGGGGCGTGTCCTCGGCGGTGTCCTTGACCGGGGCGATCTCGGGGGTGTCGGCGTCCTTCGCCGGATTGTCCTCGATCTTCGCGAGGTCGATCCGGGTCGCGTCGGCGCCCGACGGGGCATCCCCGGAGCCGGAGCCGGAGCCGGCGGCCGCCTTGCCCGGGTCGATGTCGACGGTCGTCTCGTCCCGGCCGGACTTGGCGGACGCGGCGGCCACCGTCCTGCCCGGCTTCGCCGCGGACTTCGACGGCTCCGGCTTGGCAGGTTCGGACTTGGCCGACCCGGGCTTGGCGCCGGGCTTCCGGCCGGCGCCGCCCGTCCCCGGGGCGGCCGCGCCGGGCGGCCCGCCCTTGTTCTTGCCGGGCTCGGTGCTCACGTGTCCTCCTGGCCTAGCGGCTCGGTGACGATGCAGGATACGTCACTCACCGTCGCCCCCCTCGCCGTCGTCTGAGTCCTCCATGGACTCTACGTTCCTCGCGATCGCCACCACGCTGTCGCCGTCCGCGAGGTTCATCAGGCGGACGCCCATGGTCTGCCTGCCGGACTGCTTGATCTCCGCGGCGGTGGTACGGATCACGCCGCCGTTGGACGTCATCGCGAACACCTCGTCGTCGGGGCCGACCATCAGTGCCCCTACCAACATCCCGCGAGATTCCACGATCTTAGCGGTGAGGACGCCCTTACCCCCACGACCTTGGAGCGGGTACTGGTCCACCGGGGTGCGCTTGGCGTAGCCGCCCCGGGTGGCCACCAGGACGTCGTCCACGCCGTTGTGGACGACGAGCACGTTGAGGACCTCTTGGTCCTCCTCGAAGCGCATGCCGATGACTCCGGACGTGGCGCGTCCCATCGGGCGCAGCGACTCGTCGTCGGCGCGGAACCGGATCGCCTGGGCGCCGGTGGAGACCATCAGCAGGTTGTCGTCGGACGACACCAGCCGCGCGGCGATCAGCTCGTCGCCGTCGATCAGGTTGATGGCGATGATGCCGCCGGTGCGGGGCGAGTCGAAGTCGCGCAGCGCGGTCTTCTTGACGCGGCCCTTCTTCGTGCCGAGCACCAGGTAGGGGGCGACGTCGTAGTCGCGGAGGTCCAGGACCTGGGCGATGCGCTCGTCCGGCTGGAAGGCCAGCAGGTTCGCGACGTGCTGGCCCCGCGAGTCGCGGCCGGAGTCGGGCAGCTCGTACGCCTTGGCCCGGTAGACGCGGCCCTTGTTGGTGAAGAACAGGATCCAGTTGTGGGTCGAGGTGACGAAGAACTGGTCGACGATGTCGTCCTGCTTGAGCTGCGCGCCGCGGACGCCCTTGCCGCCGCGCCGCTGCGCCCGGTACAGGTCGGTCTTGGTGCGCTTGGCGTAGCCGCCTCGAGTGATGGTGACGACGACGTCCTCTTCGGCGATGAGGTCCTCGTAGGACACGTCGCCGTCGAACGGGATGATCTCGGTGCGCCGCTCGTCGCCGAACTTCTCGACGATGGGGGCGAGCTCGTCGCCGACGATCTGCCGCTGCCGCTCGGGCGAGGACAGGATGTCGTTGTAGTCGGCGATCTCCGTCATGAGCTTGTCGTACTCGTCGGTGATCGCCTGGCGCTCCAGGGCGGCGAGCTTGCGCAGCTGCATGTCGAGGATGGCCTGCGCCTGGATCTCGTCGATCTCCAGCAGGCCCATCAGGCCCTGCTGCGCCTCCGACGCGGACGGCGAACGCCGGATCAGCGCGATGACCTCGTCGATCCGGTCGAGGGCCTTCAGCAGGGCGCGCAGGATGTGGGCGCGCTCCTCGGCCTTGCGGAGCAGGAACCGGGTGCGGCGGACGATGACGTCGATCTGGTGCGCGACCCAGTGCCGGACGAACTGGTCGATCCGCAGGGTGCGCGGCACGCCGTCCACCAGCGCGAGCATGTTCGCGCCGAACGTCTCCTGCAGCTGGGTGTGCTTGTACAGGTTGTTCAGGACGACCTTGGCGACGGCGTCCCGCTTGAGGACGATGACGAGGCGCTGCCCCGTCCGGCCGGACGTCTCGTCGCGGACGTCGGCGATCCCGTCGAGCTTGCCGTCCTTGACCCCGTCGGCGATCTTGAGGGCGAGGTTGTCGGGGTTGACCTGGTACGGGAGCTCGGTGACGACGAGGCAGGTGCGGCCCTGGATCTCCTCGACCTCGACGACGGCCCGCATGGTGATGGAGCCGCGGCCGGTGCGGTAGGCCTCCTCGATGCCCTTGCGGCCGACGATGAGGCCGGCGGTCGGGAAGTCGGGGCCCTTGACCCGCTCGATCAGGGCCTCGAGGAGCTCCTCGTCGGACGTGCCGTAGTTGTCCAGGTACCAGCGGACGCCTTCGGCGACCTCGCGCAGGTTGTGCGGCGGGATGTTCGTCGCCATCCCGACCGCGATGCCGGCGGACCCGTTGACGAGCAGGTTCGGGTACCGGGACGGCAGGACGTCCGGCTCCTGCGAGCGGCCGTCGTAGTTGGGGGAGAAGTCGACGGTCTCCTTGTCGATGTCGCGCAGCAGCTCCATCGCCAGGGGCGCCATGCGGCACTCGGTGTACCGCATGGCCGCGGCGGGGTCGTTGCCGCGCGAGCCGAAGTTGCCGTTGCCGTCGACCAGGGGGTACCGCATCGACCAGGGCTGCGCGAGCCGGACGAGCGCGTCGTAGATGGCGGAGTCGCCGTGCGGGTGGTAGTTGCCCATGACGTCGCCGACGACGCGGGCGCACTTGAAGTAGCCGCGGTCGGGCCGGTAGCCGCCGTCGTACATCGCGTACAGGACGCGGCGGTGGACTGGTTTGAGGCCGTCGCGTACCTCGGGCAGCGCGCGGGCGACGATGACCGACATCGCGTAGTCGAGATAGCTCTTCTGCATCTCGACCTGGATGTCGACCGGTTCGATCCGTTCGCCGGGGTGGCCGCCCTCTGTGGTCACGTCCGTCACTCTCAAAACCTCTTCTGCTCGGTGGGAAGCTCAGCGGGAAGGAAGCGCGCCTGCCTGCGCGGGCCGGACCTGCACGGGCCGGGTCTGCACCTGCGGGAGCCGTGGGAGCGGGTCGCCGGGAGCCCGGCGCGGGCGCGCATCTCAGATGTCGAGGAAGCGGACGTCCTTGGCGTTGCGCTGGATGAACTCCCGGCGCGGTTCGACCTCCTCGCCCATGAGCACGCTGAACAGCTCGTCCGCCTGGGCGGCGTCGTCCAGCTGGACCTGGAGCAGGACCCGGTTGTCGGGGTCCATGGTGGTGTCCCACAGCTCGTTGGCGTTCATCTCGCCGAGGCCCTTGAAGCGCTGGATCTGGTCGCGGGGACGGGGGTCGCGCTTGCCGGCGGCCATCCCGGCCTCGATGACCGCGTCGCGTTCGGCGTCGGAGAAGGCGTAGTCGGCCTCGTTGCCCCGCGAGTCCCACTTGATCTTGTAGAGCGGGGGCTGCGACAGGTACACGTGGCCGGCCTCGATCAGCGGCTTCATGAACCGGAACAGCAGCGTCATCAGCAGCGTGTTGATGTGGTGGCCGTCGACGTCGGCGTCCGACATCAAGATGATCTTGTGATAGCGGAGCTTGGAGATGTCGAACTCGTCGTGCACCCCGGTGCCCAGCGCCGTGATGATCGCCTGCACCTCGTTGTTCTTCAGGATCCGGTCGATCCTGGCCTTCTCCACGTTCAGGATCTTGCCGCGGATCGGGAGGATCGCCTGGAAGTGGGGGTTGCGGCCGCCCTTGGCCGAACCGCCCGCCGAGTCGCCCTCGACGATGTACAGCTCGGACTTCGCCGGGTCGGTGGACTGGCAGTCCGACAGCTTGCCGGGCAGCGACGTCGACTCCAGCAGGCTCTTGCGGCGGGTCAGGTCGCGCGCCTGCCGCGCCGCGACGCGCGCGCGCGCCGCCTGCGACGCCTTGTTGATGATCTCCTTGGCCTCGCCCGGGTTCTCCTCGAACCAGTCGCGCAGGTGCTCGTTGCACGCCTTCTGCACGAACGACTTGGCCTCGGTGTTGCCGAGCTTGGTCTTGGTCTGGCCCTCGAACTGCGGGTCGGCCAGCTTGATGGAGATGATCGCGGTGAGGCCCTCGCGGACGTCCTCGCCGGTGAGGTTGTCGTCCTTGTCGCGCAGCAGGCCCTTGTCGCGGGCGTACCGGTTGACGATCGTGGTGAGCGCCGCCCGGAAGCCCTCCTCGTGGGTGCCGCCCTCTGCCGTGTTGATGGTGTTCGCGAAGGTGTGCACGGACTCGGCGTAGGACGAGTTCCACTGCATCGCGATCTCCAACGACATGCCCTGCGTGTCGTCGTCGAAGTAGACCACCGACTCGTGGACGGCGTCCTTGCGCGCGTTGATGTAGCGGACGAAGTCCTCGATGCCGCCCTCGTAGTGGTACCGGACGACATGCGGCTCGCCGTTGGAGTGGTCGGGGCGCTCGTCCCGCAGCGTGATGGACAGGCCGCGGTTGAGGAACGCCATCTCCTGCATGCGGCGGGAGAGGGTCTCGAAGTTCCACTCGGTGGTCTCGAAGATGTCGGGGTCCGGCCAGAACCTGATGAGGGTTCCGGTGGCGTCGGTCTCCTCCCCCTTCTGGAGCGCGCCCTCGGGCCCGTGCCACGTGTACGACTGGCGCCACGCGTGGCCGTTGCGCCGGACCTCGGCCTCCAGCCGGGTGGACAGCGCGTTGACCACGGACGAGCCGACACCGTGCAGACCGCCGGAGACGGCATAGGACTTGCCGTCGAACTTGCCGCCCGCGTGCAGCGTGGTGAACACCAACTCGATGGCCGGACGTTTCTCCACCGGGTGCTCGCCGACGGGGATGCCGCGGCCGTTGTCGTCCACGCTGACACCGCCGTCGGCCAGCAACGTCACCGTGATGGCGTCGGCATAGCCGGCGAGGGCCTCGTCGACCCCGTTGTCCACGATCTCGTAGACGAGGTGGTGCAGACCGCGCTCACCGGTCGAGCCGATGTACATGCCCGGTCGCTTGCGAACCGCCTCAAGCCCTTCAAGGACAGTGATCGAACTAGCGTCGTACTCCAAAGGAGATCCTCCTGCCGGGGATGTCCGCCGCTCCGCGCCCGAGGGAGGCGCGGTGTGCCCCGTAACACACATGGGGGCACCCGGTTGTGCTCTGTTCGTGTTGGTCAGAGCCCCGGGCACCCATGGCGGCGCAGCATCCTGAACCCGTATGCATTCTACCGGCTGGGACGACAAAAAGTGGCACTCCCGAGCGCTGTGTGCGCGTGTGGCGGGCGAGTGGGCCCGGAGCTACATCCCCCTATAGGACCCGGGGGGTTCTCTGGCCTACGTGGCGCTGGCCGCTGAACTGGCCTCGCCGCACCCCGAACAGATGTTCCCACCCGCGCGGAGCCGGTTCAGCGGACCCGCCAGGCGCCGGTCCGGCGCGGGCCGGACGACGGGCCCACGACCTTCACCCGGCGGACGGTGCCGTGCCCGAGCTCCTCGTTCAGCCGCCGGACCAGGGTGGACGACAGCAGGCGCAGCTGCGTCGCCCACGTCGTCGAGTCGGCGGCGACGGTCAGCACGCCGTCCTCGAACTGCTCCGGCCGGGTGTGCTCGGCCAGCTCGGCGCCGACGATGCCCGGCCAGTTCCCGAACACGCCGCCGACGGCCGCCCGCTGCTCCCACCCGCGGGACGCCAGCAGATCGCGGATCGCCGAGCCGAACAGCTTGGGGTCGCCGCCGCGCCCGGGATCCCTCACCCGGACGACACGCCCGTGGCCCTTGCGCCTGCCGCTCTGGCCGGGGAGCGTGCCCCGCTTCAGGGCGTCCGCCTTCGCCTGGGCGAGGGCCTCGCGGGCGAGCTCGATCCCCGACTTGGCCGGAGGGGTTCCGCCCGCCTCGCCGGGGGGCCGGTCCACGGCTCCGTTCTCAGGGGAGCGGCCGTCCACATCCTGTGGATCGTCGGTCACGCGGTCACCCCTTCCGTCCGTCCCGGGGACGCGCCCCGCGCCTGCCGCCGGTCAGTCCCGGAGGACCTTGCCGTCGGAGACGGTATACGAGCCCCCCGTCAGTTCGGCGGGCACGTCCGCGGGAACGGCCGCCGTGATCAGGACCTGCTCGGCCGGCGCGACCATGCCGGCCAGCCGGCTGCGGCGCCCCGTGTCCAGCTCGGCGAACACGTCGTCCAGGATGAGGACGGGGTCGTCGCCGTCCGCGCGCAGCAGCTCGAAGGCGCCGAGCCGCAGGCCCAGCGCGAACGACCACGACTCGCCGTGGCTCGCGTAGCCGCGCGCCGGAAGCTCCCCCAGGCGCAGGACGAGCTCGTCCCTGTGCGGGCCGACGAGACTCACCCCCCGCTCCAGCTCCTGCTTGCGCGACTCGCCCACGGCCGCGAGGAGCTGCTCGGCGAGTTGTCCACGGTCTGTGGACAACTCCGCGTCCCCCAGCGAGCTCTTGTAGACGAGGTCGGCTGCGCCGCTGTGCGGGGCGAGGGCCGCATAGGCGCGCACGACGAGCGGACGCAGTGCCTCGACCAGGCTCAGCCGCGCCGCCAGCAGTTCCGCGCCGGTGCGCGCGAGATGCGAATCCCACACGTCGAGCGTCGCGAGGACCTCCGGGCCAGGGGAGCGCCTGTGCGCGGCCGCCGATTTCAACAGCGCGTTGCGCTGCTTGAGGACGCGGTCATAGTCGGAGCGCACACCGGCGAAGCGCGGAGCGCGCGCGGTGAGCAGCTCGTCCATGAACCGGCGCCGCTCCCCCGGGTCGCCCTTCACGAGCGCGAGGTCCTCCGGGGCGAACAACACCGTCCGCAGCACCCCCAGGATCTCCCGCGGCCTGGGGACGGGGGACCGGTTGAGCCGCGCCCGGTTCGCCTTGCCCGGGTTGATCTCAAGCTCGATCAGCGCCTTGCGGTCGTCCTTCACCACCCCGGCCCGGACGATCGCACGCGGCGCCCCATGCCGGACGAGCGGCGCGTCCGTCGCGGCCCTGTGGCTGCTGTGCGAAGCGACGTATCCGATGGCCTCGACCAGGTTCGTCTTGCCCTGCCCGTTCGGCCCCACGAACGCCGTGACCCCGGCCTCCAGCGCGACCTCGGCGGCCGGGTACGACCGGAAGTCCTGCAGCGAGAGGTGGGCGACGTGCACGAGACACGAGCGTAGAGCCTCGCCGGGGCCGGTCAGACCTTGGGAGGGGAGACGTCGGCGCCGGGGGAGTCGCCGTCGCCGGCGGCCTCGACGGCGTGGCCGCCGAACTGCTCGCGGAGGGCGGCGACCACGCGCATCGCGGGGGAGTCGTCCTGGCGGGAGGCGAACCGGGCGAACAGGGAGGCGCTGATGGCGGGCAGCGGGACGGCGTGCTCGACCGCGGCCTGCACCGTCCAGCGGCCCTCGCCCGAGTCGTTGGCGTAGCCGCGCAGGTCGTCCAGCTCCGGGTCGCCGGCGAGCGCGCGGTTCAGCAGGTCCAGCAGCCAGGAGCGGATGACCGTCCCCTCCTGCCAGCTGAGGAACGTCTCCGGCACCTTGGTGACCAGGGGGCTGGCCTCGATCAGCTCGTAGCCCTCGCCGAAGGCCTGCATCATCGCGTACTCGATGCCGTTGTGGACCATCTTCACGTAGTGGCCCGCGCCGACCGCGCCGGAGTGGACGAACCCGAACTCCCCCGCCGGCTTCAGCGTCTCGAAGATCGGCATCAGCCGCTTCACATGCTCGTCGTCGCCGCCGACCATGAGCGCGTAGCCGTTCTCCAGGCCCCACACGCCGCCGCTCACCCCGCAGTCGACGAACCCGATGCCCTTGGCGGCCAGCTCCTCGCCGTGCTTCTGGTCGTCCACATAGTGGGAATTGCCGCCGTCGATGACGAGGTCGCCGGGCCGCAGGACCTCGCCCAGGCTGTGGACGGTGTCGGCCGTGGGCCGCCCGGCGGGCACCATCACCCACACCGCGCGCGGCGGGGACAGCCGCTCGACCAGCTCCTCGACCGACCCGACGTCGCTCACCTGCGGATCGCGGTCATAGCCGACGACGGTGTGGCCGCCGCGGCGCAGCCGCTCGGCCATGTTGCCGCCCATCTTGCCCAGGCCGATGATCCCAAGCTCCATGAAGCTCACTCTCCCCTGTGCGTGACTGCCTGCATTACCGACCCTGCCTTACGTCCGGGCGTACTCCCCGCGGGGCCCCGGGGCATGCCCCAGGGCCCGGACCTCATCCGGACAGCCGGACGGGCATGATCAGGTAACGGTAGTTCGGGTTCTCCCCGTCCTGCGGCGGCTTCCCGGTGAGGACGGCCGGCTTCGTCGGCGTCGTGAACGACAGCCGCGCCACGTCCGAGCCGATCGCTGAGAGGCCGTCGAGGAGGAACGCGGGGTTGAACGCGATGTCGATGTCCTCGCCCTCCAGGGTCGCCTCCAGCGCCTCCACGGCCTGGGCCTCGTCCCCGGTGCCCGCCTCCAGGACGACCTCGCCCTGGCTGAACGACAGCCGGACGGGCGTGTTCCGCTCCGCGACCAGCGAGACGCGCTTGACGGCCTCGATGAACGGCGCGGTCTGGATCTCGGCGAGGCCCGCGTACTCGCTCGGCAGCAGCGACCGGTACTTGACGAAGTCGCCGTCCAGCAGCCGGGACGTGGTGCGGCGGCCGCCGCCCGCGAAACCGATCATGCCCTCGCCGGCGCCGCCCGTCCCGGCGAGCGCGATCGAGACCTCCGCGCCGGCCGTCAGCGACTTGGCGGTGTCGGCGAGCGTCCGCGCCGGGACCAGCGCCACGGCGGAGAAGTCCGGCCGCTCGGGCTTCCAGTGCAGCTCGCGGACGGCCAGCCGGTACCGGTCGGTGGACGCCAGCGTGACCGTCTCGCCCTCGATCTCCACCCGGACGCCGGTCAGCATCGGGATCGTGTCGTCCTTGCCCGCGGCGATCGCGACCTGGGAGACGGCGGCGGCGAACTCGTCGCTGCCCACCGAGCCCGCGGCCGGCGGCATCTCCGGCAGCGTGGGGTAGTCCTCCACAGGCATGGTGAGGAGTGTGAACTTCGCGCTGCCGCAGCGGAGCATCACCTTCGCGCCGTCCGTCGTCACCTCCACAGGGTGGGGAGGAAGGCTGCGCGAGATCTCGGCGAGGAGACGCCCGGAAACCAGGGCCGTCCCCGCCTCCTCAACATCGATCTCCGTGGACACCTGGGCGGAGACCTCGTAGTCGAACGCGGACAGCTTCAGCCGGTCGTCGTTGCCCTCGCCCCCTGCGACGAGGTGCATGCCCGCTAGGACGGGCACCGGGGGCCGGACGGGCAGCGTGCGCGCGGTCCAGGCGACGGCGTCGGCGAGGGCATCTCTGTCGATGCGGAACTTCAACGGGACCAGCCTCCTGCGGGTGTCGGACAAGGGTGCGGTGATCTCGGCCGGACCTGGGAGCTCGCGGCAGGTTGTCCCCAGGCCCTGACTTGAGGTGAATCTTTTCTTGGATAGAGAAGTGGTGCAGTACTAGTAATAGGGGCGGTGGATAGTGTGGACAGACGCTGTTTTTGCAGGTCAGACCGCGTTTCTCTGTCCACGGGGGCTGTGCATGGACGGTGGACGGCGCGGGCGCGCCTGGGGACGGCGAAACTGTCCCCACACGTCATCCTCAAGTCATCCCCCGGTTTTCCACGAGTTCTCCACGGGTATGCCATCGGGTTCGGCGGCCTGTGTACAGAGGGCGAGTGATCGCGAGGTCCGCCCACAGGCTCGTCCCCAGGCCGTCCCCAGCTCGTCCACCGCTCGTCCACGGGTTTTCCCCAAGGCGGCGGCGCCGGTCCACATCCGTCCACCCTTCATCCTCAGCTTTTCCCGTGGTTGCCCACCGGGTTATCCACGAAAATCCCCAGGGTTTTCCACAACCTGTGAGTAGCGGCTCCGGTTCTCTGGGGAACCGCGCACTTTGTCGGTTCTTTACCGGCGGCGCGGTGTGGACGACGCGGCGGCGACTCGTCCACAGGCGTGACGCGGGTCTGTCCACAGTGTGTACGAAGCGCGCCGTCAGCGCTTGCGGGCCTGGTGCTTGATACGCCCGGTCAGCTCGGTGACCTGGTTGTATATCGCACGGCGCTCGGCCATCAGCGAGCGGATCTTGCGTTCGGCGTGCATGACCGTGGTGTGGTCGCGTCCCCCGAACTGCTGCCCGATCTTGGGGAGGGACAGCTCGGTCAGCTCCCGGCACAGGTACATCGCGATCTGCCGGGCGGTGACGAGCATCCGGGAGCGGGACGGCCCGCACAGGTCCTCGATCGTGGTGCCGAAGTACTCGACGGTCTGCGCCATGATCATCGCAGCGGTGATCTCGGGGCCGGAGTCGTTCGGGATCAGGTCCTTGAGGACGATCTCGGCGAGCTTCATGTCCACCGACTGCCGGTTCAGGCTCGCGAACGCCGTCACCCTGATCAGCGCGCCCTCCAGCTCGCGGATGTTCGTCGCGATCTGCGAGGCGATGAACTCCAGCACGTCCGGCGGCGCGGCCAGGCCCTCCTGGCGGGCCTTCTTCTGCAGGATCGCGATCCGCGTCTCCAGCTCGGGCGGCTGGACGTCGGTCGTCAGGCCCCACTCGAACCGGTTGCGAAGCCGGTCCTCCAGCGTCACGAGCTCCTTCGGCGGGCGGTCGCTGGAGATCACGATCTGCTTGCTGGCGTTGTGCAGGGTGTTGAACGTGTGGAAGAACTCCTCCTGCGTCTGCTCCTTGCCCTCAAGGAACTGGATGTCGTCGACGAGGAGGATGTCGACATCCCGGTACCGGCGGCGGAACCCGTCCGCCTTTCCGTCGCGGATGGAGTTGATGAAGTCGTTCGTGAACTCCTCGGAGCTCACGTAGCGCACACGCGCCCCGTTGAAGAGGCTCTGCGCGTAATGCCCGATCGCGTGGAGGAGGTGCGTCTTGCCGAGACCGGAGTCGCCGTAGATGAACAGCGGGTTGTACGCCTTGGCCGGCTGCTCGGCGACGGCGACGGCCGCGGCGTGCGCGAACCTGTTCGACGAGCCGATGACGAACGTCTCGAACGTGTACTTGGGGTTCAGCCGGGCGTGCTCGGACGCACCCGCTCCCGCGCCCTGCGCCGGGGCGGGAGCCCTGGGATCGGCGCGGGAGTCGGTGCCCTCGTCGTCGCGGAAGGGGCTCTCGCCCCGGTAGGGCTCCTCGCCGCGGTACTGCTGGTCGCCACCGGGGAACGGCTGCTCGCCGCCCTGGTAGTCGTCCGTGTGCCCGAGCGGTGGCTCGTTCCCGCCGTGCTGGGGCTTGGGGCCCTGCTGTTCTGAACGGCGTTGTTCCGGACGGTGTTGTTCCGGACGGCGCTGCTCTGAGCGACCCCGCAGCGGGCCGAGCGTGCGGTCATTGAGATGAGAGTGCGGCGGCCGCCCTGGGGGCTCGCCACCGAACCCCTCCTGCTCGCCGTAGCCGGGAAAGGCGCGTCCCTCGTACGGACCCCGTCCCCCCGGGCCCGTCCCATAGGAAGGTGGACGCGGGGCGGGGGGATAAGTGCCGCGCTCGTCATCCGCAGCCTGTGGATAACCTCCGGGCGGACCGGGGTTGTGGGCAACTCCCGACTGCGGCCGGAACCCCTGCTCGTTGTAAGGCGCGTCACCGTAGGGCTGGTCGCTGTACGGCTGCTCCGGATAGGTCCGTTCGGACCTATCCCCATAGGACGAGTCACCGTAGGACTGGTCCTTGTTGTAAGGGCGGTCCCGGTCGCGGTCGTCGTGCGGCCGCTCGCCGTAAGGCTCGCCATAAGAAGAAGGAGGCTCGTGCATGCCGAGCCCAGCGCCGGGCCCGGCGACGGGTGCGGAAAGGGGCTCCCCCGACCGGGAGGCCGGACCGGGGGCAGGCCCGCCGGCGGACCCCGGCGGCTCGGGCTGGACGGTCACCGCGACGCGGATCTCCCTGCCCAGCTCATGGGAGAGGGCCTGCGTGATGAGGTTCCGGAGGCGGGTCTCCAGCGCGTCCTTCGCGAACTCGTTCGGCGCGGCCAGCAGGGCCGTCCCCTCGACGAGCGCCAGCGGGCGGACCATCGGCAGCCACGCGCGATAGCTCGGAGACAGATCGCTCTCGGCCAGTGCGGTGAGGGTGCGGGCCCAGACCGATCCGAGATCCTGACCGTCCATGCGCGAGGTCCCCCCTCCACCGACTCCGCCGTACGGAGTACCTGACTGCCCGGCTCTCCCACGGGATACGGCGCGCCTCGCAGAGCACGGCCGTGACGCGGAAGACTTACTCTCTCACGAGTTGTCCACAGAGTTGTCCACAAGCTGTGCATAGGCGTGCGGCACCTGTGCAAAACCCGGGAGACGGGTCTCTGGAAACGAGGTCGGGGAGACTCCGGCCATGTCGTGGCCGGTGCGGGGTGTTTCTCGAACGGGGGACTTGAGGGGCAGAACGCCGACATCAGATCGTCGACTCGTCGAAGGAGCGTCGGCTCGCCCAGACGACCTTAATCGCTGCCGTCCCCACCCGCAACATGAACAGCCCCTGTCCACAGGACGCGCACAACGCGCCCCTCCGGGCCCGGCGAAGCGGCCGGGAGCCGCCGCCCGGAGGCGGGCTCCGTTTGACCGGGCGGCCGGAGAGCCCGTAACGTGCTGAGGTCGAGTCGCATCGACGGAGATGCCGCGTGCCCTCCGGCAGCCTCTCCAGGCGAGTCCGGGTGGGCCCCCGCTGCGGGGGACCGGACGCGGCCCCCGGTGCGAGTCATCGAGCCCCAAGACCCGTAGCCGAACGACCGCAGCACTGGAGCCTCAAGTGAGCAAGCGTACTTTCCAGCCGAACAACCGTCGTCGCCACAAGAAGCACGGCTTCCGGCTGCGCATGCGCACCCGCGCCGGCCGCGCGATCCTGTCCGGCCGCCGCGGCAAGGGCCGCGCCCGCGTCGCGGTCTGAGCCACCCGGCACTGTGCTGCCGTCCGGCAACCGGATGCGGCGGCGGGACGACTTCACGCTGGCCGTCCGGCGCGGTCGCCGCGCCGGGCGGCCGAGCGTCGTAGTCCACCTGCTCCGCCCGGACGAGGCGCCGGCGGCGGACGCACCGCCGCTGGTCGGGTTCATCGTGGCGCGCACCGTCGGCAACGCCGTCGTCCGCAACACGGCGCGGCGCCGGCTCCGCCACCTGATGCGTCCGCACCTCGCCCGGCTTCCAGCGGGTAGCCTGCTCGTAGTGCGCGCCAACCCCCGCGCGGGAGCGGCGCGTCCAGACGAACTGGCCGCGGATCTGGAGTCGGCACTCGACCGGCTGCTGCGGCCCGCGTCCAAGGGGCGAAGATGAGGAGTCGGCAGGGGACCGCGTCCCCCGCGCAGCACGAGGCGGGCCGTCCCGGCCCCGTCGCGTACGTGCTGATCCTTCTCGTCCGCGCCTACCGCCGCTTCTTGAGTCCCCTGCTCGGGCAGCAGTGCCGTTTCCACCCCACGTGCAGCGCGTACGGCCTGGAGGCGCTCCAGGTCCACGGAGCACTGCGCGGCACGTGGCTGACGGCCCGCCGGATCGCGCGGTGCCACCCCTTCAACCCCGGGGGTTACGACCCGGTGCCGCCGAAGAAGACGTCCGGCGAGCCCCCTTCCGGGGAATCCGTGGAGTCCGGGGACGCGTTCTCTCAGGGACCGTCCGTCTTCTCCGGGGACTCCGAGGGGACGACCCCTCAGCAGCGATCCGCGGCGGCCTCCTCGAACTCCGGCCGCGAGGAGAGCGGCCACGCCCTAGCAGAGCCCAAGGAGCGGCCCGGTGCTTGACTGGTTGTACGAGATCGTCTCTCAGCTCATCGTGTGGATTCACACGGGGCTCAGTACGGTCGTCCCCAAGGACAGCGGATGGGCGTGGGGCGGCTCGATCATCCTGCTCACCGTCCTGCTGCGGCTCATACTCGTCCCGCTCTTCGTGAAGCAGATCCACGCCTCGCGGAAGATGCAGGAGCTGAACCCCAAGGTCCAGGCGCTGCGCAAGAAGTACAAGAACGACAAGCAGCGCCTCAACCAGGAGGTCATGAAGCTCTACCAGGAGAACGGCGCCAACCCCCTGTCGGGCTGCCTGCCGCTCCTGGTGCAGATGCCGATCTTCATCGGGCTGTTCCAGACGCTGAAGCGGATCTCGGACGCCAAGCCCGGCGAGAGCGTCTTCGCCGTCTCGTCCGACCTGGTCGCGAGCGCGCAGAACGCCAACATCTTCGGGGCGCACATCCCCGACACGTTCCTGAACGCGTGGGGCGCCGACCCGAAGAGCTGGACGGCGATCATCGTCACCGGCATCGCCGTGGTGATCAGCTCCGTCACGACGTTCTTCACCGTCCGGGCCAGCATGAAGCGCCAGCCGGTCACCGACGACGCCAACCCGATGATGCAGGCGCAGAAGATGATGGTCTTCTTCGCGCCGCTGTTCGGCCTGTTCGGCCTCGGCTTCCCGCTGGGCGTCCTCATGTACTGGGTCACGTCCAACAGCTGGACGCTGGCGCAGCAGCACTACATCTACAAGAAGTACCCGCCGCCCGCCGCGACCGGCGACGCCGCGGCGACGACCACCGCCAAGACGGGCGGCACGAAGACGGGCGGCGCCAAGGCCGGTGCCAAGACCGGCGCCAAGCCGGCGACGTCGAAGAACGGCCAGTCCCCGTCCGGCGTGAAGGCCAAGGCCAGGCTGAAGAAGGAGCCGGAACCGGCCCCCGAGCCCGAGGACAAGCCGAAGGTCGCGCGCAACCAGCCGACCCGCAAGCCGCGCAGCAAGCGCAGCGGCACCCAGAAGCGCTAGTTTGAACCCCGAACACGCGCCGGAGAAGGAGACCCCGTTGAGCCAGACCGACACCACTGAGGTCGACGTCCAGGCGCTCGAACAGGAAGGCGAGATCGCCGCCGACTACATCGAGGGCCTGCTTGACATCGGTGACTACGACGGCGACATCGACATGGACGTCGAGGGCGAGCGCGCCCTCGTCGCCGTCGTCGGCGCCTCCCTCGACGAGCTGGTCGGCAAGCGCGGCGAGGTCCTGGAGGCGCTGCAGGAGCTGACCCGGCTGGCCGTCCACCGCCAGACGGGCAACCGCACCCGCCTCATGCTCGACGTCGGCGGCTACCGCGAGCGCCGCCGCGCCGAGCTCACCAAGCTCGGCACGGACGTCGCGGACGAGGTCAAGCAGGCGGGCGAGGCCAAGCCGCTCGCCCCGATGACCCCGTTCGAGCGCAAGATCGTCCACGACGCGATCGCCGCCGCCGGACTGCGCAGCGAATCCGAGGGCGAGGAGCCCGACCGCTACGTCGTCGTCTACCCCGCCTGACCTCCGTCCGCCGGCCGCCCGATCTCGGCGGCTCGCCCGGACGCCCGAACGGCCCCGATGCATCCGCACCGGGGCCGTTCGCATGCCCGCCATCCCCCGGCGTCCGGACGCCGGGCACGGGTGGGGCCCCGCGCCCGGCCGGCGCGAGGCCCCTCTTTGCTCGGTGTGCACCGCCGCCCGAAGCACACCGAGCGGGTACCCGTGTCCGTGCTACCGCGGTGCCGGTGTCACCGGCGTGCGGTGCGCCGCCACCTGCGGCGCTGCGGCGGGATGCGGTCCCCGGCGTCCACGACCGACGTGGTGTTCTCCTCCGCCGGGTCCTGCGCGTGCGCGGGATCCTGGGCGTAGGCCGGGTCCTGGGCGATGTGGCCGTGCGGCACGCCCTCGTCCGCCGGATGTTCGATCACCCGTTCGACTCGCTCGGCCGGACGGCCCAGCGGGGCGGGATCCTCGATGATGTGCTCCTCGCGGACGATGGTGCCGGGCTCGTCCCCGTAGGCGGGGTCGGCGCCGACGACCCGGCCCGCGCGGCGCCGCGGCCGCGTGTACTTGAGGGTGAAGGTCATGCTGGCGGCCCCCACCAGGATCAGGATCCAGCCGACCATGTGGATGTCGACGCCGCTGAGATCGACACGCAGGGCGAACGCGAGGATCGCGCCCACGGCGATGAATGCGAGACTGACTCCGATTCCCATTTGTCGGAGCTCCTTCCGGGGGGACGGTCGGGCGACACCCGACCCTCTACCCGATGGGTCCCGATTATGCGGGGGGTCACGTGGTTCTTGCCATATCGCAAGGCTCGGGCAAACCGGCGTCCGGACGGCGGCATGGACGTCGCGCGTGTACGCGGGCACCCCGTTATGTGGAACGATTCGTCTGGTGGGGACTGGACGTGAGGTATTCGGTGACGCGCTGCCGGTCGCGGAGCGTTACGCGGCGTTCCTCGCGGACGCCGGGGTCGAACGCGGGCTCATCGGACCGCGCGAGGTCGACCGGCTGTGGGAACGCCACCTGATCAACTGCGCGGTGATGTCGGAGGCCGTCCCGGCGGACGCGCACGTCGTGGACATCGGCTCCGGCGCGGGCCTGCCCGGCGTCGTCCTCGCGATCGTCCGGCCGGACCTGCGGATCACGCTGCTGGAGCCGCTGATGCGCCGCACCGCGTTCCTGGACGAATGCGTCCAGATGCTCGGCCTGGAGAACGTCGAGGTGCGCCGGGCCAGAGCCGAGGAGGTGGTGCAGGACTTCTCGGTGGACGTGGCCACCGCGCGCGCCGTCGCACCCCTCGAACGCCTCGCGAAATGGGCCCTCCCTCTGCTGCGTCCAGGCGGGGAACTCCTCGCGCTCAAGGGCGAGCGGGCCCAGGCCGAACTGGACGAGGCGGAGCCCGTACTGAAACGGCTCGGGGCGCGCTCGGCGGAACTGCTGCAAGTGGGGCGCGGTATGGTCGACCCGCCGACAACACTCGTCCGTGTGGTCGCCGGCCGAGGAGAGGTTGTCGGGCGACGACAGCGCGCGCCCCGGCGTGCCAGAGGGTCGAGGAAGAGGTCTTCATGAGCACGGGACCAGGACTGGGCCGGCCTGACCGCGCCGACGAATCCCCCGACGAGCAGCCGTCCGGCTTGGGCGGATCCGGTGCGGACGAGGGCGCGCAGACGCCGGCCGCGGGTGGGGGGCAGGGGGCCTCCGGCCCGGGGACCACGCCGTCCGGGCACGCGATGTGGGGAAGTACGACGTCCGGTACCGCGGAGAACGTCGGATATGTTCCGACGCACGTCGGCGCACAGCCGCCGGCGCCGCGCCAGGGACCGAATCAGGGGGAGTCAGAACTCGTGCGCGAGGCGCTCAAGGACGCCAAGGTTTCACATGAAACAGCGGTCACCGCGCTGAAGGCCATGTCGGGCCGCCGGGAGCGCGAATGGCCGCGGCCGGACAGATGCCGGATCATCACCATCGCCAACCAGAAGGGCGGCGTGGGCAAGACCACCAGTTCGGTGAACATCGCCGCGTCCCTCGCCATGCACGGCGCGCAGGTGCTCGTGGTCGACCTCGACCCGCAGGGCAACGCGTCCACCGCCCTCGGCGTCGACCACCACGCGGAGGTCCCGTCGATCTACGACGTGCTGATCGAGGACATGGCGCTGGCCGACATCGTCGTCCCGGCGTCGGAGATCCCCAACCTGTTCTGCGCGCCCGCGACCCTCAACCTCGCGGGCGCCGAGATCGAACTCGTCTCCAAAGTGGCCCGTGAGTCGCGGCTTCGGCGGGCGCTGGACGCCTACGAGACCGAAAAGTTCGACTATGTGCTGATCGACTGCCCGCCGTCTCTCGGCCTGCTCACGGTGAACGCCCTCGTCGGCGGGGACGAACTGCTCATCCCGATCCAGTGCGAGTACTACGCGCTGGAGGGGCTCGGGCAGCTGATCCGCACCGTCGATCTCGTCAAGGCGCACCTCAACCAGAAACTGAAGGTGTCCACGATCTTGCTCACGATGTACGACGCCCGGACGCGCCTCGCCGCGCAGGTCGCCGACGACGTCCGGGCCCACTTCGGAGACGTCGTCCTCAACACGGTGATCCCCCGCAGCGTCCGGGTTTCGGAGGCCCCGAGCTACGGGCAGTCCGTCATGACGTACGACCCCGGTTCGAGTGGCGCGCTCGCCTACAGCGAAGCCGCCTCGGAGATGGCCCATGGAGGAGCTGTCCAGTGAGCCAGCAGCGACGCGGTCTGGGCAAGGGGCTCGGCGCCCTCATCCCCACCGCTCCGCCCCCGCCGACGCCCGGCGAGCCGGGCAGCGCGGGTGAGCCCGGATACCCGGGCGGCCCCACCGCGAACGGCGCCGCCCCCGGGCCTGCGCTCGAACCGGTCGCCGGCGCCCACTTCGCGGAACTGCCGGTCACCTCCATCACGGTCAACCCGCGCCAGCCGCGCGAGCATTTCGACGAGCAGGCGCTGCAGGAACTCGCCGAGTCGATCGGCATCGTCGGCCTGCTGCAGCCGATCGTCGTCCGCAAGTCCGCGTCGGACGGGCACGACTACGAACTGATCATGGGGGAGCGCCGGTGGCGGGCGTCCCAGATGGCCGGTCTGGACGTCATCCCGGCGATCGTCCGCGACACCGGCGACAACGACCTGCTCCGTGACGCGCTCATGGAGAACCTCCACCGCCAGCAGCTCAACCCGCTGGAGGAGGCCGCCGCGTACCAGCAGCTCCTGGAGGACTTCGGCACCACCCACGAGCAGCTCGCCGGACGCATCGGCCGGTCGCGCCCGCACATCACCAACACACTCCGGCTGCTGAACCTGCCGCCCGCCGTCCAGCGCCGGGTGGCGGCCGGAGTGCTGTCCGCCGGACACGCCCGCGCCCTGCTCTCCCTCGACAGCATCGAGGCCCAGGAGCATCTGGCGCAGCGGATCGTCCAGGAGGGCCTGTCCGTCCGCGCCCTTGAGGAGATGATCGCGCTCCGCGAGGTCGACGAGCCGAAGGCGCCGCGCCAGGGCCGCCGGAAGCAGCCGGTCGCCCCCGGCCTGAGGGAGCTCGCCGACCGCCTCTCCGACCGCTACGAGACGAAGGTCCGCGTCGACATGGGCCGCAATAAGGGCAAGATCGTCGTAGAGTTCGCCACCCTCGAAGACCTCGACCGCATCATCAAGTCGATGGCCCCCGACGACGACGCCTGACACCCGCCCCACGCAGAGCGCCCCGACCTCATCCGGTTCGGGGCGCTTCTCGTTTACCGCCGACTCCCCCAGCGTTTCCCGTGAAACATCCAGACCACCCGCGCACCGTCGCCACCCCGGTTCCGGGAAGCGCGGGACGGACTCCGACACGCTCACGCCAACGTTGACTCATGCCGTTCGCCCCGGCGTCGGACGAGGTGCGCCTCGTCGAGCACCTCGCGTCCTGCGACGGGCTGCCCCTTGGATCCGTGGACGGCGGAACTCATCGTTCCGATCGTTGGCGGCGCCGACCGCGGTCATGCGCTCCCAATGGGTCTCCCTCGCGCTGGCCATCAGGGTGAGGTTTCCCGTGAAACATCGGGGGTCGACTGTTCGTGGTGGGGGCCGTCTCGTTGCCTGACTCTCGGCGTTCTGCTGTTGCGGGCGGCCTTCCGTTCACCACGTCGGCATGGTGAGTGTGGTCGTCGTCGCGCGTGAGCTGGTGCGGGCGCGCGCGGGAGCTTTCACGGGCTCGGCCGGGGGCGGTGATCGAGCGCGTCGGCCCGTCCGACCGAGGAGCTGAGCACTTCGCTGCGCCGGGTCGCGGGCTCGCGGCGGCTCATGCCGGGCACGACGGCCAAGGAGGCGCTCCTGGACGTCCTCGTCCACGCGCAGGACACCTTCGTGCCCGCTCGGCCCTGCCGTCAGACGTCGGGTAGTCGTCGTCGAACAGCTTCACCGCGGACCCCGTCCCCCGGCGCGATCTCCAGCACGTTCGGGATCAGGCGCGTCCCGACGGGTGCCGCTCGGCCCTTCCGTCGGACGTCGGGTAGTCGTCGTCGAACAGCTTCATCACGGACCCGTCCCCCGGCGCGATCTCCAGCACGTTCGAGATGGGGGCGTGTCGCTCGCCGTGCCGCTCGTAGGCGCCCGCCACGTTGAAGTACCGCAGCGCGGCCGGCTTCCGCTGCCGAAGCGGTTCGCGCTGGGGGCGGCCGACCGCATCCGGCAGGTCCCGCCGCCGTCCAGCCTTCGGAGCCAAGAGGTGGCGGCTTCGCGGGGTGCGCATCGTGGCCACACTGATGCGTCTTGGACGCGACGCGGGGTGAGGGCGGCCGTGTCTGCTCCGCTCAGGGCGATCGTCTTTCTCATCGCCGGGCGGACGAGGGCGGCGCTTCCGCATCTCTTCGGTGAGGGCCTGGGCGTCCCGGCCGAGCCGGGCGGCGGGCGAGGGCGATCGCTAGGAGGCGCCTTCGGACGCCCGGTGTTTCACGTGAAACGTGGCCGGTCGGCAGCGGCAGGAGGCCGGGGGTCAGGCCAGGCGGCTCTGGAGCAGGGACTCGCAGACTTCGCCCAGGTCCAGCCCGGCGACGCTGATGGCGCGCGGGAGGAGGCTCGTCTCGGTCATGCCGGGAGCGACGTTGACTTCGAGGAAGTGGACTTCGCCGTCAGGGGAGACGATGAGGTCGGTGCGGGAGATGTCGCTGAGGCCCAGGGCGCGGTGGGCGGTGACGGCGGCGGCGGTGGCGCGGGCGGCGGCGTCCGGGGTGAGGCGGGCCGGGGTGATGAACTCGGTGTCGCCGGCGTCGTAGCGGGCCGTGTAGTCGTAGAGGCCGCCGGGGGCGACGATCTCGACGGCGGGGAGGGCGACGGGTGCGCCGTCCTGCTCGATGACGCTCACGGAGACTTCGGTGCCGGAGATGTAGCGCTCGACGAGGGCCGCGTCGCCGTAGGCGAAGCAGCCGACCATGGCGGCCGACAGCTCGGACGGCTCGCGCACGACGGAGGCGCCGAGCGCCGAGCCGCCGCGGGTCGGCTTGACGAACAGGGGGAGGCCGAGGGCGCTCAGGATGCGGTCGAGGACGGACGCGGCGCCGAGGTCGTGGAAGACCTCCTTCGGGAGCGCGACCGACTCGGGGGTGCGGAGGCCGGCGCGGCGCACGACGGACTTGGCGGTCGGCTTGTCCCATGCGACACGGCAGGCGTCCGGACGCGCGCCGAGGTAGGGGACGCCGAGGAGTCCGAGGACGTCGCGGATCGAGCCGTCCTCGCCCGCGGCGCCGTGCAGGACGGGGAAGACGATGTCCGGCGGATCGTCGGTCAGGGAGTCCAGGAGTGTCGCGTCGGCGTCGCGCAGTTCGACCGGGATGTCGCGCGCGCGCAGCGCGTCGGTGACGCGCCTGCCGGACCGCAGCGACACCTCGCGCTCGTACGACAGCCCGCCGGCGAGGACGACGACATGCCCGAGTTCCAACGCTGGTGCCTCTCTCGGATGGTGCGCCGCGCGCCGGCCGGCCGTGGCCGCACCGGCGCGCGTTTCACGTGAAACCTTCAGACGACGTCCGGCCCCGGCGCCTGGACGCCGGTGGAGCCGCCGCCCACCGCGCCGCCGAACATGTCGCGCAGGCGGATCTCCTTCTCGACGACCGACGCGAGCCGCCGGACGCCCAATCGGATCCGGTGCGGTTCCGGGAAGCAGTACGACAGGCGCAGGTGCCGGTGCCCGGTGCCGTCCGCGTAGAAGCCGGTGCCGGGGACGTAGGCGACCCGTTCGGCGATCGCGCGCGGGGCCATCGCCTTGGCGTCGAGCCCTTCGGGGAGTGTCAGCCAGACAAAGAAGCCGCCTGCCGGACGCGTCCACGTGCAACCGTCCGGCATCAGCTGGTCAAGGGACTCCAGCATCGCGTCACGGCGGGCCCGGTACAGCTCCCGGAAGTCCTTGATCTGCTCGCGCCACGGCTGCGTGGCGAGGTACTCGCGGACGGCGAGCTGCGAGAAGTTCGACGGGCACAGGATCGCCGACTCGGCCGCCAGGACGAGCTTGGCCCGCACCGCGTGCGGCGCCAGCACCCAGCCGACGCGGAGGCCGGACGCGATGGTCTTGGAGAACGAGCCGAGGTAGATGACGCGCTCGGAGTCGTCCGCGCGCAGCGCCCGCATGGGCTCGCCGTCGAAGCCGAGGAGCCCGTACGGGTTGTCCTCGACGATCAGGACGTCGTACTCGGCGCAGATCTCGAGGATCTGGGCGCGCCGCGCGGTGGTGAGGGTGACGCCCGCGGGGTTCTGGAACGTCGGCACGGTGTAGAGGAACTTGACGCTGCGCCCCTGGGCGCGGAGCGACGCGAGGGTCTCGCGGAGCGCGGACGGGATGAGCCCGCCCTCGTCCAGCGGGACGTGCACGACGTCCGCCTGGTAGGAGGCGAACGTGCCGAGCGCGCCGACGTAGGACGGTGCCTCGGCGAGGACGACGTCGCCGGGGTCCACGAAGATCTTGGTGATGAGGTCGAGCGCCTGCTGCGCGCCGACGGTGACGACCACGTCGTCCGGCGACGCCTGGACGCCTTCGAGGGACATGACCTCGCAGATGCGCTCGCGCAGCAGCTCGTCCCCCTGGGCGGAGCCGTACTGGAGCACCTCGGCGCCCTTGCCGGCGACGAGCTCGCCGATCATCTGGCCGACGGCGTCGAGCGGGAGCGCGGAGACGTTGGGCATGCCGCCCGCGAGCGAGACGACCTCGGGGCGGGCGGCCATCGCGAACAGAGCCCGGATTTCGGACGGCACCATGCCGGCGGCACGGGCGGCGTAGCGATCGGCGTAGACGTCCGTACGCGAATGCTGTTCCACGAGGCACCTCCGAGGTATGACGGCTTCCCTGCAAACTACGGCATGGCGGCCATGCCGGGCCGCTCCGGGTGTGGCGCGCCGTGCGGTTGGGGAAACTCCTGTCCGATACGATGCCCGCGGGTCCCGGTTGGTTGCCGGGAACTTCCGCCGCCACGGGCTCCAGGCCCGCGGGCGAGGATCGAGACAGGGGGTGCCGGCCCGGTGTCACGTCGTCTCGTGAACATCACGCTGGACAATCTCGAGGACCTGCCGCACCGCTGCCGCGGCTGCGTGTTCTGGGAGCTGGATCCGGTCAGCCGGGACCGTGCGCTGGAGAGCGGCGACTCGGGACTGGAGAAGGAGGCGTGGATCTCCTCGACGCTGCTGGAGTGGGGCAGCTGCGGCAAGATCGCGTACGTGGACAACGTCCCGGCGGGGTTCGTGATGTACGCGCCGCCGCTGTACGTGCCGCGCTCGGTGGCGTTTCCGACGAGTCCGGTCAGCGCGGACGCGGTGCTGCTGATGTCGGCGCACATCCTGCCGGAGTTCGCGGGCGGCGGCCTCGGCCGGATGCTCGTCCAGGGCGTCGCGAAGGACCTGACGCGCCGCGCGGTGAAGGCGATCGAGGCGTTCGGCGACCTGAAGGGCGAGGAGGGCGGGTGCATGGTGCCCGCCGACTACCTGCTGTCGGTCGGGTTCAAGACCGTCCGGCCGCATCACCGGTATCCGCGGCTGCGGCTGGAGCTCAAGTCGGCCCTGTCGTGGCGTGAGGACGTCGAGGTGGCCCTGGAACGGCTGCTGGGCTCCATGACCCCGGAGGGGGCGCTACGACCCGTCTAGGGCGTTCTGAGACGGTTTATACGTGTGGCCCGCACTCCGACCGGAGTGCGGGCCACACGTTTTCCCGCTCGCCGCGGGAGACGGGAGGCGGTCTGCGGGAGCCGCTCGAAGGGAGCCGGCTCAGATGAACTCGGCGAGATCCCGCAGCAGGGCGGCCTTCGGCTTGGCGCCCATGATCTGCTTGACGACCTCGCCGCCCTGGTAGACGTTCATCGTCGGGATCTGCATGATGCCGTACTTCTGCGGCACCTGCGGGTTCTCGTCGATGTTCAGCTTCACGATGTCGATCTTGTCGCCGTGCTCGGCGGAGATCTCCTCCAGGATCGGCGACACCATCCGGCACGGGCCGCACCACTCCGCCCAGAAGTCGACGAGAACGGGCTTGTCGCTGTCGAGGACCTCGGTCGCGAAGTCGGCGTCGGTCACGGCTTTCATGGTTCTCCTTCGTTCTCGCTCGGACGGGCCCGGCCCGGCGCCGTCCGCGTCGGTTCGTCGGCGCGGCCGCCGGCCGAGCCGGCGGCCGCGCCCGATCGGTCAGACCTGCGGGACGGTCTCGGCGGCGTCCTGGTCCTGGAGCCAGCGCTCGGCGTCGATGGCGGCCGAGCAGCCGCTGCCGGCCGCGGTGATGGCCTGCCGGTAGATGTGGTCGACCACGTCACCGCAGGCGAACACGCCGGGAATCTTGGTCCGCGTGGTCGGGGCGTCCACCAGCAGGTAGCCGTCGGTGTCGGTCTCCAGCTGACCGGCGAACAACTCGCTGCGCGGGTCGTGCCCGATCGCGATGAACAGCCCGGTGATCTCCACCGTGGACTCGGCGCCGGTCTTGGTGTTGCGGACGGTCACGCCCGTCACCCGGTCATCGCCCTGGATGCCGGCGACCTCGCTGTCCCACAGGAACTTGATCTTCTCGTTGGCGAACGCCCGGTCCTGCATGATCTTCGACGCGCGCAGCTCGCCCCGCCGGTGGACGACGGTCACCGACCGGGCGAACTTGGTCAGGAAGATCGCCTCCTCCATCGCGGTGTCGCCGCCGCCGACGACCACGATGTCCTGCTCGCGGAAGAAGAACCCGTCACAGGTCGCACACCACGACACGCCCCGCCCGGACAGGCGCTTCTCGTCCGGCAGGCCCAGCTCCCGGTACCCCGAGCCCGTCGCCACGATCACGGACTTCGCCAGGTAGGTCTCGTCGCCGACCTTGACGACCTTGGGGTCGGCGGTGAGGTCGACCTCGGTGACGTCGTCGGTGATGAGTTCGGCGCCGAACCGCTCGGCCTGCTTGCGCAGGCTGTCCATGAGGTCGGGCCCCATGATCCCGTCCGGGAAGCCGGGGAAGTTCTCCACGTCGGTGGTGTTCATCAGCGCACCGCCGGCCGTCACCGACCCCTCGAACACCAGCGGCTTCAGGTCGCCGCGGGCCGCGTAGACGGCGGCCGTGTAGCCCGCGGGCCCCGATCCGATGATGATGACGTTGCGGACGTCGCTCACTGTTCTGCGCCTCTCCTCGTTGGCCGTCGGTACCGCTCGACCCGGCCTGCCAGTCGCGTCAACCGATCCTAGGCCCCGGGGATTCCCGGGACACCAGGACCGGCCGTCCCACCAGGTGTGCTCCCCTCTAGGGTGTGGTTCATGGCACGCATCCTGCTCCTCCACTCGATGTACGGGCTGCGCCCTGCGGTGCACCAGGCGGCGGACCGGCTCCGCGCGGCCGGCCACGAGGTGCACGTCCCCGACCTGTACGGCGGCAGGGTCGTCGACACGCCCGAGGAGGGCTTCGGGATCAAGGAGGAGATCGGCCGGGACGAGCTGCTGCGCCGGGCCGTCCACGCGGCCGCGCCGCTGATCGGTGCGGGCGGCCTCGTCTACGCGGGCTTCTCGCTCGGCGGGTCCATCGCGCAGAACCTCGCGTTCGCGGACGAGAGGGCCGGCGGCCTGCTGCTGATGCACGGCACGTCCGACATCGCGGACGACGCGTCGACCGAGGTCCCGGTGCAGCTGCACGTCGCCGACCCCGACACGTGGGAGCCCGTCGACTGGCTGAACGCCTGGTACCTGCGGATGCGGAAGGCGGGTGCGGACGTCGAGGTCTTCCGCTACCGGGGCGCCGGCCACCTCTTCACCGACCCGGACCTTCCCGACTACGACTCCGAGTCCGCCGAACGCGCCTGGACCATCGCGCTGGCCTTCCTCGACTCCCTCTGACCACGGTTCCCGCCAGGCGTCGCCTTCAAGCCGCCCGGCAAGGCGGTCCGTCCGGACGGATCAGATGGTGTCGCGTGACATGCGGTGCTGTGCCGCCGGAGCCGGTGAGAGCCGTTCTAGCCCGGGTAGTACCGCGCGGCTTCAGGGACGCGCCGACCCGGGCCGTTCTCGGATCGGGCCGAGAACGGCGGGGCCCGTGCGTCAGGCGTTCTCGAGCTTCTTCAGAAGGTGCTGGTCGTGCACCGAGCAGTCTGGACCGACGACCCAGATGTTCCACTTGCCGGTGCCCTTGCCGGGCATGGCGATGACGGTCGCTGGAGCGCCCTCGTAGTTCGCCTTGTCGACGAGCGTGGGCGTCAACCCGTGGGTCACGCCGTTCACACAGCCCTTGAGCTGCGCAGACGGTGCGCCCGACGCGGCCCTGAGCTTCGGCGCGTCGGCCAGCAGGCGGTCGACCTGCGGGGCCAGCGTCCCGGCGCGGTAGTCGGTGCCGCTGCTCGCGACCGTGAAGGCCCCGGCAGGGGCGGCGTTCGGCGCCACCCCATGTTCCGAACCGGATTGGTCGGGATTATCCTGCGCGGGAGTCGACGCCTTGCCGTGGTCGCCGCTCACGCCGTCCAATGCCATCGTGCCGACCGTCGCGCCGCCGCCGACGACGATCACCGCCGCCGCGGCCGCCGACAGGATCCGCCAATGCCGCCTTCCGCGCCGCTGCTCCATGCTCACCACGGTGGCGCTGTGCATCGACTCCGCGGCTATGGCGGTGTCGATGCGCTCGGCCAGCTCGGCGGGCATGGACGGGACGGGTGCCTCCGCCAGGATCCGGGAGACGTCCGCAAGGTCGGCGGACAGCTCACGGCATTCGGCGCAGGTGTCGAGGTGCGCGTTGACGGAGGCGGCTTCGTCGTCTTCGAGCAGTCCCTCGGCCAGATCGGCCAGGATGTCGTAGTCATAGTGTGCGGGGTTCACTTGGGCATGCCACCTCCTTCCACACCTCCGACGTTTTTGCGATCCCGTCGGTTCCGGTGGTGGGTGAGAAGGGGCGCGAGCCGGGCGCGTCCCCGCGCGCACCGGCTCTTGATCGTGCCGGGCGGGACCTCCATGACCCGCGCGGCGTCGTCGACGGAGTAGCCCATCATGTCGACGAGGACGAGGGCGGCCCGCTGCTCGAAAGGCAGCTGCTCCAGGGCGGTGCGGACGTCGAGGGACACGCCGTGCGCGTCCGTCGGGTCGGGCAGCTTCGGCGCGACGGCGTCGAACGTCGCGTCGTCGCCCATCGGCGTCGCCGGCCGGACGGACTTGCGGCGGATGCGGTCCAGGCAGGCGTTCACCACGATGCGGTGCAGCCAGGTCGTGACGGCGGCGTCCCCGCGGAACCGTCCGGCGGCGCGGAACGCCGAGAGGCACGCGTCCTGGAGGGCGTCGGCGGCCTCCTCCGGGTCGCCGAGGGTGCGCAGCGCGACCGCCCACATGCGGTCGCGGTGCCGGTGGACCAGTTCGGCGAACGCGTGCGGGTCCCCCTGGGCGTGGCGCGCGAGGAGTTCCTTGTCGGGGACCTCGCCGACCCGATGCATGCTCACCGACGTCATGAGCGACCGCTTTCTCGTTCGGGACGCCCGGTCGGCGCCGGGCATCCGCGACCGGCTGCTGGGGTAGGCACCACAGATTCCTGGGGGCGAGGGGACATTCTGCTCACAGGCACGATACAGACAAGAGCAACTCCACGTCACAGGCCTTGTGCACCGCGCGGACGGACGTCAGCCGGCGGCGCCGAAGACGGTGACCTCCCCCAGCCGCCCCTTGGGGACGGGAGACGTGGGAAGCGAGGTGAACCAGACCATGACGTACTGGCCCGTAACTTCGGGGCTCGCGTTCACGGTGACCAATCCGCCGTTGGCGGGCTGCTCGCCGATCCGCTTCAGGCCGCCGGGGGACGTCGAGTCCCCGACGCGGACCTGCATGACGCCGCCGGTCACCGGAGAGTGGATCTTGACGTTGGCGACCTTGACGGGCTTGCCCATGTCGAGCAGGACGCCGAGGCCCTTGGAGTAGTTGCCGAACTTCGGATCGGCGTACCGCTGGGTCTCCCACTTGCCGCCGGGCTTGCCGTCGATGACGGACTCGACGTCCTTGGTGATCGAGGTGTCCTGGTGGCCGGGCTGCGACTCCTGGACGGCCGTCACGCCCGCCGCCTGGAGCTTGACCACGGTCGGCTCCGCCGGCGCGCTCGTCCTGGTCTTGCCGGTGGCGCCGTCGCCGCCGGGCTCGCCGCCGCCGCCGGAACCGGCCAGCGCCCAGGCGCCGATGCCGACGATGACGGTCAGCGCGGCGGCCGCGACGCCGAGGAGCGCGCGGTTGGCGGGCCGCTTGGGCGCGCCGTGCCCGTGCGCGGGCGCCGTGCGGGTCGACGTGGACGGCGGCGGCCCCGCGCGCTGGGCGCGCGGCGGCGGGACGTGCGACGACGCGTGCTGCCCGTGCGATGGCGCCTGCTGCCCGCGCGGTGCCGCCTGCTGCCCGCGCGCGGGACGCCGGTGGGGCTGCGTCGGGGCGGGCGGCGGCGTCGCGGGACGCGGCGGCGCGGCCGGGCGCGGGGACGGCGGTGCGGCCTGGCCGAGCCCGGCGAACAGCGGCAGCGGGGTGCGCGGGACGCCGCGCAGCGCCTTGGCCAGGTCGGCGGGGGACGCGAGCGCCTCCGCCTGGCCGAGGCCGAGGCAGCGGCAGACGATCGCGTCGACCGCGTGCGAGATGCCGGCCTGGACCTGGCGGGGCGCGTGCGGGACGCCGTCGGCCCCCGGCGCGGCGGGCAGATCGGAGACGTCCTCGTCGCCGGGCCAGTGCGCGGTGAGCGCGGCGTACAGCATCCTGCCGAGGCCGCGGACGTCCTCGGCGGCGGGGTCGTCGGCCTGCCGGTCGCCGAGCACCGCGTCGGTCGCGATGCCGAGGATCTTGACGGTGCCGCCGGTCGTCCAGACGAGGTCGCGGGGGGTGAGGCAGAGGTGGGAGAGCCCGGCGGAGTGCGCGGCGGCGATCGCCTCGGCCGCCTCGTACAGCAGCGTCGCGGCGCGGCCGGGCTCCAGCGGAGCCTTGCCGAGCATGCCCTCCAGGGTCTCGCCGACCACCCATTCGCTGACGACGTAGGCGCTCTCGCCCGAGTCGTCGGCGTCGAACACCTGGGTGAGGCGGGGGTCGGTCAGCCTGCTGGCCGACCGCGCGGAGGTGACGGCTTCGGTGATCCTGGGGAACTCGGGATCGAAGGTGCGGACGGCGACCGCCCGCGCGAGGATCTCGTCGATGGCCTTCCAGAGCGACGATCCACCGGAATCGCTGATGCGCTCTTCGAGGCGGTAGCGGCCGGCGAGACGCGTGCCGGGCTCGATGACTGACGTGCTCACGGCAACGTCCTGCACAGGTGGTCAGATCCCATGTTAGTGGCGTGGCAGCTTACGCCTCCGACCCTCCTCTTTGCGTTCCCCAGGGTGTCGCCCCGCAAGCCGTAGTCCCCCACATGGTAGTGGTTACTCGCCTGAGTGGCCGCCTTATCGCCGCGCGTCCTTTTTTACTTTGGGACGTGTTCGCCGGCCGGCCCTCAGCGGCCGGGCAGCCGGCGCGCGAACGTGGCGATGGTCGTCTGGATCTCCTCCACCCGCATCAGCTTGGCGAAGAGCACGTACAGCAGCCCGCCGCCGACGGAGCCGGCCACCAGGGTGACCAGCGCGGGAAGCATCGCCGAGGTGTTCGCGGCGGCGTCGGCGACGGTGTGCGCGGCGTAGGCGAACCCGATCAGCGGCCAGACGGCGACGAGGAGCTTCAGGTGGCCGCCGATGATGCGCCGGCCGTCGATGCCGCCGAGCTTGCGGCGCAGCACCAGCCAGCAGGTGACGGTGCCGACGACGTTGGTGACCGCGAACCCGCCGGCGATGCCGACCACGATCCACTTGACGTCCAGGACGTTGTAGGCGGTGAACGCCATCGCGATGTTGGACACGGTGACGACGAGGCCGATCAGCGCGGGCGTCCGCGTGTCCCCGTGCGAGTAGAAGACCCGCAGCATGAGCTGGTAGATCGAGAACGGGACGAGCGCGATGGCGAACATCTGCATGACCCGCGCGATGACCAGCGCGTCGTCCGGCGAGGTGTTGCCGTGCGCGAACAGCACCGTGGTGATCTCCGGGCCGAGCACCAGCATCAGCGCCGCCGCCGGCATGATGATCACCGAGGAGAGCCGCAGCCCGCTGGAGAACGCGGCCCGCACGTCGGCGGTCTTGCCCTCGGCCGCGAACCGGCTCATCCGCGGCAGCAGCGCGGTGATCACTGAGACGCCGACGATCGCGTAGGGCAGCTGGAAGAGCTGGTAGGCGTTGAAGTACGGGGTGTATCCGTAGCCTTCGCCGAGGCCCGCGTCCACGGCCCGGTTCCCGGCGGCGTTCGCCAGCGCGGTGACGACGGCGAGCGCGGCCTGGGTGGCGACGACGTAGAGCAGCGTCCAGCCGGCCATCCGCCCGACCTCGCCGATCTCGCCGCGCTTGAAGTCGAGCCGGGGCCGCCACCGGAACCCGGCGCGGCGCAGCGACGGCCACAGCGCGACCGTCTGCAGGACGATGCCGCCGGTCGTGCCGGCCGACAGCAGCATGAGCTGGGAGTCGGAGATGCTGGACGGGTCGACGCGGCCCGTCGTGACCGCCAGGAACGCCCCGCCGACCGCGATCACCACGAGGTTGTTGAGGACCGGCGCCCACATGGGCGCGCCGAAGCTGCCGCGCGTGTTCAGGATGGCCCCGGCGAACGCGCCGACGCCGTAGAAGAACAGCTGCGGCAGGAAGAACTGCGCGAACAGGACGGCGACCTTGCGCTGGTCGCCGGTGTAGCTGCCGGCGAGCACGTCGATGAACAGCGGCGCGCACAGCACCGCCACGACGGTGAGGGCGCCGAGCCCGATCACCGCGAGGGTGAAGACGCGCTGCTCGTACTGCTCGCCGTAGGCGCGGTCGCGCTGCTTGGCCCGCACCAGCAGCGGGACGATGACGCTCGTCAGGATGCCGCCGAGCAGCAGGTCGTAGATCTGGTTGGGGATCGTGTTGGCGGTGTTGTAGGCGTTGGCGAGCAGCCCGGTGCCGAGCGCGGCGACGATGACGGCGGTGCGCAGGAACCCGGTGACGCGGGACGCGAGGGTGCCCACGGCCATGATCGCGCCGGAGCGGAGGATGCCGCCCCCGGCCTTCCCGCCGCCGTCGCCCTCCCCGGACGGGGGGACGGGCGTGTCCACTACCGTCTCGGCCACAGGTGCGTTACTGCCCGGAAGGGGAATGTCAATCGCCGTCTCGGCGGCGATGTTCGCCGCGCCCGGGGGCCTGCCCGTCGGCGGCGGGCTCGGGTATCCCGCCGGATTCGGGGTGTTCCTCTGCGGCGGGCCCGGCGGCCCCGGGGGCGGACCCGGCGGCCTCTGCGTCGGGCCCTGGGGCCTCTGCGGCGGACCCTGCGGCGGGCCCTGGGGCGGGCCCTGCGGATATCCCTGGCCCGGCGGGTTGCCCCGTGGCGGATAGCCCTGCCCCGGGGAATTCGGCGGCGGGTATCCCGCCTCCGGGGAACCCGGAGCCGGGGAGTCCGCTCCCCGGTTCCCCTGGTCCCGCCGATCCCATTCCGGTCGACCCGTCACCGGCTGCCTCCGCTTTCCGGCGGCGCCTCGCTCTGAGGGCCCGCACTCCGACGCCCACGAAGAGTACGGCAAGTCCGCCGCCGGTGATGAGCAGCGCGAGCCGCCCGTAGCCGGTGACGGTCACGGTGATCGACTCGCCGCCGCCGTACGTCCGGCCGCCCGAGCCGGTGGACCGCAGTTCCAGCTGGACGTGGAAGTTGCCGTTGCCGGCCGCCTGCGCGGGGATCCAGCGCTGGGCGCGCTCCCCGGGCCGCAGCTCGATGACCGCGTCCTCGTCGGCGAGCGTGCCGAGCCGGAGCTTCGCGCTGTTCTCCGAGGTCGCGACGAGCCGGACCTTGACCGACTGGTCGGACAGCATGTTCTCCACGAGCACCGGCAGCCGTCCCGAGCTGCCTCCCATCAGCACCCGTTTGCTCTTGGTGGTGACGATGCGGACCAGGTGCATGTCGGAGGCGAGCTCCTCCTCCAGCTGCTTGCGGGCCGCTCTGGCCTGGCGCGGGGACGTCCGCCACGCCGCCGATTGCAGGCGCAGCAGCGCGCGCTCGTAGGAGATCTTGGTGGGACCGGTGAGCACGGCCTGGAACGCCGCGGCCTGCCGCGCGATCGCCTGCACCTGGGTCAGGTGCGCGTCGCCGAGCTCGTACTGCTGGTAGTCGTCGTTGTAGCCGTTGAAGACGCGGCCCTGCGGCTCGGCCGTCTCGATCTTGCCGACCGGGACCTCGTTCAGCCAGGCCGCGCCCTTGGTGTACTTCAGCAGGTTCTTCGCGAGCTCGCCGGCCGGGTCCCAGTAGCGGTCCGGGGCGACGACCAGGGTGCGCTGCCGGTTCGGCGCCTCCGCCGCGATCATCGCCGTCTCGGCGAGGAAGCGCTGCTCGGTCAGCAGCCCGCCGGACCCCGCCCCCTCGCTGACGATCTGGTTGAGCTTCTCGTCGTACAGCAGCGCCTTCTTGACGCCGTGGTGCGTCGGCAGCGTCGTCGTCGCGTTCGGCAGCGCCCCGGTCGCCGGGTTCTGGAACTGCGAGCTGCTCATCAGGAACGCCCCGCCGTCCTTCAGGGCGATCTTGGCCAGCTCGTCGACCGTCCCGGGCCCGGCGGCGCCGGACGGCGGCCAGGCGACGCGGGTGGTCGCGGCGCGTCCGAGGACCTGCGTCGCGACACCGGTGTTCCGCTGGTCGAACGCGACGCCGATGTCGCGGGGCGTCTTGCGGCGGACGAGCGCGACGACGTCGGGGTCGGCGTAGGGGAGGGTGAAGTACGGGTCCTTCTTCGAGGCCTCCTTCAGCGCCGCCAGCCAGCTCGCCGCGGCGGCGCTCTTCTTCTTCCGGACGCCCTTCTTCGCGCCGGGCGCCCGGACCGTGTAGTCGCCGGACGCCATCCGCTGCACGTCGTCCAGCAGCGCCGGGTCGATCGCCCAGGTGAGCGGCGTGCCGGTGCCGGCCGCCGCGTCGACGAGCCGGCTGAGCCGCCCGCCGGGCGCCACGGCCTTGGCGAGTTCGTCGTCGATGAACGTCCGGTCGTTGGTGCGGTGCATCGCACCGGTGAGCGGCAGGACCCAGCCGACGGCCACCGGGTTGAAGTGCCGTTCCTTCGGCATGAACGTCACGAACGTCGTGACGCCCCCGACGACCTGGCGCGCGGAGTTCAGCACCTCGACGCCCATCGGGTAGACGCCGGGCGTGCCCGCGGGGGCGCGGAGGCCCAGGTCCTTGACCGTGGACTTGAACGTCCAGCCCTGCTTCACGCCGGGCGCGGCGGCCCCGGGGAGCTGCTTCTCGGGGCCGGTGTTCGGCAGCGCGTTGGGCTGGGCGGCCGCGAACTGGTCGAGCTGGCTGCGGCTGGTGACGGGCTGGGCGCTGTAGCGCAGCCGCAGGGTGAGGCCGGGCAGCTGGTGGCCGGTGCGGTTCTTGGCCAGCCCGGAGATCTCGATCGTCGACGACGCGGTGACCGTCTTGGGGTCGACCTTGGTGAGCGCCATGGCGACCTGGGCCTTCGCCCGAGCCTGCGCGGACGCGGGCGCGGGCGCCTGGTGCGCGAGGGCGGGCGCCGCCAGCGCCATGCAGGGCAGCAGAGCGGCCAGCGCCACCGCGCGTTTGACCGTCCTCACGCCTTACCGGCCGCCTCAGGACGGCGGGCGAACATTTCCCGCACCACGGCGTCGATGGTAGTCCGTCCGGCGTCTGGCGTGGCCAGGGTCAGGCGTGGGAGCGGGTGGCGCGCGGGCCGTCCGCGGGCGCGGGGAGCGGTGGCGGGACGAGCGGATCGATCGGCTTGGCGTGGCAGAGGGCGTAGAGGGAGCCGGCCCGGATGCCGAGGGCCGTGGACGCCTCGCCGGTCGCGGTGTAGACGACGCCGTCGCCGTCCAGGCCGTCCGCGAGGCGGTGGTCGAGGAGCAGCGGCATCGTGTCGGGCAGGAGCAGCGGGCAGACCAGGCCGGCCGCGTACTCGGTGGCGGCGTTCACGACGTCCGGGTGCGCCGGGCGGACGGTGCGCGCGCCGACGCTGCGCCGGACGGCCTCCATCGGCGGCCGCTCGCCCGCCGGGACGATGACGCCGGTCAGGAAGCGGCGGCCGCGGCGGGCGTCGTCGCAGGAGTAGACGCGCGTCACCAGGCACCGTTTCGCCGGGAGGCCGAGCGCCTTCGGCAGTTCGTCGGCGTGGGCCACCGCGACGGGCAGCCGCACGATCTCGTGCACGGTCTCCCATTCGAGCAGTGCGCGGTGGATGGCGAGAGCGTCCTTCATGTTGGGCTCCATCCCGCGGGGGTCTCCCCGCTCACCCCCGGAACTGGTTCGCTGTGTCCCCGTGCTTCAGCACTCTGTGGGGGAGATCCCCACATACCCGGAACGACTGACCTAACTCGCGTCATACGTCACGTAAACCCTCACGATGCGCCTCAGCCGCACGTGCGGCGGACCGGGGCCCTTGGGATCCCGCTACCGTTGTCGTGCGGGAGGCTCACCGGCGGTCGCGCTGGCGTCATCGGGGTGTCCAGAACGTAACCCGGGGATCGCGGTAGGGAAAGGGGCCCGTCCGGCTCCGGCCCCGCAAAGGCTCCCGTGCGGGGGCCGCCGATCGCCGGAAAGTCCTTTGTCAGCCCATCAGTCAAGGAAATACGCTCGATGGCCGTGCCCAACCAGAACGTGACCCCAGACTCCTCGCCGCCGACCGCGATCGCCGAGCTGCTGCGCGGGATCGCGCCCGTCGCCGACGACCTCGGCGCCCTGTTCGCGGCGGCCGGGCACGAGCTGGCGCTGGTCGGCGGGCCCGTCCGGGACGCGCTGCTGCGCCGCCGCACCAAGGACGTCGACCTGACCACCGACGCGCCGCCCGAGCGCACCCTGGAGATCATCCGCGGCTGGGCGGACGCGCACTGGACGATCGGCATCGAGTTCGGCACGGTCGGCCTCCGCAAGTCCGGCGTCGAGCTGGAGATCACCACCTACCGCAGCGAGTCCTACGACCCGAAGTCCCGCAAGCCGGACGTCGCGTACGGCACGTCCCTCGTCGAGGACCTGCGCCGCCGCGACTTCGCCGTGAACGCCATGGCGGCGCGCCTGCCGGGGCACGAGTTCGTCGACCCGTTCGGCGGCCTGACCGACCTGCAGCGCAAGGTCCTGCGGACGCCCGGCAGGCCCGAGGACTCCTTCAGCGACGACCCGCTGCGCATGATGCGCGCCGCCCGGTTCACCTCGCAGCTCGGCTTCACGGTCGCGCCGGACGTCGTCCGCGCGATGACGGACATGGCGTCCCGCATCGAGATCGTGTCGGCGGAGCGCGTCCGGGACGAGCTGTCCAAGCTGCTCTGCGGCCGGTACCCGCGGCAGGGCCTGGCGCTGCTCGTCGAGACGGGCCTCGCCGCGCACGTCCTGCCGGAGCTGCCGAAGCTGCGGCTGGAGATCGACGAGCACCACCGGCACAAGGACGTCTACGAGCACTCGCTGATCGTTCTGGAGCAGGCGATCGCGCAGGAGGAGGAGGGGCCCGACCTCGTCCTGCGGCTGGCGGCGCTGCTGCACGACATCGGCAAGCCGAGGACGCGCCGGTTCGAAGACGGCGGCCGGGTGTCGTTCCACCA
This sequence comes from Actinomadura sp. GTD37, assembly GCF_041951365.1. NCBI lineage: Bacteria > Bacillati > Actinomycetota > Actinomycetes > Streptosporangiales > Thermomonosporaceae > Actinomadura > Actinomadura sp. GTD37. The sequence goes on from NZ_JBGNUS010000001.1 coordinate 486,380, forward strand.
CCACGAGGTCGTCGGCGCGAAGATGACCCGCAAGCGGCTGACCGCGCTGCGCTACCCGAAGGACGTCATCAACGAGGTGTCCCGGCTGGTGGAGCTGCACCTCCGGTTCCACGGCTACGGCACCGGCGAGTGGACGGACTCGGCCGTCCGCCGGTACGTCCGCGACGCCGGTCCCCTGCTCAGCCGCCTGCACAAGCTGACGCGCGCCGACTGCACGACCCGCAACAAGCGCAAGGCCGACCGGCTGCGCCGCACCTACGACGACCTGGAGACGCGGATCGACCGGCTGGCCGAGGAGGAGGAGCTGGCCGCGATCCGCCCGGAGATCGACGGCAACGAGATCCAGGAGATCCTCGGCATCGGGCCGGGCCCGCTCGTCGGCCGGGCCTACAAGTTCCTCCTCGACCTCCGCCTCGACCAGGGCATGGTCGGCAAGGAGGCCGCCGCCGCCGAACTGCGCCGCTGGGCCGCCGCCGAGGGCGTCCTCGAACGCCCCGCCGCGCCCGATGGTGCGGCGGCCGCGAACGGTGATGCGGCGGCCGGGGGTGACGAGGCGTGATCCCGCTGCAGCTGGGGCGGATGAGCCCGCGCGAGGCCGAGCGGATGCTGGCGTTCGACCGGGAGCACATCTGGCATCCGTACGCGCCGATGCCCGCGTCCGCGCCCGTCCTGCCGGTCGTGTCGGCGGACGGGGTGCGGCTGACGCTCGCGGACGGCACCGAGCTGATCGACGGGATGTCGTCGTGGTGGGCGGCCGTGCACGGCTACAACCACCCGAAGCTGAACGCGGCCGTCACGGGGCAGCTCGGCAAGATGGCGCACGTGATGTTCGGCGGGCTCACGCACCCGCCGGCCGTGCGGCTCGCGGAACGCCTGGTCGAGCTCACCCCGGAGCCGCTGACGAAGGTGTTCTTCGCCGACTCCGGGTCCGTCGCCGTCGAGGTCGCGATCAAGATGGCGCTGCAGTTCTGGCGGTCGCGGGGGCGTCCCGAGCGGCACCGGCTGCTCACCGTCCGGGGCGGCTACCACGGCGACACGTTCGGCGACATGGCCGTCTGCGACCCGGTCAACGGGATGCACCACCTGTTCTCCGACGTCCTCGCGAAGCACGTGTTCGCGCCGCCGCCTCCGCTCGGGTACTCCGCCGAGCCCGACGCCGGCTACCTGGACGAGCTGTCCCGGCTGGCCGCCGAGCACGCGGGCGAGCTGGCCGGGATCATCGTCGAGCCGATCGTCCAGGGCGCCGGCGGCATGCGCTTCTACGCCCCCGAGTACCTGCGCGCGCTCCGCGACCTCGCCGACGAGCACGGCCTGCTGCTGATCCTGGACGAGATCGCCACCGGGTTCGGCCGGACGGGCGAGCTGTGGGGCTGCGACCACGCCGAGGTCACGCCCGACATCATGTGCCTCGGCAAGGCCCTGACCGGCGGATACATGACGATGGCCGCCACCATGTGCACCGACCGCGTCGCGGACGGGATCTCCTCCGGTGAGGCGGGCGTCCTCATGCACGGCCCCACGTACATGGCGAACCCGCTGGCCGCCGCCGTCGCGTCCGCGTCCATCGACCTGCTGATGTCGCGCGACTGGCGGGACGAGGTCGACACCATCGAGGCCGTCCTGACCAGCGAACTGGACGGCGCGGCCGATCTTGCGGGGGTGGCGGACGTCCGCGTCCTCGGCGCGATCGGCGTCGTGGAGGCGCGGGAGCCGGTGGACGTCGCGTCCGTCCAGGAGATCGCCATGGCGCACGGCGTCTGGCTGCGCCCGTTCGGCAACCTGGTCTACACGATGCCGCCGTACGTCTGCACCGAGGACGAGGTCCTGCACATCGCCGCCGCCCTCCACGCCGTCGCCGAATCCCTCTGACCGCCGGCCGGGTGCGGCGACCGGCACGCGCCCTGCCCGGATCGGCCGCGCCGGGTCGGCGCCGCCGGGTCAGTGGAAGGCGTGCGCGGGGCGGCGGATGCGGGACGCGGCCGTCCGGTAGGCGACCGCGCCCGCCGCGTACGCGACGATCACCGCCAGGAGGGTGGGGACGGCGCGGCCGTCCGACGGGAGCCAGGTGGCGGCGGCAGCCGCGGCGGCGGCGAACGTCGCGTTGAAGAGCATGTCGTAGACGGCGAACACCCGGCCCCGGTAGGCGTCGTCGATGATCTCCTGGAGCGTCGTGTCGACGCACAGCTTCACGCCCTGCGACACGACGCCGAGCAGGAAGGCGCCGGCCGCCCAGGGGTATTCGGTGAACGACGTCCCCAGCAGGAGCAGGCTCACGGCGGCCCCGGCGAGCAGCCACGCCGTCCATGCCTGCTTGCTGATCCGCCGCACCACCGCGGGGGTGATCAGCGCCGCCGCGAAGTACCCGGCGCCGGACACCCCGAGCATGAGCGCGAACGTCTCCAGCCCCTGGTCGGGGTCGTCGGCGAAGTGGTTGCGGCACAGCAGCAGCGTCATGATCAGGACGACGCCGTACAGGAACCGGTGGAACGAGATCGCGCCGAGCGCCAGCGCCGCCTGCGGCCGCCGCGCGATGTGCCGCGCCCCGTCCGCCAGCCCGGTCAGGACGCCGCCGAGCGCGTCCCGGACGCGCGGGGCGGCCGGCGCCGCGTCCGCCGCCCGGTGCGGCCCGAGGAGGTCCTTGGGCAGCGTCGTCGCGACGAGACCCGCGAGCAGGAACAGCGCCGCCGCCGACACGAGGATCAGCGCCGTCCCCTCGTGCCCGGCGCCGAACAGGCGGCGCAGCAGGTAGCCGGCCCCGCCGCCCACGAACGCGATGATCGTCCCGGACGTGACGGTGAACGCGTTCGCCGTCACGAGCTGGTCGCGCCGCACGACGTGCGGCAGCGCCGCCGACAGCGCGGCGAGGAAGAACCGGTTGACGCCCAGCACGACGAGGACGCCGAGGAAGAAGCCGGGGCCGTCCTGCCCGGCGGCCACGAGTCCGGCGACGCCGAGCACGAGGACGGCGCGGAGCACGGGCGTCCACACGAGGATCTGCCGGCGCCGCCACCGGTCGATGAACACCCCGGCGAACGGGCCGAGCACCGAGTACGGCAGCAGCGTCACCGCGAACGCGGCGGCGGCCTTCCCGGCCGTGGTCTGCCGCTCCGGCGAGAAGAACACGTAGCTCGCCAGCGCCACCTGGAACACGCCGTCGGAGAGCTGGGAGGCCAGCCGCGTCCCGTACAGCCGCTGGAAATCCCGTCCGCGCAGGATCTTCCGCAACTGACCGGCCTTCACGCGATCACCATACGTGCTGCGCCCGACCGCGCCGCCCGCCCGTCCCGCCGGTGGTCATCCGCGGCGGGAGTCGCTGCGGGACAGCCCGTCGAGGAGTGCCCGGAGGCCGAACTCGAAGGTCTGGTCGGGGGAGGCGGCGTAGCCGGTCGCCGCCGCGGTCTCCAGGCGGGCGCGCAGGCGCGGGAAGCGCGCGGCGATCTCCTGCGCGGTGGTCATGGCCTCGGCCAGCCGTTTCTGGGCGCCGTCGCCGTTCCGGTCGAGCTTGCGGGTGAGCGAGGCGGTCGCGGCGACGCCGGCCGCGTTGCCGAGGACGTAGGTGAACACCGCGGCGGCGGCCCGGTCGGCCTCGGCGCCGGTGAAGCCCCCGGCCTCGTAGACGGCGAGCTGGTGCTCGTCGTGGCGCGCCTTGCTCTCCCCGTAGACGACATGTCCGGCGAAGACCTGGACGAGCCAGGGGTGGCCGGTGAACATCCGGTACAGGTCGGCGGCCATGGCGGCGGCCGCGGCGCGCCAGCCGATCGCGTCCGGGTCGGGGAGCGCGAGGTCGCCCCAGACCAGGTCGGTGGCCAGCAGGACCAGGTCGTCCTTGCTCCCGACGTGCCAGTACACGGCTGTGGCCGCGGAGTTGAGCCGCTTGCCCAGCGCGCATGTTCAGACCGCGCCGGCCCGTCCGCGGCTCCCCTCGGACGACCGCCGCCCCCGCGCTAGCTGAGCCAGAGGCGGGTGAAGTCGTAGCCGGCGGTGGTGGGGAGGTAGAGGGCGCCGTGGACGCGGGACGAGTGGAAGAGCGTCTGCGCGCGGTCCAGCAGGGGGACGATCGCCGCGTCCTGCATGATCTTCTGGTCGGCCTGCTGCCAGTAGCCGGCGGCGTGCTGGGCGTCGGGGGCGGTGAGGGCCGCGTCGATGAGGGCGTTGACCTCGGGGTTGTCGTAGCCGCCGTAGTTGGTGGAGTTCTGCCCGTAGCCGCGGCCGTCGAAGAGCGGCTGGACGATCGACCGGCCGTTGTTGCCGTACCAGTCGGGCACCCAGCCGGGGGCCGCGATGTCCCACTCGCCCTCGCGGCCGCGGGCGGGCGTGCCGAGGGTCCCGGCGTAGAAGGAGCCGCCGGAGTCGGCGATGAGGTCGGTGCCGACCCCGCAGGCGTCGAGGTTCTCGGCGATGGACTGGGCGATGAGCTTGTGGACGCTGTTCGTCCGGTACGGGAACTTCAGTGTGAGCTTGGGGTGGCCCGCCTTGCCGAGCAGCTCGCGGCACTTGGCCGGATCGCCGGACTCGCCCGGCGTCGGATAGTGGTCGACCGCCGCGTATCCGGAGTTCCCCGGCGGGATCACGGTGTGCAGCGGCCGCGCCACCGCCGGCCCGCCGACGATCTTGATGAGGGCGCTGCGGTCGACGGCGTACTCCAGCGCCTGCCTGACCTCCCGCGTGCCGAGCGCGCCGCCGTTGTTGGGGCTGCGCGTGTTGAACACCAGGTACGGGCTGTTGTTCGGCGTCTCCCTGATCGCGAACCGGGGATCGTCGCGCAGCCGCGGGATCGCCGACGTCGGGACGGGCTGGTCCCACGCGAGGTCGGCGGTGCCCTGCTCGATCTGCTGCTGGACGGCCTCCGGCGAGTCCTGCCCGAGGGTGATCCGGATCTTCGCGACGTGCCGCTCGCGGAGCGGATCGCCGCCCGCCCGCCACGCCGGGTTGTGCGCCAGCACGTACGAGAGCCCGGGACGGTACTCGGTGATCTGGTACGGGCCGTTCGAGATCGTGTGCTTGCGGAGCTCCGGACCGTCCGGGACGTAGGCGTCGTACTCCTTCGGCGCGGCGGCGGAGTACGGCAGCGTCAGCAGGTTGAGGAAGTCGCTCGCGGGGCGCCGCAGCTCGAACACCAGCGTCCGGTCGTCCTTGGCGCGGACGCCCTCGATCCCGTGCGCGCGCTGGTAGGCCGCCATCGCCGCGGGATCCTCGGCGTCGACGCCGGCGTAGCCGCGGCAGAACTCGTCCATCCCCTTGAGCGTCGAGATGAAGTAGCCCTTGCCGGCGGACGGCGCCGCCGGGTTGCACAGCCGTTCGAAGCCGCGCACGAAGTCCTGCGCGGTCACGGGGCGCGGCGGCTCGGTGTTCCACTGGACGCCGTCGCGCAGCCGCACCGTGTACGTGCGGCGGTTCTTGGCGAGGCCGCCGTTCTCGCGGGTCGGGAGCCGCTCGGCCACGTCCGGCCGGACGGGGACCGTCTCCTGGAAGTCGTTGGACGCGCGCGTCCCGAACAGCGTCCGGGCGAACGTGCGGACGAGCCCGTACGCGCCGACGCTGGACACGGACGCGGGGTCGAGGTGCTCGACGTCGGACGACCCGATGACGCGCAGCGTCCCGCCGTCCCGGCGCTGGCCCGCCGCGGACGCGTCGTCACCTCCCCCCGCGCATCCGGCGAGGACCACCACCAGCCCCGTCAGCCCCACCGTCACCTTGAACATCTCGCGTGCCGTCACGTTCTCACCTCGACACTCCGAACTTGGCGCGCAGTAACCGGCGGTGTCACAGTAGGGCCGCTGAGTGACAAAGGGCCGGTACATCTCCGTTTTCCTCTAGAAGTAAGGACGCCCTGAGAGTGGAATGTCCACTCTCAGGGCGTCCTTTGGGAACTTTGTGATCAGACTCTCAGCGAACGCTGATCAGCGCGTCAGCGCTCCACTTCGCCGCGGATGAACTTCTCCACCGCGTCGTGCGCCTGGTCGTCGTTGTACTGCTCCGGCGGCGACTTCATGAAGTAGGAGGACGCCGACAGGATCGGGCCGCCGATGCCGCGGTCCTTGGCGATCTTCGCGGCGCGGACCGCGTCGATGATGACGCCGGCGGAGTTCGGGGAGTCCCAGACCTCCAGCTTGTACTCCAGGTTGAGGGGCGTGTCGCCGAACGACCTGCCCTCCAGCCGGACGTAGGCCCACTTGCGGTCGTCCAGCCACGGCACGTGGTCGGACGGGCCGATGTGCACGTCCGCCTTCGCCATCTCGTGCGGGATCTGCGAGGTCACCGACTGCGTCTTGGAGATCTTCTTGGACTGGAGCCGCTTGCGCTCCAGCATGTTCATGAAGTCCATGTTGCCGCCGAAGTTGAGCTGGTACGTGCGCAGCAGCTCGACGCCGCGGTCCTCGAAGAGGCGGGCCATGACGCGGTGCGTGATGGTCGCGCCGACCTGCGACTTGATGTCGTCGCCGACGATCGGGACGCCCGCGTCGGTGAACTTCTGCGCCCACTCGGGGTCGCTGGCGATGAACACCGGCAGCGCGTTCACGAACGCGACCTTGGCGTCGATCGCGCACTGGGCGTAGAAGCGGTCGGCCTCCTCCGAGCCCACCGGCAGGTACGACACCAGGACGTCGACCTCGGCGTCCTTCAGCACCCGCACCACGTCGACCGGCTCGGCGTCCGACTCCTCGACCATGTCCAGGTAGTACTCGCCCAGGCCGTCGAAGGTGTGCCCGCGCTGGACCGTGATGCCGGTCGGCGGCACGTCGGCGAACTTGATGGTGTTGTTCTCGCTGGCGTGGATGGCCTCGGAGAGGTCCATCCCGACCTTCTTGGCGTCCACGTCGAACGCCGCGACGAACTCCACGTCGCCGACGTGGTACTCGCCGAACTGCACGTGCATCAGGCCGGGGACTCGCGTCTCGGGGGCCGCGTCCTTGTAGAACTCGACACCTTGGACGAGTGAAGAGGCGCAGTTGCCCACACCAACGATGGCTACGCGCACCGAACCCATCCGTTTGCTCCTTCTCTCTAGCGGAACATGTGGTGTTTCACCCGTCCCCGAAGGCGCCGGGCCGCTGCTCAGCGGCCCTCGTCCCGAGGCATGTCCTGGTCAATTCGCTTAGCTGACTGTGCTTGCTGTGCTTGCTGTTCCTGCTCGGCCCGCTCGCGTCCGATGAGCTCGTTGAGCCACCGGACCTCGCGCTCGACCGACTCCAGCCCGTGGTTCTGCAGCTCCAGGGTGTAGGAGTCGACGCGCTCGCGGGTCCGCGCCAGGGCGGCGCGGACGCTCTCCAGGCGCTCCTCCAGCCGGCTGCGCCGGCCTTCGAGGATCCGCAGCCGGACGTCGGCGCGGGTGTGCGAGAAGAAGGCGAAGTGCACGCCGAACCCCTCGTCCTCCCACGCCGCCGGACCGGCCTCGGTCAGGAGCTGCTGGAGGCGCTCCTTGCCGTCGGCGGTGAGCTTGTAAACGATCTTCGACCGGCGGCTCTGCAGCGCCAGTGGCGTGTTCGCCTCCTCCGAGCGGTCCTCGACGATCATCCCGTCCGCGAGAAGCTGCTTGAGGCACGGATAGAGGGACCCGTAAGAGAACGCCCGGAACATGCCCAGCAGGGCGTTGAGCCGCTTGCGCAGCTCGTAGCCGTGCATCGGGGCCTCGTGCAGCAGCCCGAGCACGGCGAGCTCCAGCACGCCCGCGCCCTTCCTGGCCGCCATCCCGGTTCCCTCTTCCGCAGAAGCCGATGTCTCGATCCGATGTATCGAGTGAATGTATCGACTCGATACATCGCCAAGATACGTACGGGACCCCGTCCTGGCAAGTGGACCGGTGCGCGAACCCTGCCGCCCCTCCGCACCGCGCGGAGGGGATCTTCCACGTCAGGGGCCGGACGACGGCCGAGGTGGGACGCCGAATGCGGCGAATTCAGGGTGTATGTGGCCGAAGTGTGCCAAAGTTGCGGCTGGAACCACCTGGCCATGTCGAGCGTCCTCGGCTACGGGGAACGGAGCCCCGGGCGGCAGACGTACGAGGAGGGTCCAGCCGGCCGCTTCGCCGGCGGGGGCGTCGACCGGCCGGGACGAACTCCGCCGTGCACGCGCTCCCCCCGCGCTCCCCCCGCTCACCAGCCCGCACAGTACTCTTCGGACGGCGCACGAGTCGCAACAAGGGCCGGGGGCCGCTCCGGACCCCTGGCGGCAACCGTTGTCCCCTGTTGATGAGGTCGCGTGAGTAATCCAAGCCAGCCCCGACCGGAACCCGGGTCGCAGAGGCCGGGCGGGCAGCAGAACCCCCGTCCCGGTGATTCCGGCGACCCCGGCCGCAGCGAGCAGCCCACCGGCCTGCCCGGCGAGCCACAGAACCCTGGCGCGCAGGGGACACCGGACGCCGGCCAGAGCCCGGGATTCATGGGCGGCCACTCCGTCCCGAGCGGCCCGCCGGCCCCGCCCGCACCGCTGGGCGGCGCCGCGCCGACCGCCCCGACTCCGGTGGTCCCCCCGGCTCCCGCCCCGCGCCCCCAGGGCCGCCACGCGGCCTCCGGGGCACCCGGCGGCGACGCGGCGGGCGGCCCGTCCCCGACTCCGCCGAACGGCCCCGGAGCGCCGGGCGGAGCAGGCGGACGGCCCGGCGGCCCCGCGTCCGGCGGTCTTCCGGCGTCCGGCGGGCCTCCGCCGCCCGGGCCCGGTGGGTTCCCCGCGTCCGGCGGGCAGGGGGCGCCCGGCGGAGCGCTGCCGAGCGGACCGATGCCGCCCAGAGGGCTTCCGGCCGGTCCCGGCGGTCCCGCTGCGGCCGGTGGTCCGGGCATGTCCGGGATGCCGGGCGGTCAGGCGCCTTCCGGCGGTCCGGGCGGTTTCGGGCCGGGTGGGGCCGGAGCACACGGGCCCGGTATGCCGGGTGGTCCGGGAATGGGCGGAGTCCCCGGCGGTCCCGGCGGTCCCGGCGGTCCTGGTGGGGTGCGGCCTCCGAACGGGCCTGGAATGCCCGGCGCTCCCGGCATGGGTCCCCCTGGAATGGGCGGTGCGCCCGGCATGGGCGCGTCCGGCATGGGCGCGGCTGGGATGGGCGGGGCGGCCGGGTTCGGTGCTGCCGGACGGGCGGCGCCCAAGCCCGGTGTCCGGGAGAAGCTCGCCGAGCTGGGGAAGACCGGGCAGGAGCTCGGTTCGAAGGTGACCGCCAAGTTCCAGGGGAAGGGCGTCCGGGCGGCGAACCGGTCCGGCGGGCCGGGCCCGGCGCGTCCGGGCGGTCCGGGCGGTCCCGGCCCCGGAGGCTTTGGGGGACCCGGTGGACCCGGGGGCCCTGGAGGACCCGGCGGTCCTGGAGGACCCGGCGGTCCCGGACGGCACGGGCTGCCGCCGGCTCCGCAGAAGAAGGGGTTCCTCGGGCACCTGCGGTCCCGGGAAGAGGGATGGCGGCGGTTCATCCCGTCCTGGAAGATCGTGGCCGGCGCCGCCGGGCTCGGCCTCGCGGCGTTCGTCACGCTGATCTGGGTCGCCTACGCGAACACGCCGACGCCCGCGGAACCGACGGTCGCGGGCGTCGAGGACCAGGCGTCGATCTTCTACTACACCGACGGCACCGAGATCGGGCGCATCGGCAAGAAGCGGCAGAGCGTCGAGCTGAAGCAGATCCCGCCGTTCGTCCAGGACGCGGTGCTGGCGGCGGAGAACCGCAGCTTCCGCTCCGACCCCGGGTTCTCGATCACCGGCACGACGCGGGCGGTGTGGAGCAACCTGACCGGCGGTTCGGGCGGCGGCTCCACCATCACGCAGCAGCTGGCGAAGAACTACTACTCCGACCCGAACAACCGGACGGTGAACCGGAAGTTCAAGGAGTTGTTCATCTCCCTGAAGCTCGAGGACAAGTACACCAAGGACGAGATCCTCAAGCTCTACCTGAACACGATCTACTTCGGCCGCGACACCTACGGCGTCCAGGCGGCGTCCCGCGAGTACTTCGGCAAGGACGTCTGGGAGCTGAAGCCCGACCAGGCGGCCGTCCTCGGCGGCATCATCCAGAACCCCAACCGGGACCCGGGCAGCAAGGACAACCAGGCGTGGGTGACCGGGCGGTACCAGTACACGCTCAAGGGCCTGGTCTCGATGGGGAAGCTGAGCGAGGCCGACGCCGCCAAGTACACGCAGCGGCTGCCCAAGATCAGCAAGCCGGGCAGCGACAAGCAGCTGTACGGCAGCCAGCGCGGCTACATGCTGACGCGCGCCATGAAGGAGCTCGACCGGCAGAAGCTCTACCGCAAGGAGCTGACGACCGCGGGCCTGCGCGTCTACACGACGTTCGACCGCAGGCGGATGAAGATGGCCAGGGTGGCGGCGGAGAAGACCGTCCCGCAGGTGAATCCGAAGAAGCTCGCGCGGAAGAAGATCCGCGTCGGGCTCGTGTCGGTGAACTCCGCGAACGGCGAGGTCGTGGCGTTCTACGGCGGGCCGGACTACCTGGACCAGTCGTTCGACAACGTCTGGCAGGGCTCGGCGCAGGCCGGGTCGGCGATGAAGCCGTACGTGCTGGCGACGGCGCTGAAGCAGAACTACAGCCTGAAGAGCCTCGTCGAGGGACGGTCGAAGACGCCGATCGGCCCGGACGGCACCGTGGTGTCGAAGGACGACCCGAACGCCACGATCGTCCCGAACAGCCATGACGTGGGTCCGGCGATCAACCTCATCACCGCGACGCAGGACTCGGTGAACACCGCGTTCATCCAGCTGATGGGCAAGGTCGGCATCCAAGAGGTGATCAAGACCGAAACGGATGCCGGCATCGAGTCCTACCTGCTGAAACCGCACGACTGCTGCCTGAACCTGGCGCTCGGCGTCAACAACATCCGCCCGGTCGAGCAGGCGGCGGGCTACGCGGTGTTCGCCAACGGCGGCGTGTACCACCAGCCGCACGTGATCCGCGTGGTCAAGTACAGCGACAACAAGCGCGTCCGGCTGCGGCCGGACGTCGAGAAGCGCCGGGTGTTCAGCCCGAAGGTCGCGGCGGACGCCACGTACGCCATGCAGCAGGTCATCAAGGGCGGGACGGCGACGGCGGCGGCGCTGCCGGACGGACGCCAGGCGGCCGGCAAGACCGGCACCACCGACCGCAACGTCGCGTCCTGGTTCATCGGGTACGTCCCGCAGGTCTCGACCGCGGTGACGATCTACAACGACGCGACGGGCCCGGACGGCAAGAAGAAGTCGGTGATCCTGCCGCAGATCGGCGAGGTGGAGGGCGGCACGATCCCCGCCCGCATCTGGCGGGCCTACATGTCGAACGCGCTGCAAGGCGTGAACGCGCAGGCGTTCCCGCCGCCCGCGTGGGGCGGGATCGTGCAGAAGTGGGCGAAGCCGCCGAAGAAGAAGGACGACGGCAAGCCGCCGTGGTGCAAGGGCCGGCTGGGCAGGTTCGACCCGCGCTGCCAGGACGACGGCGGCGGCGACACGGGCGATCAGCCGCCCTGCCAGTCGCCCTTCCCGAACGGGAACTGCGACCCGAACAAGCCGCCGACCAACCCGCCGCCCCGGTGGTGGTGCCAGGTCCACCGAGGCGATCCCGCCTGCCGCAACGGAGGCCGCCGCGGCGCCGAGACCGAGAGCCTGGCGCCGCTGCTCCCCTTGACCAGGCCCCCGGAATGAACCCGCGGGGCACCGCCGTCCGAACCGTCCACTGGAAACGTGGGGGTGTGACATGAAGCATGTTCGCCAATTGCCGCACGCCAGCGGCCCCGATCACGTGCGCCCGCCCGGCCGGAGAAAGGGCGGCCCCGCCTCATCGGCCTCGGCTGCCACGGGTGCGCAGTACGCTCGGACGACGCATAGCCGTCCCCCAGTTGATGAGGCCGCGTGAGTAACCCAAGCCGATACGGACCGGACCACGGAGAGAGTTCTGGCCGGCGGGGCTCCCCCCGTCCCGGCTCCGCGGGCATGCCGTCCGGCGGACCGTCCGGTGGACCGCGCGGCGGGCCGTCCGGCTCGCCGCCGCCCCCCGCCAGGACCCCGCGCCCCGGCGGCCGGGCGGGCGGACGGTCCGGCGGGCCCCCGCGCGTGGGTCCCGGCGGCCCCGGCGGCGGACGGCGCCGCGCGGGCGCTCCCGCGAGCTCCCGGTCGGGTCCCGGCGCGCCTCCGCCGCGCCGTGGTCCGGGCGGTCCCGGTGGCCCCGGTGGCCCCGGCGGTCCGGGTGGTCCCGGTGGCCCGGGTGGGCCCGGCGGCCCTGGCGGTCGCGGTCCCGGCGGCGGTCCCGGCGGTTCCGGGGGCGGCGGGGACGGTTTCTGGGGCGACGAGAGCCGTGGAAGGCGCCGCGAGCGGCACGGCGGCGATGCGGACAAGAAGACCGGCTGGCGGCGGTTCGTCCCGTCCTGGAAGATCTCGGTCGCCGTCGCCGGCGTGCTGATCCTCGGCCTGGCGGTGCTCGTCGTCGTCGCCTACTCCAACACCCCGCTCCCGACGAAGGCGCAGCAGGACGCGCTCCGCCAGGAGTCGGTGATCACGTACGCGAACGGCGCGACGCTCGCCCGCATCGGCACCCACCGCGAGGACATCCCGCTCGACAAGGTGCCCGACTTCGTGGTGAACGCGGTGCTCGCCGCGGAGGACCGCAACTTCTACAGCGAGCCCGGCATCTCGCCGACCGGCATCGCGGGCGCGTTCTTCCGCGCCGTGACCGGCGGCGAGGTCGCGGGCGCCTCGACGATCACCCAGCAGCTCGCCCGCAACTACTGGGCGAACCTCAGCCAGGACCGCACGGTCAGCCGCAAGCTCAAGGAAATCCTCATCTCCGTCCGGATGGGCAAGGAGATGGACAAGAAGAAGATCCTTGAGCTGTACCTCAACGTCGTCCCGTTCGGGCGCGACTCGTACGGCGTCCAGGCGGCCTCCCGGGCCTACTTCCACAAGCCCGTCACCGAGATCAACGTCACCCAGGCGGCGATGCTCGCCGCGCTGATCCAGCGGCCCGGCTACTTCGCCACCTACGGCCCGGCGTCCAACCCGGCCAAGCAGGCGCTGATCAACCGGTGGAACTACGTCCTCGACGGCATGGTCGAGAAGAAGTGGCTCGACCCGAACAAGCGCGCGGCGGCGAAGAAGTTCCCGCAGACGCAGAAGGTCTGGAGCGACGCCCCGTCCGACCCGAACGCCGGCTACCTCCAGGCCCGCGTGATCAGCGAGCTGGAGCGGCTCGGCATCGACCGGGAGCGGCTGGCGAGCGGCGGCCTGCGCATCACGACCACGTTCAACAAGGAGCTGCAGGACTACACCAACGTGGTAGTCAAGCAGCTCAAAAAGGAGAACGGCCTCAAGTCGGACATCCAGTTCGGTCTCGCGGCGATCGACCCGAGGACGGGCGGGGTGGTGGCCGCCTACGGCGGTCCCGACTTCCGCAAGCAGCAGTTCGACAACTCCTTCCAGGGCAACGTGCAGCCGGGGTCGTCGTTCAAGCCGATCGTGCTGGCGACCGCCCTCGACCAGGGCATCAGCCTGAAGACGACGATGGACGGCCGCTACAAGCGGACGATCGCCGGTGCGACGTTCACCAACGACAACCGCAGTGAGAACGGCGTCTACAACCTCAAGCAGATGACGGCGATGTCCATCAACACCGCCTATGTCGAGCTGGGGCAGAAGGTCCAGCTGACGAACGTCATCGACATGGCGAAGAAGATGGGCATCCCCAAGACGACCAAGGGGCTCGACCCGACCTTCACGTCGCTGCCGCTCGGCGTCATCGACGCGACCCCGGTCACGATGGCCTCGGTCTACTCGACGTTCGCGGCCGGCGGCAAGCACCGGGACGCGCACGTGATCGCCAAGATCACCGACGCCAAGGGCCACACGATCGTCAACAACGAGAACAAGCCGCTGGACAAGCTGCCCTACGAGAAGCCGACGCAGGCCTTCGACGAGGGCGTCGCGGCGGACGCCACGTCGGCGATGCAGGCGGTCGTCCAGAGCGGCGGTACCGGTACGCGCGCGGCCCTCGGGACCCGCCCGGTCGCCGGCAAGACGGGTACGACGGACGAGAACAAGTCCGCCTGGTTCGTCGGCTACACGCCGGACCTGGTGACGTCCGCGGCGATGTGGCGGCAGGACAAGAAGGGCAACCGCAAGTCGCTGATCGGCGTCGGCAACTACAGCCAGGTCTACGGTGGTACGGTCCCGGCCGACCTCTTCAAGCGCTTCATGCTGAAGGCGCTGGAGGGCAAGGAGATCAAGCAGTTCCCGCCGCCGGTCAACGGCGGCCAGCTGGCCCCGTGGGCGAAGGCGAAGCCGGCTCCGACCCCGTCGACCACGCCGAGCCCGACGAACACGCCGACCTGCCGTCCGGGCCAGCAGAACCAGCCGAACTGCCAGTCGGCCCCGCCGTCGCCGACGAACACGCCGACGACGCCGCCGAACCAGGACGTGCCCTGCAACCGGTTCAACATGCCGCTGGGCTGCAACGCCAACCTTCCGCCCGAGGGCGACAAGGGCTGGTGGTGCGCCAAGCCCGAGCACCGCAACGATCCCGCCTGCCGGAACGAGGAACCCAATCCGGACGGCGCCGGCGCCTGACCGAGCCGGCGTCCGACCCGGGGAAGGCCCGGAACCCGCGGCGGGTTCCGGGCCTTCCGCATCTGATCGCCGGGACGGTCCGAGACGCATAGGCTTGCTGTCCATGTCGTCGTCTTCTGAGAGGCTCGCGATGTCCGCCGGCAGCGACACGGCGGACCGCCCGCGCCCGCCCGGCCGGCTGCTGCGGCTCGCGCCCGTGCTGACGGGCCTCACCGCCCTGGTGTGCCTGCTCGGCTGGCTGCAGAAGCAGCCCTGCGCGTCCGCGGGGTTCGACTTCGTCAAGACGACGACGAACGCCTGCTACACCGACATCTACCCGCTCTACTACGTGCGCGGGCTGAGCGACGGCAAGCTCCCGTACTTCGACTCGTTCACCGGGTCCGACCTCCACTACGTCGAGTACCCGGTGCTCAGCGGCGGATTCATGCAGCTGGTCGCGTGGCTCGTCCAGCCGTTCGGGGTGGACGAGCGCGGCCTCGCGTTCTACAACGTCACCGCGCTGCTGCTCGCCGTCCTCGCGATCGTGGCGGTCCTCGCCACGGCGTACGCGGCCGGGCGGCGCTCGCTGCGCGCCGGGCTGATGGTGGCGCTGTCCCCCGCGCTGCTGCTCACCGCCTACATCAACTGGGACCTGCTCGCCGTCGCGCTGTCCGCGCTGGCGGTCGCCGCCTGGTCGGCGCGCCGCCCGGCGCTCGCGGGCACGCTGCTCGGCCTCGCGATCGCCGCGAAGTTCTACCCGCTGCTGTTCCTCGGCCCGCTCGTGCTGCTGTGCGTCCGCGCGGGGCAGTGGCGTGCGATGGGACGGCTGCTCGCCGGCACCGCCGGGGCCTGGCTGCTCGTCAACCTGCCCGTGATGATCTTCGCGTGGGACGGCTGGAAGGAGTTCTACACCTTCAGCCAGGGACGCGGCATCGACTGGGGATCGATCTTCTTCGTCCTCCAGGACCACGGCCTCCCCGGCCCGGCCGCCGACACCGATCGGCTCAACCTGCTCGGCACCGGGACGTTCCTCGTCCTCGCGGCGGGCATCGCCGTCCTCGCGCTGGCCGCGCCGCGCCGCCCGCGCCTCGCGCAGCTGATGTTCCTGGTGCTGGTCGCGTTCATGCTGCCGAACAAGGTCTGGTCGCCGCAGTACGTGCTGTGGCTGCTGCCGCTCGCGGTGATGGCCCGTCCGAAGCTGCCCGCGTTCATCGTCTGGCAGCTCGGGGAGATCCTCTACTTCTTCGGCATCTGGTGGTTCCTGCTGTCGGTGTCGGCGCAGACCCCCGGGCAGGACCTGTCCGGAACGGTGTCGGCGGTCCTGAGCCTGGACGCGCCCGAGGGCGGCATCAGCCAGGACGTCTACTCGCTGGCCCTGCTCGCCCGGTTCGTGACCGTCCTCGCGCTGGCCGCGCTGGTGGTGTGGGACGTCCTGCGGCCGTCCGGCGACGTCGTCAGGTCGGACGGGGCGGACGATCCGGCGGGCGGCGTCCTCGACGGCGCCGCCGACGTGATCTCCCTGGGACGCTGGCGCGGCGCCCGCCGCACCAGCGTTCCCGTACCGTCCTAGCCGGGGCCCGTCCTCAGTCGCGCAGGGCCTCGACGAACCATTCGAACGAGGGCGTCATCGCAGGCCAGACGGGCCAGCCGTTGATGGTGGCGATCAGCTGCCAGTACCGTTCCGCGCGCCGGTCGGTGCCGATCTCCGTGCGGCGGAGCAGCTCACGCCTGAACCCGGCGTCGTCCGCGACGCCGTAGGCCGCCGCGTAGGCGGCGACCAGCTCGTCGACGATGGGACGGGCCGCGTCCGAACGGGGTTCGATCCCGTCCGCGATCGCCGCCGCGATCTTCTCCCCCGTCAACTGGCCGAGTCGCTCGGCGTCCTCGGGGTAGGCGCCCTTCTCGATGTCGGCGGCCTGGTGCTCGGCCATCCTCCGCACCGCCGCCCGGAACCCCGGGTCGCCGACCAGTTCGGCCAGCTCGACCCAGGCGTCGACCTGCTCGGGCGCGGGGTCGTCGGGCAGTTCCGGCAGCGCGGAGCGCATCTTCGCCTCGAAGCCGGGGTTCACGTCGAGTCCGGCGAACGACTCGTCGATGAAGTCGGTGATGATCCGCCGGCGCTCCTCGTCGGACAGCCGGGCGAGCTTGTGCATGATTTCGATCTCCTCTGGGGTCGATCCGCGTTTCGCCACCGCCCGCAGCACGGCCCGGCGCAGCCGGAGCGTCCGGATCTGCACGTCCAGCGCCTCCGCGTGCGCCGCCGCGACCTCCCCGACCCCGATCTCGCGGTCCAGCACCCGCCGGATCGTGCCGAGGTCGACGCCGAGGTCCCGCAGCGTCCGGACGAGGTCGAGGCGCGCGGCGGCCTCCGCGTCGTACAGCCGGTAGCCGGCTTCGGTACGGCAGGTGGGCGGCACGACACCTTCGTCGGAGTAGAAGCGGATCGTCCGCACCGGCAGGCCGGTGCGGCGCGCCAGTTCCCCGATCGTGTCCATGGTGTCGCCGTCCATGCCCGTCACTCTGGGACCTCCACCCGCTGGAGACTCAAGCCCCGATGGCCGGAATCTGCCCGCTTTGAGGGATTCTGTGCCGAATGCCGGGGAAGTGATCGCGGCGGGCGGGGGTCGCCCCGGCCCTCCGCGGCGAACGGAACGCGGGGACGCGGCAATCCCGGGAGAGGACGTGGACGCGAACCAAGCACTGAACGAACTGCTCGCGGGACGGCTCAAGCCGGGCGTCTACCAGTGGCGGACGCCTCCGGCGCCGGGCGCGATCGGCGACACGAGCTGGACGGACCGGGCCGAGGAGGCCGGCTGGCGCGGCTTCCACCTGGACGGCCGCCGCGCCCGCGACAAGGCCGGGTTCGTGCGGCTGTGCGCGGACGTGTTCGAGGTGCCGGCGCTGGCCGGCGGCGACTGGGACGACCTCGCCCGCTGCCTGGAGGACCTGTCGTGGACGCCCGCGAAGCACGGCTACCTGGTGCTGTACGAGTCGTGGTCGGAACTCGCCGACGCCGACCAGAAGTCGCTGCGGGTCGTCCTCGACGTGTTCGGGGACGCGGTCAAGACCTGGCGCGACACCCCCACGCCCATGACGGTGCTGATGTCGAGCGTGGGTGTGGAGGTGGCGGGCGTCCCCCGGCTCGGCTGACCGGTCCTCGTCCTGGCAGGGCCTTGGCTGGGTCTTGACTGGGGGCGTCCGAACGGTCAGTAGGTGGTGCTGCCGCTGCTCGCCGCGAACATCGCGATCCCGAGGATGTAGAACAGCAGGATGAGCAGCCAGCCCGCGCTGATCAAGTAGCCGAGGATCAGGCCGGTGACGGCCATGCCGTGGCCGCCCTCGCCGGTCCGCTTGATCTGGCTCAGCGACACGTGCCCGAAGATGATCGCCAAGATGGAGGTCACACCGCACGCGAAGAAGCCGATGAGCCCGCACACGAGCGACGCGGTCGCCATCCCGTTCGTCGGCCGGGCGACCGGCATCGAGCCCCCGTAGTAATGGTGCTGCACGGCCGGAGGCTGGGAGTAGGACTGGGCGTAGGGGTCCTGCGCGCCATAGCCGTAGGGGTCGTAAGGGGGCTGTGCCATGTGCATCCCGATCGGTTCGCGCGCCCGCCGCCGGAGAGAACGCTCGTGCGCTGAGGCTGGGTTCCGGATTATGCCAGTGTGACGCGACCTTCGGATTTTGTCGTCCGGCTGGTCACATGCGGATTAGATGCCGCGCAGGCGGCCGGGGTTCCAGAGACGCACCCGACTCTGCTTCGTCAGAGCTTCGAGCGCAACCACGAGATGTCGTCGGCCTGCCCCGCCGCCGGCGTCTCCACCACCACGGGGGCGCCCGCGGCCCTGACCACGCCGAGGATCAGATCCGGCTCGATGCTGCCGCTGCCCAGGTTGGCGTGCCGGTCGGCGCCCGACCCGAACGCGTCCCGGCTGTCGTTGCAGTGCACCAGGTCGACGCGGCCGGTTATGGCCTTGATCCGGTCGACGGCGTCGACGAGCTCCTCGCCCGCCGCGTGCGCGTGGCAGGTGTCGAGGCAGAACCCGAGCTTGGACTCCAGCCCCGGGACGCCGGTCAGCACCTCCCACAGCCGGGCGATCCGGTCGAACGTGCGCGCCATGGCGTTCCCGCCGCCCGCGGTGTTCTCGATGTAGACCGGAATCGGACACTCGATCCGCTCGAACACCTTCCGCCAGTTCTCGAAGCCCGTCTCGGGATCGTCGTCCTTCAGCACGTGCCCGCCGTGCACGATCAGCGCCTTGGCCCCGATGGACGCCGCCGCCTCAAGCTGCTGGGTGAGGTTCTTGCGGCTCGGGATGCGGATCCGGTTGTTCGACGTCGCCACGTTGATCGTGTACGGCGCGTGGACATAGGCGTCCACTCCGGAACCGGCCAGCGCCTCGACGCCCTCCGGCAGGACGGGCTTCTTCCACCCCTGCGGGTCGCCCAGGAAGAACTGGACGACGTCCGCTCCGACCGCGCGGGCGTTGTCGAGCGGGTTGTTCTGATCGACGTGGGCTCCGATGCGCATGCTCCGAGCCTAACCGCGCCCTACGACACCTGGGACGTCGCCGACACCGGCCGCGCGGGATACCGCCCACGCCGGTCGGGGGCGAAAGACAGAGGACGTCGGGAGGTCCGGGGTCAGATGGAGAAGCCTCCGTGGCTGAGGGCGAAGCCGGTGCCGATGAAGGACGCGACCATGCCGATCACGTTCAGCCAGCGCTCGTTGGTCGTCGCCGAGATCATCTGCGAGTAGAGCGCGACCGGCAGGCCGATGACCCCGAGCAGCGCGCCGGGGAAGTGGGTCGCCGGGATCCAGCCGAGGACGAGGGCGGCGATCCCGATGGTGACGGAGGCCACCGCCAGCACGTCCTGCAGCCGATGGGACTCGGATTGGGCCTCGGTACGGACGGACGCCTGCTGCGCGCCGGTCGCCTCCTGCGGCATCGGGATCTCCTCAAGGTCGTACTCCCGCGCGCTCCCGCATGTGGGGCGCATGGTGAACGCGGGACCGGGCGGACCATGTGGGTAAGGAATTCCCACTCTGCGGGGAGATCAACCGGGGCGGGCGGGCGGAAAATGTCCGCGGCACCCGGTACTGTCGAACATGGATTCGAACACCGGCTCGGGTCCGGCCCCCCGAGGGGAAGCGGGGGAGAGCAGGAGGTGCACACCCGTGACGAAAGTGGAGTTCGGGCTCATCGGTGACGCGGAGCTCGTGGAGGAGCTGTCGCTGCTGACGACCCAGACCGCCCGAATGCGCGCCCGCATGGCCGACATCATGGCCGAGCTGGAACGCCGCCGCTGTACCAGACCCGCCCACGCGCGCCCACACCGCTGACCCGCGCCAGCGGACACGGGGCGCTGGCGCTCCGCTCCGGGAACCGGCTCGTAGTCGTTTGCGGGGGGCGACCCCCACACCCCCGCAAGGCGGTACGAGCCGGTCCCCTCCGCTCCGCTGGCGCTCCGCTCCGGGAACCGGCTCGTACGCTGCCGACACTTGGTAGCCTGTACCGGTCTCGCGGCAGGTGCGCCCGGCGATCCGGGGTCCGGCGCCGCCGCGGAGGACGCAAGAGCCCTCCTGTCACGGAGAGACCGTGACCGCATCAGTCCAGAGGAGGTAGGGACACAGCATGCGTCGTTACGAACTCATGACCATCCTCGACCCCGCCATCGACGAGCGCACCGCGAGCGCGGCGCTCGACCCGTTCCTGAAGGTCGTCCGGGACGGCGGCGGCAGCGTCGAGAAGGTCGACGTCTGGGGCCGCAAGCGCCTGGCGTACGAGATCCAGAAGAAGTCCGAAGGCATCTACGCGGTGATCGACCTTTCGGCCGAGCCTGCCACGGTCAAGGAGCTCGACCGGCAGCTCAACCTGAGCGAGTCGATCCTCCGTACCAAGGTCATCCGCCCCGAGGTCCACTGAGCCAGGCTCAGCCCTCACAGCAGCCGGAGCGAGCCCCATGGCAGGCGACACCGTAATCACGATCGTCGGGAACCTCGTCGAGGACCCGAATCTGCGTTTCACCTCGAGTGGCCAGGCGGTCGCTTCCTTCCGCATCGCCTCGACCCCGCGGTTCTTCGACCGCCAGTCGAACGACTGGAAGGACGGCGAGGCCCTGTTCCTGACCTGCAACGTCTGGCGGCAGGCGGCCGAGAACGTCGCCGAGACCCTCCAGCGCGGCATGCGGGTCATCGTGCAGGGACGCCTCAAGCAGCGGTCGTACGAGACCCGCGAGGGTGAGAAGCGCACCGTCTTCGAGATCGAGGTCGACGAGGTCGGCCCGTCGCTGCGCAACGCCACCGCCAAGGTCAACAAGACCCAGCGGCAGGGCGGCGGCGGTGGCGGCGGCTTCGGCGGCGGAGGCGGCGGCGGCCAGGGCGGCGGCGGGTTCGGCGGTGGCGGTGGCGGCGGCCAGGACGGCGGTTTCGGAGGCGGCGGCGGCCAGCAGGGCGGCGGCGGTTTCGGAGGCGGCCAGCAGGGCGGCAACGCTCCCGCGGACCCCTGGGCCACCGGCGGCGGCAGTGGCGGCGGCGGCGGATACTCCGACGACCCGCCGTTCTAGACCGGACGCTCCGGACACTACGGACACGTCGTTCCAGAGCCGTTGCTCCGGCACGACCACACAACATCAAGTACACGTCCATTCCCGCGTGAGCGGGGCTCTCCCAAAGGAGCACCACGATGGCGAAGCCACCTCCCCGCAAGCCAAAGAAGAAGGTTTGCGTTTTCTGCCAGGAGAAGATCTCCTACGTCGACTACAAGGACACGGGCCTGCTGCGGAAGTTCATCTCCGACCGCGGCAAGATCCGTGCTCGGCGGGTGACCGGCAACTGCACCCAGCACCAGCGGGACGTCGCCACGGCGATCAAGAACGCCCGCGAAATGGCGCTGCTGCCGTACACCAGCACCGCGCGCTGAGGCCGGGGGTAACGAACATGAAGCTCATCCTGACCCAGCAGGTCTCCGGGCTCGGCGAGCCCGGCGACATCATCGAGGTCCGCGACGGCTACGGCCGCAACTACCTCGTGCCCCGCGGATTCGCCATCAAGTGGACCCGCGGCGCCGAGAAGGAGATCCACTCCATCAAGAAGGCGCGTTCGGCTCGCGAGATCGCGACCGTCGAGCACGCCAAGGAGGTCGCCGACCGGCTCGGCGGCCTGCGCGTCACGCTGCGCACCCGCACCGGCAGCAACGGCCGCCTGTTCGGCGCCGTGACCGCCGCCGACATCGCCGAGGCGGTCCGCGCCGCCGACGGCCCCGACCTGGACCGCCGCCGCATCGAGATCGGCAACCCGATCAAGACCGTCGGCACCCACCGGGTCAGCGTGCGCCTGCACAGCGACGTCAACGCCACGATCGACGTCAACGTCGTCGAGGACTGACACTCGCGTCCGCCGAACGGCCCCCGCCCCGCCAGGGCTGGGGGCCGTTCCGCGTCTTCCCGCCTTCCCGACCCCCGCCGGGACGGCATGCGGCTTTTGATCCCGCAATCTCTTCCACAAGAGCAGGGCGATGGGCGCCCAAACCAAGGGCTCGCACACTGGGTTTCTTGTGAAACGTCCCTGAACCGCCCTGTGTTTGGGTGATCAACTCAGCGGCCATGACGTCCCGTGATCAGTTGATCACCCGGACGAAGGGGGACGGTGTTGATCGCGCATTCGGGGGACGGCGCGGACGGCAGGGGGCGGCACGGCACACCGGTGACACGCCGGTCGGTCATCGGCGGCGTCGCCGGGGCGGGCCTGCTGGAGATGCTGGCCATGGCGTCGCCCCTCCAGCACGGGGCCATGGCGGACGAGCCGTCCGCGGGCGGCGGCGAACGGGTCATGTTCACGGCGGAGGCCCCGCACGTCTATACGCGTGCGCAGTGGAGGGCGAGAGCGCCCAGGCGGCCGGCGAAGGTCAGGAATCGGGCGCCGGACCACATCATCGTCCACCACACGGCCACGGCGAACTCCGGCGACCTTTCGCTCGCCCACGCGTTCGCGCTGTCCCGGACCATCCAGCACATCCACATGGACAAGAACGGCTGGGACGACGCCGGTCAGCAGCTCACCATCAGCCGGGGCGGCATCGTGATGGAGGGCCGCAACCGCAGCCTGAAGGCGATCCGGGCCGGCGACCTCGCGGTCGGCGCGCAGGTCCTGCACCACAACAGCCACACGATCGGCATCGAGAACGAGGGGACGTACATGACGCGCGCGGTCCCCGGCAGCCTGTGGAACTCGCTGCTGGAGGTGTGCGTGTGGCTGTGCCAGGAGTACAAGCTGGATCCGGCCAAGGCCATCATCGGGCACCGCGACTACAACAAGACGTCGTGTCCGGGCGACAGGCTGTACGCGCGCCTGCCCGAGCTTCGCAGGGCGGTCGCCGACCGTCTGGAGGGCTCCCCGAGTTCGAGCCCGAACCAGGGCAACGCGACCGGCGACCCGGATCCGGGCCTGCCGCTGCTTCCTTCGCTCGATCTGCCCTGAGCCGGTCGTCGTTGAGCGCCGTCAGGGGCGCGTCCCCACGGGGGTGGAGCCGTGGCCGGCCTCGCGCCGTCCGGAATCCGCGAATCGCACCCGCACCGGAGGTCACTCCCGCTACTATTCGAACATGTGTTCCACGCATGGTGAGCGGATGGCCCGGCTGACGCAGGCGATCGACGACCTGGCGGCCGAGGGCCTGTCCGGGCTGCCCCCGGAGACCCTCGTGGAACGGGTGGCGGGCATCTGGTCCCTGGTCGAGGGCATCGACCCGGAGATCGCCCGCCGCCGCACCCGGTACACGACGCCCGACACATGAGCGGGGCGCGAGCGTCCGGTCAGCGGACGGCGCCGGTGACCAGCCAGCGGTCGCCGCGGGCGCGCAGGCCCAGGGTGAGCATGCGGGTCAGCATCCACAGGCCGATCGCGGCCCAGAGCCCGACGAGGCCGGCGTCCACCCGGTACAGGACGATCGCCGCGGGCAGGAAGACGGCCGTCGCGACCAGCGTCGTCACCGCCAGGTAGCGGCCGTCCCCGGCCCCGATCAGGATGCCGTCCAGGACGAACACCACGCCCGCGACCGGCTGCAGCACCGCGACGACGAGCAGCGAGGCGAGCAGCAGGCGGCGGACGTCGCCGTCCGAGCTGAACAGGTCGGGCAGCCACGGGCGCACCACGAGGATGACCAGGCCGAACGCGATGCCGCAGCCGATGCCCCACCAGATCATCCGGCGCGTGACGGCGCGCGTGCCCGGGATGTCGGACGCGCCCAGGTAGCGTCCGGTGATGGCCTGCCCGGCGATCGCGATGGCGTCGAGCGCGAACGCCAGCAGCGTCCACACCTGGAATCCGACCTGGTAGGCGGCGATCTCCGGGTCCCCCATCCGGGCGGCGATCGACGTTCCGACGATGAGGACGACGCGGAGCGCGGCCGTCCGGACCAGGAGGCCGAAGCCCGCCGTGGCGGACGTCCGCAACCCGTCCAGATCGGGACGGACCGGGGTCCCGTGCCGGCGCGCCGCCCGCAGCACGACGGCCGCGTAGACGGCGGCGCTGCCCGTCTGCGCGAGGACGGTGCCCCAGGCCGAGCCGGCGATCCCCCACTCCAGCACGATCACGAACACCGCGTTGAGCAGCAGGTTCACCGAGAACCCGCCGATGGCGACGAGGAGCGGCGTGCGGGTGTCCTGGAGGCCGCGCAGAACGCCGGTGCCGGCGAGGACGAGCAGCATCGACGGGATGCCGAACAGGCTCACCCTGAGGTAGGTCTCGGCGTACGGGGTCACGGCGGGGGACGCGCCGAACGCGTCCACGATCCACGGGACCAGCGGCCAGCCGGCGACGATCAGCACCGCGCCGATGGCGACCGCGAGCCACATCCCGTCGATGCCCTGCCTGATCGCGGCCCGCGTGTTCCCGGCGCCGATCTGCCGCGCGACCCCGGCGGTCGTCCCGTACGCGAGGAACACGCACAGGTAGACCAGCGTGCTGAGCGCCTGGCCGGCGACTCCGAGCCCGCCCAGCTGCGCGGTGCCGAGATGCCCGACGATCGCCGAGTCCGACAGCAGGAACAGGGGTTCGGCGACGAGCGCGCCGAAGGCCGGCACGGCCAGGCGCAGGATCTCGCGGTCGTGCGCGGTCGCGAGTCGCCGGGAAGTCGTCACCGCGCCGAGGCTACCACCGGTGTAACTTTTCTAAGAACTTCAAGCCTTACATGACGATGCCCGGCCGACTTTCTTTCCCGCACAACCGGTGGACGACGTTATTGCAGGTCAGCGCGCCAATGTGGGAGTCGTCCACGGAGAATCCACAAAGTTTTCCACAGGTCGTGCACAACTGGCACGGCGTGTCTGCACAGGGACTCCACAGGCTTGTCCACAGGCGGCTTTGCTCAGGGGCGCGGGGGCTCGGGAGAATGTCCGACGCGTCAGGTAGACGTGAGACGAACGGTCGGCGATGGGCGGACGGGGCGCCGGCGACCGAGACGAAGGGGGTGCACGGTGAGCGTGGCCGACATCGGACCACAGGAGCACGAGTTCGAACGCACCCCGCCGCACGACATCTCGGCCGAGCAGGGCGTGCTCGGCGGCATGCTGCTCTCCCCGGACGCCATCGCCGAGGTCGTCGAACTGCTGCGCACCCCCGACTTCTACCGCCCCGCGCACCAGATCATCTACGACGTCGTCCTCGACCTCTACGGCCGCGGCGACCCCGCCGACGCGGTCACCGTCGCCGGCGAGCTCACCAAGAACGGCGAGATCGCCCGCATCGGCGGCGCCCCCTACCTGCACACTCTGATCTCCCTGGTGCCCACGGCGGCCAACGCCGGGTACTACGCGAAGATCGTCCACGAACGCGCGATCCTGCGCCGGCTCGTCGAGGCCGGCACCCGCATCGTCCAGATGGGCTACGCCGCCGACGGCGCCGACGCCGACGAGGTCCTCGACCGCGCGCAGGCCGAGGTCTTCGCGATCGCCGAGAAGCGCGCCGGCGAGGACTACGTCGCCCTGTCGGAGATCATGCCCGGCGCCCTGGACGAGATCGAGGCCATCGGCAGCCGCGGCGGCCAGATGGTCGGCTGCCCGACCGGTTTCGCCGACCTCGACGCCCTCACCAACGGCCTCCACCCCGGCCAGATGATCGTTGTCGCCGCCCGTCCCGCCATGGGGAAGGCGCTCGGGCTCGGCACGCCGCTGCCGACCCCCGCAGGGTGGACGACGATGGGCGAGGTGGAGGTCGGCGACCACCTGATCGGGGCCGATGGCAGGCCCACCCGTGTCGTCGCCGCGACCGACGTGATGCACGATCGCCCCTGCTACGAGGTCGAGTTCTCCGACGGCGAGGTCATCGTCGCCGACGCCCAGCACCAGTGGCGCATCACGCCCTCCTCCGGCCAGGCCGCGTCCCACCACTTGGGGCAGCGAGGCAGGGCCGAGCCGGGGATGAGCAGTGGCCCGCGCGCAGACGAGATCGGGTCCGGTGAGGAAGCCCGCGCCAGAGCAGCCGATCCGGATGGCGTCGGGGATGCCGAGTTCTCCTTGACCAGGCCCGTCCACTCGGCGGCGACAGGGAGCGCCCAGCGGGGCGGGCGTTATGCCCTGCGTGTGGACGTGGCGCGCCGGGGGTCCGGCCGGCGATGCCCCGGCCAGTTCGGCCGGGTCGGCGCCGAACGGCCGGGGGGCCGCCGTCACGGCGTCGTGAACCTCGCGCCGCAGGCCGTTCGGGCGACGCCCACTCCGTCCGCCGACCGGCCCGGGATCACGACGACCGAGGAGATCTTCGCGAGCCTGCGCGGCCAGGGGGGCTCCGTCCACGCCGTGGAGGTCGCCGCCGCCTTCGACCTGCCCGAGGCCGATCTACCCGTCGACCCCTATGTCCTCGGCGTGTGGCTCGGCGCCGGAGAGGACGGAGACGGCAGTATCACCTGCCTGGACGGCGAGGTCATCACCCAGATCGTCGCGACGGGGCAAGAGGTCGTCCCGGAGCCGATCCCCGGCTGCTACCTGCTGCCGGGGCTGCGCCGCCACCTCGGCTCGCTCGGTCTGCTGGAGGGCAGGCACGTCCCGTCGCGCTACCTGCGGGCATCCGCGGCGCAGCGCCGCGCCCTGCTGGCGGGGCTGCTCGACGTCGGCGGGCACGTGTCCGCGGAGGGGCGCGTCGACCTGGTCTTCTCCGCTCCGCGGCTCGCCGAGGGGGTGCGCGAACTCGTCCTCGGCCTCGGCCATCACGCCGAGCGGCCCGGTCCCGCCATCGAGGGCGCGCACGAGATCGGCTTCACGCCCGCCGGGACGGTGTTCCGGTCGCCGCGCAAAGCGGCCCGGCAGCGCACGGGTGCGCCTCCGGAGGCGCTGGTCCGCCACATCGTGGATGTGCGGCCCGTCGAGAGCGTGCCGGTGCGGTGCGTCCAGGTCGACAACGACGACCACATGTACCTGGCGGGGCGGTCCTGCGTCCCGACGCACAACTCGACGCTCGCGCTCGACTTCGCCCGCGCGGCGTCCATCAAGCACGGTCTGACCTCGGCGTTCTTCAGCCTGGAGATGGGCCGCAACGAGATCACGATGCGGCTGCTGTCCGCCGAGGCGCGGGTGGCGCTGCACGCGATGCGCTCCGGCACCATGCAGGACGAGGACTGGACGCGCCTCGCCCGCCGCATGAGCGAGGTCGCCGAGGCGCCGCTGTTCATCGACGACTCGCCCAACATGTCGATGATGGAGATCCGCGCGAAGTGCCGGCGTCTCAAGCAGCAGCACGACCTGCGGCTCGTCATCATCGACTACCTGCAGCTGATGACGTCCGGCAAGCGCGTGGAGAGCCGCCAGGTCGAGGTCTCGGAGTTCTCCCGCTCCCTGAAGCTCCTCGCCAAGGAACTGGGCGTCCCGGTCATCGCGCTGTCGCAGCTCAACCGAGGCCCCGAGCAGCGAACCGACAAGAAGCCCATGGTGTCCGACCTGCGCGAATCGGGATCGATCGAGCAGGACGCGGACATGGTGATCCTGCTGCATCGTGAGGATGCTTACGAGAAGGAGTCGCCGCGTGCGGGTGAGGCCGACCTGATCGTCGCCAAGCACCGCAACGGCCCGACCGCCACCGTCACCGTCGCGTTCCAGGGGCACTACAGCCGCTTCGTCGACATGGCCCAGTAGCCGTCCGGCGCCTCAGCGGGGGCTGTGGGTGGTGCGGCGGGTGAGGATGGCGAGGGCCTGTTCGCACCAGCGGAGGTTCTCGCGTTCGAAGGCCAGGCCGCGCATGAGGGTGAGGTAGGGGCCGATGCGGCCGGCGGTGGCGAGGTGCTCGTCCTCGGTGCGGCCGTCCAGGATGCGGGCGCGGAGGCGCTCGAAGCGGGCGATCTTGGATTCGGCCCAGGTCATGCGTTCGCGGATGGCGTTCATGACCGCCCGGGTGTCGCCCGCGTCCACGGCCTGCACCTGGACCATGAGCTCTTCGCGGATCGCGCCGGGACGCGGCGGGGTGGCGGTGAAGTCGTGGAGGGCGCGGCGGCCTGCGGTGGTGAGGGAGAAGAGGCGCTTGTTGGGGCGGCGCTCCTGCTGGACGACGCGTGCGCGGATCAGGCCCTCGACCGCCATCTTGTCCAGTTCCCGGTAGAGCTGCTGCGGAGTGGCCATCCAGAAGTTGGCGACCCCGGCGTCGAAGCTCTTCGCCAGGTCGTATCCCGAGGCCTCGCCCTCCAGGAGCGTGGCCAGGACCGCGTTGCGCAGCGACATGGCTCCGAGCGTAGCGGCGGTGTTGGGTGCTTCCGCCATTAATCAACTTTGTGACTATCCGCACGTCGCGTCTCCCTGGACGAGCGGCCGAGGCCCCGCCTAGTGTCATTCGCACCTAGTCAACAAGTTTCCTATCGGGGGAGCTCCCATGCATCCGTTCCGACGTGCCGTGGAGGCCGGCGACGTCTCGGCCCTGGAGGCGCTGTTCGCCGAGGACGCCGTGTTCACGAGCCCGGTGGTGTTCAAGCCCTACGCGGGAAAGGCGATCACCGCCGCGATCGTGCGGGGCGCGGCGCGGGTCTTCCAGGACATCCACTACGTGCGGGAGATCGTCGGTGCGGACGGCCGCGACCACGCGCTCATGTTCAAGGCGACGGTGAACGGGCTCCAGGTGCACGGGTGCGACTTCCTGCACCTCGACGAGGACGGCCTGATCGACGACCTCACCGTCATGGTGCGTCCGCTCTCGGCCGCCAAGGCGCTCGCCGAGGCGATGGGCGCGGAGTTCGACCAGATCGAGCGCGAGGCCACCGCCGCGCAGACTCGGGTGACGGAGCCGCAGTAGGCCCGCGCGGCGGCTCGCCCGTGTTCTTCCGCAACCCCGGCCCCCGTCGGACTAGCGGCCTCTTCTCACCATTGTCGCTGCGTGGTCGCCTTACCGCCGGTCACCAGGGTCGCCGGCGGGACGTCGTCGGCCACGATCGCGCCGGCGGCGACCACCGAGTCGCGGCCGATGCCGACGCCGGGCAGGATCGTGGCGCCGGCGCCGATCCACACGTTCTCCGCCACGTCGATGGGCCCGCCGGTCAGCCACTCGCGTCGCTCCCCGGGATCGACCGGATGGCCGACGGTGATGAACGTGGCCTTCGGCCCGACCATGACGCGCTCGCCGAGCCGGATGCCCGCGTAGTCCAGGAACGTGCAGTTCTGGTTGATGAACACGCGCTCCGCGAGGTCCAGGTGAAGGCCGTGGTCGGTGTAGAAGGGCGGATAGATCGTGACTCTCCCCGGCAGCGGCCTGCCGAGAATCCGCTCGAACAGGCGGGCCTTGCCCGCTTCGTCGTCGAAGGGCAGGACGTTCAGGCGGGAGGTGAGTTCGGTGGTCCGCAGAACCCGCTCGGACATGGCCTGGAATTCGGCGCTGTGAATGCGCATGAGACGGTCGCTGTACACGCCGCGATCCTTTCTGTGTACTGAGCGGTAGTCAGGGCTGGCGTTTGCGCGCATTCGCGATGCCGATGCCGCTGACGCGGTGCCGGGGCGTTGCTGCCCAAGAGGGGCGCCAGACCGGCTCTGGAATGCTTGGCAGGCTTTCGAGGTGGGTGATGATTCCACGGAGCCCTGGGTGTGGATTCGTGCTGGGGAGGATGAGGGAGAGCGGGTAGGCGAGGGTCGGATTCACGACGGGAATGCGCCGCAGGTCGTGGTTCGTCGGCCAGATATACCGGTCGCGTGCTCCGATGAGGGTGGCCACGTCGGCGGATTCCGCGAGGGTGTCCAGGAGTACTTCGTCTCCGAAATGCGGGCCCGCCGCGTCGATGCGCAGGTCGAATTCGGTGGCGAGCTGGTCGTAGAACTCGCCCCATTCGCTTCGGGGTGCGATGCCCGGCACCCATATCCGGTGTCCGCGCAGCTGCGTCGGCGTCAGTTTGCGGGCGGACGCGAGCGGATGACCGGGGCCGACCAGCAGTTCGAGCGGGGAGTCGAACGCGGGGATCATCCGCAATCCGGACGGCAGCGCGGCCGGATCGGTGACGGTGCGGAACGAGGCGTCGATATCGCCCGCTTCGATGGCGGCGACCGCCGCGCGCGGGTCGTCGAATCTGAGGGTCACCACGTCGAGGTCGGTTCCGGGATGCGACCGCCAATAGTCGTGCAGGACGACGGCCTGCGCGCTTCGCAGGCCGAGAACGTCGATCCGAAGGGCCCGGGAGCCCGGCCTGACGGCGGTGACGGCGCGCTCGACGCCCGCGACGATGCTCCGGGCGTGGGGCAGGAACGCCTGCCCGTCGAGCGTCAGCTCGACCCCTCGGGCGGTACGCGTGAAAAGGCGGACTTCCAGCTCGCGCTCCAGGGAGGCTATGCGCTTGGAGACCGCCTGCTGCGTCACGTCCAGCTCATCGGCCGCGCGTTGCAGCTGCCCGAGCTCGGCCGCCCGGACGAACGATCGCAATGCCTCGGTGTCCACGGGTTCACCTTAGGCATGCACAACTAGGAGTTGTGGCTTGCCATGGTCCGGTTGTTTGATCCCGCGTGAACAGTGCTGATGTGCTGCGGACGTCCAAACCGCCGGTTGTCGGAGGGGAGCCATGTGCGCGTGAGATTGGGGTCCGACTTCAGGTGGCTGTGGTCGGCGTACGCCGTCAGCACGTACGGCACGTGGATCGCTTTCGGGGCGTTCCCGCTCATCGCGGTCGGGGTGCTGCACTCGTCGGCGTTCGCCGTCTCCGTCCTGGAGGCCGCCGGCCTGGCCGTCGCCGCGGTCGTCGCGGTCCCGATCGGGCCGTGGGTGGAGCACCGGGCCAAGCGTCCCGTGATGGTCGCGATGGACCTCGTCCGCTTCCTCGCGATGGCGAGCGTCCCGGTCGCGTACCTCGTCGGCCTGCTGACCTACGGCCAGCTGCTGGTCGTGTCGGTCGTCTGCGGAACGGCGGGCATCGCCTTCGCCGCCGCGTCCGGGGCGTACCTGAAGCACCTCGTCGACGCACGCCATCTCCTCGTCGCGAGCGGGCGGTTCGAGGGGACGAGCTGGATGGCGACCGCGGCCGGTCCGCCTCTCGGCGGTGCGTTCATCGGCGTTTTCGGCCCGGTCGTCACCGTCGCCGCCGACGCGGTCAGCTACCTGCTCTCCGCATTCGGGGTCCTCCGCATCCGCGGAGGCGACACGGCGTCGCCGCGCGACACGGCGTCACCGCGCGACACGGCGTCACCGCGCGACACGGCGTCACCGCGCGACATGGCGTCACCGCGCGACATGGCCAGGAGGATGCGCGCCGCCGACCTTCTGAACGGCTGGCGTCGCATCTTCCACGACCGCGCCCTGCGCCGCCTCTTCCTCAACACCATGACGGTCAACGGTCTGATCATGGCGTGCGGCCCGCTCATGGCCGTCCTCCTGCTGGGCCAGTACGGCCTTCCCGCCTGGCAGTACGGGCTGGCCTTCGGGGTTCCGGCGCTCGGCGGCTTCGCCGGCGCCCGCCTCTGCGCGCGCTTCGTCGCCCGCTGGGGCCGCTACCGCGTCATGATCGTTTCCGGCCGGCTGCGCTCGGTCTTCCCCCTCGGACTCGCGCTCACCGGCCCCGGCGTCCCCGGGCTCCTCACGGTGATCGCCGTCGAGGCCCTGCTGATCACCAGCGCGGGCGTCTTCAACCCCCTCAGCGCGGCAGAGCGCCTGCGGCGCACGCCTTCCGGGCATGTCGCGCGGGTGCTCAGCGCGTGGAGCATCAGCAGCAAACTCGCCCAGGCCACGCTGATGGTGGTCTGGGGCGTGATCGCGACGTTCACCGGCCCGCTCACCGCGATCACGATCTCCGGGGTGCTGCTGCTCGCGACCCCGCTCCTGCTGCCGAAGCGGGCGCACATGCCCGACCCCGTCACCGCACAGGTCCGGCCGCATGACTCCCCGCAACACCCCGCCCGCACCTGAAGGCACTCACCGGCGGCCGCGCGGGGTGTTCCCGTCGGCCGCCGGACTTGGTGCAGATCAGGCGAAGTCGTGTTCCCGGGTCGCGTTGTCCATGGACACGAGTCGTCCCGGCCGCGGAGGCGCGGTCAGCGGGCGGGGCGATCGAAGATGAGTTCGCGGCCGTCTTCCTCGTCCCATTGTTCGCCGACGTAGGTGAAGCCCTGGCCGGCGATCGTGGCGAGGGACGCCTTGTTGTCGGGGCTGATCGTGGCGCGGACGGTCGTGGCGGACGGTTCGGCGGCGGCGCGTTCCAGCAGGGCGGCGAGAATCGCGCGGGCGTAGCCCTTGCGGCGGTGGGCCGGGTCGACGGAGTAGGCGATCGTCACCGTGCCGTCCTCGGGCGCCCCGTGGAAGCCGGCGTGGCCGACGACCTGCCCTTCCGGTTCCGCGACGGCGGCCCGCACGATCCACGGTGCGTGGGACGGGTCGCGGCCGATCTGGGCGAGGCGGAATCTCCAGAGCGATTTCGCTTCGTCGGTCGTGAAGTAGCCGGTGAGGGGAATTCCGGTCGCGGCGGTGGCGCGCGGCAGGTCGGCGTCCAGGAGCGCGGTCATCGCGGCGGGGGGAAGCTCCACGAGACGGATGGCGGGAGGCATACGCGGCTCCTTTCGAGAGAAGGGTCGAGCCTATGACCGGGTCACGTGCGGACGCGATCGTGCGGACGCGATCGGGTCATCGGCCCTTTGCGTGGTGGTCGGCGAGGCGGGTGAGCAGGCCGGTGAGCTGTTCGCGTTCGGCGGATGAGAGCGGCGCGAGAAGGTCGTCCTGGATGCCGGCGAGCACCTCGTCCAGCTCCCGGAGGTGGCGGGAGCCGCCGGCGGTGAGCGTGATGATGTTGCGGCGCCGGTCGGACGGATCGGGTGAGCGGTCGACCAGCCCCTTGGCGGCGAGTTCGTTCAGGGCGGCGACGACGTCGCTGCGGTCGATCCCGGTGGTGCGGCCGAGGGTCGCCTGGCTGGCCGGGCCGTACTCGTCGAGGGCCGCGAGCAGCCGGTAGTGGTAGCCGCGGGCGCCCGCGGCGGCGAAGCCGGCGCCGACCAGCCGGTGGCTGTGCGCGGAGACGAGGTTGATCAGCCAGCTCGGGGCGTTCCGGAGGCGGGCGGGCGTCCGTGCGTCGGCCGTCATCATGCCGCTCAGTCTAGGGGGTTGTTGGCATGGCCAACAATGTCATATTGTTGGTTGAGCCAACGATTGGAGTGGTCATGGACGATCTGCAGCAGCTGTCCACGCTGGTCAGCCGCCTCGGGCGGTGGCTGGACGACAAGAGCCCCGGCGACGGGCGCGCCCTGTTCACCGAGGACGCGGAGGCGCACACCCCCGGCGGCGTCGCGAAGGGCGTCGGCGCGCTCATCGAGCAGGCGCGCCGCAACCACACAGTGCCGACCCAGCACTTCATCACCGATCCGCTCATCGACGTGGACGGCGACAAGGCCGCGATCGGCGCGAACCTCCTCGTCGTCTTCGCGCACGAGGCCGGTCCGCGCCTGCTGGGCGAGCGCTACGAACTGGAGGCCGCCCGGACGGGGGACGGCTGGCGCATCTCGCGAGTCCAGGCCCGGCCGATCTGGGAGGTCGCGAATGCCTGAGAACGCACCGTTCTGCCCGTAGGGAGAAGCGAGGTCGGCTGAGCGCGCGCGCAGGCGGGTACGGGCCGCCTGCTCGTCCGCTAGGGACGGTCGAGGAAGTCCCGGACGAGCTTCACGAATTCGTCCGGACGTTCCGCCATCAGGACGTGCCCGCTGTCGAACTCGGTGTACTCGCTGCCTTCGATGAGCGCGGCCACCTCCCGGTGGTTCTCGACGGGGAGTGTCTGGTCGAGAGTGCAGCCGACCACCAGCGTCGGCGCCTCGATCTTCGGGAGCAGCGCCCGGACGTCGAGCCGCCGCACCAGGTCGAGCTGGCGCAGCATGCCGTCCGTGGGACGCATGAAGCCGTGCGACTGCTCGGCGGCGTCATGCCCGATCCGGTTCAGGAAGTGGCGGCTGTAGGCGGCGACCGTGCCCAGCCGCCCGAACCCCTCGGGGCTGCCGGCGAGCGAGAGCCACAGCGTGAACAGCTGCCGGACGTACTCGTCCCCGGCGTGCGCGAGGCCCGCGATCGGGATCAGGCGCCGGACGAGATCGGGGCGCAGCGCGGCCGCGGCGGCGGCCGTCGGCGCGCCCAGCGAGAAGCCGACCAGGTCCACCGGGCCGCCGCCGGTGTCCTCGATCACGGCGATGACCTGGGCCGCGAGCGCCTCGACGGTCAGCGGCGCGCCGTCGTCCCCGGCGGGATCGGAACCGGCGAGGTCGGGCAGGACCACGGTGTTGCGGTCGGTGAAGCGGTCGACGAGCGCGTCCCACATGATCGAGCCGGGGCCGGCGCCG
Organism: Actinomadura sp. GTD37; assembly: GCF_041951365.1. Lineage (NCBI taxonomy): Bacteria > Bacillati > Actinomycetota > Actinomycetes > Streptosporangiales > Thermomonosporaceae > Actinomadura > Actinomadura sp. GTD37. The sequence continues at coordinate 520,625 of NZ_JBGNUS010000001.1, forward strand.
TGGACGAGGACGAGGGCGGGCCCGGCGCCCCGCGTCCGGTAGGTGATCCGGGCGTTTCCAACGGTCAGGTTCGTCATGCCCCCGACGCTGCCGGAACGCGGCCGGGATGAGGAGCGGACCGCTCTGGCTAGGACAGGCGGTCCCAGTCTCAACCGCGCCGCGAGCGCGGATCATTGGGGCATGGACATGAACCGCCGCGACCTCGCCGACTTCCTCCGGCGCTCGCGGGAGCGGCTGCGCCCGCGGGACGCCGGTCTCGCGGCGGGACCGAGGCGCCGCACGCCGGGGCTGCGCCGGGAGGAGGTCTCGCAGCTCGCGGGCATGTCCGCGGACTACTACATGCGGCTCGAACAGGCGCGCAGCCCGCAGCCGTCCGCCCAGATCCTCGCCGCGCTGGCCCGCGCGCTGCGGCTGACCGGGGACGAGCGCGACCACCTGTACGTCCTCGCCGGGCACCGTCCGCCCGCCGGGCCGTTCGCGGGCGAGCACGTCCGGCCGGGCCTGCTGCACCTCCTCGACCGGCTGGACGAGACGCCCGCACAGATCATCGGCGACCTCGGCGACCTGCTCGCGCAGAACGCCATGGCCGAATCACTTCTCGGCTGCGTCTGCACCGTGGAAGGGCCCGACCGCAACATCGTGTGGCGGTGGTTCACCGACCCGTTCGTCCGGGAGGCGTATTCGCCGGAGGAGCACGGGTACTACAGCCGCCTGCACGTCGCCGACCTGCGTGCCGCCGTCACCCGGCGGGGCGCCGACGAACCGGCGCGGGCGCTCGTCCGGCGGCTCCGCGAGGCGAGCGAGGAGTTCGGCCGGCACTGGGAGCGCCACGAGGTCGCCGTCCGCCGCACCAGCCGGATGAGGGTGTTGCACCCCCAGGTGGGGCCGATCGAGTTCGACGCGGAGGTCCTCCTCACGCCGGCCGAGGACCAGCGCCTCGTCGCGTTCACCCCGCCCCCCGGCAGCGCGACGGCCGACGCTCTCGCCCTCCTCCGCGTCATAGGGCCCGAAACGGCCCACCGCAGCCACGTCTGACTCAGGGCGAGGGGGTCAGCCGCCAGAGGGACGTCGTCTCGGCGGCGCGGGCCGCGTGGAGCGGGTCGTCCGGGTCGGCGGCCCGCGGGTGGACGGGCTTGGCGTCGAGCCTGCCCGCGACCGCCAGGCCGGACGCCTCGAACAGCGCGCGGAGGTCGTCGCGGGAGCGGAGGCCGAGGTGTTCGGCCAGGTCGGACAGGATCAGCCAGCCCTCGCCGTCCGGTTCGAGGTGGTCGGCGAGGCCGCCGAGGAAACCGCGGAGCATACGTCCGTCCGGGTCGTAGACGGCGTGTTCGAGGGGCGAGCTGGGCTTGGCGGGCACCCACGGCGGGTTGCACACGATGAGCCCGGCCCGTCCTTCGGGGAAAAGGTCGGCTTGGACGACCTCGACCTGTTGCGCCACATCCAGCCGGTTGACGTTCTCCTGGGCGCACGCAAGCGCGCGCGGGTCGAGGTCGGTGGCGACGACGCGCTCCACGCCGCGACGGGCCAGCACCACTGCCAGGACACCCGTGCCGGTTCCGATGTCGAACGCCGTCTTCGTCGGCGGAAGCGGCGCTTCGGCGACCAGGTCCACGTACTCCCCTCTGACCGGAGAGAAGACCCCGTAATGAGGATGGATCCGGTCGCCGTCCAACGCGGGGACGGGCACGCCCTTCGCACGCCATTCATGCGCGCCGATCAGCCCGAGCAGTTCACGCAGTGACGTGACGTAGGCATGGTCGTCCGGCCCGTAGACCTCCGTACAGGCGTCCTGGACGGAAGGTGCGCGGCGTAGCGGGATGACGTGTCCCGGGTCGAACGGCACGAGCAGCATGCCGAGCGTCCGCGCGCGCTGGGCCCGTGCCTGCCGGTAGAGGTGGAACGCCTGCACCTGGGACGGTTCCTGCTTGCCCTTCTTGCGCCGGGGCGGACGGTCGATCCGGCGTGCCATCGCGGTGAGGAGCTGCCGCGCGTTCTGGAAGTCGCCGCGCCACAGCAGCGCGGTGCCCTCGCACGCCAGCCGGTAGGCGTCGTCCGCGCGGGTCTCGTCGTCGGCGACCACGACGCGGCGGGGCGGCGGCGCGCCGTTCTCCGACCGCCAGCGGACGCGATGGTCCCGGCCGCCCTCCCGCCAGGAGATCTCGTCCACACCGAGTACCGTATCCGGCGTGCGTCTACCTGGGGCATTGCATGCCGCGAACGAGGGGCTCGCCTTCCTGCTGGAGGTGGCGGCCATCGTCGCGCTGGCGTGGTGGGGTGTCACCACCGGCGGCAACGTGCTCCTCAACATCGTCCTTGGGCTGGGCGCGCCGGCGGCCGCGATCGTGCTGTGGGGCCTGTTCGCCGCGCCGCGCGCCCGGTTCAAGGTCGCACTGCCGTTCGTCCTCCTGGTGAAGGCCGTCGTTTTCGGCGCCGGCGCACTGGCGTTCTACGGCGTGGAGCACGGCACGGTAGCGATCGTGTTCGCCGTGGTGGTCGTGCTCAACACCGCCCTAGCGACACTGGACCGCGAAGCCCATTTCCGCACCGCCACCTGAGCACCGTTAAGCGAGGTCCGCGCTGGACAGGTGCGTGGACGTCTCGGACAGTTTCCGTAGCGCCGCCTCTGAGGGCGAGCCTGGTTCGGCCGCGTAGAGCATCAGGCGGCTGAGGTCGGGGTCGCCGGGCAGATGCAGGGTCTCGAACGGCAGGACGAGCCGCCCCACCTGCGGGTGGTCGATGCGCGCCTCGCCGTGCGTCAGATCGGTGACGTGATGGTCCGACCACATCCGACCGAATTCAGGGCTTCGCTCCCGCAGGGAGTCGATCAGCGCGCGCAGGCGCGGGTCGTCCGGGTCCTGCCCGGCACGGAGGCGTAGATAGGCGACGTTCCGGCGGGCCACGGTCGTCCAGTTGTCGCCCAGCCGGGCCCGGTAGTCGTCGTTCAGGTGGATCTGGTGCGACCAGGTCCGCTCGTCCGCCGGGACGTTCGCCAGATCGACGAACACGGCGGCCGTGAGCCGGTTCCACGCGACGACGTTCGTGCAGTGGCCGACGATGTACGCGGGCGCTTGCGTGATCGAGTCGAGCAGGTGCTGGAGCGGGGCCCGCGGGCGCGGCGGTCCGGCGACGGCCGCGCGGTGCGGCGGGTGCGCGAGGCGGTGCAGGTGGGCGTGCTCGTCGCCGTCCAGCCGCAGCGCGCGCGAGACGGCGTCCAGGACCTCGGCCGACACGCCGTCGGCCGTCCCCTGTTCGAGCCGGATGTAGTACGCGACGCTGACGCCGGCGAGCTGCGCCAGCTCCTCGCGCCGCAGGCCGGGCACGCGCCGCCGCGTCCCGTACGCGGGGACGCCGGCGTCCCCGGGGCGCAGTCGAGCGCGCCGCGACTTCAGGAACTCGCCGAGCTCGTTGGTGCGCGCCATGCCGCCGAGGCTATCCGCGGCCGCTGGGTTACCGTTGTCCGCACTTGTCCGGGTGAGGGAGGCGGGGGCCGCGGATGTACCCACAGCGGTTCGGGAAGTACGAGTTGCTGGCCGAACTGGGCGAGGGCGGCATGGGCACCGCCTATCTGGGGCGGGCGCCGGACGGCCGGGTCGTCGCGCTGAAGACGATGAACCGGATCACCTTCTACAGCGAGGACGGCCCCCGGAGGTTCGAGCGGGAGACGGCCGCGCTGCGCAAGGTCGACGACCCGCACGTCGCCGCCTTCGTCGACGCCGACCTGGCGGGCCCGTCCCCCTACCTGGTCACCGAGTACGTCCAGGGGCGGCCCCTGGACGCGGTCGTGGCGGAGGGGCCGCTCGGGGAGGACGGCCTCCGCAGGCTCGGCCTCGGCCTGGCGCGGGCCTTGGACGCCCTCCACGCCGCGGATCTGATCCACCGGGACGTCAAACCGGCCAACATCATCATCGCGGGCGGCGAGCCCGTGCTCATCGATCTCGGCATCGCCCACCACATCGACCGGACCCGGATCACGACCAGGCCGATCGGCACGTGGTGCTACCTCGCTCCCGAACTCCTGGCGGACAGGCGGCCGACCGAGGCGGCGGACGTGTTCGGCTGGGGCGCGGTCATGGCCTACGCGGCGACCGGCCGCCGGTGCTTCGCGGCGGACTCGACACCGGCGATCATCAACCAGATCCTCAACGTGGAGCCGGATATATCCGGCGTTCCCGGCTGGCTGCGTGGCATCGTCGGCCGGGCGCTCGCCAAGGACCCCGCGGCCCGCCCGTCCGTCCGGTCGCTGCGCGAGGCGATGGCGGACCGTCCGCAGGTGGACCTGCTCCAGGCCGCCTACCAGGACGCGCGTGACGCGCACGAGCACGCCCGAGCCGAGGGCATCGCCTTCGGCCTGCACGCTATCGCCGTCGCCGCCGGGGACGCCGCGCTGGCGGCGAGCAGCCTGCTGGACCAGGCGCACGCCGCACGCTACTCGGGCAGGCTCGACCGTGCCGAGACGCTGTTCGAGGAGGCGCGGGACGGCTCCGCCGCCGTCCGGGCACGCCAGGACGAGGGCTGGGCCTGGGACGGGGTGGGCGTCTGCCGCCACGGACGGGGCGAGTACGACGCGGCGGGGCAGGCGTTCGCCGCGGCGCTCGCCATCGCCGAGGAGGTCGGCGACACCGTGCTGCGCGCATGGAACCTGTGCAACCTCGGGAGTCTCGCGCTGCGGCGCGGCGATGCCGCGGACGCCGCCGCCCGCTACGACGCGGGGGTGGCCGCGTCCCGGGAGCATCCGGACATCCAGCATGAGGCCCTGGCCGGCAGGGCGCGCTGCGCGCTGGCGCAGGACGAGCCCGAGAACGCCGAGTTGCTGTACCGGCGGGCCGCCCAGGCCGCGCGGGAGATCGGGAACCACGGCGGGGCGGGCTGGGCGTGGTACGACCTCGGCGAGTCCGCGCGCGGACGGGAAAGTTTCGATGCGGCCAGGGAAGCACTGGAGAGCGCCCTGCGCATCGCCACCGAGCACGGCGACCGTCTCATGGAGGGCTGGACCCGCTGCAAGCTCGCCGGATGCCTCCGGGACACCGGTGCCAAGGACGAGGCGGTCGCCATGTACGAGAAGGCCCGCGACGTCGCCGACCGTCTGAACGATGAGAAAATGAGGAACTACGCCACGACCCGCCTGGAGGCGCTGACCTCCTCCTGACCCTGGCCATGCTTGGGAAACCAGGTTCGTTCTGGTTCCCAGGTTCTCTGAACCTGCTACTGGGAGTGGTACGAACAAGCGGGGTCTGGGTAAGCGCGCCCTAGGCAGCGATGGTCGGTCGCATGACCGCACTCATCACGCCTGTGTCCGCTCCCATCGAGCGGATGTCGTCGCGGAACAAGCTGGTTCTGACCCTTCTGCTCGGCGCGCAGTTCATGCTCGCCATCGACTTCTCCATCCTGAACGTGGCGTTGCCCGTCGTCGGCAGGGGGCTGAGCTTCGCCCTGGACGACCTGCAATGGATCGCGACGGCGTTCGCCCTTCCCGCCGCCGGCTTCACGCTCCTGTTCGGCCGCGTCGCCGATCTGTTCGGACGGCGGCGGATGCTGCTCGCAGGCATGGCTCTCCTGGCCGGAGGGTCCCTGATCGGCGGGCTGGCCATGTCACCGGCGATGCTGCTGTTCGGGCGGATTCTGCAAGGGCTGGCCACGGCGGTCGCCACACCGGCCGCCCTGTCGCTGCTCACCACGTCCTTCCCGGAGGGGCGGCTCAGGACGCGGGCGCTCGGGCTGAGCGGCGCGCTGATGTCGGCCGGGTTCACCACCGGCGCGATCCTCGGCGGCGTGCTCACCGACCTGCTGAGCTGGCGCTGGGCCTTCCTGGTCAACGTGCCGGTCGCGGTGGTGATCCTCGCGGTCACGCCCGCGGTGGTCACCGAGAGCCGGGCGCGGGACGGCGCGAAGCTGGACATCCCGGGCGCGGTGACCGTCACCGGCGGCCTCCTCGCGCTCGTCTACGGGATCACGGCGGCCGGATCGCGCATCTCGCTGCCCGCGATCGGCGCGCTCACGGTCGCGGCCGTCCTGCTCGTCGCCTTCGTCCTGGTGGAGCGGCGTTCGGCGGCACCGCTCGCGCCGCCGCGCGTCCTGACCCGCCGGACCGTCACCTGGGGCAACGTGGGTGGGTTCGTCGCCTTCGCCACTGAAACATCGCTGGTGTTCCTGCTGACGCTGTACCTCCAGAAGGTCATGGACTTCTCGCCGCTCGCGACGGGCCTCGCGCTGGGCGTCCTCGGCGCCGGGACGTTCGCCGGCGGTGTCGCCGCGCCCCGGATCATCGGCCGGCTCGGCGGCCGGGCGGCGCTCGTCTCCGGACTCGTCCTGCAGGCCGCCGCGACGGCCGGGCTGCTCGGCCTCGGCGAGTCGCGCGGCGGGCTCGGCCTGCTGCTCGCCGCCACCGCCATCGGGGGCTTCGGGAACCTTGTCGCGATCGTCGCGTTCATGGGGATCGCGACGTCCGGGCTGCCGGACGGCGAGCAGGGCCTCGCGACCGGCCTCGCCACCATGACGCAGCAGGTCGCGATCACGCTCGGCATCCCCGTGATGAGCGCCGTGGCCACCGCGAACTCCTCGGTCCTCGGCGGCGTGCACACCGCGACGGCGGTGAACGCCGTGGTCGTCCTCGCCGGAGCGGCCCTCGTCGGCGCGTTCCTGCGCCGCGCCTGAAAGGGGCCGCCGCGGACCTCGAACCCGGTGGCAGGGTTCGCACCGTCATCGGCTTCCGCCGGGATCGACGAGGCGGGGCTGGGGCCGGCTCTGAAGGTTCGCGTGCCGGACGCCGTGGAGGCGTCCGGCACGCCGCCGATTGGGCAGTGCCCTTCAGACCGGGACCTTGTCGAGGAAACCGGTCACGCGGTCGAAGCGGCCGTCGTCGCCGAAGACGGCCACGTCGAAGCCGGCGGCGACCGCGTGCCCGCCCTCGGGGCCGAGCTCCCAGGTGAAGCGCGCCACGTTGTGGTGGGCGTCGACGGCGCCCGCCGGACGGAACACCAGGCCGGGGAACTGCCGCTGCGCGGCGCCGATGAACGCGTCGATCGCGTCCCGTCCCTCGGCCACGCCGAGCGGGTCGACGTAGACCGGGGTGTCCGTCCACAGTTCGTCGATCGCGGCGCGCCGCGCGGCCGGGTCCGTCTCGTTCCAGATGGCCAGGTACCGCTCGACCCGCTGCTGAACGTCGCTCATGTCATGACTCCCGTCTGATCGACCGTGTTCGTCCCCCGGTGACCACCACGCTGCCAACATCGCGACAGAAGATCGATTACCTGGGACGTCATACCCGGTCAACCGAGCACGACCCGATCGGCGTATCTGAGGGGGCGCGGCGGCCTCAGCACCACCTCGTCGGGCTCGGAAGCCGGTAACACGGGACTATCGGGCGGTTGCTCCATGATTCCGGGATCGTAGCGGCAGCGACGTTGATGTCGCTTTTCCGCTAGTGACGGCGCACCACCATGGGTGATGCTGGGTGCATGCACGAGGACGTGGAAAGGTGCGTACGGGCCGTCCAGTCGAAGGACGCCCGCTTCGACGGATGGTTCTTCACCGGGGTGGTGACCACCGGTATCTACTGCCGTCCTAGCTGTCCGGTCGTCCCGCCCAAGCCCGAGAACATGCGCTTCTACCCCAGCGCCGCCGCGGCGCAGCAGGCCGGGTTCCGGGCCTGCAAGCGATGCCGGCCCGACACCTCCCCTGGCTCGCCCGAATGGAACCACAGGGCGGACGCCGTCGCGCGGGCCATGCGCCTCATCGCGGACGGCGTCGTCGACCGCGAGGGCGTGCCCGGCCTCGCCGGACGGCTCGGCTACAGCACACGCCAGATCGAACGCCAGCTCAACGCTGAACTGGGTGCAGGTCCACTCGCCCTGGCGCGAGCCCAGCGCGCCCAGACGGCGCGTCTCCTCATCGAAACGACGCCCCTCCCGATGGGGGACGTCGCCTTCGCGGCGGGGTTCGCCAGTATCCGCGCCTTCAACGACACCGTCCGCGAGGTGTTCGCGCTCACTCCCACCGGGTTGCGCGACCGTGTCGCCAAGGGACATCCCCCTGCGGGCTCAGGGACGCTCTCCCTGCGGTTGCCCTTCCGCGCGCCGCTCTGCCCGGACAACCTCTTCGGGCATCTCACGGCCACCGCCGTCCCAGGCGTCGAAGAGTGGCGGGACGGTGCGTTCCGCCGCGCCATGCGCCTCCCCCACGGACACGGCATCGCGACCCTCCGGCCCACGCCCGACCACGTCGCCTGCACGCTGAGCCTCACCGACCTGCGCGACCTCACGATCGCGATCAGCCGCTGCCGCTGGATGCTCGACCTGGACGCCGACCCCATCGCGGTGGACGATCTGCTCCGCACCGACGCCGTCCTGGCGCCGCTGGTCGACAAGGCCCCCGGACGACGTGTGCCACGCACTGTGGACGCCCCGGAGTTCGCCGTACGGGCCGTCCTGGGCCAGCAGGTGTCCACGGCCGCGGCCCGCACCCATGCGGCGCGCTTGGTGACGGCCTACGGCGACCCCATAGACGACCCCGGCGGCGGCCTGACGCACCTCTTCCCGACGCCGTCCGCCCTGGCCGACCTCGACCCGGAGGCGCTCGCCTTCCCGAAGACCCGGCGCACCACCCTCCTCGCCCTCGTCGACGCCCTCGCGAACGGCGGAATCGACCTCGGCGTAGGGAGCGACTGGGACGAGGCCCGCGCGCGCTTGTCCGAGCTACCCGGCTTCGGCCCCTGGACGATCGAGACCATCGCGATGCGCGCGCTCGGCGATCCGGACGCCTTCATCCCGAGCGACCTGGGAATCCGAGCCGCCGCCAAGGCCCTCGACCTGCCGGCGACACCTGCCGCGCTGACCCGGCGCGCCGCCCAGTGGCGCCCTTGGCGGGCCTACGCCGTCCAGTACCTGTGGGCCACGGGCGACCATCCCATCAACCTGCTTCCCGCACACTGAGGAACCTCATGTCTACACAAGTCGCCACCTCTACACACGTCGTCTTGGACAGCCCCGTCGGCCCCCTCACCTTGGTGGCGACGGACGGCGCCCTGTCCGGGCTCTACATGGAGATGCAGCGGCACCTTCCGTCCGAGGAGACCTTCGGCGCGCTCGCCGACCCGGACACCGAACCCTTTGCGACCGTCGCCGCGCAGCTCACCGCGTACTTCGCCGGGGAACTGACCGCGTTCGACGTCCCGCTCGACCTCCACGGGACGCCGTTCCAGCGGCGCGTCTGGGCGGCACTCCAGGAGATCCCCTACGGCGAGACCACCACCTACGGCGAACTCGCCGCCGAGATCGGCAGCCCGTCCGCGGCCCGCGCGGTCGGCCTCGCCAACGGACGCAACCCGGTCGGCGTCATCGTCCCCTGCCACCGCGTCGTCGGATCCACCGGCTCCCTCACCGGCTACGGCGGCGGCCTCGACCGCAAGCGCCACCTCCTCGACTTCGAGCGCGAGACCCGCACCGGAGCCGACGGGGCAACGCTCTTCTGACCGTTTGTCAGAGGCGGCGGCTAACGTGCTCAACGTAGCCGTTCACCCTTGGAGGCTGATCGAGGTGGAGTTCCGAGTCGACCGGCAGACGCTCGCCGACGCCGTCGCATGGGCGGCGCGGACGCTGCCGACGCGCCCCGCGCTCCCCATCCTGGCGGGGATGCTCGTGGAGGTCACCGACAAGGGCGGGCTCACCCTCGCCGCGTTCGACTACGAGGTGTCCGCGCACGCCCGGGAGGACGCCGACGTCGCCGAGCCGGGCCGCGTCCTCGTCCCCGGCCGCCTCCTGTCGGACATCGTCCGCAACCTCCCGCCGCACCCCGTGGAGGTCTTCACGAAGGGCTCCGAGGTCGTCGTCCGCTGCGGCCCGGCCGAGTTCGGCCTGCTGACGCTGCCCGTCGAGGACTACCCCACCCTTCCCGAGCCGCCCGCCCGCGCCGGCACCGTCCCCGGCGACCTGTTCGCCGCCGCGGTCGCCCAGGTCACCCCCGCCGCCGGGCGCGACGAGACCCTGCCCATGCTCACCGGCGTCCGCATCGACATCGAGGGCGACACGATGTGGCTCGCCTGCACCGACCGGTACCGCATCGCCGCGCGCGAGCTGACGTGGTCGCCCGACGCCCCCGACTTCACCGCCGGCGTCGTCGTCCCCGCGCGCACCCTCGCCGACACCGCCAAGTCGATCAAGCGGGGCGCGGAGGTCGCCATCGACCTCGGCGGCGCCGCCGACACCCTCATCGGCGTCTCCGGCGGCGGCCGCAGCATGACCAGCCGCCTGCTGGACGACCAGTACATCAACTACCGGTCCCGCCTCACCGGCACCTGGTCGTCCGTCGCCGAGATCCGCGTCGCCCCGTTCGTCGAGGCGATCAAACGCGCCGCCCTCGTCACCGAGCGCGGCACCCCGATCCGCCTCGCCTTCACCGCCGACGAGGTCCGCATCCGCGCCGCCACGGGCGACTCCGCCCGCGCCAACGAGGCGCTCTCCGCGACCCTCACCGGCGACGACATCGACATCGCCTTCGCGCCGCAGTACCTCCTGGACGGCCTGGCCGGCATCGACGCCGAGTACGCCCGCCTCGAATGCGCCGGCCCCACCAAGGCCGCCCTCCTCACCGCCATCCCCGACAAGAAGGACGACGAGGAGGCCCCGCCCGAGTCCGACACCGGCTACCGCTACCTGGCCATGCCCGTCCGCCTCACGTCCTGACCGCCCGTTGCACGTCCTGACCGCCCGCGCCCAGCGTCACAGGTCCAGGACGGCGAGGACGAAGCGGACCTCGTCCTCGCCCGCGTTCCCGTAGGCGTGGGGGCGGTCGCCGACGAACACGGCGGCGGCTCCCTCGTCGACGAGTTCCGTCCTGCCGTCCACGCCGAGGGTCAGTGTGCCCCGCTGGACGTAGACGATCTCCTTGGTGCCCGGCACGTGCGCGTCGCTCTCCCGCGTCTCCCCCGGCTGGAGCACCCAGTTCCACAGTTCCAGCGACGGCCTCGGGTCGCTCCCCGCCAGCAGCGTCCCCGTCCCGCCGTGCTCGCCCTCCCACAGGACGACGTGCCGCTCGGGCCGGAACATCCGCACCGGCGGCTCCACCTCCACCTGCACGAGGCGCGTCAACGGCACGCCGAGCGCGTCCGAGATGCGGATGAGCGTGCCCAGGTTCGGGTTGCCGCGCCCCTGCTCCAGCCCGACGAGGACGCCCTTGCTCACGCCGGCGCGTCCGGCCAGCTCGTCCAGGCTCCACCCGTGGCCGGCCCGCAGCGCGCGGACGGTCCGCGCCACGGCCTCCCCGATCGCCTCCTGCCCGCTCAATCACCCTCCCGCGTTGGTCCGGCGTGCCGGGCGAGCGGACGCCCTCCCGCCGCGCGAGGTGCGCGCATCGCTTCGCCGCACCGTCGCGATCAGTTTCCCGCAGCCCGGCTCCGCCCCGGCACGCGGCCGCGACGCTCCGGCTTCCAGCGGTGCGGTCCGCGCGTTCCGCCCGGTCGCGGCGACTCCACCGTATGCGCCGAGCGGTCGGTATAGTGTTATGGACATACCATTAAAGTGACCGTTGGAGGGTTCGGGATGTTGGAGCGGGTTGCCGTGGACGAGGCGGTCCGGGAGTTGCGGCCCGATTTCGCCGTGCTCGTCATGACCGCCGAAGGGCTGGTGAACGGGCCCGGCGACCAGGTGTCGGAGGGCTGGCTGGCCGAGGCCGCCGGGAAGGCCGACGCCGGCGACCCGCACGTGGCGGCGTGGCGGGAGGCGTACCAGGCGTTCGGGGCCAAGCCGAAGCGGACCCGGCCGTCGGTGGACGCGCTGCTCCGCCGCACGGACGCGCTCCCGTCCATCAACAAGGTCGTGGACGCCTACAACTCGGTCAGCATCGAGTACGCGCTGCCGATCGGCGGCGAGGACCTCGACGCCTACCAGGGCCCGGCCCGGCTCGTCCGCGCCACCGGCGACGAGCCGTTCGACGTGGTCGCCGGAGGGGAGCCCGCCGTGGAGCACCCCAACGCGGGCGAGGTCGTCTGGCGCGACGACGCGGGCGTGACGTGCCGGCGCTGGAACTGGCGGCAGTGCGTCCGGACGCGCGTGACGGAGCACACCAAGAACGCCCTCTTCCTGCTCGAACGCCTGGAGCCGTACCCGCTGGAGCGGCTGGCCGAGGCGGGCGAGCGGCTCGCGGAGCGGCTCCGCGCCATCACACCGGACGCGCGGATCGAAAGCCGGCTGCTCGGCGGACGCTGATGGTCACGATCCTCGCGCTGAGTGCCGCGCTCGCCTACGGGGTGGCCGACTTCCTCGGCGGCACCGTGACCCGCGGTTCGACGGCGATCCGGGCGCTGACCTGGTGCGTGCCGATCGGCCTCGGGGTCGTCCTGGCGGCCGCGCTGCTCAGCGGCGGCAGCCCCGGCGCGATGCCGATGACCTGGGGATTCGTGGCCGGGATCGCGGGCGGCGCCGGGCTGATCACGTTCTACCGGGCGCTGGCCCGGGGCCCGATGAGCGTGGTGGCGCCCGTGTCGGCGCTCGCCGCCGCGGTCCTCCCGGTCGCCGCGGGCATCGCGAAGGGCGAGCGGCTGGACGCGTCCGTCCTGCTCGGGGTGCTGCTCTGCCTCGTGGCGATCGGGCTGGTCAGCATGGAGGCGAACGACACCGCGGGGGCCGCGGCGCCGCGTGCGGCCGGCCGGCGCCGGCTCCTCGACTCGGGCCCCCTCATGGCCGGCATATCCGGTGCCTGCTTCGGCGTCTTCTTCGTCCTGCTGAAGGAGGCCGGGGACGGCAGCGGCCTGTGGCCGATCGTCGGCGCGCGGCTGGGCAACCTGGTCATCGTCGCGGTCGCGCTGCTGGTCCTTGCGGTCCGCGGCGGCGACCGGGGCCCGAAGGTGTCCGGGCGGACGCTGATCGGGCTGGCGCTGCTGTCCGGCAGCCTGGACGCGGGTGCGAACGTCCTGTACTTCCTGGCCGTCCACGAGGGCATGCTCAGCCTCGCCGCCGTCCTCACGTCCCTCTACCCCGCGATCACGGTGCTGCTCGCGAGGATCGCCTACAGCGAGCGCCTGCGCGTCGTCCAGCGGGTGGGCATGGCCGTTGCCGTCGCGGGCGTGGCACTGGTCACGGTGGGCTGAGCCCCCAGGAAAAGCGAAAGGGCCGCGAACTGCGTCGCGGCCCTCGGCACAGGCGGTGGTGGTGGGATTCGAACCCACGGAAGCTTGCACTTCACACGCTTTCGAGGTCTGCGACCCCCTGTCCACTCATGATCGCCGGAGTACTTCGCACTCACTCAGGCGTCGTCAAGGCACGTAGGAGGCTATTCGGCGTTCGTGGCCAGACGCCCATGAACGAGCCTGAACGAACCTCGGTCGGCGACCAACTGAGACTAGAAGTGAGACTGCTCAACGGCCCCCGCTGGCTGGCACGAGTGGGCCCGAGTCCTTCAGAACTTGGTTTTTATGTCGGTCTTCGCTATCCGGCGGATCTCATCTGCACTCTGGCTCAGGTCCGCGTAGCGCAGGTCCGCGCCGCTCAGGTTCGCGCCGCGCAGGTCCGGGCTGCGCTGGTCCGGGCCGCGCAGGTTTGCGCCGCTCAGGTTTGCGCCGCTCAGGTTCGCGCCGCGCAGGTCTGCGCCGCTCAGGTCCGCGCTGCTCAGCTTCGCGCCGCTCAGGTCCGCGCTTCTCAGGTCCGCGCCGCTCAGGTCCGCGCTGCTCAGCTTCGCGACGCGCAGGTCCGCGCCGCTCAGCTTCGCGCCGCTCAGGTCCGCGTAGCGCAGGTTCGCGACGCGCAGGTCCGCGCCGCTCAGCTTCGCGCCGCTCAGGTCCGCGTAGCGCAGGTTCGCGACGCGCAGGTCCGCGCCGCTCAGCTTCGTGCCGATCAGGTCCGCGTAGTGCAGGTCCGCGCCGTTCAGGTTGGCTTTGCTGAAGTGGGCTTTAGGAAGACTGATGTGGGGGGTGCGGATCTGGTGGAGGTCGAGGGGCGGAACGGGGTAGGGGTTGTTGGCCAGGGTGGTGAGTGCGGCGGCGATGTCGGTGGAGGGTTCTATGGGGAGCTTGGCCTGCTTGATCGTGGGTGCGGGGTCGTGTTCGCGGGTGAAGCCGGCCAGCAGGGCAGTGATGGCGTCACGGTCGCGGGGGGAGTCGGTCAGGAGTCGGGTGAAGGCGTGGATGGCGCCGAGGCGGATGGTGGTGTCGTCGTCGGCTAAGGCTTCGAGGGCCTTGGCGTATCGGTCGGTGAGCTGGCTTTCCTGGGCGACCTTCAGGTTCTTCTGAGAGTTGCGCAGGTCCTCCTGGGAGGTGCGCACGGCCATACCGGTGGCGACCAGGCTGCCTGCGGTGAACAGCACACCGAACAGAATGCCCAGCGAGTTGAGCCATTGATGTCGTTCGGCCCGGTGTCGGTCGCGCAACTCCAGTCGCACCTCGGCGGGGAGTCGGTCGAGTTCATCCTGGGTCGGCAACGTGATCCTGAGTGACCGCCTGGTGGGTGGCGCCTGGGCGGTTTCGTCCTGCCCCTGTTCCTGACCGTCGCCCTCGGTTTCAGAGTCGCTCACAGGCAGAGCCCACGGGGCGAAGGACCGTCGCCGGGCGGGCCCGGTTCGGGCACGGTGTGGTCATCGACAAGGGCTGGACCGAGCAAGGCGACTCCTGGCGGACGGAGGAAGGGGAGAACTCGTCATCGCGGTAACAATCTGCAACTGGAACGACCCGCGGGGACGTGAGTGCGGCAGGCGACCAGGCGTGGCCACACTTTCAACCTTGCCCGTTCAGTCAACTGCTTAGAACCGCACCATCGGCGGCTCTCACTCTGCTGACCTGCGTTCGGATCTTCTGTGAGTGGGTCCTCGCTCGCCTCCCAACGCAGCAGACAAGCTAGGCCGCCGTCACTCCGTGGAGCTTGCCGACCGCTTCAACCGGACAGCCTCTGACCGTCGGCGCACAGCGTCTGAGCGATGTCGTGAGCCGAACCCTGGAAGCAATTGACTCCGCTCGCTTCGGAATGAGACAGAGTGAGCGGGGCGCAACCCTTCCGAAGATTAGTTAGTGCAGGATGCTGGACATATCACGAAGCTGCCCTCCCCGTGGCGGTGCATATTCTTGCACATAAGGCGAATCGATATCTGCTCGCGGGTTAGGTCAACGCTTATGCCTCGGCGGTCGGGCGGATGCGGCGCGGCGGGACCGGTCGGGCCGCGCGCCCGTCACGCCGGGCAACAGGTTCGGGCGGAGACCGGCCGCACCAAATCCAAGGCCGGACGTCGAATGATCGGGCTACCCGCGCCGCTCCTGGAGCTTCTCAAGGCGCACAGGGCTCAGCAGGACGCCGAGCGTGAGCAGGCGCGGCAACTCTGGGCCGACAAGGGATACGTCTTCACCAAGCCGGACGGTGAGCCGCTCAACCCCTTCACTGACTACCACGAGTGGAAAGCCCTCCTCGTGACGGCCGGCCTCCGCGAGGCCCGGCTACACGACGCTCGGCACACGGCCGCGACGGTCCTCCTCATCCTGGGAGTGCCGACGCCGACCGCGATGGCCATCATGGGGTGGTCGAGCGCCTCCATGGCCAAGCGGTACCAGCACATGAGCGACGTCATCCGGAGCGACGTCGCGGAGCGCGTGGCGGGACTCCTCTGGGAGCCGACTGAGGACCAGGACGACGACCCCGACGGGGGTCAGGGGGCGGCCTAGCAGCGGCAAACGAGACTAAAACTGAGACTAGAAAGCGCTGAGGGCGGGACCATCGGTCCCGCCCTCTAGGCGTCTGGCCAGGTGAACGGCCGTTCGGGTGGCGGTGGTGGTGGGATTCGAACCCACGGAAGCTTGCACTTCACACGCTTTCGAGGCGTGCGCCCTCGTCCACTAGGCGACACCACCGCGGGAGAGCCTACCTGACTCTGCGGTTCGTGAAGAACTCGATAAGCGGTGCGGCGCACTCGTCGGCCAGCAACTCGGCGATCACCTCGGGGCGGTGGTTGAGCCGCCGGTCGCGGACGACGTCCCACAGCGACCCGGCCGCGCCCGCCTTGGGGTCGACCGCGCCGTAGACGACGCGGTCCAGGCGGGCCTGGACGGACGCGCCCGCGCACATCGTGCAGGGCTCCAGCGTGACGACCAGCGTGCAGCCCGACAGCCGCCACGTCCCGAGGGACGCCGCCGCGGCCCGCATCGCGACGATCTCCGCGTGCCCGGTCGGGTCGGACGAGCGCTCGCGGTCATTGCGGCCCGTGCCGATGACCGCGCCGGACGCGTCCAGAACGACCGCCCCGACCGGGATCTCCCCCTCCTGCGCCGCCTTGCGCGCCTCCGCGAGCGCCCGCCGCATCGCCGGTGCGAACCGGGCGAGCACCGGGTCGGCCGCCGGGTCGTTCCGGTCAGTCACGGAGGCGGTCGAACTCTTCGCCGAAACCGGCGTGTTCGGCGACGGTGAGGAGGGCGTCGCCGGGGAGGGCGCGCTCGCCGAGGTCGGCGAGCCGCTTGGCGTCGAGCCCGAGGTCGTGGAGGAGGGCCGGGTCGCCTGCGGGGTCGCCGTCCGGGACCTCGCCGACGAGCTGCTGGAACAGCGAGCCGAGCCGGTCCTCGCGGACGGTGGACACGTAGGCGCGGGGCTCGCCCTCCCCGTCCAGCCGGACGATCGCGAACCAGTCGTCGTCCTGCTCGATCATCAGCAGCACCGGGTCGCCGTAGGACTCGACTGCGGCCTCCCGCATCAGGTCGGCGACGTCGTCGACGTGGTCCGCCTCGGCGAGCACGGCCTCGGTGCCGACCCAGCCCTGGGGGGTCTGCGCGAACACGGCGGCGAAGTATGACACGTGCTCATTGTGACCCACGTGGTTGCCATGGTCACACCCTTCGCGGCGGCGGAATCCGGGCACCGCGTGCCCGGCAACAGTCGTGAATAAACTTCGGGTTTTGTCCGGTGGCGGACGGCCCGCCGTCCTTCCCCCGCGCCCCACGGGTCCGGATACTGCACAGCGGTCCCCTTCCGGGAGGAGAGCCATGGGTGCGGACGAACTGACCAGGCGCGGGTTTCTCGCGGGGACGGCGGGCGCCGCGGCGATCCTCGCGACGAGCGCCGCCGGAGGATCCTCCACCGAGGCCCATGCCGCCCAGCTCGCGGCGGCGAAACGCGCGCCGGTCGCCGACCTCCCCGACCCGGAGGACTCCGGCATCGACCACATCGTGGTCGTGATGATGGAGAACCGGTCCTTCGACCACTACATGGGCTGGGTCCCGGGCGCGGACGGCCGCCAGGCCGGACTCGCCTACACCGACGCCGCGGGCAACGAGCACGCCACCCACCATCTGAAGGCGCCGTGGGGCTGCGGGTTCCAGGACCCCGACCACTCCTACGAGGGCGGACGCGCCGAGTACAACGGCGGCGCATGCGACGGATGGCTGCGCGCCGGCGACAACGACGTGTTCTCCATCGGCTACTACGAGGGCCCCGACCTCGGCTTCCACGGCCACGCCGCCCTCGACTGGACGGTCTGCGACCGCTACTTCTCGGCGATCATGTCGTGCACGTTCCCGAACCGGATCTTCCAGCACGCGGCACAGACCGACCGGATCGACAACGCGCTGACGATCTCCGAGGTCACCACGATCTGGGACCGGCTGAAGGCCAAGGGCGTCTCGTGCCGCTACTACTTCAGCGACGCGCCGATCACCGCGCTCTGGGGGCTGCGCCACCTCGACATCAGCCGGCACATCACCGAGTTCCGCAGCGACGCCAGGAAGGGCCGCCTGCCCGCCGTCAGCTTCGTGGAGCCCGGCTTCCTCGGGGAGCTCTTCCTGCCGGGCATGTCCGAGGACGAGCACCCGCTCGCCGACATCCGGTTCGGGCAGGCGTTCCTGAACGAGGTCTACACGACGGTCGTGAGCTCGCCGAACTGGCCGCGCACCCTCTTCGTGATCAACTACGACGAGTGGGGCGGGTTCTTCGACCACGTCCCGCCGCCCGAGGGCCCCGACCCGCGCCCGGACCTCGGCACCGGCCTGCGCGGCTTCCGCGTCCCGTGCCTGCTGATCTCCCCGCGGGCCCGGCGCGGCGCCGTCGCGCACGAGGTGTACGACCACACGTCCGTCCTGAAGGCGATCGAGTGGCGCTGGGGCCTGGAGCCGCTGACCGTCCGGGACGCCGCCGCCCGCAACATCGCCGAGGTCCTCGACTTCTCCGGGCCGCCCGACCTGCGCGCACCCCGCTACGACGCCCGCCGCCCGATCAGCCTCGGCTGCCTGGACCCGGCCCACAGCCACACCGGCGACGACTGGGCGGGCCTCAGCGCCTACGCCCGTGCCAACGGCTTCCCGGGCTCCGCCTGACCGGACGGCGGGCCGGGCGCCGCGGCTCAGGAGACGGCGTCGAGGGCGCGTTCGAAGGCGGGGGCGAAGCCGATGCGCCCGGCGATGCTGAGGAGCATCTCGTCCGGGTAGAGCTCCAGGTCGCCGGAGATCGCGCCGAGCTCCATCTCGTCCAGCCCGAGATCGGCGAAGATCGACATGTCGCCGACCGGGAGGACCTGGTCGAGTTCCTCGTCGTCGGGGATCGGGATGTCCAGGTAGTCGAGGACCTGGCCGGCCAGCGGCCAGTCGACCGAGGCCGTGACGTCCGACAGGAACACCATGACGTCGTCGCCGAGCAGCCGGATCGCCACGAAGAAGTCGTCGCCGACCGAGACCAGCCCGACCGTGCCGCCGAGGCTCGGCTGCTGGCGCAGGGCATGGACCAGCCCCGCGAGGTCCTCGGTCAGCGCGACCGGGAGGATCTCGGCCTCCCAGCCCTCGTCTTCCCGGTACACCACCACGGCGAAGTCCGTCGCGTCCACATCCGTCATTTCCACCCCACCGGCGCGTCTCCTGCCAGGGCATGGTCGCAGATGCGGCGCGCGCTCGCGTGCCCCACCGTCAAACTCGGCGCCGCACCCCCGAGTAAGACCGGGAGTCGACACCACGTATTGGTACCTGGCGCCAAGAACCTATCCAATCCGCATCAATTGATGCGGAAGGTGCGGCGGCGCAGCGCCGCGTGGATCCGCGCCCGGCGGGACCGGTGCGGCGTCACCCGGCGGCGCAGCTCGCGGGCCTCCGCCAGCTCGCGCAGGAAGATCGCCCGGCGGCGCAGGTGCTCGCGCACCTCCTCGGGGGAGATGTTGCCCTGGGGGCCCGGACGCGGCGGGGCGTCCGGCTCTGTGACTTCGGTCACCGCGGCGTCGGCAGGCGGGGGAGCGGCGGACTCGGGAGCGGCGGGTCCGGGCGTCCCGGGAGGTCCGGGAGCGGCGGATCCGGGCGGCGGCGCCCCCGGACCGGGCGGATCGGGCGCGGGTTCGCGCGCCGGCGCCGGTCCTCTCGGCTGGTGATCGCGTTCGCTGTTCATATCGCCATACTGCCCAGCTCAGCGGCGTCCTATCCTGGATCGGCAGGGTCCGGCCGGGCGGACGGGGTGGGCTACGGTGAGCCCATGCAGACCCTCGCCGTCGATCACCCCCTCGTCGCGCACAAGCTCACCACGCTGCGGGACGTCCGCACCGACTCCCCCACCTTCCGGCGCCTGGCGGACGAGCTGGTCACCCTGCTGGCCTACGAGGCCACCCGCGACGTGCGGGTCGCGGAGGCCACCGTCCGGACCCCGCTCGTCGAGGCGCGCGGCGTCCAGCTGGCGAGCCCGAAGCCGCTCGTCGTGCCGATCCTGCGCGCCGGCCTCGGCATGCTGGACGGGATGACGCGGCTGCTGCCCACGGCCGAGGTCGGGTTCCTCGGCATGATCCGGGACGAGGGCACCCTGCAGGCCCAGACGTACGCGACCCGGCTGCCGGACGACCTGTCGGGACGGCAGTGCTACGTCCTCGACCCGATGCTCGCCACCGGCGGGACGCTCGCCGCCGCGATCCGGCTGCTGGTCGAGCGCGGCGCCGACGACGTCACCGCGATCTGCCTGCTCGCCGCGCCCGAAGGGCTGAAGTACCTGGAGCAGGCGTTCACCGGCATCACGGCGCCGATCAAGGTCGTCACCGCCGCGATCGACTCCCACCTGAACGAGCAGGGCTTCATCATGCCCGGCCTCGGGGACGCGGGGGACCGCCTCTACGGCGTCGTCTGAAACCGGCCGCCGCCGGGCCCGTCCGGCCCTCGAAACCCGACGTGACCTGCGATGTTCGTTCCGGTGCGCAGGGGGTAGCAACCCCCTACGGAACGCCGGCGCGCGTTCCCCTCCGCCGTCCCGGCACAGGGGACCGTAACGGACCGGGCGGTGCGAGCGACCTCGACGAGGACAACGTGATGGCTCACCAAGGGGACGATCTGCCGCGCTTCGCCGCGATCGGCGAGCGGCTCACCGAGGAGTTCGACGGGGTGCACGGGGCCGACACGGTGGACCGGTGCGTCTCCGCCGCGCGCTACGGCGCCGAGGAGGTCACCGGGGCGGCGCCGCCCGACCTCGTGGAACGCATCGCACGCCGGCACCTGGAGGTGCTCGCGACGGTCGCGGCCGAGAAGCGCCGCAAGGCGGCCCGGTCGTCGCTGGACAACGCCCCATAACGGACCTTCGCCGGCGCGGCGCCCCTTGGGTCACGGCAACGCGCCACAGCCCTTGCTTTGCCGGTCGGACGGGCTGTGCGAAACTGAACCGGGGTTCGTGAGTCAACGCTCCGGGAGGCTGCGGTGCCCGCAAAGAAGTACATGACGTGGGCCGCTGCGGCCTTCGTGGCTTTCTACGTCATCCAGCAGCCGGACGGTGCGGCCCAGTCGGTCGAGAGCGCGGCCAACGGCATCGCCTCCGCCGCGGGTTCCCTGGCCACCTTCGTCAACGCGCTCGCGTGACGGGGGCGCGATGAGACTCGTCACCCCCGGCGACTCGGCGCCCGCGTCGGTCAACAAGTACCTGCTCCCGCACGAGAACCAGGTGATCACGGTGCGGCGGCATCCGGCCGTGCTGATGGTCCCGGTCGGGCTCGTCCTCGGCGGCCTGATCATCGCGGGCGTGCTGAGCAACACCGTCGCCAGCGGCGGCGGGACGACGGTCATCAGCTGGATCTGGTGGGGCTGGCTGATCCTGCTCGCCTGGTTCGTCTGGCGCGTGGCCGAATGGTCCGTCGACTACTTCGTCATCACCAACCAGCGGATGCTGCTGACCACCGGCCTGATCACGCGCAGGGTCGCGATGATGCCGCTGGCCAAGGTCACCGACATGAGCTTCAAGCGGACGATCGCGGGCCGCATGCTCGGCTACGGGGAGTTCATCCTGGAGTCCGCCGGCCAGGACCAGGCGCTCACCAACGTGGACTACCTGCCCTACCCCGAGCAGCTGTACCTCGAAGTCTGCGAAATGATCTTCCCGAACAAGAACCCGGAGCCGCCGGAGAAGACGCTTCCGCCGCCTCCGCCGCCGCGCCGGCCCAAGCAGCCGGACGACGTCCCGACCGCGTCCGGCCCCGCGGGCGGCCCCGACCCCGAGCCGTGATTCCGCGGCCCGGCGCCGGACGTCCGGCCGGACGGCCGGGAATCCGCGCGCCGCGCCGAGACGGAACAGGTGGCCGGAAAGCGCGGCGGACTGGTCAATATCGGCGGTGTCCGAGATCTTGCGCGCCCGGTCGGATACCGTCGGCGGGGTGACAGACGTCGCGACCGCCGGACGATCCAGCGGCACGGGCCAGTGGCACGGGCCGCCGCGCCACCGCGTTCCAGCAGCGTGCGCGCCGGAGCCGGACGGGTCCGGCCGGACGGTCTCTCCGATCCCCGCTTCATTGCTCTCGATGTGCGATTACCCGCAATGTGCAATCATGTCGGCACCCCAGCCGCCTGTTTACTTCCGCTAAGTGAGTCCACATGCCGGGTCCAGGCAATGTCGGCGAACGTGTCCGCAACCTGCGGCTGACCAGACGCTTGTCGCAGGCACAGCTCGCCGGTCACGACCTTTCCGACAGCTACATCTCATTGATCGAGTCGGGGAAGCGCACGCCGACCCCGACCGTCCTGCGCATGCTGGCCGAGCGCCTCGGCTGCACCCCGGAGTACCTCGCCGAGGGCGTCGAGCCGGAGCAGCGCGCCCACCTCGAGGTCCGGGAGCGGCACGCGCACTTCGCGCTGCTGCGCGGCGACGCCGCCACCGCCGAGACCGGCTTCGACGAGGTGATCGCCCGCAGCGACGATCCCGACCTGACGTCCCGCGCCCGCTGGGGCCGCGCCCGCGCCCTGGAGGAGCTGGGCCGGACGGACGCCGCCATCGCGCTGTTCGAGGAGCTGCGCGAGCAGGCCGAACGCGACCCGGGCCGGGCCAGCTGGCTGCCGCCCGTGATCGCGCTGGCCAGGTGCTACCACACCGTCGGCGACCTGGGGCAGGCGATCGCGCTCGGCGAGCGCGCCGTCGCACGGCTCGAACAGCTGGGGCTCGGCGTCGGCCACGAGTACACCGAGGCCGGGCGCATCCTGCTGCTCGCCTACGTCGATCGCTCCGACCCGGCGCGCGCGCACGAGCTCGGACGGCGCCTCCTCCACCCCGAGCAGTCCGCGGAGACCGAGCCGGTGAGCGTCCACTACCAGCGGGCGAGCATGCGCGCGCTGGACGAGGGGACCGTCGGCGATTCGCTGTACTTCGCCGATCAGGCCCTGGCGGCGCGCACCGACGCCACGCCCGTGCAGAGCCGTGCCCGTCTCGCCCTCGCCGGCGCAAAGGCACTGCTCAGGGGAGTCCTCCCGTTCTCCGTCATCGCGCCGCCGGGTGCGATGCCGTCCGGCGCGTTCGAACGTCCGCGGCCCGAGGGCTCGCGTGAGGCCGCGCAAGAGGCACTGGATCTCCTGCAAGGCGCGACGGATCTCGACGGTGACGAGAGCACCGAGAGCACGCTCGCCAAAGCGCGCGCGCTGGTCCTCGTCGGCGAACTGGACGACGCGATCGCCACCCTGGAACGGTTCCTCGACACGGGGATGGCCCTCGCCGCCCCGCCGAGCAGCCGCACCATGTCGGTGACCCCGCAGCCTGGCAGCGACCTCGCCGTCCGCACGCAGAAGACCATCCTGGCCAGGCTCGTCCTGGCGCGCGCACGCGTCGCCCAGGGCGACCGCACGGCGGCCCTGGTCGTGCTGCGTGCCGCGTCCGACCAGCTCGCGATGCTGGCTCCGGGCCGTCCGGCGGCGCATCTGTTCCGGGAACTGGGCGAGCTGTTCGAACTCGTCCAGGATTCCGAGGGCGCGGCCACCGCCTACCGACAGGCCCTCCAGGCAGCGGGTCTCTCCGCCTCCCTGACCACGTCGCCGCCCGCCGGTGCGAGGACGCCGTCCCTGCACGGCCCCCACGACGACCCGGGCATCTGACGGCGCGGGGCAGAACCCCGGCCGCAGCCGCCCGGCGCGCGCGCCCGTCGGCGATGTGACGGATCTCCCCGTGCGCGGGAACAAGCGCGGTCCGATCCTCCTTTACTCTTAAACATGGGATGACTGGTTGACCGGAGGTTAGCGATGACACTGCGCACGGCTCGCCGGTCGTCGCTGGTCGACCAGGTGATCGGCCAGCTCAGGGACGAGATCGTCGGGGGAACCTGGGCGGTCGGCGGCAAGATCCCGCCGGAGCCGGTCCTCGCGGAGACGCTCGGGGTCGGCCGCAACACCGTCCGCGAGGCCGTCCGCGCCCTGACGCACGCGGGACTCCTCGAAAGCCGGCAGGGCGACGGAACGTACGTGCGCGCGACGAGCGAACTGTCCGGGGCCGTCCGGCGGCGCCTGGAGACGGCGGAACTCGTCGAGATCCTGGAGGTCCGGCGCGGCCTGGAGGTCGAGGCCGCGAGGCTCGCGGCCACCCGCCGCACCGAGGCCGACGTCGCCGCCATCGCGGTCGCCCTCGCGCGCCGCGACGCCGCCTGGGCGGCCGGCGAGCACGCCGCGTTCGTCGAGGCGGACCTCGCCTTCCACACCGCCGTCGTCGACGCCACGCACAACCGCGTCCTGACGGACCTCTACCGCGACTTCAGCGCCGCGCTGCGGGCCAGCATCGGCGCGGCCGGCGTCCTGCTGGAGCACGCGGACGTCCCGCACGGCCCCATCGCCGCCGCCGTCGAGGCCGGCGACGCCGACGCCGCGACCCGGGCCACGCACGCGTGCCTCGACCAGATCCTCGCCTCCACCACCCCGCCCGGCGCCGAGCCGAGGCGCGAGGCCGTACACGAGTCCTGACCGCCACCGCCCAGAAGGCGCGGTCAGGCAAGAAATGACCCGGCGCTCGACGCCGGGACGACGCGATGACGAGCAAGGTGTGATGAACAGTTCTGTGACGACTCCGGTTTCCCGTGCCACGGCCGTCTGGTCGCTCGCGGGGCTGGTGCTGCTGACGATCAACCTGCGGGCCGCGATCACCGGGATCTCCCCGGTGCTCGGCGACCTGCGGGACGTCTTCGGCCTGTCCGGCGCCGAGGTCGGCGTCCTCACCACGCTGCCGGTGCTGTGCCTGGGCGCGTTCGCCGGCCTCGCGCCGGTGGTGGCGCGGCGGGTCGGCGCCGAGGTCGCCATCGCCGGATCCCTCGTCATGATCACGGCGGGGATCGTGCTGCGCGTGGTGCAGTCGCCGGTGTCGCTCTACACCGGCACGGTCCTCGCGGGCGCGGGGATCGCGATGGGCAACGTCCTCATGCCGGCCGTGATCAAGCGCGCGTTCCCGTCCCGGGTGGGCTCGCTCACCGGCCTCGCGATGATGCTGATGGCGGCCAGCGGCGCCGTCGCGGCCGGGCTCGCGGTGCCGCTGGACGAGGCCGGCGGATGGCGGCTCGCCCTCGCCGTCTGGGCCGTCCCGTCCCTGGTCGCCGTGCTCGTGTGGGGGCCGCTCGCCGTCCGGGGCCGCCGCGCCCGCCGCGCGCCCGACGTCCCCGTCCCGGCTCCGCGCGACGAGGGGTCGCTGGTGCGCTCCCCGACCGCCTGGTACGTCGCCGCCTTCATGGGCCTGGCGTCGCTGATGTTCTACGTCCTGATGTCGTGGCTGCCGGAGATCATGCAGGACGCCGGCTACGCGCCCGCGGCCGCCGGGATGATGGTCTCCGCCATGATGATCGTCGGCATTCCGCTGGGCTTCGTCGTCCCCGTGTTCGCCGCGCGGCTGCGCGACCAGCGTCCCCTGGTCGTCGCCGTCGCCGCCACCATGGTCGTGGGCACCCTCGGGCTGCTGCTCGCCCCGTCCGCCGGCTGGACGTGGGTCCTCATCCTCGGGATCGGCACGGGCAGCGCGTTCCCGCTGGCCTACACGCTGCTCAGCCTGCGCTCGCCGAACCCGTCCGTGGCGGCGGGCCTGTCCGGGATGGCGCAGACGGGCGGCTACCTCCTCGCCGCCGCCGGACCGCTCGCGGTCGGGGTGCTGCACGACGCCACGGGCGGCTGGAACGTTCCGATCGTCCTCCTGCTCGTGCTGGTCGTGCCGGAGGTCGTCTTCGGGCTGCTCGCCGCGCGTCCCGGATTCGTCCGGCCGGCGCGTCCGCGGGTCCGGCCGCAGGAGCTTCCCGCGCTGGAGCCCGCCCGTTCGCGCTGATCAGCCCATGTCGACGGCGTCCAGGTCGAGGACGCGCGCGTGCAGGACGAGCCGCTGGTGCAGCGCCGCCCGGAGCGCCCGGTGCAGGCCGTCCTCCAGGTAGAGCTCGCCCTGCCACTGGACGACGTGCGGGAACAGGTCGCCGTAGAACGTGGAGTCCTTGGAGAGCAGCGACTGCAGATCCATCTCGCGTTTGGTGCTGACGAGCTGGTCGAGGCGTACCTGTCGAGGCGGGATCTTGGCCCAGTCCCGGGAGGAGAACCCGTGGTCCGGGTAGGGCCGCCCGTCGCCCACCGCCTTGAAGATCACCCTCCGAGTCTACGGCGTCGGCCCTACGCGGAGAAGGCAACATAACAACATGCGTCACTGGAGTTACCGCCTTTGGTAAACCAGTTACCGCGCAGCTCAGGCCACTCGTCACTTAGTTGCGGTCCGGCGGTGCCGGAGGCGGGGAAGCGCCGGCCGGGCCCGGTGGGCGCCCGGTGGGCGGCCGGGCGGCGGCACGCGAAAGGCCGGTGCCCGCGTCGGGCACCGGCCTCGGTGTGGCGGAGGATGCGAGATTCGAACTCGCGAGCGCTTGCACGCAACACGCTTTCCAAGCGTGCGCCCTAGGCCACTAGGCGAATCCTCCACGGTGAAGCCTACCGGTTCTGAGGCAGTGACCTGACCTCAATTACCGCGGACACGGGGATCGGTCCGAAGACGTGGGGGAAGACGTCGTCGCCGACGGGCTCGTGGCGGACGGGGGCGTCCAGCCGGGACACGTCGACGACCAGCAGGACCAGGTCTTCTCTGGGGACGGCGCCGTAGAAGCGGGCGAGGACGCCGTCCACTTGGTCCATTTCGGACGAGCAGTGGATGAAGCCCTCGTCGTCCAGCGTCCGGCCCAGCGTGGACATCGTGTACGACACACCCGCGGCGCGGGCGGTTTCCCAGTGGGTTCGTTCGGCGATGTGCAGGAGCGTGTCCCGGGTCGGGGAAGGCATGACGCGGAGACTACGCGGAAGCGTGGCAATCCAGGGCCGGGGATGTCATAGACTCTGGGCAGACCCCTCGCATGGCGTCATCCTGTGAACCTCCCCAGGGCCGGAAGGCAGCAAGGATAAACAGGCTCTGGCGGGTGTGCGGGGGGTCCTTTGCTTCAAGGCGACACCGTGGATCAAGCCGACATCGTGATTCAAGGCGACACTGTGCTTCCGACGCTCTGCTTCTCCAGGAGGGCGGTCCCCCGATGAGTCTGGCGCTGTACCGCAAGTACCGGCCGGCGACGTTCGCCGAGCTGAAGGGGCAGGAGCATGTCGCCGAGCCCCTGCAGCAGGCGCTGCGCAACGGCCGGATCAACCACGCGTACCTGTTCAGCGGTCCGCGCGGCTGCGGCAAGACGTCCAGCGCCCGGATCCTCGCCCGCTCGCTGATCTGCGAGCAGGGGCCGACCCCCGACCCGTGCGGCAAGTGCGACTCGTGCGTCGCGCTCGGCCCGTCCGGCACCGGGCACATCGACGTGATCGAGATCGACGCCGCGTCCCACGGCGGCGTCGACGATGCCCGTGACCTGCGGGAACGCGCCTTCTTCACGCCGGTGGCGGCGCGCTTCAAGGTGTACATCATCGACGAGGCGCACATGGTCACCAGCGGGGGCTTCAACGCGCTGCTGAAGCTCGTCGAGGAGCCGCCGCCGCATCTGAAGTTCGTGTTCGCGACCACCGAGCCCGAGAAGGTCATCGGGACGATCCGGTCCCGGACCCACCACTACCCGTTCCGGCTGATCCCGCCGGGGGTGCTGCAGGAGCTCGTCGAGGAGATCCTCCAGGCTGAGGACGTCCCGTACGAGGCGTCCGCGCTGCCGCTGGCGGTGCGGGCGGGTGCCGGGTCGGCGCGCGACACGCTTTCGATCCTGGACCAGCTGCTCGCCGGGTCGGACGAGAAGGGCATCACGTACGCGCGGGCGGTCTCGCTGCTCGGATACACCGACTCCGCGCTGCTGGACGAGGTCATCGCGGCGTTCGCGGCCCGCGACGGCGCCGCCGTCTTCGCCGCCGTCGACCGGGTGATCGAGAGCGGCCAGGACCCGCGCCGCTTCACCACCGACCTGCTGGAACGCGTCCGCGACCTGGTGATCCTTTCGAACGTCCCGGAGGCGGGCGGGTCGGGGCTGCTGAACGTTCCGCCGGACGAGCTGGACGCGATGCGGCGCCAGGCGTCCTCGATGGGGCCGGGCGAACTGACGCGCGCCGCCGACCTGCTGCACACCGGGCTCACCGAGATGCGCGGCGCCACGTCCCCGCGGCTGCTGCTGGAACTGATCTGCGCCCGCATCCTGCTGCCGGGGGCGTACGAGGACGAGGCGTCGATGTTCGCCCGCCTCGACCGCCTGGAACGCCAAGCCGCCCAAGGCGGCCTGGCCGGAGGGCAGGACGCGGGCGGCGGGCCGACGCAAGCGTTCGCGGCCGCGCCCCCGGTGACACCCGCCCAGGGGCAGGGGGGCGGCGGACAAGGGCATGGCGCTGCGCCTCGTACGCGCGGAGAAGACACGTCGCGTGGAGAAGCCACCCCGCCCGCCCAGGGGGGCGACCCCACTTCCAGTGTCAACCCCCAACCCGCCGCGGCGCCGCCAGAACGCAGTTCTGTGGATAACCGCCCCAGCCGCTCCGGTTCCGGTGCCGGCCCAGCCCACGCCCCAGGCCCAGCCCCGACCCCCGCGCCCGCCACAGGCCCAGGCCCGAAATCCACCGGCTCCCCTCAGACCTCCTCCGGGGCGCCTTCCGAAGGCGGAGGCGGCGGGGTCGATTTCTCGTCCATCCAGCGGCTCTGGCCGGACGTCGTCGAGGCGGTCAAGCAGAAGAGCCGCGCCACCTGGATGGTCATCATGGCCGGGGTGCAGCCGCTCTCGCTCGAAGGCAAGGTCCTGACCTTGGGATTCGACGCCGAGGGACGCCGCCTGGGCTTCGTCAACGGCGGCCGAGACACCGTCCTCCGCGAGGTCTTCAAGGAGCGGATGGGCGTCGACTGGCGCATCGAGACCGTCGTCGGCGGCGCGGGCGGGTCCGGAGGCGGACGTCCCCCGGGCCAGGGCCCCGGCGGCGGCGGACGGCCGGGCGCCGCCGGCAACGGCCCGAACGGCGGTTTCGGCTCCGCCTCGTCCTCCGGCTTCGGATCGGCGGACGGCGGATCGTCCGCATCCGGGGGCTTCGGCAGCGCCCCGCAAGCGCAGTCCCCGCGGAACGCGCCCCAGGGGGGACGGCCGAACGCGTCCTCGAATCCCGTCCCGCGCCCCGCGAACGGCGAGGGTCCGCGCAGGCAGGTCGACCCGGGGCCGCTGCCGCCGCCGCCGGACGAGCCTCCTCCGCCGGACGAGCCCATGCCCGTGGACGAGAGCGACGAGGTCGACCCCGAAGGCGACGCGGACGCCGAGGGCAACGAGGCCGAGATGAGCGGCATGGCCCTCATCCAGCGCGAACTCGGCGGCCAGGTCATCCGCGAGATCGACAACACGTAGCCGTCCGCCGGGCCGCCGGGCTCCTGCCCGGCGGCGGCACCGAGAGCGGATCACCCCCGGCAGGGGCCCGTCATCGCCCAGCGCGGCGCCGCGGTTGTTTGACCAGGCGCAGGCGTGGGAGCACTCCCGCCAAGATCATGACCGGCGTACTTACCGCATCATGGCGCGAACCCGTAGTCTCGGGGGACGGACGTCCGGAGGCTGGCGGAGCGCCAGAGAGAAGGCCCTCGGGGGCCGGAAGAGGGAGTGCACCGTGGAACCCGGTGGTCAGTTGAACATGCAGGAACTGCTGCAGCAGGCGCAGGCCATGCAGCAGCAGCTTTTCACCGCGCAGCGCGAACTGGCGGAGGCCGAGGTGAAGGGCACCGCGGGGGGCGGGCTCGTCACCGCGACGGTCAACGGGCAGGGCGAGGTCACGGGTCTGTCGATCGACCCGAAGGCCATCGACGCCGACGACCCGGCCGACACCGCCGAGACCGTCGCCGACCTCGTCCTGGCCGCGATCCGGGACGCCGGGCGCGAGGCGCAGGAACTCCAGCAGGAGAAGATGGGACCGCTCGCCCAGGGGCTCGGCGGCGCCGGCGGCATCCCGGGCCTCGGCGGAGGCGGCGACCTCCCCGGCGGATTCCCCGGCCTCGGCGGCCAGGGCTCCTGAGCGCGCGGCGGCGCGCGGACGACCACGCAGGCAGGACCGAGACTAGGAAAGGAGGGGTCCGTTGTACGAAGGGGTGGTCCAGAACCTCATCGACGAGCTGGGCAGGCTGCCCGGCGTCGGCCCCAAGAGCGCGCAGCGGATCGCCTTCCACCTGCTCGCCGCCGACCCGGCCGACGTCGAACGGCTCGGCAAGGCGCTCAAGGAGGTCAAGGACAAGGTCCGCTTCTGCAGGACGTGCGGGAACGTCGCCGAAGAGGAGCAGTGCCGGATCTGCCGGGACGCCCGGCGCGACCCCCATGTCATCTGCGTCGTGGAGGAGTCCAAGGACGTCGTCGCGATCGAGAAGACCCGCGAGTTCCGCGGCACCTACCACGTGCTCGGCGGCGCGATCAGCCCGATCGAGGGCGTCGGCCCCGACGACCTGCGCATCCGCGAGCTGATGCAGCGGCTCGCGGACGGGACGGTGACCGAGCTGATCCTCGCCACCGACCCCAACCTTGAAGGCGAGGCGACCGCGACGTACCTCGCGCGGCTCGTCAAGCCCATGGGCATCACCGTCACCCGTCTGGCCAGCGGCCTGCCGGTGGGTGGCGACCTCGAGTACGCAGACGAGGTGACGCTGGGCCGCGCATTCGAAGGACGGAGGCTGCTCGATGTCTGACACCAACAGCCCGCAGGACTGGAACGCCCTCGCCGAGCGCGTGGCGTGCCACGTCGACAACTACCTGAACGGACTGGAGGCGGTCGCCCGCGGCGACGGCGGGACGCACACGATCCCGCTGCTCCTCCTCGAAGTGTCGCAGGTCATCCTGGCCGGCGCGCAGCTCGGCGCCAGCGCCGACGTCATCCTCCCCGACAACTGGGAGCCCGAGGTCGGCGACGACCCCGACCTCGACGCCGTCCGGCAGGGCCTGGCCGAACGCCTCGTCGCGCTGGACGAGTACGCCGAGGTGTTCGACCCCTACAAGGACACCGAGACCACCGCCTACCGCCTGTCGGACGACCTGGTCGACGTCGCCAGCGACCTCGTCCACGGGCTGCGTCACTACAACCAGGACCGTCCCCTGGAAGCGCTCTGGTGGTGGCAGTACTCCTACTTCAACCACTGGGGCAACCACGCTGGCGCCGCGCTGCGGGCCCTGCACGCCTTCGTCGCCAACGCCCGCCTGGACGTCTCCACGGAAGTCGCCACAGCCTGACCGGAGCCACACCTCGATCAGAGCCACGGTCGACCAGGGGCCGCGCCACTCGGCCGCGCTTGGAACCGCGCGGCTCAGCCGCGCCCGGAACCGCCGGAGCCCACCGAGGCGCCGAGCGTCCATGCGACCAACTCGGCCGCCTTCTCGGCGTCCGAGCCGATCTGCCCGCCGTCTCCGGAGGTCCACGCGTACAGGCGGAGGTCGCCGTCCCAGACGACGACGCCCGACTGACCGCGGTACGCGACGCGCAGCCCGGTCTCGTCGTCGTCCGGCAGCGTCGCGGACACTTGCGGGGCGCGCCGCCGCAGCGCCGCGTACAGCGCGTGAAGCGGTCCCCTGCGTATCCGCGGCAGCTCATCGAACGCGGCCATCGGCTCTCCCATCAGCTCGGTCACCGCCGCGCACGCCCGACCGGGGCACGGCACGGACGCAGCGGTTCGCCGGTGGACGGGATGAACCACCGCACACCCCGCCCCGTGCCCCTTAGCTAGACGCTTTGCCCCGCTTCCTGGTGGTCCGCCGAGAAGATCCGTACTGCGGACTCGGGCGATCCTGGACGTCCGCAACCGACCGCCGGCGGCCATCGCCGTCCAGATGCCGAAAGCCCGTGTGGCGACGTTCGAACGTTCGCCACACGGGCCGTGGTTCCACTTTCGCGACCAACCGTTCCATGGACCGAAATCTCCAGCCAACGGCGGACAGGCCCTCGACGGCGTGCGCGTCAGAGGCGGGCGCGGAAGGTGCCGGCCTGCTGGAAGGCGCCGTCCAGGATGCGGCCGACCTCGTCCAGCTTCTTGCGGACCTTGGCCACGCCGATGGCGCCGCCGGACATGCCGGTCGTGGCGAGGCCGGCGTCGACGACCACGGTGCCGTCCTGCTGCGGACGGAGGATGATGCGGTACTTGTAGTGCGTGGCGAACGCCCCGAGGAGCAGCGCCTTGGTGCGGCTGCCCTTCTCGATGATGCACTCGCCGGGGTTCTCCCAGGTGAAGCGGAAGCCCTCGGCCTGCAGCACCTGCTCCAGCACGGGGCGGACCTGATCGGGGGCGCCGGTCACCTGGATCTTGACGGAATCGGCCATGTTGCTCCTTCGTGGGGGGAAGGGGGGAGGGCGTGCTCGCCCTGTCGCAGCGGTAAGACGAGCGTGTCGGCCCAAGTGTTCGGGAAGATGTGAAGTGAATCATATTCCCGGGCGCCCGAGGCGGGCGGTCGTCCGCGGGACGGGCCCGCAGGCAGTTACCTGGCCGTGATGCGCTGACGGGGGCTCGGTAGACTCATCGTCCGGAACGTCTGACCCCGATCCGAGGAGCGCCCACTCGTGGCTCTTGTCGTGCAGAAGTACGGTGGCTCCTCCGTCGCCGACGCCGAAGGCGTCAAGCGGGTCGCCCAGCGCATCGTCGCAACGAAGAAGGCAGGAAACGACGTGGTCGTCGTCGTGTCCGCCATGGGCGACACGACGGATGACCTCATCGATATGGCCAAGCAGGTCAGCCCCCTGCCGCCGGGCCGTGAGCTGGACATGCTGCTCACCGCGGGCGAGCGCATCTCGATGGCGCTGCTGGCCATGGCCATCGCGAACCTGGGCCACGAGGCCCGCTCGTTCACCGGCTCCCAGGCGGGTGTGATCACCGACGGCTCGCATGGGAAAGCGAAGATCATCGATGTGACGCCCGGCCGGATCCGGACGGCGCTGGACGAGGGCTCGATCTGCATCGTGGCCGGTTTCCAGGGCGTCTCGCAGGGCACCAAGGACATCACCACACTCGGCCGCGGCGGGTCCGACACCACCGCGGTCGCGCTCGCCGCCGCGCTGGACGCCGACGTCTGCGAGATCTACTCCGACGTGGACGGCGTCTTCACCGCCGACCCGCGCATCGTCGCGTCCGCGCACAAGATCCCGAAGATCTCCTATGAGGAGATGCTGGAGATGGCGGCTAACGGGGCGAAGATCCTGCATCTGCGCTGCGTGGAGTACGCGCGCCGCTACAACATCCCGATCCATGTGCGGTCCTCGTTCAGTCAGAAGGAGGGCACGTGGGTCGTCGACAGCAGCGAGATCGAAGGACAGGACATGGAGCAGGCGATCATCTCCGGCGTCGCGCACGACCGGAGCGAGGCCAAGATCACCGTGGTGGGGGTCCCGGACAAGGTCGGTGAGGCCGCCGCGATCTTCTCGGTGCTGTCCGACGCCGAGATCAACATCGACATGATCGTGCAGAACGTGTCGGCGGCGTCCACGGGGCGGACCGACATCTCGTTCACGCTGCCGTCGACCGACGGGCAGACCGCGCTCACCGCCCTCAACAAGCTGAAGGAGCGGATCGGCTTCGAGGCGCTGCGCTACGACGACCGCATCGGCAAGGTCTCGCTGATCGGCGCCGGGATGCGCTCGCACCCGGGCGTCACCGCCAAGCTGTTCAGCGCGATCGCCGACGCCGGGGTGAACATCGAGATGATCTCCACGTCGGAGATCCGGATCTCGGTCGTCGTCGCCCAGGACGACGTCGACACCTCGGTCGCCGCCGCCCACCACGCCTTCGACCTCGACTCCGAGCAGGTCGAGGCCGTCGTCTACGGCGGCACCGGCCGCTGACCCGCGCGGCGGCGCCGCGTTCGGGAACCGGGCGCGTTCGGCGGTAGTTCTGAGGGTGTGAGTGCGACGAGGGGCGACGGCTCCGGGCTGCCGACCCTCGTGGTCGTCGGCGCCACCGGGGCGGTCGGCGCGGTGATGCTCGACCTGCTGTCCACCCGCCGGGACGCGTACGGGGAGATCCGCCTCGCCGGGTCGGCGCGGTCCGCCGGACGTGCGCTGAGCGTGCGCGGCGAACGGGCCGAGGTCCTCGCCCTCGCGCCGGAGGTCTTCGAGGGCGCCGACGTGGCGATGTTCGCCGTCCCGGACGCGGTGGCCGCCGAATGGGCGCCGGTCGCGGTCCGGCACGGCGCCGTGGCGGTCGACGGGTCGCGCGCGTTCCGGGCCGTCCGGGACGTTCCGCTCGTGGTGCCCGAGGTGAACCCCGAGCGGGTGCGGGACCGTCCGAGCGGCATCGTCGCCGGTCCCGGATGCGCGACCCTCTCGATGATCGTGGCGATCGGCGCGCTGCACGCGCGGTACGGGCTGCGGGAGCTGGTCGTCGCGTCGTACCAGGCGGCGTCCGGCGCGGGCCGGCGCGGCATCGACACCCTGTACGCGCAGCTGGAGAAGGTCGGCGGCGACCGGGCGCTCGGCAACCGCTCCGGCGACGTCCGCGGCGCGGTCGGCGGTCTCGGCCCGTTCCCGGCGCCGCTCGCGCTGAACGTGATCCCCTGGACGGGGGCGGCCGAGGACGGCGGCTGGACGTCCGACGAGGTCGGCCTGCGGGACGAGACCCGCAGGGTCCTCGGCCTGCCCGGCCTGAAGGTGTCGGCGACGTGTGTGCGCGTCCCGGTGGTCACGGGGCATTCGATGGCGGTGCACGCCGTGTTCGAGGAGCGCACCGGCCGGCGCGAGGCGCAGGAGATCCTCGCCCGCTCGGCCGGCGTCGTCCTGTGCGACAACCCGGAGACGTACGAGTTCCCGACGCCGTCCGACGTCGCGGGCACGGACCCGACCTGGGCGGGACGCGTCCGCCGCTCGCTCGACGACCCGCGGGGCCTGGACCTGTTCCTCTCCGGCGACAACCTCCGCCAGGGCGCCGCGCTCAACACCGTCCGGACGGCGGAGCTGGTGGCCGCCGAGCTGACCGCCTGAACACGCCCGGCCGCGCCGGGGGACGCGCGGGTCGCGCACGGCACGTCCGCCGCACGGCGGTTCACGGCATGAGCGGGACGCCGCATGCGGGCTTTAGGCTGGCATGCGTGACCGAGACGAAGGCCGTGAAGTCCGAGCAGACGCGGGCCGCGATCGTCGAGACGGCGCTGCGCCTGTTCCGGGAGCGCGGATACGAGGCGACGACGATGCGGGCGATCGCCAAGGAGGCGGGCGTCTCGGTCGGCAACGCGTACTACTACTTCGGCTCCAAGGAAGAGCTGATCCAGGCGTACTACGACGAACTGCAGGACGAGCACGTCGCCGCCTGCCGGGCCGTCCTCGACACCGAGCGGGAGTTCGCGCCGCGGCTGCTCGGCGTCCTGCGGGCCCGGGTCGACACGATGGTCCCTTACCACGAGTTCGCCGGGAAGTTCTTCAAGTTCGCCGCCGAGCCGACCAGCCCGCTCAACCCGTTCAGCGCCGAGTCCGGGCCGGCCCGCGACTCGGCGGTCGCGATCTACCGCGAGGTCGTCGAGGGCTCCGACCTGAAGATCGACAAGGAGTTCCGGGCGGAGCTGCCCGAACTGCTGTGGATCTACTCGATGGGCATCGTCCTGTACTGGGTGCACGACGACTCGCCGGGCTGCCGCAAGACGTACCTCCTCGTCGAGCGGACGGTCCCGCTCGTCAACCGCATGGTGTCGATGTCGCGGCTGCCGGGCTTCAAGTCGGTGACGCGGGAGCTGGTGGGCATCATCCGCGAGGTCCGCGCCTGATCCGGGCGGCGGCTCAGCGGAAGGTGATGTCCCAGTGGTCCTTCTCGCGGGCGAAGACGGCGCCGTCCGGTGACCGGTGGAGCCGGGCGCCGTCACCGCGGGTGCCCTGGGACGGGTACCGCTTGATCGCGGCGTTCACGCACCGTCCGGGCGCGATGTCGAGCTTGTAGCCGTTCGCGTGGCTGTAGGGGCCGCTCGCGTGGCCGCGCTCGGTGCCACCGGTGACGGTGATCTTGCAGCCGCTCGACTCGGCGAAGTCGAGCAGGCCCTTGAGCGTCCCCCACCGGATGCCGTCGAACGAGGTGCAGGCCGCGACCGTCCGGTCGGAGCAGCCCCCGGTCGAGCGCCAGCGGATGCCGTTGCCGCGCAGCGTGAGCTCGGCGAACTCCTGGCTCAGGCGCAGTGACTTGGGCGGTTCCTCTGGTTCGTCCGGTGGCGCGGCGTCCTGTTCCGGTGCGGACAGGTCGGCCGGTCCGGGCGAGTCCGGCCAGGGCGGCGGTGTCGCCCCGGCGGCGGGGACGGTTTCCGGCGCGGAGTGCCGCTGCGGAGCCGACCGGGTCCGGGCCCGGCGGAACGGCGGCGTGATCCCGGCCGAGTCGCGGCCCGCCGGTGCGCCCGCCCGCTTCGAGGCGGGCCGGCCGCCGTGCGCGGACAGGGTGACGGCCCGGATCAGGCGATGATTCCGGGCCGGTGAAACGGGCTGGGCTTCGCGGGCGTCCGCGCGGGCGGCGGGACGGCCGCCGCGCGCGGAAGCGGCGTACGCCGTCGCGGGCGGGGCGGTGGCGGACGTCATGGCGGCGAGGGCCGTCGCCACCGCCGCCAGGCGGAACGCCGCGCGATGCGCCCCGGGTATTCGGTCGCCGCGAGCGTGCCGGACGAGCGCATGGGCGTGCCGAGAACGTGTCATGTCGTCCCCCCGATCGGTGATCTTCGATTACCGGGGGGCGGGCCGGCCGTCCTGATCAACGGCCGACCGGAGGATGCCCGAGGTTCGATCTTGTAAACCCGGGGGACGGGCGGTCGCGCGCCCGTCCCCCGGAAAGATCACGACATACCGAGATGCTTGCGGGCGAAGCCGATTTCGGCGGCCATCTGCGTGATCCGCTCCTCGACGACGAGCGACCCGTGCCCCGCGTCGTACCGGTACACCTCGTGCGGCAGGCCCAGCTCGGAGAGGCGGCCGAGGTAGTTGTCGATCTGCCGGATGGGGCAGCGCGGGTCGTTCTCCCCGGCCAGGACCAGCACCGGCGCCGTGACCCGCGACACGTAGGTGATCGGGGACGACTCGCGGTAGCGGTCCGGGACCTCGTCCGGCGAGCCGCCGAACAGGGACCGGTCGAACGCCTGCAGCCCCTCCATCTCGTCCTCGTACGCGGCGACGTAGTCGGCGACGGGGACGGCGGCGACCGCGACGCTCCAGTCGTCCGGCTGCGTGCCGATGCCGAGCAGCGTGAGGAAGCCGCCCCAGGAGCCGCCCGTCAGCACCAGCCGCGCCGGGTCGGCGAGGCCCGATTCGACCGCCCAGTCGCGGACGGCCTTGATGTCCTCCAGTTCGGTGAGCCCGACGCGGCCCTCGATGGCGTCCCGCCATTCCGAGCCGTATCCGGTCGAGCCCCGGTAGTTGACGCGGACGACCGCGAACCCGTGGTCGACCCAGGCGGCGGCCGTCGCCACGAACGAGTCGTCGTCCTGCGCGGTCGGCCCGCCGTGGACGTCGAAGACGGTCGGGTACGGGCGGTCGCCGTCCGGTTTGCTGACCAGTGCGTGGATTCGTCCGCCGGGGCCGTCCACCCACACGTCCTCGACCGGGACGGACGGCGGCGCGGCCGGGCCGGGCGGGGTCAGCACGACCGCGCCGGACGTGGAGCGGATCACCGGCGGCTCGGCGGCGGACGACCACGAGAACTCGACCGTCCCGTCCGGCCGGACGGCGGCCCCGCCGATCACGCCGCGCGGCGTGTCGATCCTGGTCAGGACGCCGTCGGCCAGGTCGTACCGGTACAGCTCGTCGCGCGCCTCGTGCGAGTGGGAGATCAGCAGCGCCGTCCCGTCCGGGTACCAGCCGGCGCCGACCTCGCCGGGCAGGTCGAGGACGATCTCGTCCTCGGTGCCGGCGACCGGGTCCCAGAGGAGCATCTCGTCCCGGCCGCGTCGCTCATGGTTGACCAGGAGCCGCGAATCGCCTTCGACCGGGGCGAACCCGGCGCCGTAGACGCCCTTGCCGGGCCCGTCCCACAGGTCGGCGACCGTGGAGCCGTCCGGACGCAGCACGCGCAGCGCCATGTGCCGGCTGTCGCCGTGCTCGCTGTGCCCTATCGCGATGAGGGTCTCGTCCCGCGAGAGGGCGGCGACGTGGGCGTCCTCTGCGTGGTGGTAGAGAACCTCTGGCTCGGCCCTAGGACGGCACAGGTGAATCGTGTTTCCCTGCTCGGTCGTCCGTCCGATGACGGCGAGACCACTGCGGCCCAGGGACAACCCGGACGGATATGACGGTTCCAGACCGGGAACGGCGGGTTCGCTCTCCGTCCCCTCGAACGGGACGCGGTTCCATACGCCGAACTCGTCGCCGTCCGTGTCGGCGAACCACCACACCGATCCGCCGGACGGGGCGATGGCCCCCATCCACGTGCCGTTGGGACGTTCGGTCACCTGACGCTGCGCACCGGTTTCCCGGTCCCACGTGTAGATCTCCCACGTCCCGGTCACGTTCGACCGGTAGATGCTGCGGTTCGGGGCGTCGCGCGCCCAGTGGGGCAGGCTCATCCGGGCGGCCCGGAAACGCGCCTTCCAATGCTCGTCGTCGACCATGCCACCCAGTATCCCGGCCGATCCCCACCCGCACACCGGCCCGCCGCGGGCCGGCCGAGGGCGTCCGGTCAGGGGTTGCTCAGATGGCCGATGAGCTGGTCGAGCGCGGCGCGGACCTGGCGGTCCATGGCGCGGGCGAAGCCCGCCTCGACGGTGACCTGGGCGCCGGGGCGCAGCCGGGCGAGGGTCTCGGTGAGCTCGCCGAGGTCGCGGTCGTCGATGCTCGCGACGATGTGCGTGGCGATCAGCCGCACGAACATGGCGGCGAGGTCGTCCATGCTGCGCTGGAGCTCCAGCCCGGCCGAGAGCACCGCGTCCAGCGGGACCCCGGCGCGGACGAGCGCGATCGTCGCGTCCAGCTGGCGGCGGCTCCAGTGGGTGACGCGGTCGCCGTCCAGCTCGATGTGGCCGAGCGCGACGGCCCGTTCCACGGACTCGGGCCCGACCTCGCCGGGGAACAGCGCCGCCAGCTCGTCCAGCGTCATCGTCACCGGGACCTCGTTCGACCACGGCGTCGTGACCGCCTTCTCGACCCCGAGGACGGTGCCGATGTCGCGGCCCTGCTCCCACGCCGACAGCAGCTCGCGGATGCCCTCCAGCGTGTGCCCGCGTTCCAGCAGGTTCCCGATCATGCGGAGGCGGGCGAGATGGTCCGCGGAGTACAGGCCGATGCGTCCCTCGCGGCGCGGCGGCGGCAGCAGCTTGCGCTCCTGGTAGTAGCGCAGCGTCCGCACGGGGACGCCGGCCGCCGAGGCGAGTTCGCCGATGCGGTACTCGCGGCCACCGTCGCCGGGACGATCGTCCGTCGGCTCTTCGCTCACGGGCGCCAGCATAGTTCGCGGCCGGTGCCGATCAGGTCACCCGGCGTCCGGTAAGGGAACGCGAACGGGTCCGCGGACGTCGGACCTGCGTCGTCAGCAGCAGAGAAAGGCCCACCGCCATGCGCAAGTCCCGTTCCGCCGCACTCGCGCTGACCGTCCTGGTCGCCGCGTTCGGGTTGACCGCGTGCGGTCAGAACAAGTGGTGCGAGCACGACGCGACCGACACCAAGGTCAGCGACAGCTACTGCAAGAAGAACACGCCGGGCTACGAGTGGGAGAGCGGTGGCGGCCACGGCCACAAGACCAAGCACAAGAAGACCAAGTCGAAGTCGAGCCACTGAGGCGCTAAGGCGCCCGCCGGAGGGTCCTGGTTCCGCGTTGCCGGCGCCGGGGCCTTTCCTCGTTCGCGGCCTGTGCCGCCTCGGCGGCGAGCAGGTCGCGGAGCGAGCGGGGAAGGATGTCCTCGCGCCGGTCGGTGAACGGTGAACGCATCGGATTCTCCCTGGTCGGACCGTGTCAGGCGGCCGTGTGGAGGCCGGGGTAGGCCGCCGACACGGTGCTGAGCGCCCAGCGCATCCGGGCGCGGTAGATCTCCGGGTGGTCGCCCGCCTCCTGCGCGACGAGGGCGAGGCAGGTGGCGCGGTCTCCGCCGCGGGCGCCGATCCGGTCGTCGATCGCCGTGCGGACCCGCTCGGCGGAGGGATGGTCGGACTCCTGCAACCCGCTGCAGAACAGGATCTCGGCGAGGTCGGCGGCGGTCATCGAGGTGAGGGTCGGCGTGTTCGACATCGTGTGCCTTCTTCCTGCGGAGGGGCCTCGGTCCCCTGCTGCCAGATACGACTCTGCCCGCCGGGCGGACTCATCGCCATAGGGGAAAACCCCTAATCGCGGTGGGGCAATCCCCCGGGCGACCCGTTCCTGTTCGCGAATCCGTCCGCGAGCGCCGTCCGGAAGGCGCGCACGGCCGGATGCCCACCGCCTCCCCGGCGGGACGCGGTGAACAGGCGGCGGATCCGGTGCTCCGCCGGCAGCCGGTCGACCGGGACCGTCGGCGCACGCCCCGCCCACACGAGGCCGGGCAGCAGCGCTGCGGCGTGGCCCCGCTCCACCAGCCGCAGGTGGAGCAGCAGGTCGGTGGACTCGAACCGCACGTCCGGTTCGAACCCGGCCGCGCGGCACAGCCTCGTCGCCCACTGCCGGGACGCCGTCCCCTCCGGCTCCATGACCCACGGGACGTCCGCCAAACCCCGCAGGCCCCCGTCCGCCGCATGCCCGGGGGCGGGCGGCGTGCCGGACGGAAGCGCGAGGCGGATCTCGTCCTCGCCGAGTTCCGCGTACTCGACGCCGGCCGGACGCGGCCCCGGCTCCCCCGGATACTCCTCGGTGATCACCAGGTCGAAGTCCCGCGCGAGCAGCGCGGGCAGCGCGCTCTCCGGCTCCCGCTGGGTGATCTCGATCCGCAGCCGCGGGTGGGCGTCGCGGAGCAGGCTCAGCGCGTCCGGGACGAGCGCGAGCGCGGCGGTCTGGAACGCGGCGACCCGCAGCACTCCCGCGATGCCCTCCAGGGACGCCGCGAGATCGGCCTCCGCGCGTTCGAGCCGTTCCAGCACCGCCTCGGTGTGCGCGACGAGGATCTCGGCCTGCGCGGTCAGCCGGACCCGGCGCCCCACCGGCTCCAGCAGCGGCGCGCCGACCTCCTTCTCCAGGACGGACAGTTGCTGCGAGATCGACGACGGGCTGTAGGAGAGGGCTTCGGCGACGGCGGCGAGCGTCCCGCGGTGCTTCAGTTCGCGCAGCAGGCGCAGGCGGTGCAGATCCAGCATGCGCGTCCCATTCATCGGTCCGGCTGATGGTTATCGCTCGAAAACATTCGCTGGACCGACCATAGACCGCTGCGGAAACGTGTCGTCCATGGTCACCGCCCCCGCCCGCTGGTTCAGCCGTCCGGCCGCGCGCGCCTGGACGTGCCCGCCCGCCCCCGGCGGCGTCGCCGCCTTCCACCGGACGCTCCCCGGCCACGCGCCCACGCCGCTCGTCGAACTGCCGCCGCTGGCCGCCGAACTCGGCGTCCGGCGGGTCTTCGTGAAGGACGAGTCGTCCCGGCTCGGGCTTCCCGCCTTCAAGATCCTCGGCGCTTCGTGGGGGATCTACCGGGCGCTCCGCGACAGGCACGGCCTGCCGGACGTCCCGCTGGCCCGGCTGCGCGAGCGTGGCCCGGTCCGGCTGGTCACGGCGACGGACGGCAACCACGGCCGCGCGGTCGCCGCGATGGCCCGCCTCCTGGACGTCACGGCGGACGTCTACGTCCCGCACGGCGTCCACCCCGCCGC
This sequence comes from Actinomadura sp. GTD37, assembly GCF_041951365.1. Lineage (NCBI taxonomy): Bacteria > Bacillati > Actinomycetota > Actinomycetes > Streptosporangiales > Thermomonosporaceae > Actinomadura > Actinomadura sp. GTD37. Next base: position 561,879 of record NZ_JBGNUS010000001.1, read on the forward strand.
CATGGCCGCGATCAAGGCGGAGGGCGCCGGACTGACCGAGGTGCCCGGCCCCTACGACGAAGCGGTGCGCCTCGCGGCGGACGTGGCGGCGTCCGACCCTTCGGCCCTCCTCGTCCAGGACACGGCATGGCCGGGCTACGAACGCGTGCCCCAGTGGATCGTGGAGGGCTACTCCACCCTCTTCACCGAGATCGACGAACAGTTGGCGGCCGTGGGCGCCGCCCCAGCGGGCCTGGTGGCCGTCCCAGTGGGCGTGGGTTCGCTGGCCCAGGCGGCCGTGACCCACTACAGGTCGGGGCCTGCCAGACCCACCGTTCTCTCCGTCGAACCCGATGCTGCCCCTTGCGTACTGGCGAGCCTCCACGAAGACGAGCCCGTGACCGTCGAGACGGGCTCGACGTCCATGGCCGGTCTGAACTGCGCCACCCCGTCCACTCTCGCCTGGCCCGTCCTACGTTCCGGCCTGGACGCGGCAGTAGCGATAACCGACCCCGACACAGCCCGAGCCGCGAAGGACCTGTCCGCCCTGGGAGTATCGGCCGGTCCCTGCGGCGCCGCCTCCCTGGCCGGAACCCGCGCCGCCTTGGACCACCGCCCCGTCCTGTCCCCCGACCACACCGACACGATCGTTCTCCTGAACACGGAAGGCCGAGCGGCCAACCCCGCCATCCTCTGAGCCCGAAGGGGGAGCGTCCTACGCTGGCCGGGGGGACGGTCTTGTGCCGGTGCCTGGTTCGCGGAGCGCGGCGATAGGTTTGCCGCCGTCCGCGTCGCGGCAGGCGTTCCGTGCCGAGAGCGTCCGATTCTTACAGTTCGGATTGTTAAGGTGAGCGCGATGGGCGAAGAGGGCCGCGAGTACCGGGTCGAGGAGCTGGCGGCCGAGGCGGGGGTGCCGGTCCGCACGTTGCGCTACTACCAGGAGCGGCGCCTGCTGCCCGCGCCGCGCCGGCAGGGGAGGGTCGCCCTCTACAACGCGTCCCATCTCGGGCGGCTGCGGCTGATCGGCGAGCTGCTCGACCGCGGCTACCGGCTGGACGGCATCGAGGAGCTGCTCGCCGCCGCGGACGAGGGCCGCGACGTCACCGAGCTGCTCGGCTACGAGTGGGCGGCCGCCACGCCCTGGGCGGAGCGGGCGTCGGCCGAGGTGAGCGCGGCGGAGCTGGCCGCGATGTTCGACGGGCGGCTCACCCCGGAGATCATCGCGGAGGCGGCCGAGCTGGGGTACATCACGCTGCTGGACGGCGAGCGCGTCGTGATCCACAGCCCGCGGCTGTTCGACGCGGCGGTCCAGCTCGTCGAGGCCGGGTTCCCGCTGCGCTCGATCCTGGCGCTGAGCTGGGAGCTGGAGGCCGCGTTCGACCGCATGGCGTTCGGCTTCGTCCAGCTGGTCCGGGGCCAGCTCCTGGACCGCCGCGCCGGCGACCCGACCCCGGACGAGCTGGACCGGCTGGCCGAGCTGGTCGGGCGGCTGCGCCCCATCGCCAGGACGGTCGCCGACGAGCATTTCGCCCGTGCGATGGATCGCCGCCTCACCAAGGACATTTCGGAGATCAGAGAGCGAATCCGGCCTACGCGCCGGTAACATACCCCTACCGCATCCACGCGGAATTGGTTACTCTCGGCCAACCATCCCAGCCTCAACTGGGAACGAGTCGCGAGGGGGTCCACGGTGGCAGGGACGGACGACGGCCAGGTGGCGGTGGTGACGGGCGCCGCCCGCGGGCTCGGCGCACTGCTCGCCCGCAGGCTGGCGGACCGCGGCATGCGGGTCGCGCTCCTCGGCCTGGAGCCCGCCGAACTCGCCGAGGCGGCCGCCGCGTGCGGCCCGAACGCCCGGCACTGGGAGGTCGACGTCACCGACGACGCGGCCCTCGCCCGCGCCGCGGCCGAGATCAAGGCGGCCTACGGGCGCGTCGACATCGTGATCGCGAACGCGGGCATCGCCACCGGCGGGCCGGTCGAGCACTCCGACCCGCGCACGTTCAACCGCGTCATCGAGGTCAACCTGCTGGGCAGCGTCGCCACCGCCCGCGCGTTCCTGCCCGCGCTCCGCGAGAGCAAGGGCTACTTCTTCCAGGTCGCCTCGCTCGCCGCGCTGTGCTCGGCGCCGATGATGGCCGCCTACAGCGCCAGCAAGTCGGGCGTCGAGGCGTTCGCGCACAGCCTGCGCGCCGAGGTCGCCCACCACGGCGTCCGGGTGGGCGTCGGCTATCTGAGCTGGACGGACACCGACATGGTCCGCGGCGCCGACCAGGACGCCGCGCTCGCCGACATGCGAGCGAAGCTGCCGTTCCCGACGAACCGCACCTATCCGCTGGAGCCGACCGTCGACCGGCTCGTGGCGGGCATCGTCCGCCGCCGCGCCCACGTCTACGGCCAGCGCTGGCTGCCGCTCCTGCAGGCCGTGCGCGGTTTCGTCCCGGCGACCGTCACCCGGCACGCGCGCAGGAACCTCGCCGACTCCGAGACCCGCTGGCTCGCCGCCGGCGGATCCACCCGCCTCGTCGGCGCGGGCGGTGCCGCCAACGAGACCGGGAACGTCCCATGAAGCCCGACCTGCAGCGGTTCCTCGCCGACCGCATCGACGAGATCACCGCCGAGGTGGCCGGCGAGATCGCCGCCCGCGTCCCCGCCTACACGCACCTGCGCCCCGCCGAGATCTCGAACCTCGTCCGCGAGGCCATCGCCGCCTACTCGGGCGCGTGCGAGGCCCGCGCCGTCCTGCCGGTGTTCCGCGCGCTGGGCGCCGGCGAGGCGTGCGCCGGGCACGACGTCGGCCACTTCGAGTCGGCGCTGCGCGCCGCGGCCCGCGTCCTCGTCCGCCGGACGGCCGGGGCCGCGGCCCGGCTGTACCCGCCGACGGCGGAGTTCATCACGGTCATGGAGACCGCCTTCACCGCCGAGAGCGCGATCGTCGGCGCGGCCGTCGACGGCTACCGCCGCGCGACCCGCCCCGCCGTCGCGCGGCGCCTCTACCCGCTGCTGAGCAGGAACTGAGGCGCGGCCGGTCCCCGCTCAGCGCTCGTGGACGGCCCTCTCGTTCGGGACGCAGTGCGTCATTCGCAGGCCGCCGACGTCGCGCGGGCCGTTCTTGCCGAGGTTCGCGAGCCGCTGCCTGTCCTCGTCGGTGAGGTCCTGGCCGGGCAGCGGGCCCATGTCCTTGACGTCGTCCGGGCCGATTCCGAGACCCTCGCCGACGCGGAGCCCGAGGTCGTCCTCGACGAGCAGGAAATGCCACACCATCCGCTCCTGGACGGGACGCGCGCACTCCGAGATGAGCTCGACGAAATTGCGGACGAGGTCGTCGCGCTCCCAGTCCTCCATGAGGCAGTAGCGCTGGCCGGCCTGCTTGTAGTCGTTCGCGCGGAGAATGCGCTTGCGGGTCAGCCGTCCCCGGATCTCCGGGCCCTGATCGTCGTGCGTCGGATATTCCGCCTCGCGGAGCCCGCCGGTGATGGACGGTTCATAGTTGACGTGCGGGTTCTCTCCGCCGCCGTCCACGTGATACGCCATCTGGCCGTCGCGTTGATTCGTCCGCACATTCGCGTTCTTGGCCCGGTTGACGGGCAGCTGCAGATAGTTCGGCCCCACCCGGTGGCGCTGGGTGTCGCTGTAGGAGAACGTCCGCCCGACGAGCATCTTGTCGTCGGAGAAGTCGAGGCCGTCGACCAGGACGCCGGTGCCGAACGAGATCTGCTCGTTCTCGGCGAAGTTGTCGGCGACGGCCCGGTCCAGGACGATCCGCCCGACCGGCTTCGCGGGGAAGTCGTTCTCCGGCCACACCTTGGTGTCGTCGAGCGGGTCGAAGTCGAGTTCGGGGTGGTCGTGGTCGTCCATCATCTGGACGAGCAGCTCCCATTCCGGGAAGTCGCCGCGCTCGATGGCGTCGCGCAGATCCTTCGTGGCGTGCCCGAGGTCGCCGGCCTGCACGTTCGCCGCGTCCTCCCCGGTCATGCTCCGCACGCCCTGCTTCGGCATCCAGTGGTATTTGACGAGCTTCGTCTCGCCCGTCGCGTTCACCCACTTGTAGGTGTTCACGCCGAAGCCCTGCTGGTGCCGGTAGTCGGCGGGGATTCCGCGCGGGCTGAACACGTTGACGAGCATGTGCATCGACTCGGGGGTCTGCGACATGAAGTCGAAGATCCGGGCGGGCTCCTGCCGGAACGTCACCGGGTCCGGCTTGAGCGAATGGATGACGTCGGGGAACTTGATGGCGTCCCGGATGAAGAAGACCGCCAGGTTGTTGCCGACGAGGTCCCAGTTGCCGTCCTCGGTGTAGAACTTGATGGCGAATCCGCGCGGGTCGCGGGCCGTTTCCGAGGAGTCCCGCCCGCCGATGACCGTGGAGAAGCGCAGCGCGATCGGGGTGCGCTCGCCCTCCTCCTGGAACAGCTTCGCTCGGGTGTAGTCCGCGATGGGCTCGTCGCCCCATTTCCCGTACGCCTCGAAGAACCCGTACGAGGTCGTGCCCCGCGCGTGGACGACCCTTTCCGGGATGCGCTCCCGGTCGAAGTGGCTGATCTTCTCCAGGAACTGGTAGTTCTCCAGCGTGGCCGGACCCCGGGCCCCGACCGTCCGCTGGTTCTGGTTGTCGTAGACCGGGTGGCCCTGCCGATTGGTCAGTACCGGACGATCGTCCCCCGGCTGCGGCCCCCTGCTCGAAACGTCCGTCACGACGCCTGTCTCCTCTCCGCTGCTTCGAGGGCGCTCTACCCGGAAAGCGGCAACGCATTGATCCGAAACAGGTAAACGCTGCCGGTCGGGCGGCGGGATTGCCATCGCCGGGTGGTGTGGCGAGGATGTGGGCGGTGATCCCGATTTACACGACCGACACGGTGCCCATCGACGGGTCCCCGCCGGTGACGCATGCCTGGCCTGTGTGGACCATGGCGACGGACATCGGGCAGGGGCTCGAGACGCTCGCCGTGTCCGCGGGCAGCCGCGGGGCGCACGCGATCATCGGTGTGCGGGTGACGACGTTCTCCAGCACCCCGCTGCTGGAGCGCTGCGTGCTGATGGGAACCGCGGTCGTCCTGGGCGGTGAACCGGCTCCGGTGCCGGGCCGATAGCGGCCGACGCGGGATTCTGCCGGTGCTGATCCGCCCCGCCGGTTCCGGCCGTCAGGCGCCGAGGGCGGCGGCCAGTTCGTCCAGGTACCGGGAGACCGGGCCGAGGGTCAGCAGGCCGCTGCCCGCACCGGCCAGCTCACCGGCGGCCGGGACGAGTTCGCCGTACGCGCGGCGCATCGCCGCGCGGTCGTCCAGGTCCAGGGCGGCGCGGGCGGTCAGGCACCACAGCGCCTCGAACAGCAGGTCGCGCGGCGGTTCGGGGACGTCCCGCAGCGCGCCGGCGGCCTCGTCCGCACGGCCCCGCGCCAGCAGCACCAGGGGACGGGCCCACGGCTCATAAGGCCCCCAGCCGGACAAGTCGGCCTGCGCCGGCCGCCCGTGCTGGACGCGCAGGCAGAGCAGCGCGAGCGACGGCAGCCCGTCCGCCAGGCCCGGCATGCCGGACCCCCGCATGCGCTCGGCCGCGGCCAGGTAGGCGGCCTCCGCCTCGGTCGTCCGGGCACCGGACGCCGCGAGCCGCAGCGCGCGGTACCACGCGGTGAAGACGCCCACGAGCGGACGTTCGTGACGTTCGGCCAGCCGGTCGGCGGCGGCCGCGTGCTCGTCGGCCCCGCCGAAATCGGCGAGCGCGCTGCGCGCCTGCAACCGGATCAGGCGACCGAGCACCGCATGGCTCGCCAGGTCGTGCCGGGCGGACAGTTCGACCAGCTCAGCGCCGATCCCGTCGCGCCGCGCCGCCAGCCCGGCCCGCTCGAAGGACTGCATGAACGCGCCGTTCAGCGCGAACGCGAGCAGCGCCGGATCGTCCAGGGCGCGGGCGACCGCCTCCGCCTCCCGAGCCGCCTCAAGGGCCCGCCGCGTGCCGGTGCCGCGCGACTCCACGGCGATCGTCGCGAGCAGCCGGCCCCGCGCGGCCTCGTGCCCGGCGGCGGGCAGGGCGGCGAGCGTGCGCTCGGCCGCCGCGACGACCTGGGCCGCCTGCGCCGGGTCGTCCGACCTGGTCCAGATCGCCGGGACGTCGTACGCGCCGATCACCCGCGCGGTCAGCTCCGCGTCGCCCAGCTCCTCGGCCGCGAGGATCGCCGGCACGCGCTGCTCGCGCGCCGCCTCCAGGCCACCGCCGCCGGTCATCGCGAGGTTGCGCAGGATGCCGACCGTCGACTCCAACCGGGACCGCGCCCCCGTCGCCACGGTGCGGTCGTAGGTTTCGGCAGCGCGAGCCCACAACCGCGACGTCGGATCCAGGTGGTCGGCCTGGCGGAGGATGTCCTCCTCTAGGCCACGCAGTTCCGGCCCTGGGTCGACCCCCAGTTGCTCTACGAGGAGACCCCGTGCTCGGCGAAGGACTGCCAGTGCGTCCCCCTGGCGGCCGGTCCGGTAGAGGGCGAGCGCGAGCAGGCGCCACGCGTCCTCGCGCCACGGATGCTCGGCGACGTGCGCGTCCAGGTCCGGCACCGCGTCGGCGGCCCGGCCCAGCGTCAGCCGCGCCTCCGCCCGCCGCTCGATCGCGCGGAGCCGCAGCTCCGCCAGCCGGGACCGTTCCGCGCGCGCCCACGGCTCGTCCGCGACGTCGGCGTAGGCGGGCCCGCGCCACCGGCCGAGCGCCTCGTCCAGCGTCGTGAGCAGCTCCGACGCGGGACGGGACGCGGTCACGGCCTCCTCGAAACGCCAGGCGTCCACCCCGTCCGGGCCGGGCCGGAGCGCGTACCCCGGCCCCTCGGTGACCAGCAGCCGGGGCGGTGTCCTGGGCGGACGATCAGGCTCCAGGACGCGCCGCAGCGCCGCCACGAAGGTGCGTACCGCCCCGACACCGTCCGAAGGGGGAGCGACCCACAGATCGTCCACCAGCAGGGACACCGGGACGACCCGTCCACGCGCGATGATCAGCCGGGCGAGGACGGCGCGATGCCGGGGCCCCTTCAAGGCGATCGGGTTCCCGGAGCCGTCCCAGGCCGTCACCGGCCCCAGCACCCCGAACAGGACGTCCACCCCAGCCACGGTATAGCGCGCTGCCCGGCTGCTCATCGGATGCTCATTCACGAGCGGCAACCTGAAGCCATGCCAACCATCACTGGATTCGACTACAAGCGCGTCTCCGTCGCCGAGGGCGTTTCCCTCAACGTGGCGATCGGAGGCTCCGGCCCGCCGATCGTCCTCCTGCACGGCTTCCCGCAGACCCACCTGATGTGGCGGCACGTCGCCGTGGACCTGGCCGCCGACCACACCGTCATCTGCCCTGACCTCCGTGGATATGGAGCCAGCGACAAGCCGGACGGCGACTACTCCAAGCGCACCATGGCCGCGGACATAGTCGCCTTGGCGCGCGCGCTCGGCCACGAACGGTTCGCCCTGGCCGGCCATGACCGCGGCGCTCTCGTCGCCTTCCGCGCCGGTCTCGACCACCCCGACACCATCACCCACCTGGCCTGCCTCGACGTCCTGCCCACCCTGGACATGTGGGACGTCATGCACGGCGCGACCGCCGCCGTCGGCTTCCACCTCTACCTGATGGCCCAGCCGCCCGGCCTGCCCGAGCAGTTGATCGCCGGGGCCTCGGACGCGTTCTTCGGCCACTTCCTCGACCTGTGGGCGAACGACCCGTCCGCGATCCCGCCCGGCGTCCGCGCCGCCTACCTGTCGGCGTGCCGCGACGCGATCCCGTCGATCGTCGCCGACTACCGCGCGTCCGCCGGCGTCGACGTCGAGCACGACACGGCCGACCGCGGCGCGGGCAACCGGCTGCGGATGCCCGTCGCCGTCCTCCAGCAGGACTGGGGCGCCGCCCTCGGCTACGACGCCGTCGCCCTCTGGCGCGCCTGGGCGTCCGACCTGGACCACGGCACCGTGACCTGCGGCCACTTCATGGCCGAGGAGGCGCCCGCCGAGATCGCGAAGTCGCTGCGGGCCCTGCTGACCCGCTGAGGGCACACCGGTACGGGCGGCGCGCGGCCCGGCGAAGCAATCGCCGGGGATGGCGTGCTACCAGGGTGGTCCGCCCTGCGTCGCCGCCCACACCCACACGTAGAGGATGAAAGCGGACGCGACCAGCCCGAGCAGCAGTTCCCAGTTGAGCGGCGTGCTCCGCCCGCGTTTGCGTGCCTTGCTCATCGTCCGTCCCCGTTCGGCCGGTGTCCTGGTCGCTACGCATGTAGCCGGACGAACCGCCCGTAACCTCAGCGGACGGCAAACAGGTCGATTACTGGAAGTACTTCTCGAACCCCTGCGCCATGGAGTCGGCCATGCGCTGCCGGAACGACGCGTCCGACATCTTGGCGGCGTCCCCCGGATTCGACATGTTGCCGCACTCGATGAACGCGGCCGGCACCGTGGACATGTTCAGCCCGCCCAGGTCGTCGCGCTGGTCGAGGCCGTCCTTGCCGATGTAGGTGGCGAAGGGCATGCCCGTCCCCGCGTGGAAGGCGTCGCGGATGTCGACCCCGAGCCGGTCTGACTCGTCCACGATGTTGGTGTTCTTGCCGACGGGCTTCGGCACGATCACATGGAACCCGTGCCCGGACGCGGCGGCGCCGTCCGCGTGGATCGACAGCGTCGCGTCCGCGCGCGCCCTGTTGGCGGTGGCCGCCCGCTCCGTGACGCACGGCCCGACGCCGGTGTCGTTCTCCCGCGTCAACGACACCTTGGCGCCCTCGGCCCGCAGCACCTTCGCGAGCCGGTTCGCCACGTCCCAGGTGAAGGCGTGCTCGCTGTAACCCTCGGGCGTGCTCGTGCCGGTCGTGTTGCACGGCTTGTAACCGTTTCCGATGAAGACCCGCTTGTTGATCTCCTCCGGATGCGCCGCGTTGCCGCCGTTGTGACCGGGATCGAGCACGATCACCTTCCCGCTCACCGCGGACGCGCTCTTGGTGGCGGACGCGCTGGCGGACGGCGTCCCGCCCCCGCCGTACCCGCCGCCGCCGCCGGACGACCCGCCACACGCGGCCAGCAGGCCAAGGCACAGCACCGCCCCGGCCATCGAAAAACCCGCAAACCCGCGCACAAGCCCGCCTCCCCCGAGGACCGCCCCGTACCTCCCCCAGTCTGCACCCAGAGCAATCGGCCCAAACGTAAGCGAGCCGGTGGAACGCACAAGGGGTGGGACGCCTGGAGGACGTCCCACCCGATGTGCTTGGCGGGGGCGTTAGCTCTTCGTGAACTGGGCGATGGCGCCGAGCGTCACCGTGTCCGCGAGGTACCCGATGTGCGTCTGGCAGGCCACGTAGTGGTTGTTCGCACCGTTCAGAACGGTGCTGGTGTAGGGGAGGATGACGCCGTCGCAGGGCGAGTACCACGTGGCGTACTGGGTGGCGCCCGGCGTCTCGTCGCCCGCGGTGATCTGCTGGATGAAGGACGAGCCGGGGAGCATCTGGCGGCACGTCTCGTAGACGGTGCACGCGCTGGCGAAGGTCGTCCCGTGGTTGGCGCCCGCGACCGACGCGAGGTGCGCCACGTTTCCGTTGCCGTTCAGGACCTTCAGGTAGTACTGGCTGACCAGCCCGCCCATGGAGTGGTTGACGATGTCGACCTGCGACGCGCCGGTCCGCGACTTCACCTGGTTCACGTAGGACGCGAGGCCGGCCGCGTTCTGCTTGTTGTCGCCGTAGGAGTTGTACTCGTACGCGAACAACTGATCACTGCCGTAACCGGCGGCACGGAAGACGGACATGGCCGTCGCCCAGTTGGACGCGTTGCCCGTGTACCCGTGCACGAAGACCACGGGCCGCGGGCCCGCCGCGTTCGCCGGCGCCAGGCCGAGCCCGAACGTCGCGACCGCCGCGCACAGCGCCACGAGCGATCCGAGGATCCGTTTCATGAAGCCTCCAGGGGTGGGGAGAACCAACGCCCTGAACTGTGACCCCTCGGATCCACGCCCGCATCGGCGAAATCACCGGCCTCCGCGCCGCGCCGGACGGCCCTTCGACCGGTCTTGCCGCCGGGCGGCCGGTCAGGTGGACCAGACGAAACCCTTGGCGCTGCCGTCCGTGATCCGGCCCGTCCCGGAGCCGTACTGGACGACCTGGAACCGCACCCGGTAGCCCTTGCGCACCGTGTCCGCCGCGACGTTGTAGTGCAGGAACGTCGCACCCTTGCTGGCGGTGTACTCGGCGATCGGGCCGTTCTCGACATTGCCGCCCGAGTCCGCGCGCTCGATCACGCGCGCCTGCAGCTCGGTGCCCGGCGGCAGCCCCTCGATCCGGACATTCGTGGTGAGCGCGTAGCGGGCAGAGCCGACGATCAGCGACGAACCACCCTCGTCCCAGTGGTGGTGCGCCGAATCGGAGTACTCCTTGCCCCAGTTGACCGTGACCCACTCGCCGGACGGGAGGTCCTGGCCCTCGGTCATCCCGACCGACACATAATCCGGCATATCGTCCTCCTCGATCTCGGCGGGCATACCGGCCCGCACCCACGCGTACAGCTGGTCGCCAGGACAACTCGTGGCGTACACGTCCCGATGCCCCAGCTTCGCCAGGTTCCGGCCCGTGCGCCGCACCGCCTCGTCGTACACCGCCCGGATGGACCGCGTGGCCGCCGTGGTCGCGTCGCCGTTCCGCCCGATCATGCAGACGCCGATCCCGGACGCGTTGTGGTCCGGCGCGTGCGCGCCCACCGTCAGCCAGCCGCGTCCCTCGTAGATCCGGCCCTGGACGTCGACCAGGAAGTTGTAGCCGATATCGGACCAGCCGTTCCCGTCCATGTGAAAGTCCTGAATGGACCGCACCGACTGCGTGGTGGGGCCTTCGGAGTAGTGGACGATGAACTCCGTGCGGTCCTTCCAGGTGACCGTCGAGCGGGACCGGGGTGCGCGGGCGCCCCACTCCTCCCGGCTGATGATGTCCACGGCCGGCCTCCAAACGGATTGCAACGTGACCGAAAAGCCTAGGGGTACCGCCGGTGCTCTTCACCTGGAACCGGCGAACAAGCACCCACGGGCACATCAAGGGACGCCTTTACCCGCCCAAATCCCCGCCAACCAAGCCGCTGGGAGCCGCGCCCACCGGCGGACGTCCAGTCAAGTGATTACCGAGAGCTTGATCGGGCATAGCTGGACGGCATGGGGAGGGGGAGACACGGCCTCCACAGGCCGCGTGGTTCAGGAGGGCGCGGTATGGCGAGCGGAACGGTCCCGGCCCGCATGCTCCGGGTGGCGCGATGGTGGCCGCCGCTGTTCGCACTCTGGATGCTGTTCGTCGGCGACTGGTCCTGGCTGATCGGCGTCTGGGGCGCCGCCATGGCGTTCATCGCCGCGGTCGGCGCCGAACTGGTCGTCGCGCAAGGGCTGCTGGACGTCCGGGGACGGTGGCGCTGGTGCCGCGAACTCGGCCCGGCCACGCTGGCGGTGCTCACCGACTTCGGCATCGTCGTCCGCGTCCTGGCCACGTGCGTCGCCACGGGACGACGCGAAGCGGGCACCTTCCTTCACGACGCCGGCGCGTCCGGCCGAGGACCTGAGCCGGCCGGTCGCCGCGCATGGACGACGCTGATCGCGACCTGGTCCCCGAACAGCTACGTGCTCGACATCTCGCCCGATTCCGGACGGCGGCTGATCCACGACCTCCGCCCGCACCGGTCATCGGAGCGTCCGTCGTGACCCGTCCCCTGTTCCTGATGGCGGCGGTCGCCCTCCTCGCCGGCTGGCTGCCGCTGCTCGTCGTGGGCATTCGCGCAAGGACGTTGGACGGCGTCGCCGCGCTCCAGGCGGCGGGGACGCAGACGACGCTGGTGCTCGTCTGCCTGTCCACCGGGCTGCGGCAGTCGTCCTTCGCGTCCCTCGCCCTGATCACCGCGGTCTGCGTCGTCGTCAGCGGACTGATCTTCGCCCGCTTCCTGGACCGGCCGCCGTGAGCGCGGCGGAACTGGCCGCGCAGGTGCTGCTCTGGGCCGGGGTCGCCGCGCAGCTCCTCTGCTGCGTCGGCGTCTGGTGGATGCGCGACGTCTTCGACCGGCTGCACTTCACCGCGGCGGCCGGCGCCGTCGGACCCGCGCTCATCGGCACGTCCGTGGTGCTGACCGGCGGCGCCGGGTCGGTGTCCGGCACGGTCGAGGTGGTCACGGCGACGGCGGTGCTCCTCCTGCTCAGCCCCGTGGTCACCCACGCGGTCGGACGGTCGGCGCGCCGCGCGCTCCACGGCGACAGAGGGGAGGGAGCGGACTGATGACGGCGACGCTCACGACCGTCCTGCAAGCGATCGCGCTCACCCTGGTCGGCGTCCTGGCGGTGGGGACGGTCCTGGTGCGCGACCCGCTCCGCCAGGTCGTCGTCTACAGCCTGTTCGGGCTGGCGCTCGTCATCGCGTTCGCGACGCTGATGGCCCCGGACGTGGCGATCGCGGAGGTCGCGGTGTCCTCGATCGCCGTCCCGATGGTGCTGCTGCCCGTCATCTACGTCACCCGCGGCGGTGGAAGGGGATGAGCGAACGGTGGCGGCGGGCGCTGGTGCTGCCCCCGCTGGCGGCCATCCTCGCCGTCCTCGTCCGGGGATATGCCGACCTTCCCGACTTCGGTGCCCGAATCGGCGAGTACGGCCGTCTCATCAACCAGAACGCCCAGGGACAGCGCCACATCACCAACTACATCACCGCCGTGATGTTCGACTACCGCGGCCTGGACACGATGATCGAGGAGTTCATCCTCTTCACCGCGGTGATGGGCCTCGTCCTCCTGCTGCGGTCCAGCCGGGACGCCGCCGGGAAGCGGCCGCGCGACATCGCGGCCTCGGACGCCGTCCGCACCGTGGGCGGCACGCTGGCGCCGGTGCTGCTGCTGTTCGGCCTCTGGGTGATCACCTTCGGCTACATCACGCCCGGCGGGGGGTTCCAGGGCGGCGTGATCGCGTCCGGCGGCGCGCTGATGCTGTGGATCGCCGGCGGGCACCGGCCCTTCCACCGCCTGGCGCCGGCCACGATGCTCGACGCGTCCGAGGGCCTCGGCGCCGCCGCCTACGTCGCGGTGGGCTTCCTGGGCCTGACCGCCGGCGCCGCCTTCCTGGCGAACACCCTCCCGCTCGGCTCGACCGGGACGCTCGCCTCCACCGGTACGATCGCCGCCCTGAACTGGGCCTCCGGCATCGAGGTCACCGCCGCCTTCGTGCTGATCTACCGCGAGTTCATCGAGGAGTACGCGCAGCCGTGACCTACTACCCGTACGCGGTGGCCGGGGTGCTGTTCGTCGCCGGCCTGTACGGGGTGGCGGCCAGCCGCAGCTACATCCACCTCGGGGTCTGCCTGAACATCATGCAGTCGTCCACCTACCTGCTCCTGCTCGCCATCGGCTACCGCCGCGACGCGTCCCCGCCGGTCACCCAGGGCCAGCCGCCGGGGACCCCGCTGACCGACCCGGTCGTCCAGGCCCTGACCCTCACCGACATCGTGGTCAGCGTCGTCGTCCTGGCCCTCGTCCTGTCGCTCGCCCTCCAGGCCCACCGCCACGCCGGGACGGTGGACCCCGAGCAGATGCGCCCCACGCGCGGATGAACCAGCTCGTCCCGCTGACCATCGCGCTGCCACTGGTCTGCGCCGCGCTGCTGGCCGCGGTGGGCCAGCACGTTCCCCGCCTGGTCCCGGACGTCCTCGCCATCGCCTGCGCCGCCGCGGTCACCGCCATGTCCTTGACCCTCACCCTCCGCGCGAGCGACCGGACGATCGTCTACTGGTTCGGCGACTGGCACCCCGTACAGGACGGCTTTCCGTGGGGGATCGGCTTCGTAGTCGACCCCTTGGCCGCCGCCGAGGCGACGTTGGCCTCGGTCACGGTGCTGGCGGCCCTGGTGTTCTCGTGGGGCCATTTCGAGAGCATCCGCCACCTCTTCTACTCGCTCATGCTGGCCTTCCTCGCCGGCATGGTGGGCTTCGTCCTGTCCGGCGACCTCTTCAACATCTTCGTGTTCCTGGAGTTGATGAGCGTCGCCGCCTACGCCCTGAGCGGCTACCACGTAAGGCGCCCGGAAGTCCTGCAAGGAGCATTGGACTTCGCGGTGCTGAACACCATCGGAACCCTGACCCTCCTCATGGGCATAGGCGTCCTCTACGGCCGCACAGGCAACCTCAACCTGGTCGGTATCGGCGCCGCCCTTGCCCAAGACCACCCACCGGGCCTGCTGGTCCTGGCGCTGACCTTGGTGACCGTAGGCTTCCTGGTCAAAGCCGGAACCGCGCCATTCCATTTCTGGCTGACGGACGCCTACACCGTGGCGACCGCCCCCGCGGCCGCCATCTTCACCGCGGTCATGAGCGACCTGGCCTTCGACGTCTACTCCCGTGTCCACGCCACCGTCTTCGCCCCGACACTCGGCACCGGCGACGCCGTACGCCACGCGCTCCTGGCCCTGGCATTGCTGAGCGCGCTCCTGGGTGCGGTCATGTGCTTCCTGGAAGCAGACTTGAAACGCCAATTGGCATTCATGACGGTGAGCAACGGCGGCATAGTACTGGCCGGTCTGGCGACCCTGACGGACACCGGCTTGGCCGGCTCGATCATGTACATCGTCACCGCCGGCCTCCTGAGAGGCGCACTGATGCTGTGCCTGGGGATGCTGATCGTCCGTTTGGGCTCGTCCGACGAAATGGTCCTGCACGGCAAGGGCCGCACCGGCCACGCCCTTCTAGCCCTTCTGCTGGCCCTGTGCGCGGTCGGCCTGGCCGCCCCGCCCGGCTTCGGCCCGTTCATCTCCCTGACCCTCGTCTACGACGCGCTGACGACCACCGGCTACGCCTGGACGGCTCCCCTCCTGGCGCTATGCGTAGCCTTGAGCGCCGGCGCGACCCTCCGCGCGATAGCCCGCATCTTCCTAGGCTGGGGCCCCGCTCACGACCCGTCACTGACCAGCCAAGAGACGAAACCCCACCGCCTCAGCGGCCGCCATCGCCTCTGGCCCCTGACCGCCCCGCTGCTACTGACTCTGCTCGCCTACTTCCTCGCCTTCGTCCCAGATCTCCCCGCCCATGCGATAAAGGCGGCTGCGGAACTCCACGACCATGCCGCTCACGCCCGCCTGGTGACCGAGGGAATCACCCCACCCTCGATCTCCCTCCCCGAACACACCATTTCTCTGCGTGACTGGTTCTACGGCCTGATCTCTCTCGTGGGCGCATTCCTGGCAGCCGCAACCGGCCTATGGTGGCAACGCCTACCACTGCGCGTCAAAGGGCCCCTACGTATTTGCGCTCGCCCGTCCATAATCGCACTGAAAACCGTCCACAGCGGCAGCATAGGCGACTACACGACTTGGCTGATCGCAGCCACCGCGACCCTGGCCCTAACCTGGACCGTCACTCTCTAACCCCTTTGACCGGACCACCCAATGGGCTTCTGGCACCTGCGGACAGGACGGTCCGCCCTCTCGACCGAGCCGCCCTGCCCGCAGTTCCGCTTAGCGGTAGTCGTTCTCCTTCAACTCGACCACCCATGCACGGCGCTCGGCGATCTTGCCGTCCCGCATGACGAACACCTCCGCCATCGACATGCGCATCTCACCGCCCGCGGCCCGCCGCACCGTCCCGGTCATCTCCGCCATGACGACGTCGTTCTGCTCGACCATCCGAACGACCTCCAGGTGCGGAGGGTTGACGAACTCGGGCGGCCCGTCGATGGCCTTGTCGTAGGCGTCCTTGCCGGTCAGGTGGAACCCGCCGAAGACGGTCCACTCGATGTCATCGGTCAGGCAGCCCAGAATCTGCGCGTGGTCGTTCTTCCGAAACCCGTCCAGGTACCTGTTGACGGTCTCGATGTTGTGTGACATGTCAGTTCCTTCGGATTCGAGTGCCTCCAGGGGTGCGACCGGCCGAAGCCGGCGGCGCCCTCGGCAGTAGATCGGAGCGGCCGCGGCGTTCTCGACATCACCCTGACGGGCCGGGCAGGGCCGGGTTGGGCTGGACACCGCCGTCCCGCGGATCAGCGTCCGGTCTTCGCGCGCACGTAGTGGCGGGCGGCCTTGGCGCGGTTGCCGCAGACGGCCATCGAGCACCAGCGGCGGGTGCCGCTCTTGGTCGTGTCGAAGAAGTGCAGCACGCAGTCGGGGTGCGCGCAGGGTTTGACGCGCGCGGGCCCGTCGATCATGAGCCGGAGGTAGTCGGCGGCGGCCAGCCAGGACGGCAGCCACGCGGGATCATCGGTCCGCGGATGCTCCTCCCTGCCGCTCGGCCCGAGCCGGTAGTGCAGTGCTCCGCGGTCGAGAACGCGGTTGAACGCGTCCACCGTTTCCGCGGACGGACCCTGGTCGAGGAGCGCCAGGAGAACCTCCCGCGTCTCCACCGTGGCGTCGAGCGTCGACCGATCGGCCGCGGCCCGATCGTCCAGCCTCGCCGAACGCAGCCAGACGGCCAGGCCGCCGGTGGATTCGAGCAGGTCGTGCTGGACGCGATCGTCCACCCACCGTGTGTTGACCAGGTCCAGGCAGAGCGGCTCGCCGACCAGCGGCCGAGGGTCCGCGCTCTCCTGCTGCTGCAAACCATGCTCATGCTGCACGCCACGGATTCTACCCGTCTATCGCGACTTAGCCGGTTGACGATCACGTACTAACCGTCTATCGTCCGATTACCAGTTAGTTGATCCTGGGCGGGACAGCCCGGGGGTTTGCGAGGAAGATCATGGAGACGGCCGCCATCAAGGCCCTGCGAACGGGACACGTCGGGCTGAACGTGACCGACCTGGACCGGTCACTGCCCTTCTACCTGCGCGTCTTCGGACTCGACGTCCAGGCCGAAGGCAAGGACCCCGGCCGCCGCTGGGCCTTCCTCGGACGGGACGGCCAACTGCTGCTGACCCTGTGGCAGCAGAGCGACACCACGTTCGCGACCCGTTCGGCGGGCCTGCACCACCTGTCATTCCAGGTCGAAACGATCGACGAGGTGAAGTCCGCCGAGCAGGTGCTGCGCGAACTCGGCGCCGAGCTCGTCCACGACGGAGTCGTCCCGCACGGCGAAGGCGTCTCGTCCGGCGGGATCTTCTTCACCGACCCCGACGGGACTCGCCTGGAGATCTACGCGCCCACCGGCGCCGACACCGCCCCCGCGCCCAGCGGGGCCGCCCCTACCTGCGGTTTCTTCTAACCCGGAAGGAGGCCGCTGTGGCGGTCGACGTCTACCACGAGGGCGAACGAGCCGCCCAGCGGCGTGCCGGTCTGCTCGACCAGGGCGGATTCTCCGCCCGCGCCATCCGCACGGAGATCCCCGAGGTGGCGCGCACATTCCTCCTCCAGCAGCCGATGCTGGTGCTCGGCGCCGCCGACACCGGCGGACGACCATGGGCGACGCTGCTCACCGGGCAACCCGGCTTCCTGCACGCCGAGGACGCCGGCACGCTCACCATCGACGCCCGTCCCGCTCCTGGCGACCCGCTCCACGACCGGCTGGAAACCCCCGCGCCGGTCGGCATGCTCGCCATCGAGCCGTCCCGGCACCGCCGAATGCGACTGAACGGACACGCCGTCCCCACCGAGCGCGGCCTGCACGTCAAGCTCGACCAGGTCTACTCGAACTGCCCCAAGTACATCCAGAAACGCGAATACCAGTGGGAGCCGGCCGCCGCCCCGGGCCGCCCCCAACATTCGGCCGCCCTCACCGGACACCAGCAGCGATGGGTCACCGGCGCCGACACATTCTTCATCGCCACTTCCGACCGCGAAGGCGACGCCGACGCCTCCCACCGCGGCGGCAACCCGGGATTCATCGAAGTGGTGTCACCGACGGTGCTGCGCTGGCCCGACTACGTCGGCAACGCCATGTTCAACACCCTGGGAAATCTGGAGGTGAACCCGCATGCCGGCCTGCTGCTCCCCGACTGGCGCACGGGCGCCGTCCTGCACCTGACCGGCACCGCCCGCACCGACTGGAATGCCACCGCGATACCGGGCGCCGAACGACTGGTCGAATTCACCCTGACCGAGGCCATCGAAATAGCTGCCGCAATACCCCTCCGCTGGGGCACCGCCACCCCGTCCCGCTTCAACCCGCCCGTCCACCAGCGTCGGGACGGCTCGTGATTCTCTGACGCGGCAATCACGAGCCGTCTGGGCTGAAGAGCCTCGGCCCGACGTCCTTACTCGTAGACGGCGTAGGCCCGGATCACGGTCTGGCCGAACAACTCGTGAAGCCGCGCGCGATATCCCCGACCACTTCCGCACATCCGGCGAGCACTGCCTACCAGTCGGAGGCTACGTACCGATCGAGGACGTTTGATCGACGGCCCGATGACGTCCTGGTCCGTACGAGCACACAACGCATGGGGGACACCGGCGATCGCTTCGCGCGACCCCTCACCGTCGAAGACGGCCGCATCAGACGGCAGCAGCACATGCACGAGGACAGGCTCGCGGTCGCCGAAGTCCCCTGCCACCCGACCACCTGCGGCGTGATCGGGCACCCCGCCATGAGCACGACTATGCCGCCCAGGACGATCAACGTTCCGAGGGTCTGGCGGGCAGCCGTGGCCAGCCCTCGCGCAGTGAAAGAACACCGTCGCTCGATGCTCGGCCCGGGGCCGGACGCCGCCGAGGGTCAGACCCCGTCGGCGGGCCACTCTGAGCACGTATCCGGGGTGCAGGTGGAGGCGTGCAGAATGAGGTTGCCGCGTGTGCCGTACCAGGGCTCGATCGTGGCTCGACGACCTGGGAACGCGCGCTCGGCCGCCTCGGCGTCGCCCTGATCGAACGATCCGTAGAACAGAGGATGCCCGGAGAAGAGTTCAATCTTCTCCGACCCCATAGGCCACATGGCCCTGTGCATGTCGACATCAAAGAACTGATCGGGAGCTGGCCGGTTGGTCACACCTCCAGCGTACGACAGAAGGTAATCAGCTGGTAGCGGAACGGCAAAGAGTCGACGCCGCCTTGCAGATCATTGCCCCACCCAAGGTCAGCCTCCTCAGACGAGGGGCGGGTCGATGAGCTCAGTCGAAAGTGGCGAAATAAGAGACCAACAACTTCTTCGCCCTATAGACCGCAAGTAGTCCGGCAGTTCGGATATGCACTGCCACAGGACACCCGGCGCCCGGCTCTCCACAGGCCCATCCAATCTGGCTCCACTCCACGGGCTCCTCAACGGCGGGCCGTCTGTTCCAGGACGTCTCCACCCGCCTTCCGAGTGACGACCAGCCGGGACAGCCGATCCCCTCGGCCTCCCGCAGCCCGTCCAACTCGGTTATCCCCTCCCGGAACTCCTCGCTTCGCCCGCTGCCGGACGCCGTGGCGTCGTTGCTGGAGGAGCTGCGTGCGCATGGGTACTGTGCGAGGACGGGGGCGGGTGGATGCTTGATCGGAGGTCGGGTGATGGCTCGGCGTTCACGGCTTTCTCCATGCGGTGATGTGGGGCCGGCCGATTGGGTGGTCGCGGGTGTAGGGCCGTTCGGATCCGGGGTGGGTGGTCTGGTGCCCCGCGGCTTCGAGGCGTACGCCCGGATCCTGCACCCGGCCTACGCGGCCGACGGGAGCCCCGTGACGTGGGCGCGCGTGGCCGCGTGGTCGGGCGGGGCGGTGCACCCAAGGGTGCAGTTCCAGGCGCTGGCCGGCCCCGTACCGCGCTCGGACACCGTACGACCATGGGCGGAGGAGCCCGACCCGGGGACGCTGCCTCCGGCACTTTTGGCAGCGCTGTGCGACGTCCTCGCCAGGCACACCAGATCGTCCGACCGCTGCTGGTTCTGCGTATCGGACGTGTACGGACCGGCGCCGGAGGGGGCGGCCGTCACGTTCACGGCGGACGCGGGTGACGACGGGGAGCCCGACGTCCTTGCGCCGGAATTCCCGCCAGAGATCGCCGAAGGCCCTCGAGTGGAGTTGCCGGAACGCGCATATCTCCTGCTCGAGGGCCCTCTTGACGCCGCCGGGGACCTCGCGATGCCGCTCTTCCCGCAGTCGCCCAACCTGTTCTGGCCCGATGACCGGGCATGGTGCGTCACGACGGAAACGGACCTGGACTCCACCTACCTCGGAGGGACCGCGGCGCTCATCGCCGAGATATTGGCGGACGAGCGCTTGGAGGCCCTCCCGGTCGAGGTGACCGACCCGGTGTGGGCGGACAGCGACGAGGTCAACCGGTGATTCGGGTCAGCAGCGGATGGAGACCGTCGGGGTCTTCTTCCCGACCGTGGCGACCCTAGGGGAGTACCCGGGGGGCGCGTAGAGGGTGGCGACCGCTTCGCCGTGGTACCTGCCGGTCCTGCAGACGAGCGCCGCGTTGCCCTTGGCCGTGCGCGCCCCGGTGCTGCCGAACGCCTTGATCTTGCTGCCGTGGTTGCTGAAGAGGCCGACCTTCCCGCGGATCATCCGGAGCGGCTGGGTGCACGTCACGCCCGTGCGGACGTTGACGGTGCCGTGCACGTGACCGGACTTGTGCGGGATGCCGCCGTGGGCACCGATGAACCGGATCTCGCAGTGGATGACCCTGGCGCCTTGGGCCTTGGAATGGGTCGAGAAGTCGACGTTGGCCTTGCCCGGTACCGGGAGGTCGGCGGGCGTCGCCGCCTCCGCCGTCGCCGCGTTGCCGACGACGCCCATGACGGCCACGGCCCCCACGACGGCCAGCTTCCGCTTCAGACCTGCCGTGGACCCCCGACGCTGCTGTCCCATGTGCTGCCTCCATGCAATTGTCGAACCAAGACCCCCTGTCGATAAGCAACTCTTGCAGCGCAAGTGAATTCTTGTCAAGAAATTCCGCGCGGATGGCAAGCGGTTGTAATTTGCCATATTTGCGCATATGCCTCATATCTAGTGCAGGTGAAACAGATATGTAACCTGCGCGTCCCACCCGACGAGCCGGACCGCCACGAGGCCGCCGCATCGAGAGCGCCAAGGTGATTAAGGAATGGGAGGCCGCTCACCGGAGAGAGCAACGAGCAGCATCGGGACGCCGACCTCCGTCCTGCACGCGGACTGGTCCCGGATGATCCTCGGGGGGTGCCGAACTGTCCGAGCTGCCGGGGTGCAGGGTTGGCGCACGGGCGGGCGCGGCGCCGCCAGCGCTTCGTCACCCGTGAAAGCTCACATAGTCCACGCGGCCTCACTACTCTGACGAGCGTGACGGGGGCAGAGCGACGCCGAACTGCACGGTCGGTTGGTAGATCGTGGGGACCTACACCCGCGGCAAGCACCGGCAGGCCAACGGAATTCTGGAAAGCCACGCCTGGTAGGCGCCGAATGGATCGACGCCTACCGACACTGGACCCGCTGACGACGAGCGAAGATGAGCGAATACCAGTACTACGAGTTCCTGGCCGTCGACCAGCCCCTGGACGAGGAGCAGCAGGCCGAAGTCCGCGCTCTGTGGGATGATGCGGCGCTACTACGACGCCCACCTGTACGTCACCAACTGGGGCACCCACCAGGTGATGCTCCGCCCCCCCGCAGCCTGTTGCCCCTCAAGGCCGCCGAGCGGTACTGCATCGACCCCTACGTCACGGCCGAAGTCTCCGGAAAGCACCTCATCCTTGACCTGACGACCGAGGACGAAGGCGGCGACTGAATCGAGGGCGCCGACGACTCCCTCTCAGCGATCATCGGAGTCCGCGCCGAACTCGCCGCCGGGGACTTGCGCCCGCTCTACCTCGCCTGGCTCGCCGCCTACGGAACCTGGGAACGCGACGAGGATGCCTTCGACCAGGACGAGGACGACGAACTCGAACCACCGATACCCGCAGGGCTGTGTTCCCTGACCGCCCCACAGCGCACTCTCGCCGACTTCCTCCGCCTCGACTCCACCCTCCTCCAAGTCGCCGCCCAGTCGAGCCCACCCCTGGCCGACACCAAGGACGACCCCGGCCGACTCGCCAAATGGATGGAAGAACTGCCTCCAAAGGAGGGGAAGGCCCTCCTCCTCCGAGTCGTCCAGGGCCAGGGGCACCAGGTCCAGACAGAGCTACTCCGCCGTTTCCGCGGCGAACCAGACCCCGCGAGAGACGACCGTCCCCGGCGCACGGTTGCCGAACTCCTGGACACCGCCGCCGCACTCCGCCACGAGCGTGAACGCGAAGCCGAGGCGGGACGTGCAGCGCAAGCGGCCCGCCGCGAGCAACAACGCGCGGCGGCCCGTGAGTACAGACCGGACGCCCTGACCGGCCGCCGGTGAGTTAGCCGTACGCAACCCGACCATGGCCTTGGAGTCGTAGTACACGTCGTTGTGGCACGGGAAGGACGTCGAGGGTTGCTTTTGGCGTGTCCCCCACGCCATCGCCGGCGCGACGTGTCCGCGCTGCCGGGCCGACAGTGGCCGTCATGCTGAAATCCGGTGACCGTGAGCCGATCCTGATTGCATGGCCGGTCGAAGTTGGCGAGTGGTATCGCCGTTGACGGTGGCAACGGTCCCGATCGCGGTCGGGTTGGTGGGCAACCTCGCTACCAGCACGGTAAAGGTGGAGACGCGGTGGTGGGCCCAGGCCACATGGGTGGTGACGGGGCTCCTAGTCGTGATCGCGGTCGCTGTGGAGACAAGACGATCGTTTCGTGGCGCGCGTCCAGCGAGGATTTCCAACCTGCCGGCTCGCAATCTCTACTTCACAGGCCGGGCGTCGCTGCTGGAGCTGATCCATCGCCGGGTACGGTCCAGCACTCTGAATCGCGCAGCGACCGCCATAGTGGCGGTGCAGGGCATCGGCGGAGTTGGGAAGACCCAACTTGCGCTGGAATACTCGCACCGTTACACACGCGAGTACGGCGTGCTCTGGTGGGTGAACGCCGAGAGCGTAACGCTTGCCACGACAGATCTGCTCGCACTCGCCCAGCGACTTGGCGTTCCGGTCACAGCACAGCCGGATGCGATGCTCGCCGAGCTTTGGACCTTACTGGCCGACCGTGACGACTGGCTGCTCGTTTACGACAATGCTGACGACGAGGCCGTCATGGCTCGGCTGCGCCCGCGCAGCGGCGGCCGTCTCTTGATCACTGGACGTGCAGTGGCCCTGAGTAGACTGCCCGAGCCCATCGAGGTCACCGAGTTCACCCATGAGGAGTCTCTCGAACTACTGAAGGCACACGCTTCCCTTTCGTCCCAAGACCTGGATCACGTCGCGGAGGCGCTCGGCCATCTCCCGCTCGCGGTAGAACAAGCCGGGTGCTTTCTCGCCGAGACCGGTCTGGACGCCGCCGCCTTCCTCGGCCTCCTGTCCTCTCAACCCGTCGCCGCAGGTCTCGACGACCCCACACTGGAACGCCATCCGGGTCTCGCCGCGATGGTCGGCACCGGCCGCGCGCGGCTGCAGGCGATCGATCCGAACGCCAGGGCGCTGATCGACAAGCTGGCCTTCCTCGCCCCCGAATCACTCCCCCTGACGTGCGGCTCGAACCGATTTGGGGTCTGCCTCGGCGATACTGCCACAACGCTGCAGCTGGTCCGGATGCCGGCACGGCTCGGCCTGGTGCGACACCAAGACCACACTCTGCTCGTACATCGGCTGGTGCAGGCACTCGTGCACAGCACGCTGGACGACGAAGAGCGCCCGACCACCTTGACGGGCGCACAGCGGCTTCTGGCCACCGTTGAGCAGGGCAATCCCCGAGACCCGGCGGCGTGGCCCGACTTGGCAGGGCTCACTCCCCACGTCCAATGCCTCAGCACGCACCTCGCGAGCGAGATCCACGCCGCAGAGGACACAGGCTTCCGAACTCTGCTGGGCACTCAAATCGAGTACCTGAACGAATCCGGCCACGCCTCCGCCGCTCACACACTGGCCGGCCAAGCGATGGAACGCTGGACGCGCACCTGTGGCTCTGAGCATCCGGACACCTTGCGCGCGGCACACGGCCTCGCCAGGGCGTTGTACTGGCTGGACGACTTGGAGGGGGCCCGCGAAGTCGGCCAAACAACCCTGGACCGACGGCGCCGCGTCCTCGGCGCCGGCCATCCCGACACTGTCTTCACGGGGAACAATCTGGCCTTCACCTTCACCCAGCTAGGTGAATTCCAGCAGGCACGCGACCTGTGCCAAGAGGCGCTCGCCCACCGGCGAGTGCTCGGTGACGACCATCGTGCGATACTCGGCGCCGCCTTCGCCTTGGCGGCCGCAACCCGTGGATTGGGCGATTACCAGCGGGCCCGTGAACTGGACGAGGACATACTGGAGCGCCATCGCAGCATCCTCGGTGACGGACACCCCGACACCTTGCGCTCAGCTCGCAACCTCGCTAAGGACCTCTTCTTTCTCGGCAACCAGGCACGAGCGCTAAATCTGCTGCAAGACACCCTGCGCTGGCAGCGCGGAGTCCTCGGCGACTCCCATCCCGAGACCCGCAGATCAGAACATGATCTCCAGATTTTCGCCGCCCGATCACCCGAGCGTGACAACTGACGGGACCGTCTGCCGACGGTCATCCGGTCTGAATATCTTCGCTGTCGGCAAGAGACCAACTCCAGTCGGCTAGTCCCCTTCCGGTGAGCGTGGTCACGAGCCGAACGATTAAAGGCCGATCCGTTGGTGACGGGAACCAGTTCTCTGGCTTGGCCGTTACTGTCAAAGTGACGGAATTTGAACCCACGACCTCTTCGTCCCGAACCGATGATCATGCACAGACCTGGACGAGCGATCAACCACGTTTCGCGGTAAAGTCCCAGGTAGATGGCCTGCCTTGTTGTCAGTGAGTGGTGGCTAGGATCCCGCTGTCATTCATAGTCCGGGGTCAAACGAGGGTCAGATGATCAAGCCTGGGAGGTGGGGAGCCCCATGGGGCAGACGCGCAAGAGAGTGGGCAAGGACGGCAAGCCTCGCTACACGGCCTACTACGACGACATCCGGGGCCAGCGGAGATCGGCCGGAACCTACGCGAGCAAGAAGGAAGCAGAAAAAGCATGGCAACGCGCCGAAGTGAAGGTCTCTGAAGGCAGAACCGGAGAACCCGCACGCGGAAGGCAGCGCTTCAAAGACTACGTCGAGGACACCTGGCTCCCGAACCACGAAATGGAGGCCAGCACCCGATCGGGGTACACCTACACCATCTACAAGCACATCATGCCGGAGTTCGGCCGTATGCGGATGGTTGATATCCTTCCCGAGCACGTCCGCGCATGGATCGCCAAGCTCAAGAAGCAAGGCATGACGCCCGTGACCATCCGCTGCACCAAAATCATCCTCAGTGCCATCTTCACCACGGCGCTGGAGGACCAGGTCACGTTCCTTCACCCCTGCCGCGGAGTGAAGGCCCCGCCCGTCGTCCGCAAGCCGCTCAAGATCGTCACGCCCGAGCAGTTCGACGACATCTACCACGCGCTCCCCGAGGGGACCTTCCGTCTCCTCACCGAAACCGAGATCGAGAGCGGCCTCCGCTGAGGCGAACTCAGCGAGTTGCGTCCCAAGGACCTCAACCTCAGAACCCGCATCCTCACGGTCAGCCGCACGGTCGTGGAGCTCAACCCGAAGTTCCACCCGGACGGCGGCCATTTCCTGGTCAAGGACTACCCGAAGGACAAGGAGTACCGCCGCTTCAAGATCAGCACCCAGATGGCCGAGAAACTCGAAGACCACATCAGGACG
Source organism: Actinomadura sp. GTD37 (assembly GCF_041951365.1). Taxonomy (NCBI): domain Bacteria; kingdom Bacillati; phylum Actinomycetota; class Actinomycetes; order Streptosporangiales; family Thermomonosporaceae; genus Actinomadura; species Actinomadura sp. GTD37. Next base: position 587,396 of record NZ_JBGNUS010000001.1, read on the forward strand.
GCGCGACTTACCCAGGACGACCTCCTCTTCCACATGCCGCCCCAAGACAAGCCCCGCGCCCGCATCACCGAGATCCCCGACCCAGCCACCCTCGGCCGCACCGAGCCCAACGACAAGGGCCGTACCTACAACCACGGCACCCTCAGCGCCTACACCGCCGGCAGATGCCGCTGCGACTACTGTCGCGGCGCCTTCGCCCTCTACCGAGCCGGCCGCCGCTCCAAAGGCAAGGACAACCCTCGCCCCCTCCGCACACGCATGACGGACGGCCACATCCCCAACGACTGGTTCCGCCGCAACATTTGGTACCCGGCCATCGCCGCCGCTGGCCTCGACTTCAGACCGACCATGCGCGACCTACGCCACGCCCACGCCTCCTGGCTCCTCAACGGCGGCGCCGACCTCCAGATAGTCAAAGAACGCCTCGGCCACGCCTCCATCGCCACCACCGAGCGCTACCTACACACCCTCCCAGACGCCGACGAAACAGCTCTTGAAGCCCTAGCCAAGACCCGGAGCAGGTCAGGAACGCGGTAGCGCACATGCCTATAAGACCTGGTCTGCTCATGTGCGGCCGGCGTAGCTTCTCTTCATGCCGGTGCGTCGAGGCTGCCGACTTCTGCTGCCTCGTCAGGCTGTGACAGTGGTGTTGACCGCGACTCACCGTCCGCACACGCCTTGTGGCTGAGAGGGGACCTCTACGCTGGATAGCCGGGACGAGCGTCGTACTATCCGTCTAAAGTTGTTCTCGCGTCCGACATCCGCACGGTGGTGGCTCTGGTGGAGGGAACCTTGTCTGAACCGTCGGCGGCCCCCAACTCGCCCGGGGAGCAAGAGCCAGAACTGTGCCCGGCGTTGCTACAGGCACTTCCACCAGAAGTCACGAAGACACTGATCGGCTGGCAGGGTAGGTTTGACACCAAGATCATTTTCGATCGCTGGCTGATCCCTGGACGAAGCGGCGCCCAGGTCGCGTCCGTCGCTTTGAGTGGCCGACTGGGCACGCGCAAGGTCGTTATGAAGGTCTGTCCGCCGGGCCAGACGACCAGCAAAGAACCGGTGCGCCACCAACAAGCGCTGGAGGATGCTCCTCAGGCGTTTGCGGCGCGCCATCTGGTCCAGCAGCCCATCGCCCCGGTGAAGACCAGCAAGGGGGGTTGGTGGGTCATGTTCCAGGAGATTGCTGGCGGGAGCATGCGCAATGTGCGGGGTCTATCGACCCTGCGTGGCCGCCAACTGCCAACCCTAGCGGCTTCGGTCGCGTCCTCCGTCCTGGCCGAGTGGAATCCCGCTCCCGACATAGTGAACAAAACACCAGCAGATTTCCTGGCTGAGCACCTCGATGGGCGGCTGACAGCTGGCGGTCCGTTCGACGACCTCCTTAGAGAACTTACCTACGCTCCTGCATCAGAAGGTACTGATCACCCCCACTGGGTGCATACGTCACCCCAACGCATATCCCCCAACGCAGCAGCATGGATCAAAGATAGAGCGTGGGACGGTTCGGCTGGCCAGCATATCCTCGCACTTTACGGCAAGGCGCACGGCGACCTGCACCCAGACAATATCGTCCTACCAGTCGGCCCGCATCCCGAGGTTGACAAGTACCGGCTCATCGATCTATCCGCATATTCTCCGGCGGCTCCACTTAGTCGGGACCCGGTTCACCTATTGCTCTCCTGTGTCATCACAGAAGTGGCTGAGATGACCGAGGTGCAGCGAAAAGCTATTGCGGATTTCCTTATCGATCCGACAATGGATGCCCCTGCGCGACTGCAAGTATCAGGCGTATGTGACATAGCAAACGATATCGCCGAGGCAGGTGAAAAATATGCGCGGCAGATCGACATGCTTGACGATTGGCAGGACGCGCAGCTGCTCTCACTTTCTGGGAACGCACTGCTTTTTGCAATTCGCCCACTTAACCCGATCATAAGAGCATGGGCCTATCAGCTCGCGTGTGACGCCCTCGGGAGGTTTCTCGCCGGGCGCGGCATTGAGGCGCCAGCGGGCGATGTTCCGCTACTGACGTTTGGTGTTAACCCTGCCGCTACGGTGGATGTGGTGGAGGCCATCGAGGAACTTTCTGAGGCCTGCGGGCGCTGGTCAGGAACCAGCGCGAATATTGCAGTGGTTGACTCGAGTACCCTCAATGATGAAGCAATCGCCCGGTTCGTGCGGCTGGGCTGGGACTTGGTCGTCGAGATAAATCCCCAGACGGACGTTGCCGGGTGCTGGGCGAACGCGAGTTCAGATACGAATCGGGCACACCGGCTTCGGCTTCCAGGTCAGGACCTGATTCTTGGCAAGAAGAGTACATTATGGCTCGCCGCCGCTGGGCTGAGCGATACCAATCCCATCAATCCTATCGAGAACCTCAGGGCTTGGCGTAAGAGATACCTGCGGTTCGTGACCGATGCGTTCGAAGCACTTGCCCGGCATACATCGAAGCCGGTGACCGTCACATGCTTCGGCTCGCCTGGGCGTGCACAACTTGCCATCGGCGAGACTGCTTTGGACGTCTTTGATGACCGGGCACGGTTGGTGGTTGTCTCCGATACGGATGCCGGGGATCTCGCGGACTATGCAGCTGACGTGGTTCGCTGCGATCCGAGCGCGCTTCTGCCTGCAATTGGTTCGACCTCGGTAGCTAGCGATCTTAAGCGTCGGCCAACGTTGCCGTCGACAAACGGCCCGATGCTGGTGCCCGATGAAGTCGTCTCACGGCTCGGAGACACCGCGGAGCTCTTGCACTCAGAGGTGGGCATCAAGGACGACAGTGCGGATGCAGATATCGGGGCGTTCTATCGGGGCAGGCCGATCTCCTGGTTCGAGCTTGACCTCGATCTCGACGTCCCGCGCCGCGTCACTGACGACCTGCTGGTCCGAGTGACGGAGGCGCTGGAGCAGCGAGACACTCTGCGCATTATGCTCGGGCACGCCCCAGGAGCCGGCGGCACCACGGTTGCCCGACGCATCGCTTGGCGTATCAAGGACACCTATCCAACTGTCGTCGTGCGTACCGTCTCCGATGACGTGGTCCTCGCTGAGGCTGTGGCCGATCTGGCCCAACTATCGAGTATGCCTGTCCTCTTGATTGTCGAGTTGGTTCCTGAATCTGTCCTTGATCGTCTTTTCGGCATGCTACGGGCTAGGAGCATCCCAACTGTTCTGCTGATCAGTGCCCGGCGTACGGGGCGAGGATACGGCCAATCTGGCACAGAAATCGGTGTGAAGGCGTTCCATGGGGGGAGCACTGCCAGTCAGCGAGGCCTGCGGCTTGGCCCCATGACACGACGGAACGAGCGAGTCTTGATGGCGGAACGATTCGCCGAGATGGTGCCGGAGCGAGCAGACGCCCTGTACGCACTGACGGGCGGTAGCTTGGCCACCAATGTCCCGTTCTTTTACGCGTTGACAGCTTTTGATAGCGACTTTGAGGGTGTCCCCCACTACGTTAGACAGTTCTTCAACGGCCTGCGAGAAGAGGAACGTGAGATCCTCATCTTGACTGCGCTGGTGCATCGATTCAGCGGCATCGCGGTTCCAGCTGAGCTGTTCGCGCCCTTGCTGAATTTGTCCAGATCGACACCTGTCGAGCTGGCTAAGTCGGTGAGCGCCCAGCTTCTAGATCTGCTATCTGAGACTGAGCCGGGTACTTGGCGGATGACGCACAGTTTGATCGCCGAGGAAGTCCTTCGACAGTTGCTTATGCCCGAGCGACTTTCCTCAAGGGAAGACTGGCGGGCTGGACTGCCTTCGTGGAGCCTGCGACTAATTAGCCATGCGAGTACCGTCTATGGGCGTTATCTGCCCGAGGATATAAGCCTAATTCTTGGACGCCTTTTTACACGGCGTGATGACCGCGACCCAGTCGAGCCGCGTAGCAACGGGACATACACGGAACTTCTGCAAAGCATGTCCAGTTCAGGTCGATTGGAAGTAATGCGTGAGCTGACCGAAGCGTTCCCTCATGAGCCACATTTTTGGGGACATTTGGGACGGTTGCTCTCCTATGACCATAACGATTATGCGGGTGCCCTCACTGCCGTGGACAGGGCCATTTCTTTGTCCCCACGGGATGCGTTGCTGCATCATATGCGCGGCATGATCTTCCGGAATCAGATGCGCAACTTGATCCGCCAACGACCCGACCAGGACGTCAGTCAGGCTGAACGAGAAAACACGGTGCTCTACTTGGCTGAGTCTGCACGTAACGCCTTCCGCGAGGCATCGGAGCTCGATGACACCAGCGAATATGGCCACATTGCGCTGGCCCGAGTTTGCGTCGACGTTATCGAGTTCGGTTACCAGCTGTCGGGCGAGCGGACTTACGCGACCTTCCTGGCCAAGCCAACGACGGGTGTTTACCGTGATCTCCTAGAGGAAGCAGAGGAGAGCATCGACGCTGCCCGAGAGATTCGCGGTGCCGACCGCGCATCCTTCGCAGCCGAGGAAGCCGAGCTTGGCGTCCTCAAGCTTTATGACGATTACCAGGCGCTTCTTCAGGGGTGGCGCGGCCTACTGGGTCGGCCCGACCTATATAAGCCGACAATCAGGCGTCGGCTCGCACGGGCGTACCGAAATCGACATGGCAGCTGGCTTAATGCGAGCCAGCGAGATATTCGACAGGCTGTGGAGCTTCTTGATAGCAACCTCAGGGATGACCCGCGCGACTTCGCGAGTCTCCTGGAGTGGCTCTGGGCAGCGCGATTCATTCCAGTCTCTGTCGACCGTGCGGCCGATCTAGTCGAGATATGGGCGTCTGCGGAGAAAGATCGCAATGCGCTTTTTTATGACTATGTCCTTACCTGTCTTCGGGTGCTTAAAGGGCAGGACAGTGCCATTCCTGAATATCAGCGCAAACTTGAGCGTTCCAGGGAACGTTCAGCCTTCTTTGGCAACCGTAGATTCGATTACGAGTGGCTTGGAGAGGGGACGGAGCTTGGCAAACTTGTTCACTACACAGATTTGCGTGACTGGGATAGGTCAGGGGAAGGGCCTGCACCAAGCCATCTTGCGCGCATTTCCGGGCGCGTCAACCGGATCAATGGGCCCGCCTCCGGTACAATAGACTTTGGGCGAGGTGTTGAGGCATTCTTTGTACCGCAACGCGCCGGTCTGCACCGAGGAAGCGACGAAAATCGCAGGGTCAGTGCTTTGCTCGCATTCCGTTACGACGGCCCTCAGGCCTGGAGCGTTCGGACTGAATGAAGGAAGTTTCGGATATTCTTCCTTTGTGCAGATCGTCTCGACGCTAAGGCGGCTGAAGGGCTGATCTGTATACGCGGAAGCGTGGATTGCTACGGTTGACTACATCGCTGTGAGCAGAGTCGCTCAGATCCACCTCCTAGGCATCCGTTATGAGGCTGAGGGGGCGCGACATGATTAGGGTTGGCAACATGGCGCCGAACTTGCCCCCTGGGTGTGATCTGGTCGCGTATGGCGGGAACGCCGAGGACGTTGTGTTGGTGCGTACTTTCGGCGACCGGCCCGGTGGATTCTTCGTGGATGTTGGGGCCGGGAACCCGGTTCAGGGGTCGCTGACCAAGAACTTGGTGGATCGGCTTGGATGGCGCGGGGTCAACATTGAGCCGCTGCCCGAACGCTTCGAGAGGTTGCGGGCTGCTCGGCCGGGTGATGTGACGTTGGACGTGGCGATCGGGGAGCGGCCTGGTCTGGCGAGCTTCTTCCGGATCGTTCCGGGGCCGGGGAAGACTGGCGGCGGTGGCCTGAGCACGCTGGAGCGGGACGTGCTGGCGTTGCACTTGGCCGATGGATGGCGGTGTGAGGAGTTGCGCGTCGAGGTGATGCGGCTGGAGACGGTGCTGTCGGACTATGCGCAGCCCGAGTTCGATCTGTTGAAGGTAGATGTCGAGGGGGCTGAGGCGTCCGTATTGGCCTCGGCGGATCTGGCGGTGTGGCGCCCCAGGGCGATCGTGATCGAGGCGACGGTGCCCTTGACCTCGCGTCCCAGCCATCACGAGTGGGAGCCAGGCGTGCTGGCGGCGGGGTATGAGTTGGCGCTGTTCGACGGACTGAACCGGTTCTACGCGCGTGACGACGAGCCTGAGCTCCGTGACCGGTTGTCGGTGCCGGCCAACGTGCTGGACAACTACATCCCGTATCGATGGGCGGTGCGGCTGGGCCTGGCGATTTAGAGGCTCAGCTCTTCTGCCACTAGCGCCAGGAGGTCTGGATCGTTGTCGCGCAGATGACGGGCTATCCACTGGCCGTCTGTGTCGGATAGTCCCAGGGCGACGGTGTCGATGAGACGGCGCAACAGCATGAGCGGAAGCAAAGCGTGCAGGGCCGCGCGGTCGACTTCGCCGTAACCCTCCAGGAGTGGTTCGGCCGACCCGCCGTGTGGAAGGTCTACGGCAAGCGCCCAGGCCAGGTCGAGCATCGGCGGGCCCTGTTCGACGGCGCCGGGGTCCAGGACGCCGGTGAGGGTGTCGCCGTCGAACAGCGCGTTATGGCCGACGGCGACGTCCCCGTGGATCGGCGTCATTGGCATCGCTTCGCAGGCGTCGCTGAGACGTTGGGCGATAGCGGGGTAGGCGTGGGGGACGGCGCGACGTGTCCAGCCGAGCAAAACGCCGAGCGCACCGGGGTCGTCCAGCCGCAGGCCGGCGGCCGGGCTGTGCGAGTGCCACGAGCGCATCATGCTTCCCAGCGCACGCTGCTGCTCGAAGGTCGGGTGATCGTTGTGTGTTCCGGGTAGCCGTTCGAGGACAGCCCACCAGGTGCCGCCAGGGGCGGTGCCGTAGTCGAGGAGCTGCGGGGCCGGGATGCCGGTCGCGGTGCGGAGTTGCTCCAGGTGCAGAGCGGTCTCCAGGCGCTCGTGGGCGCGGCGCTGGAGTTTGATGACGGTGCGTTCCCCGTTGATGATCCCGTCGTCGGCTTGCTGGACGGATGGCCCATCGAATGCCGGAGAGGCGGACGCCGACCGCACAGTGCGATCGAGGACATCGCCGGGTAGCCGGTTGGTGGGGATGAATGCCTCTCGGTCAGCCACGTCCAGCGGTGCGCACACACTATGGTGCTGGCGCCGAAGCCGGTCTAGGGGCTCCTTCCAACGCTGGAGGGCGGTGTCGGTGCTGTCCAGCCATTGCAAGGCCGCATCCCGTGGGGCAGGGATGCTGGCCCACCAGCTGGTCACTTGGACCCAAACGGGTAGGCACTCGGGTTGCGGACCTTGGGCGGAGGCGGCAAGCCGCGTGGCGATGGCCGTGGCTTGGTCGATGCGTCCGTCGGCGGCGTACTGCAGTACCCGGATGGCTTCCGCGGGAGTGAGTTCCCCGGTGGCGCCGAGCTCTTCGTACTGGCGGGCTGCACTGTTCAAGAGATCTGCGGCCTGTGCGTGCTGGCCGCGCAGGGCGTGGGCCATGGAGGCGGCCAGGTCACACTGCGCTACACCGATCAGTTCCCCAACAGCGGAGTTGAGGTCGCGGGCGCGGGGGACGAGTGCGAGGGTGCGGTCGGGGTCGTACCACATCAGTGCGAGGGCCAGGTGGCGCAGGGCGCGGGCTTCCCACAACGGCATTCCCGCGGCCTGGGCGGCTTCCAGCGTGGTCTCGAAGAGACGGGCCGCGTCGGCGAAGCGGGCGTTGTGGATGTAGGTGTGGCCGAGCATGTCGGCGACACGAATGCGGTCGAGGCCTTCGTCGGTGGCCTTGTCCATCAGTTCGGCGACCTGCCGGTAGTCACCGCGGCGAAGGGCATTGTCGGCCAGGCCGAACAGAGCGCTCGCGCCGATCAGCGAGCCGTCGGGTGTGATCGCCGACAGGTGACCGATCGCTTCGTCCAGGTGTCCCGCGACGTGGGCGCGGGTGCCCAGCTCCCAGCGGTAGTAGTCGGCGAATGGGTCGCTGGACTCGGGGATTGCGCACTCACCGACCAGCCTAAGCATCGCCTGGTAGCGGTCCTCAGCGTTGAGGTCGCCGCGGGTGGTCAGCCGGGCGACGGCGGACAGCCGCGTTAGCTCGGGTACTGCGTCCGGTGCGGGGAGGGACGCCAGGACCTGCCAGTGGCCGGCGACGCTCAGGCTGTAGGCGAGGTCGGCCAGCACTGGCGCCAGTACTTCGTGCTCGATCGCGGCGCGCAACAGCAGTAAGAACGCGGCGACGGTCCGGCGGCTCCGCTCAGCCAGCGAGGCCGACTCTTCCTCGTCCCAGATCGACAGCGCGACCTTCGCGAGGTGGCTGATGGCGCGCTGCAGGTGTTCGCGGCGCTCGCCGAGTGTCCATCCATCGGGGGTGTGGGCGTCGCAGTCCAGGACACTGCGGCGCAGGTTGTCGTGCAGCCGATAGGCAGGCCACACCGACTCCTCGCGCCGGACGAATGGGCGGGAGGTGAAGGCCTCGATGCGTCGGCGGCGTATGCCCGGGAGCATCGCCTGCAGCAGGTCGGCATCGAACGCTTCGAGCAGCGCGGCGGCACGCAGGAGGTCACGGTCGGTCTCCGACAGGTCCCTCATCGTCCGCAGTACCAGCGTGGGGAACCCGAGTCCGAACACCTCCGGGGGCGGCGTCTGGCCGCGCGCGAGGTACTGCCCGTACAGGCTCGCTGACAGGTCCAGATACAAGGGTGACCCGCCGGATCCGGCGATCATTCGGTTCCGCACCGCCTCGTTGATCGCGGGGCGGTCGTCCACGGTCAGCCGGGTCGTCAGATACTCGTTCGCGGACACCGGGTCGAAGCCGTCCAGCCTGAGCTGGACCGGTCCGGCGAGATCGGGCCAGCGGTGCGCGCCGCCGTAGGTCAGTCCAAGGGCACGGACCGGGTCGTGCCAGCCCAGCGGCAACCGGCTCGCCGCCAAGAACGTTCGGCATCAGGTAGACCAACCGCGACACCAGGTCCTCCAGGCCGCTGCGCTCGGACGGCAGCCCTTGGACGATCTCCAGTGTGTCGAGAACGCACACCGCGAGTACGGGCCTCTTGGCTCGGGCGCGTTCCAGGTCGGCCGACAGCAGAACGGGCATGTAGCCGAGCATCCGGTCGGGGTCGGGCTCATCAAGGATCGGGTCGAGCGCGGGCAGCTCGTTACGCAGTGACTTCAGCTTGGCCTTCTGCGCAACGGTGCGTCCGAGCTTGTCCAAGACCTGATAGGTGACGCTGATCGCGCCGAACCCACCGAGGAGCTGGTCGACGGTCCCGCTCACCTGATCCGCTGCTCGCCTTCCGTCCACCGATCCCTTGCCGAGGAAGGCGGCGAGCGACTCACCTGGATGCTTGCGCTCCCAGTAGAGGGCCAACGCGACGTCGAACGCCGGCCAGCTACGCGCCAGAGGCCCCAACCCGGCCCGGACGCGCAACAGCAGAGACTCGAAGCTGGAGGTGTCGGGGTCTGCGAAGTCCAGGACGGCGCACGCCCGGTTCTTCGGAAGCCCGTCCAACTTTCCCTGAACCGCGAGGTCGGCGACGTGACGCGTCAGCGTGGACTTGCCGATGCCGCCCTCTCCAGCCACCGCGAGGATGTTGACCGCGGGCCGCTGGAAGTTCATCAGCGCCGGGACAGGCCACTCACGTGCGGAGTGCTCGATCAGCCAGCGATGACATCGACCGATCTGCTCTTCCCGGTTGGTGAACACCTCATTGGTGGCGAACGGCGCCTCAGGCCCGTAGCCGAAGAACTGATCGATGCTCACCGGAACACCCGATCACACGCGACCACCGATGACAACGCCGCCTGCAGACCGTCTGGTTTGGCAGTCTCCTCACCCTTGAGGGCCTTCTATGAGACGACTGCGCGCTACGTCGTCGACAGCTCACCTCCGGTCGAATGTGCCAGCCTTGATCTGATGCCTGAGATCCCGCCAGGCTTGACCTTCGAGGATAAGCTTGGGACCTTCCGGATCCTTGGAGTCCCGCACGGCCGCATAACCGCGGCCTTGAAAGGCGACCTCAGAGGCCAAGATGGTGACTTCCACGCAGTTCTCACCGCTGGTGCTGTAGGAGGAGCGACGCCACGCGAGGCGGGGGTCCTCACCCATCCGTGATCTCCCTTGCAGCACGCTCGATGCGTGCTTCCGACTCGTCCGGAGACATGGCCATTTCGGATAGTTCGTCGAAGACCACCCTACGACGGGTGACGTCGTCTTCGGACTCCAGGTAGATGTCACCGCCCGGGGTCTCCAGATAGGCGATGTCGGGGTCGATACCGACCTCGAAGCTCAGGACGACGAAACCACCGTTGAGGCCGGGATGCCGTCCCCGATGGAACGGAAGTACCCGCAGTTCCACGTGCGGACGGCGGGAGTCGGTGAGTAGGGAGTCGAACTGGGCCCGCATGGTCTCGGCGCTGCCCATCCGGCGGTGCAGGATCGCCTCGTCGAGAACCACGTGAAGCTCGGGGGCGTTGGGGCGGCTCAGGATCGATCGTCTTGTCATGCGCGCGGCGACACGGCGCTCGATGTCCGCAGCTTCAGAGGTGAAGGCCATCACGACCTCCCGTGCGTAGTCGGGGGTCTGGAGTAGGCCAGGTACGACCTGGGGCTGCCATTCGCGGATCTGGGATGCCTCGTCCTCCAGCGAGAGGTACGTGCCGGCGAAGATGTCGCGGTAGGCCGTCCACCAGCCGCGCTTCCAAGCGTCCTTGGCGAGTTGCAGCAGGGCGTCGCGTTGGGGGCTGGTGACGCCGTAGAGATCCATCACCGCACTGAGGTCGTTACTGCTGGCCTTGGTGAGGGCCCGTTCGATCCGCATGACCTTCTGGCGGCTCCAGCCCAGCCGCTGGGCGGCGTCCTCGGGACGCAGATCGGCACGCTCACGTAGTTCGCGCAGCTCTCTGGCGAGACGGCGGCCACGAACCGTTGGACTGTGTGGCTGGACCATGAGCGGCAGTCTGCCTTCCTCGGGGTGCCAAGAGCAGGGCCTTGCAGCAACTTCTCAAGCGAAAACCGTCGAAGTCATTGTGATCATGAACTGTACAGAGTCACTATGGCACGGCAACGCACTGCGATCGATAGATCACAGTGTGCGAGACGGCGGCAAGACGGCCCGAGTCCACGGCCGACGAGTTCGATAGAGCTGGTCGGGGCGCGGTCGCGGCAGCTGTTGTGTCGGCGGTTATCGTGCGGCCGGGCCATGGATTGGAGACCCTGCCCGGCCGCGCGTCCTCACCCTCGAAAGGGAGGTATGGATGAGGATAGCTCTGAGTGCGCTGGCAGCGCCCTATCTCCAGAACGCCGAGGGGCCTTCGCTGCCCCTCGGGACGGCGGGTGGCGACATCCTGTCCGTCGTGCCGGACACGGATGGCGCGTTGGTCGCCTCGAGTACGTCAACCCCGCGCCAGGCCACTGCTGACGGAACAAACGCCGAGGACGACTGGGACGGTCACGTTTGGCACGTTGACGTCCCGGGCGTGCCCGACGCGGTGTCTTTGCTGCGTCGTTGGGTTCGCCTGCTGCTGGTTGACGACGCGGTACTGACCGAGGCGTTCGAGTTGATCGTCAGCGAGTACGGCACGAACGCGCTGTGGCACTCGGCCAGTGGGATGCCCGGCGGTCGGATGAGGGTCGAACTCTGCATCGGCCGCCAGCAGACGCGCCTCACGGTCTTGGACGATGGACCCGTCCCGGTTCGTGCCGATGAGCAAGCCGACCCCGCTGAGCATGGACGCGGATTGATCCTGGCGGACGCCTACGCCGACGAGACCGGTCAGTACGACTGCGCCGACGGCCACGCCGTGTGGGCCCTGATCAACCGCTGAGACCGGGACGCGCACCGCACCCCCATGGTGCGCGTCCTTTGCCGGCCATCCCCCGGCCGGCCCGTCGTGCGGTCGGTGGCTGATTCACCCCGGAATTCACCGGCCGCACGACACCCATGAGCCATCCATCACCTGACGAGCGCGCTTGCCGCGTTCGCTCTGGAGGTGACGTCATGACCTTCCGCGAGCACGCCCTCCGTCCCAACGGCTTCCCTGTGGCGCCTGTCGCTGCATGGAACCGCGCACTGGCGGAAGAAACCGATCTCGACCAGGCCGTGGAGCTCCTACGGCGGCGCTACCCCGACCTGTGCATCTATTGGGGCGAGTACACCGGCTCCCTTTGGGCCTTGCTGCCTGATCAGCTGGTCGAGGCGAAGACCGCTCTTGACCTCGCCAGACGCCTCGATGCGATCCTTGAGCGCTCCAACACCTGGAGTGTCGGAGACCGCCATGTCCAGGGCGAGAGACCGGCCTCTCGGGCCGCGGACGGGACCTGGGCCATGCCGGAAAGGAAGGCGCCTTCCACAGCAGGTCAGCCCCGACGCACTGCCCCGGCATTTCGCCGTCGGCGTAGCAGACTCCTCCGTCGAGTCCTGGTCAGTTGCCATCGCATCCTTACAGGACAATCGAAGGTGGCGCCTCACCCCTGTTGAAGCGCCGCTACGGGGCGGCGGCTTTCCCGGCCCCTCGGAGCCGTGACCAGACCTGCGGCTGACACGCGGTGGGTGCGGTAGAGGGCCGTGACCATGAGGAACGGCCATGGCGGCTAACAGGAACCCGGGCTCCACAAGGCTTTGCGTGATTCGATCACCTTCGGGCTTGAGGTTGAGCGCATCGCAGGTGACACTCTCCAACTCCGCTGGCCTCCATCGGGTACCAGAATCCGTACTACTCGCCGTCTCCGTCGACCGTCCTGGCGATGAGGTATACCGCATCCGGGGGACGCAATGCCTGCTTGCTGTTCACCAGAGAAGAAACGTCGGCGAGTTGAACGGCGCTTTTGTATTCGAGGAGAGCTAGCCTGTTAGCGGCATCTCGGAGACCTGGATTATTCATAACTCTGCGGCACGCCCCGGCTCGCCGCAACAGCATAAGGGATCGAGAGTCACGCGCTGGCACATTTGATCGCTGCAGTGATTAGAGGCTGCAAGGTAGGGCCGTGTCGCGACACGTTGTGGATTAATGGAAATCCACCGCGCACACTCTGTGGTGCGGGACCGAGCGCGGTCTTGAACGAGTCGATCGGAGGTGGAGCGACGAGCGACGAGAAGCTCAACCAGCCACGCAAGCTGCAGCGACGTTCTCAGCTTGGCGGAGGGCGCCGGCGGGACCGGGAGATGAGGTTTCGAGTCAGCGACCAGGAGTACACAGAAATACGCGCAGCGGCCCAACGAGCAGGAACCGCCTACGGAACTTTCATCGTCCACACCGTACAGGCAGCAACCCGGCAGAACAGATTGGGACGGCAGCCGACTGAAGAATTGTGCGAAGAACTACGCGGCATCGCACGACAGTTGAACCGAATCGGAGTGAACCTCAATCAGCTGACGCGCATCGCGAATGCGACAGGGCAGACGCCTCGTGAACTGACTGCTGCATTGTTGTATCTGGAGAACGTCCTCCGCAGAGTGGACGCCTCATCTGTCGAGATCGGTCGGCTCCTGCGTTGATCGGCAAGGTGACCCGCGGCCAGGGCGTCGCAAGGCTGCTGTCCTACCTCTACGGCGCCGGCCGCCGCAACGAGCACATCGATCCCCACATTGTCGCGGGTTTCCGACTCCCCATGGCACTGGAACCCGGCACCGACGCCAGAGGCGACTGGGAGTTCCGCCACCTGGTCGGTGTCCTGACCTCCCCACTCGACACTCTCCGACACACGCCCCTGGCGTTGCCGATCTGGCAGTGCTCGATCAGAGCGGCCCCCACAGACCGAACCCTGTCGGACGACGAATGGGCCGACATCGCCGAGGAGGTGATGCACCAGACCGGGTTCGCGCCGCGGGGCGATGACGAAGCATGTCGCTGGATCGCAGTGCGGCATGCCGACGACCACATCCATCTCGTCGCCGTCCTGGCGCGCGAGGACGGACGCAACCCCAACGTCCACCGCGACTACTACAAGGTCGCCGACGCCTGTCACCTCGCCGAGGAACGGTACGGCCTCACCCGAACCGCGCCCGCCGACCGCACAGCAGCACCCCGACCGACCCGAGCCGAGACAGAACTCGCCGACCGCCAGAACTGGCCAGAGCCGCCTCGCGCCACCCTCCGCCGGCACGTAGCCACCGCAGCCGCCGGAGCCGAAAACGAGGGCGACTTCTTCGCCGCACTCGAGCATGCCGGAGTGCTGGTGAAGGTTCGCCATAGTGCCCGAACACCCGGGGAGATCACCGGTTACGCCGTTGCGCTCCCGCATCACAACAACAAACAGAACCAGCCAGTCTGGTTCTCCGGCGGAAAGCTCGCCGCCAACCTAACGCTCCCCAAACTCCGCAAGCGCTGGTTGGCGCCACAGGAAGGCAACCGCTTCGACCGCCAGCCCTTCGGCGGGGTGGAGCTGACCCACGAGGAGCGATCCGCTGCCTACCAGCAGGCCGCCCGAGCCACCGCGACTGCTACATGGCAGATGCGCCATATCCAGGACCCGGCCGTCCGCGCCGACGTGGCTGCCGCGACCTCCGATGTCCTGCACGTGACTGCGGCCCTCACAGGCAACCGGGAACTTGCCCGTGCCGCCGACTTCTACGACCGTGCAGCTCGCGAACCCTACGGACGCCAACCACCCCTGACTCCCTACGGCACGAACCTCCGCACGGCGGCCCGAGCACTGGCTCTATCCGGTATCCGAGGACAACGCGGCAACCGTCCCAGCCTCGCCGGCGTCCTATCCCACCTGGTTGTGCAGCTCGCCGCCCTGATTGAGGCGATCGCGGAGCACCGGCAGTTGCAGCAACGCGCTGCCCAGGCAGCTGCTGCCCGCAAGGCCGCCGCTCAGCTCAGCAGACTCAGCCGACCAACTCCGCGGCCACCTTCTCCAACGCTGCCACGAACACCATCGAACTACACGGCGGAGCAGAACGCGGCGCGCCTCGCTGCGACGGGCTTTCCAATACCTCTCAGCCACCAGCTCGCAGACAGCCCGTACCGAATCAGCGCTCCCACACCAACGCCCCCTGACCCTTACCGCCGCAGTGGCCCATCGCGGTAACCCGATCACGCAAACCCCGGCGCCACGCCGTCATGGTCGTGGCGCAAAGATCAGCGCCTCTGCATACTAACGGAGCGTAAACAGCGTCAACGCTGCGCAAGCAGTGCATCGGTGCAGCGTCCACGCAGGTAGTGCTGCACCACCTCCCGACCAACACGCAAGAGAGGCGAAGCCATGACCGACCACAGCCCCCAAGCGGACCTCGTATCTACAAGGACACATTCACATGACCGACTACAGGCGGGCTCCCGCTGCCGCTCGTAACGACGACCAAACGGCGGACCTCGCGAGCAACCTCTACGAACACGTCCGCCAGCTCAACTACGCCATGGCTGGCCCTCCGAGTCTCACCCTCCCCGGCACCGTGTACACCATCCTCGGCAACCTCAGCGCAGCCACCTATGGCCTCGATCAGGTGCTCGACCAGATCAACCGCTTTTTCCTCCGAGAGCTGCAAGCCGACCGTCTCGGCCACGACCAGGCCGAAGACCTCGCTGACGTCCTGGGCCGTCACGGCCAAGCTCTAGCCGAAGCCAGGCAGCACGCCCGAGCTCTCTGCGCGGCCCTCAGCGAAGCCCAATCGGCCATCAACGCCATCCACTCCCGCGCTTCCCGCGTACGCGAAGCACCCCCAACCATTGGGGGCGAAGCGCATGTGGCCGACGCAGGCGTAGCAGCGGCGGCCAACGACTTCCCCAGACCGATAACCGATCCGATTCTCCTCGCACCACCTCCCGCCGGCGAACGAAACCGCTTCATCCGCACTCGCCGCGCGAACACCCCGGAGGCCTGAGCATGGAGCCGATGACCCACGAGGAGCTCGCCGCCCTCCCCACCACAACCACCATCGAGACAGCCGCCCGAGCCCTCGGCCTTGGCCGAACCCGCGCCTACCAGCTGGCCCGCGAAGACTGCTTTCCCTGCAAGGTCATCCGCATAGGCGCCACCTATCGAGTAGTCACCGCCGACCTCCAACGCCTTGTGGGCGTGTCCACATAATGGATACTTCTCTACTCGCCGCCGCTTGATATGGAGAGGTGCCGGAACCGGGCCCAGCTGGTCTCGGTGCCGGGGAGCGCCCGGCGGTGACGCGCCCGGCCGGGGCCGCGTCGGGCCGGTTGCCGCCGACCGAATCAGCCGGCGTCTGCACCCCGCTGGCAAGCTCGCTGGCCACGCGCCGCGGCCCTGGCCGTTGGCGGCCTGGCGCGCAGTCCGCGCGCGGCGCGCGCCGGGGCGGACCCGGCGCGCCCGGCCCGGAGGCGCCCGACGCCGTCCCCGCCTTTTGGCTGTGCTGACCACGACTGAATACCTGGCGGGTGTGGAAGCATCTGCCAGGCCTTCAAGTCGCTGCCGATGGCCTTGCCGGTGATTCGGCCGCGGCGCTGCCCGCGCTGACGTCGTCCGCCGAAGGTCGGCGCAGGCAAAGAAATCTGTCGGCGAGCCAGTCTTATCAGATGGCCGTTGTCGCCTGGCGGGCTCTGGTCAGGGCCACATAAAGCCTTCGGTGACTCTCCTGGCCGGAACGTAGCCCGGTGCTGAGGAGGGCAGACTCATTCTCTGTCAGGCGCACGCCAACGTTGTTCCACTCACGGCCCTTGGCCTGATGCACCGTTAGCCCTGCGACGAAGCCTGACCCGTTCGCCAGTAGGCGGGTCCGAATCGCCTCCATTTTGCGAGTATGTGTTCGATGCTTTCGTTTGAAGGTCCGCGTGCTCTCTCCGCCGATCACCCGGATGAGTGCTTCGTAGGAGGAGTCGATGTCGCTCGATCCGCGCATTGATTCCAGGATTTCGCTCAGCGGATCCGCGAGCCGGTTCAGTGCCTCTTCATCGATGCCGAGACCGGCCAGGGCGTCTGGGAGGAAGACGGCGCGCTGACCGAGTGCCGTGGTCGTCAGCCGGTTGAGCAGCATGAGGATCGCGGCGGCGTTCGTTGTCTCGGGTGTGCCGAACGACAGGGGCAAAACGGAGTGCGGGCACTCCCACAACAGCTTCCAGGTACCAGCCAGGACGATATCCGACTGCACCGGCACCTTTGCAGGGAGGGCGACTGCATGGCCTTGGCGTAGCTCTGCGGACAGGGTTCTGGCTTCGTCCGTGCTGAAGCGGAATGACCTGGTCAGAGGTACGCATACGAAGTCCTGGGCAGCCACTAGCTTGGGAACCAGGTCCGGGCTCGCACCGCGAAATCCGTAGAGAGCCTGCCAGGGGTCGCCGATGATCGTGACTCGGAGGCCCCACAGACAAGCGAGTTCTACCAGTCGCAGGTCGAGCTGATTCGCGTCGTAGATTTCGTCGACGATGAGCGTGCCGATGGAATCGATGAGCAATCGTGCGATCGCGTCTCTGACGTCTTCCAGATCGAGCGCCGCGTCCAGCACGGCGCGGACTTCGTCGTGAGTGCACTCGCCGTCGGTCACCCGCGCGACGAAATCGGTGTACTCAACATGGTTCTCCTGCCGCGCCCGTCGCGTGCCCACGGCGATGTCACGACCGTTCAGGAGGAGGGTCGGGCGGCGGGTACCCCACTTGTGCTCCGCCCGGCCCTTCCAGGTGTCGTTCACCGTGATCGAGGTCAGTCCGCCGGGCCACTTGATCAGCCCCGTCTCCAAGACATGGCCGAGGAGGCGTTCCAACAGAGCGTCGAATGTCATGACGCGATGCGGCCAGGTCAGCGCCCTAGCGCCCCATCGAAGCCGGATACGCTGCTGAAGTTCGTTCGTCGCCGACCGGGTGAAGCTCAGTCCGACGACGGTGTCTTCCGCCATACCTGCGAACCGGTACAGGCCGAAGCGCATTGCCGCGACTGTGGTCTTGCCCGAACCCGGCGCCGCCTCGATGTAGGTGCACCGTGCCCGGGCACATACTGCCGTCAGCTGCTCGTCCGTCAGCCCCCCCGTCAGGTCCACTCATCGTCGTCTTCCCAGAGACCGTCCGTGAATGCATCCTCCGAATCCGTTTCGCTCTCCTGGGGGAATGGCATGTCGGCTCCAGGGGATTCGGTGTAAAGGAACTCGAGCAAGTCGATCATATGGTCAGGAACGTGAACGGGTTCGTCTTCGTCCAGCCGCCGCCGCAGCTCGTCCGCGAACAGCATGGCGAACTCGCCCTTCAGCTTGGCCGCTGGCCCGGCGGGCCGCACGACATCGGAATCGGATGCCTTGACCGCGCCGCGGAAGTGCGCATGGACGGAGGCGGGTGTGATCGGGCTGTTTAGCGGCTTGCCCAGCTTGGTGAGAACGTCGCCGATGGCGGTCTCGTTCTTCAACGTGATTGCGGGCTCCAGCGTGGGATGGCTGGCGAAGAAGCCGACCACGTCCCGGTCGTGGTCGGCCAGCCAACCGGGCTCTCGCGGCATCTCGTGGACCGGTTGGTCGCTGTCGCGCAAGATCGCAACTTTGGCCGCGCACTCGTGGCCACGTGTGGCAAGCAGACGTACGGCCCAAGACCCGACCTTCGTCCCGATCACGACGATGGTGAGTGCTTCGACGAACGCAGATCTGGCCGGATCTCTCCCGGCCCAGGCACGGCCGAACTGGCGCAGTAGAGCTGCGTCGGTGACGCCCTCGACGAGGACGAGACGCTCGGCAAACAGGGCGGCGCTCCGGGTCGTATCGAGGTGCAGCCGTGCCATACGCAGTACCTCTTCCCCGCTCTTGAACGGGATGGATGCGATGGACCGGGCGACGGTTCCGCTGGCCTGGTCGCGCCGCAGCACGACGAGTTCTTCGGGAAGGCAGGCCGTCACGATGTCCGAGGAGTGGCTGCTGAGGATCACCTGGAGTTCGGGGCGCTGCTGGACGACCGCGCGGAGATATCGAGCCAGGCCGTGCTGAAGCTGCGGATGCAGGTGCGCCTCTGGCTCCTCGATGACGATCGTGGCGTGGAAAGCGGATGAGGGAAAGAAGGAATCCTCCTCCGCCTCTCGCTCCACCTCAGCCTGGACGAGCAGGTCCTCAGGGCTCGGTTCGTCCGCGGCCTCGTCCAGTCCCGTTTCCATAAGCTCCAGCACGGGCACCGAGGCTGGGAGCTGCGCTGTATCCGGGATGGCCGCAAGGGTCACTGCGATGTGAAGCAGGTTGACGTAGCCGAGCCCGGACACCTCTAGCCGCTTGGCTGACACCCGTTCATCGATGGACGCGATCAGGAGTTCGAGCACGCGCGCGAGGTAGGTGTCGTCGATGACCTGTCCGCGCACGAAGGGATACTGGCGGCTGACCCCTGCGGACAGGGCGGCCATGTGGGTGTCGATGCGTTCCTCGACGGCTTGAATGAGCCCGTTGCCTGCGAGCGATTCCAGCAGCGCGGAGGCGCGGGCGCGCAGATTGACCAGGTTCTTGGAACCGGTCAGCCGTTGCTGTTGGGCGCGCAACAGTTCCACCAACACGCGGGCTTCGCGACGCGCCAGTTCGTCGACTGGGTTGCGGTGCGCAGGCAGATAGATGAATCGGATGCGGTCCTCCAGCGGGGAGGGTGTCGTGTGCTCCGCCCGCACCTTGCCTAGCGAGCGCACCAGGGTTCGGGTCCAGGCCGCTGCTGTCGTCCCATAGTTGCGCGTACCAGTCTGACTGTGCAGCAGATGGTCGAGCGGGCCGGTGCTGGACTCGTCAGGCGCGTAGTCGTACTCGATGGCGATCGTGCGCGGGGCCGGCCCGAGCGTGGAGGCCGGTGGCCGCGGCAGGTTGGGGAACACCTCGCGATGCCCCAGATAGAGGGCATCGCTGAGCGTGGTCTTCCCGGCATTGTTGCCGCCGATCAGGACGCTGAACGGTCCTGGGAACCGGCACTCCAGCACGCTGTTCGCGGCCGATCGGAAGCCCTGGACTCGCGCTTTGCTGAGGTGCACTGATGACTCCGTGAAGAGGTCTACTGGCGATGAAATGGGAGGTCCGTCCTGAGAGGCCCGCGGACGCGACCGGCGCCCCGCACCGGGGACGGAAGCGCCGGTCGCAATACCGCGTGAGTGCTTTCTCAGCCGTGATAGGAGTTGCCCAGCCGCCTCCGCTCGGACGCCGGGATGTAGAGCGTGGGATAACCCTTGATGGCGATGAACTCGGAAAGAACCGAGAGGTCCAGGTCCCACTCGACGAGCCGCCGCTGCTCGTAAACGCGCTTGGCGCGTGCGATCTCCTCCTCGGCCTGAGCCTCGGTCCAGGAGTTGATCCGGCGAAGCTGCCTCACGGCCAGGCTGCGCTGCCCATTGGCCTCCGCGCGACCGACATTCTGGACCCGGTGGCAGCCAGGACACAAGGCCATAAGCCCGTCGAGCCGCTGAACCGGCCTTCCAGCGCGATGGGTGAAAGTCCATAGCTCGTGGCAGTCGGGACGGCGGCGGCGCCCATCGGGCATGCGGGTCAGTGCAGCGCACACCTCGCACCGCCAGCCAGCATGCTCGCACACCGGAATGCGCAGGCGGTCCCAGTCCGCCTTGCTCAGGATGCCACGCAAGTTGGACCCCCAGGTGGACTCGGGAAGGAGGTCGGCGGTGAGGTGGCCCGGGCCGATCCGGAACCCGCTGGCCAGGGAGGCCGTCCCCTTCTTGGTGTGGGCCGGCGAGATGCCGAGGAGTTGTTTCATCTGTCCGTCGAGCTCGAAGTCGTTGTCGGTGATGAACCGGCTGATCGCCTTGCGCAGCCTGGGGTCCTGGTCGAGCGTGGCCACGGGGACCGTCCAGGCCTTCGCCGTCCAGTCCCAGCGGATGTGCCCCGCACAGGTCACCTTCAGCGTGATGTTGAGGGATTTGGAGTAGGGGAACTTGATGAACGCCTTCGGGCCGATGCGGTACACGGTGCCGTCCATCCGCGTCTCCTTGGGGGGAGTGCTAACACGATCGGTGAGTATCGAGCGACGTTGGATGCGAGCGCACGCGCTCGCGGTCCGTGGGGGTTCGTCCGACCTGGTCGGAAGAGCTGGTGTAGCGGGTGATGTGTCTAGTATAACCACAGGATCGGCTAACACGTACCACGAATTTTGATCCCAACCCTCGTGCTCCTCGCCGAATAGTGTTGGCCGGGCGCCGACCCGCGCGGCGGGCGGTGGCCAAGGTGACCAGGAGGAGGGCTGGATGATCGACCGGTCAGCTCTGCTTACCGATCTCAAGCTCCAGGTCAAGGCGCTGGAGCCTGAGCTGCGTGAGCGCGCCTCGAACGATCAGGACATCCATGCGCGGTTGAACAGCGAGTGGCTGGAGGCCCGCGAGGCTGGCCGCATCGCGGCGACGTACGAGATGTGGCTGGAAGATCGAGTCACGCAGGCTGCTGTGGCTTGGGTGCTGGGGACGGCCTTCCTGCGGTTCTGTGAGGACAACGTTCTGATCGAGTTGCCGTTCCTTGCCGGCCCGGGAGAGAGGCTGGATCTAGCTCAGGGTCGGCAGGAGAGGTACGTGCAGCAGCATCCGCGCGCCACTGACCGGGACTGGATCCTGGCGGGTTTTGCGGAACTGTCGAAGTCGCCGGTGGCGGCGCGGTTGTTCGACCAGGCGCACAACCCGATGTGGCAGATCGAGATCTCGAACGATGCGGTAAGGGCGCTGCTGGCGTTCTGGCGCGGGCGTGGCAAGGACGGTGCGGTCGTCCATGACTTCACCGATCCCGGGTGGGACACCCGGTTCTTCGGTGACCTCTACCAGGATCTGTCTGAGTATGCAAAGAAGACCTACGCTCTGCTTCAGACCCCCGAGTTCGTCGAGGAGTTCATCCTCGACTACACGTTGGAACCGGCCATCCGTGAGTTCGGGCTCCAGGGCCTGCGGCTCCTCGACCCGGTCTGCGGATCCGGCCAATTCGTCCTAGGGGCCTTTCACCGCGTCTTCGCCCACTGGACCCAGAGTGAACCGGCAGCCGACCGGCTGGATCTTGTTCGGCGTTCTCTGGGATCTGTACATGGCGCCGACAAAAATCCGGCGGCCGTGACCATCACGTGCTTCCGTCTTCTGATCGAGGCGATGAGAGCGGCCGGAATTCGGCGGCTACGGGAGGTCCCATCCCTGCCGATGAGCGTCCAGACGGCGGACGCCTTGCTGGAGGGCCGCGGAGCGCCAGCGCCGACCCCTAACCCACACTTGTGGGAAGAGCTGGATTCTCCGCCTCCCCTCGAAGACGACTTGCTGGGCGCAGGAAGCTACCACGTCGTGGTAGGAAACCCGCCCTACATCACGCCAAAGGACAGGGCGGAAGCCGAGAACTACCGCAATGCCTATCCGGCCTCCACGGGTGCCTTCGCCTTGCCTGTCCCCTTCACCCAACGCTTCTTCCAACTCGCCCAGCGCGGTGCCCCCAATGGTTCGCGGGCAGGCTACGTCGGGATACTGACCGCCAACTCTTTCACCAAGCGCGAATTCGGCAGGAAGCTCATCGAGGAATACCTGGCCAAGGTCGAACTGACGCACGTCGTGGACACCTCAGGGGTGTACATCCCTGGGCACGGGACGCCCACGATCCTGCTCGTAGGACGGCGGCGCGTCCCGGACCCAGCCGTACCGGTCCTCGCGGTACTCGGCGTACGGGGCGAGCCCTTCCCACCCGAAGAACCAGGGCACGGGCTGGCATGGCAGTCGGTCCTGAGGCGCTTCGCCGGGTACACCGATCCCGATGAGTGGACGGAGGTTGTCCAGCTCGACCGGTCAGTGCTGCAGCGGTTCCCATGGAACCTCGGAGGCGGGACGGCGCGGGATCTCCTCGCTCTGATGGACGGTGACAGGCGCCTGGGCAAGCGCGTGGTACGCATCGGCTATGTCGCGAGTACAGGGGCGGACGATCTGTTCACCGCCCCCGCAGCCTCCTGGCGGCGCGCGAAGACGGAGACGGCTCCACTCGTGGATGTCATCACTGGGTCGGAGGTGCGGGACTGGACCGTCCTACCGGAACGACAGGCGTTCTTTCCCCTTGCCCCGCGCGGAAGTCCGCACAGATGGGTGCCCATCTCCGATCACCCCGCGCACCTCAGACGGCTCTGGCCGTATCGGACCCTGCTACAGTCCCGCCGCAGCTTCGGCGGGGGGACGTACGCCGAAGCCGGACGGGCGTGGCATGAGTGGCATCAGGTGACGTTGAAGGAGGGCGAACACCCCTGGTCAATTGTGTTTCCCTGGGTCGCTACCTATCCGAGCTTCGCCGTACTCGAGGACACGACTACGGCGGTGCCGCTCAATTCGGCGCCAGTGATCAAACTCCCCCTTTCAGCCTCCGAACAGGATGTAGTTCAGCTGACCGCTGTGCTCAACAGCTCAGTGGTGGCCTTCTGGCTTAAACACAACAGCCACAGCAAGGGCCGGCCCGGCGGTGGTCGGACGGGCGGAGGCGAGGCGTGGGAGATCTTCTACGAGTTTGTTGCCCACCGGCTGGGAGAACTTCCGCTGCCTCCCGAGCGGCCCTGGGGATCTCGCTGGTCGGTCCACGCTGAATCCCTCCATGCCCTAGCCAACGAAGTAGAGCTGTCCCTCCCGGCCAAGGCCGTCCACGGTGAAACGGCCCTGGCGCGCGCTCTACGGGCGGCACATGACCGCTGGACGCGGGCACGCCGGAAGATGATCGCCCTCCAGGAGGAGCTCGACTGGGAGATCTACGAGCGGTACGGCATCGTCCCCGAACCCTTGCCGCCGTTGCCTCCCGAGGAGCTACCGGAGATCGGGGTGGGCGAGCGGGCCTTTGAGATCGTGCTTGCCCGACGCATGGAAGAAGGTCGGGTGAACACAGACTGGTTCGTGCGCCACAACGCGCCTCCCGTGACCGAGCCACCCGCGAACTGGCCGTCCGCTTACAGGGAACGGGTGCGGCAACGTATTGAACTGATTCAGAAGGTCCCATACCTTTCCGCACTGGAACAGCCTGAATTCAAGCGCCGATGGGTCATCCGTGACTGGGAGGCCATGGAGAGGAGCGCGCTGCGCGACTGGCTGCTAGACCGTCTTGAAGACCCCGAGTTGTGGTACGAGGAGCGCGAAGGTGCACGGTGGCCAGCGACAAAGACCGCCGACGAATTGATCGAACGTGTTGCCGCATTTGCCGATGTGAGTGAAGCGCTGGCCCTGTACATGCCCGGCTCGGAACTATCGACGGTCGTTGAGGAGCTCCTTCGCGGACACCAAGTACCCTACCTTCCGGTTTTGTATCTGAGAGAACGCAGCCTGCAAAAGTACGAGCGCTGGAAGGAGACATGGGCTCTTCAGCGGTGCCAGGATGCGCAGGGAACTGATGAGGAGATTCCTCCTCCGCCAAAGTACACATCAGCGGATTTCCTTCGCCAGACGTATTGGAGTCAGCGTGGGCGCTCCAACGTTCCGAACGAACGATTTATCTCCTACCCGGGCACCGGGCGGTTCGGATGGGCTGGGTGGGACCATCGCGAGCGTGCCTTGATTCTCGTCGGCCTGATTGAGGAAGGGTATGATGCGGTTCCGCTCCTTGCAGGACTTCTGGATCTGCTGCCCTGGGTGGAGCAGTGGCACGCTGAGGCGGACTCGAGCTACGGAGGCAGTCCTGCGGAGATGATCGAGTCCTACATAGAGGAAGTGATGGCCGTACGCGGCCTGACTCGGGAGGGTGTGCTCGGCTGGCGGCCTCCGCCGCCGAAGCGGGGACGGCCCCGAAAGTCACGGTAGAGCGCCAGGCGTCGGGGCCCGGTTCAGTCACGGTTTGAGCAGGCGGGTTGTGGCGCTTGGTCGGGCACACGTCGAACGACTAGCGTCGAATCAGGCGTTGTCCTGAATGAAGCGGATGTTTTCGGCGAGTGCTTCTGACGCGGCAGGCAGGTCGGACAGGCGGGTCGCAAGAGTGGCAAGCCCGAGGCGTTGGGGGAGCGCTTCGTTGAACTTGAGGCCGCGGAGGGCGGAGACGTCGATGTCGGGCAGTGTCAGCTGGGCGTCATTTACTGCGGCCCGCCAACTTTCCGGGGTGAGGTCGGCGCGGAGCCGGATCGAGGCATCGTCGAAGCGTTGTGCCTCGTCGGTGACGCCGGAGAGGGTCGCGGTTAGGACGGCGTTGGCGCGGTAGCCCGAGAAGGTCCACCAGCGCAGATCTGAGCCGTGGCGCAGGATGACACTGCCGCCCGGGCGGACTGTCGGCAGTGACGTCTCACGGGCCTCGGCGAGATGGGTGAGAGCACGTCGGGTCAGGCGTACGGGAGGATCGGCGCCCAGAAGGACGTCCCGGCACGCGCGGGACAGGGCATGAGACGCGCCCGCGATGGCCGCAGAGAACCAGCGGGCCTTGCCTCGCAGGTCGGACGGCTCCACGAAGCAGCGCCGACGTTTCCAGTCCACCCAGAGGACTTTCCAGTTCCGCCCGGCCAGGAGCAGCACGCGGGGGCCGTTGACTTGTTCGGTGAGCAGCATCGGGTCGGTCCGGCCGATCTCCTGCCGGCCGTGTAGGACAGTGAACTCCGGCGGGGCGGTGAAGACGGCGGTCATGTCCATAAAGTGGCGGCGGCCGAAGCGCTTTTCGGCTTCCGGCCCTATGAAGAGGTACTCGCCATCCCGCTCCAGGAATCCGTCAGCGAGCAGATGGGCGAGGATCGGTGCGGCGCTATTGTCGAACGGGTGGAGGTCGTTCCACTCCTCATGCCACAGGCTCGCACCAAGCTTGTTGCGCTGCAGCGACAACCCGAGGATCTGCTGTGCGACGATATGCCGCGGCTCGGGCGGCGGGACGACGGGCTCGACGTATCCGCGTCCCCACAGGACGAGCAGTGCGGCAGCGGTGACCAGTGCATCCGGGGTGAGCGTCAGGAAGAGACAGTTCCGAGCCGATCCCAGCCGGCGTCCGGTGCGCCCCAGCCGCTGTAGGAAGGCTGCGACGGTCGACGGCGAGTTGATCTGTATCACCCGGTCGAGGTCCCCTACGTCGATGCCCAGTTCCAGCGTGCTGGTGGAGACGATGACGCAGTCGCGGGCCGATGCGAACGCCTCCTCAGCCCGGCGACGTTCGTCCAGGGACAGAGAGGCGTGCGACAGGAAAGTGGTGATGTCGCGAGCGCGTAGTGCGGCCCCGAGTTCCTCGACCAACTGTCGGGAGTCACAGAACACAAGGCGTTTCTCGCCGCGGTGCAACGCCGCGATCACTCGTGCTGCGTTGGCCACCGACCCCACATAGTCCAGCTCGATCTCGCCTGGCGGCGGCAGCGCGGCGGGTGCGGCCTCGGGAGCCACGACCGCGCTAGCCCGGGCACCCCGCTCGGACCCTTGCAGCCAGGCCAGCAACTCGTCCGGGTTACCGACGGTCGCCGACAATCCGACACGCTGGATCCGACGTCCGGCGACGCGGGAGAGCCGCTCGAGCAGTGCCACTAGATGCCAGCCTCGGTCATCCCCTGCGAAGGCATGCACCTCGTCGACGACGACAGTCCGCAGCCCGGAGAACAGCAATCGGTGGTCGACGTTTGCGCTGACGAGCATTGCTTCAAGCGACTCGGGCGTGGTCAGGAGGATGTCCGGCGGATTCCGGAGGAGCGCCCGCCGCCGCGCCGCCGTGACATCCCCGTGCCAGAGTGCCACTTGCCGCCCCAGCCAGCTGGTGTAGGTCTCCAGCCGGGGGAGCAGGTTGTTGAGCAGTGCCTTCAGCGGGCACACGTAGATCACTGACAGGCCCGTCCAGCGCTCATCTTCCATCGCCGTCAGCAGTGGGAAGCAGGCCGCCTCGGTCTTGCCCCCGGCCGTCGGCGCGAGTAGCAGTGCGTCCTTCCCAGCCTTGACCGGTGCGATCGCATCGCGTTGGAGCGGGCGGAGCGTCCGCCAGCCGAGCGTGTTGACGATGTGGTGGGCGAGCGCGGGCGCCAGCTCCTCGATCACAGCCCGAGATCGATCTCGTCGGCGCTCGCCGCGCTCCGCTCGGCCTCCGACAGCTCCGAACCGGATACGGTCAGCGCGTAGTGCTGCCGCGGATCGAAGTCCGGGAACTCCTCGACCCGATCGAGGACGTCCGCGACGAGCTTGCGCAGGTAGACGCGCGGGGCGATCCCAACTTTCCCGCCCAGCCCACCGGTGACGGCCGTCGCCAGTTCGGCCACGTAGCCGTCGTCGACGACGGTCGTGATTCGCTCAGGGTCTCGTGCCCCGGCCGCGTATAGGTCGCGGACGGCCCGTCCCAGCTCCCCGAGCCGAGGAAGATCGAACCCGACCAGGCGCAGTTGGACGGCGCGAGGCGAGTCAAACCGTGGATCGGTGGTGAAGTCGGTCGCCAACCGCTGCGCCAGCGGAGGCAACCGCTGCGCGCCCTGCTGCCCCTCGTAGAACGCCGGCGTACCGGTGATCACGAGGAACAGTCCAGGGAACCGCCCGCTGTCGATCTCGTCGAGGAGCTGCCGCAGCGCGTTCAGCCCCTTCTCCCGGACGTCCCCGCGCACCCGCTGCAGGGTCTCGATTTCGTCAAGCACCAGCAGCAGCCCGGGATGCCCACAGTCGCGCAGCACCGTCAGCAGCCCTTGCAGGAATCCCAGCGCACCGAAATGGTCGAGATCCCCGCGGATGCCCGCCGCGCGTTTGGCGGTGGCGGCGACGGACTTCTGCCCGCCGAGCCACGCGATCAGCGCCTCGGCCGTCGCGGCGTCTCCCGCCCTTCTGGCCCGCCGGTAGCCGCGCAACGCAGCGGAGAACGCCGGAGTGGTGCGTGCGACGTCGGCGAGCCGCCGCTCCATCAGCTCCTCGACCGCCGAATCCAGCTCCGCGCCATCCAACTCCGCAGAGTCCAGGACTTCCTCTTCGAGCGCGTAGAACCAGCCGTCGACGACCGCTCGGAGCGCGCTCGGCGGATGAGTCGCCGTCGCCAGCCGCTCTGTGAGCCGCCGGTACACGGTCTCCAGCCGATGCAGCGGCGTCTCGGTCTCGGAGATCTGGATCTCCGAGACGGCGAGCCCCGCACGCTTGGCCCGCTCCCCCAGCCATCGCGCGACGAACGTCTTGCCTGACCCGTACTCGCCGCGAATGGCGTGGAACGCCGCTCCGCCCTTCGCGACGGTCGCGATCTGGTCTTCCAGCGCCCCGGAGAACCGGTCGAGTCCGACCGCGAACAGGTCGAGCCCGGCCTGCGGCACGGTCCCGCGCCGCAGCGCGTCGATCACTTCGCGGCGCCGGGCCGCGCTGACGGTGCCTGATCTCTCGATGCTCATGACCCGAACTGCTCCCGCAGCAACTCGACGTCGAGTTTGACGGTGTGTCCGGCGTCGATGAGACCGAGCACCGGATAGCCCTCAACGTTGAGGAGTCGCTCCAACTGTGTGACGAACAGCTCGGCGTCGCGCGGTGGCCTTCCCGCACCGCTCGCGGCGGCGACGACGTGCGCGGGAGACAGCCGGTTGCCGTCGGCGGCGGCCAGCGCGTCCAGGACGGCCGCGACCTGCGCCCCATCGGGAGCACGCCGCACGTACTTTTTCTGCTCGGCGTACCGAGGAGAGTTGACGACGGTCGGGCCGATCCCCGGCTTGGCCTCGAACAGCGCGTCCTCGGCGGCTTCGAATACGACGGGGGCGGACGCCGGCCCGGAGTTCCACCAGCCGGGCCTGACCGACTCGGGCGACAGCGCTGTCCAGCCCTTTGGCATCAGGCCGTGCGATGGCAGGACGGTCAGTACGGGAACGGCGAGTTCGGCGAGCGACACGCCACCGTGGTACCCGTCCTTACGCGGCGTGTACCGGATCGCCTCTGACCAGGGGACGGTCACCGTCCCACCGCCTTCGAGCACACGAGGTCCGCTCACGGACACCTCGCCTGGACCGGGCGTCCCGGTCCGCCACCGCGCCGAGCCGGTGCCGCCGGGTGTGGGCGTGTTGTCGGTGGGGGAACGGTCCAGAACATGCCCGTGGTCGGACACCAGCATCACCGGACGCCCCTGGGCGCGCGCGGCGTTGAGTAGCTCCGGCAGGTGGGCGATGTCGGAGATCCGCCAGGCGACCTCGGCGCGCCCGTGGTCGAGGGCGTCGTCGATGGTGTTGAGAACGACTCCGACGACGGCGTCTCCGGCTAGGGCGTCCATCAGCGGCTGGGCGAGCCGCTGCCCGGCTGTCCCCGCGATAGCGCCCTTGTGGAATATCAGGCCTTCCTTGCGGTGTCGCTTCCAGAAGGCGGCGAATCCGGCGGACTCGACGTTCTGGCCGCCGCTCTTCGGCTCGCCGCACAGTAGCGACGCTCGGCTGAGCATGGTCAGCGACGGGATGATCGCGACGGCGGCGCGCCGTCCGCCGGATCCACCGGCGCACTCGACCCAGCCTCCCTGGGCGAGCTCGGCGCCGAGTTCGGTGGCGACGGCGGCGCTCATCCCGTCCAGCACGACGATCAGCGGCGCGGACTTGGCCGCCAGGGGGACGGCCACCTCCTTCAGCACGTCCTCGATGAGCAGGCATCCGCCCGGCGCGATCGACTGGGCATGCGCCGCCCAGGCCACGACCCGACCGGCGAACCGCTCGTCCAGCAGTGCTCGCCGCGACCGCGCTTCGGCGTACAGGACCTGGTAGGCGTGGCGCGTGACCGGGTCGCTTTCGGGGTCGCCGGCCCACAGCAGCGACAGCGCCCGGTCGAGCCATCCCCATGACGCCAGCTGTTGGCGCACTCCGGCGGATACGCTCGGGACGGTCAGGTCGGGGTCGGAGTCCAGCCACCGCCGTACCCGCACCGCCATTCGCGCCACCTCGATCCGCTGGGGGCGCAGTCCCGACAGCCTGTGTGCGGCGAGCTCGCTGAGCGCGTGGTCGGCGCGGCCCGCCGAACGCCCAAGGGCCTCAGCGACGGCGTGCAGCCGGAACGTCAGCCCGGACGGAAGGAACGGGTTGCCGCCGAGCGTCGAACCGAGCCCGGCCGAAGTGGCCAGCGCATCGGCCCGGTCCAGAACGTCCATGACCTTGCGGAGACCGTCGTGCCGCTCGGATCGGTCGGTCTCGGCCTCGGCGATCCATCGGGTGAGGGTGCCCTGGACGGCGGTGCTGAACGCCTTGATGTCCTCGGGCCGGGCCGCGACCGTCCCGAACAGGCCGCCGACGGCCAGGACGGCGTCCGGCGGCGGCTGCTCGTCGGTGAGGACGGCGGCCACGACGCCGAGCGCCATCGCGTCAGCGGCCCGTCCGGCGACGGCCAGAGCCAGCAGGATTCCCGCGGCCTCGCCGACGGTGCGGCGCAGCCACTCAGTGATCCCGGCGCGCTCCTCGTCGGGCAGTGCGGTGAACCGTTCGGGGCCGGCCGGGTTGCGGGACCATGTCAACAGCGAGTCGAGGTCGAGGACCCGTCCGAGCCGGGCCTCGACGAGTGCCCGGATCGCGGCGTCGAGGCCGAGCAGCTTGCCGCCGCTGCGCCGCCACTCTGCGGCCGCCTCCGACTCCCGCCAGCCGTTCGCGGGCTCCGCCGCTAGCAGTGCCTCTACCAGCCAGGCCGATCGCCGGATACGCGGGTCGATCTCGGCTGCGCCGAACCGGCGGCGGATGATCTCGTCCATGGAGACGGTGAGGGCCATGCGGCCGAGCGCGTGCGCCCGCACGTCCCAGCCGATTTGGTCAGCAGGGGCGGTGGTCGTCACCACGAGTACGTCGGCGTCGCCCGAACCGCGGTGCCGCTCCCAGGCATCGACGACGCCGAGCACCGACGGCTGGTCGGTGACGGCGATCTGGCGCTGCTCCTCGCCGAGCCGCAAGGCGAACCGGTCAGGTGAGGTGGGATCGTAGCTGCCGTGTACGAGGACGAGGCGCTTCGCCGGGGACTGGACGAGCTGGCTCTCCAGCAGCGCCTCGAGAATTCTCCGGTCGACGACCGGTGCGCTCGCCATCAGTCCCGCTCCACGGGACGCCAGCTGATCTCGACCTCGGTGTCGGGGTGGGTGTCCAGGAAGCGCCTGATGTCGTCGCGGACGGCTGCAAGCCGGACGGCCTGGTCGGACCGGCTGGTCCGGTATCGTCCGGCGGCGGGCGGCGCATCGGACGGGACCGGAGGAGTGCCCTCGAAGGTAAGGCTGGTCTGGTCAGCCGCCTCGGCGGCCCCGTTCGCGGCGCGCTGTCCGCCCTGGGAGGCGGTGGTGGCAGCGTCGGCGGTGCCCGTGGTGGCGGTCATCGTGCGGCTGACCTGGGTGATGAGCGCGAGCGCCGCCGAACCGGTCTGTTCCAGGACGGGTGCGAGTGGTTTGATCCGCTCGTTCTCGTTCGCAGTCTGCGCGAGCGTTCCGGTCAGCCGTCGCGCCTGGTCGCCGATGTCGTCCTGCCGCTGGGTCAGCTCCCGCAGGGAGCCGAGGATGGGCCAGGCGACACCGTTCAGGGCCCGCGCGACGTCCGGTGTGCTGACGATCGCCGAGCCGAGTTCCTCGTCGGGGGTCTCGTAGGAGACGGCCGCGAGCTGTTTGACCAGCGTGGTCGCGTCGGTGGTCGACGACAGCCGGACGATCAGGTCGGCCCCATGGCGGGCCGCGAGCTGTCGGCGGGAGCCCGGGGCCAACCCCAGCTCGACGTTGTGTTCGTCGAGCAGATGCATGACTGTCATGACGTCCTTGCTCAGCCGAGTGACCTCCGTGGTGAGGGCCGCACCGAGCTTGTCGACGTTTCGGGCGAACAGCGGTTCCGGCACCTTCTCCCCGAAGATCTTCGCGAGCCGCAGCCGCGCCGTCCGGTACTCCTGTTCGGACGGCAGGGCCTGGGCTCGCAGCGCCCAGCTCGTCCCGATCTTGTCGAGCTCGGGGGCGGGGGAGACTCCGCCTTCGTAAACCCAGGCCCGGTCGGAGAGCAGCGCGTAGGTCGCAATGATCAGGTTGCTGACGGGCCGGTCCATGCCGGTCCAGCCGAGCTCCTCGATCCACCGGCGGATCTCCTCGACGGGCAGGTCACCAGTGACGCCGTGTTGTGCGGCGGCCTGGTCGATGCGGCGCTGCCAGTCCGGCGTGACGATCAGCGGCCCGTCGTGGACCTGCCCCAACTCCAGCGGGTGAACGATCCGCCGCAACAGCGGCAGCTTGTCGCGGTCGACGACGACTCGCTTGGAACCGTCGTCGAACGCCCGAGTGATCCACTGCAGCGCGGTCTTCAGCTCGCCGAGTGTGACCGGTTTGCGGTTGCCGGCGGTGTCGAAGTCGGGATGCTTGGGGTAGCGGACGGCGAAAAGCCCGTCCGTCATGGCCATGAGGTTGTAGGAGAACCCGGCGCCTCCATGCAGCCGCGGATCGGGGTAGGCCGGGTTCAGTGACAATACGTGCTTGCCCTCGGACACCTCGGCGGCGATGTTGGCCGAGTCGCCGCTGTTGATGCCGTAGACCTGCTGGAGGACGGAGGTCAGTTCGCTGGTAAGGGTCGCCTGCTGCGCGGCGAGGTAGGACTCGGTGCGGGCCCGCTCATCAGGGGACAGGTGCCCGGCGTAGTCGCTGAGCCGGTTGTGCTGCAGCAGGAAGTTGATCTTCAGGAGCCGACCGAGCTGCTTCTGCCGTGCCGCCGACAGGTGGTCGGGTAGCCACACCAGGGTGTCGCGCTCTTGCCCGTCGCGCTTGAGCTCCTGGACGCGCTGGAAGTCGTCACTGGGGAACTTCGAAGTGTCGAACGGGTAGTCGATGATGATCCTGATCCGTCCTTCGAGGGACGGTGCGAACTGGTCGTCACGGATCGCCTGGTCGTCGCGGACATTCTCGAAGACGAACTCGACGGTCCGTCGGGTGCCCCGCCACACGACCTCGCGCTCGCAGACGAACGCCCCGGTGTCCTTGATCCCGAGGGCGTCACCGCTCCAGAGCCGTTCCTTCACCCAGATGCGGCGGGCCCCGGAGTGGTCCTGGTCGCCGACGGCATCGAGCAGCGGCTCGATGTTGAGGTCCGTCAGATGGAGCGTGAAGACCGGGTCGGCGTCGCCGTCGGCGCGGATCTCGCCGAATCCGGCGGTGATGAGCCGCCGCAGCCGCTGTACGACGACGCTTCCGGCCGGAACGGTCCGCGACCGTACCGAGCCGTGGTTGAGGGCGGCGAGCCGAGCCCCGGTGAGCCGGGTCAGTGCGCTGACGTCGGGCGCGAGTGCCGAGAGGATCAGAGTCTTCACGAGGCGGTCGTCGGCCTTGTACCGCTCATCGTCCTCGGAACCGTAGGTCTCCAGGAGGTTGGCCCGCACGCGCGCGTGGAACCGGACGGCCGCCGCCGCCTCGGCGTCGAGCTGGTGGGACATCGCCTCGCCGAGTCCGGTCGACAGGACGTCCCACAGATCACCCAGTGGGATGATCTGCCCGACTCGGTACTCGCGCCGCTGCCGCAGCATCTCCGTCAGCAGCCGCAGGCCGGTGCGCTCCCGCTGTAGCGCCCCCGACAGGGCGACGAGGACATTCAGCAGGGCGGGGGACAGCGGGTAGACGGTCTTGAAGTCCTCCCAGGTGGCCTGGGTGAGACCGTCGTGGTCGAGCAGGACGTCCCTGACGATCTGGCTGCCTGATTCAACGCTGGCGAACTCCGTGTCGAGCCGTTCCTGGCCACCTGGCAGCTTTCTGAGGACGCGCTCCTTGACGATCGCGGGCAGGTTGCGGTCCTCAAGGGAGACGACGTCGAATCGTTCGGCGAGGTAGGCGACCTGCCGTTCGAGATTCTTCACCTCCGCCCCAACGATGTCGTCGCCGACGAGCTTGGAGAGGTCGCGCTGCCGCGACACGAACGAGATGATCGGGACCCCGCGGTCGCGGTCCTCCGACTCGATGATCTTGACGAGCTTGGAGACCTCGTTGTTGACCTTGACCTGGTCGGACATGTGGGCCTGGAGCCAGAGGATCAGCTCATCAATAAAGAGGATGAGCCCGTGAAAGCCGTGCTGTTGGGCGTGCCGGCTCATCACCGCGAGCCCGTTCTCCAGCGGCAGGTAGGCGTCGGCGGCCCCCCGCTGCCCGGCCGCGTAGGCCGACAGCGGCCCGCTGAGCAGCGCGCTGACGAGTGCTTCCCGCTCCGGGGAGCCGGGTGCGGCGGAGAAGGCGGCGTCGAGCGAGGCGGTCGACCACCCGGACACGCTCCCGCCGAGCGGTGCGACGTCTTCGGGATCGCTCTCGACGGCCGCCGCCCCACCAAGCCACTCGGCGAACTTGGTGTCGTCGTTGAAGAACTTTCGCTGCCGCCGCGCGTCCGCCAGCAGCGCGTCGGACCGGAACACAGCCGGAGTCGGCAGCCCGAGGCGCTCTGCCTCCCTGACATACCCGCCGAGGATCTTCGAGTCGAGGTCGGTGGCCCCTACCAGGTGGTAGGGCACCATCATGAACTTCTTCCCGCCGAGCCAGGAGGCGTTATCGGCGTACACCTCCCGCAACCGCGGCTTCTCCTCGCTGAGCACGCTCGAATGTCCGTCGAGGACGGCATGCAGCACGGTCATGAAGTGCGATTTACCGGAGCCGAACGACCCGTGCAGATAGGCCGCAGCTGACTCGCCCTCTTGAAGCGCGTCCCGCACTAGCCGCAGTGACTTCCGGAACGCCTCTGCAAGCTGGTCGGTGACGACGTACTTCCCGACCATGTCGAAGGTCGCGTCGAACCCGCCCGACAGTTCGACCTTGAACTGCCCCGCGTGCACCGACTCGGGAATGTCGAGAACATCCTTGAGACGAAGCTCCACCGGGCTGCTCATCCCCTTGCTCCCTTCAGGAACTCTTTCGACGGCCGCCACTCCCGCAGCTCCCGCTCCGAAATCTGAAACTCCGCCGTCTTCTCTTCCAGAAACGCCTGGAACTCCTCAGCGGGATTTCCACCCCACTCGGCGTCGTACTCACCGTGCCACTGCCGCACCCACGGCATGACCTCAAGCAGCCCGGCAAGCACAGGCAGCAACTGCTCCCGGCCCCACCCATCCTCAAGCTGCCGATCATTCACCAGATTGACGAGCGCCTGTGCCTGATCCTTGTGATCCCACCCGGCCCATCCGAGCAGAAGCGGATCATCTTTATGCCGTGCCGCCCCGAGATAGGAAGTGAACCTCTCCTTGGGCACGTCCAACTTCCCGCGTGGCCCCCAGTAGCTGAACTTACGGAAGTCGGCCGAGGTGTACTTCGGCGGAACCTGGATATCAAGCTTCCGCCCCTCCCGATCCTCCCGTCGCTGCAGCTCCCAGGTCTTCTCCCACTCCGCACGCTTCCGCAGCCCAGAGTCCTTGTACCGCAGCGCGGAGAGGTAAGGGACGTGCTCCTCGTGAAGTACCTCCTCGAAGACCTCGGCCAACGGCAGATCCCGCTTCTCAAGGTGATCGATGGCGTAGATGCGAGCCACCTCGTTCATCTCGGCGTCCTCACGGAACCGATCAGCCAGTTCGCTTACGGTCATGACCTTCGGGTGACGCAGCCCGTCCCGCCGTGTGAACCACAGGTTTTCGAGCTCGCACCGGTCAAGAATCCACCGCTTCAGCGCCTCGCGCTCCTGAGTCTCCCAGGATTCGGTGGACCATCGCCGCTTGTTCTCGGGCTGCTCCAGTAGCGCGATATCGCTCCGCTTCTCGATCATCTCGATCCGATTCCGGACGACCTCTGCGTACTGCTCGTTCCACGAGTCGGGAACAGCTGTGAGGGGCTGTGAGCCGTGCCGGTCAAACCACGCGGTTTCCGCCTCGCCGCTCTCTATCTTCCTGGCCAGTCTGATTTCGAATGCCCGCGCCCCGAGTTGCACCGCAGGTATGGCGGATTCGACGACCGTCACCCGGCTCGCCTCATCCGCACTGAGCAGCCCGTACAGCAGATATACCTGCCAATCCAGCTCTTCCTGCGCTGCGATCATCTTCGCTTGGAGTTCGTCGTGCTCACGCCGGGCTGCGTCAAGCTCTGCTCGACTTGGCACACTAGAACCGCAGATTGCCGTCGGCTTCAATTCTGCAAGTCGCTGTGCCCAGGAATCGAGCAGCCGACCGAGCGGCAGCGGCAGGTCATCCGGAACCGGAAACTCCTGCAGCTTGGTCCCGGTGAACTCATACCGCTCTTCCCACTCCTCATCCTGATGGCCTCGGCCGAGGCCGCTGCCGCCTTTGCCCTGGCTGACCTGCTTCAACCAGAAGCACGCTGTCGACGAGTTCAGCAGCCCGAGCAGCCCAAGATGACCGTCCTCGCTGGCTTCTGCGGGGAGGTTGATTACGGGTGCGCTTCTGATGAGGAGCGTTCCCTGCTCCGCAAGCGTGAAGTGGTTGTGCGTAGAGACGAAAGCGAAGGTCAATCGGAGGTTGGGATTCCAGCGTCCAGGGTGAAAGTCCGAGTATTCGAACCACGTGAGGCCGCGCTCTTCCTGCGTGCCGGAGAGGGCGCGGCGCTCACTGAGAAGCTTGCGGCTCGGCCATAGCCACTTCAGTGAAGGTACCGATGCTTTGGCGACCGTCCCGTCGGCCGAGTAGGGGAAGACCGCCTCGGTCTCATGTTCGAGCGTCCAGTCGCGGACGGTTGCGCCCCCGGCCGCAGGTGCGGTCTCGCTCTTGGGAATGCCGCGGCGCTTAGCGGTTCCCATACCGAGGAAATACGCATCGTCTTCCCGTGTGACGGCCATGAAGCCGATCGACTTGACGAGATCACGCAGTTTGGTCGAGTTCTGTGTGTCGAGGAGTTCAAAGAGATCGAGCGCGCCTCCGCCGCTAAGGGACCAGGGATGGTGGTCGAGTGATTCGCGGACGATATCGGCGGTGCTGACCCAAGCGGACTCACTATTGGCCCGCGCGGTCTGGGTTGTGATGGCTGTCCAGACGAGTCCTTCTGCAGCGTTTACGGGTTGACCGGGCTCGCCACGGATTCCCAGGACAGCGCGGATTGGATCTCTGCGGTGCGCGAACCGGTTGCGTCCGGCGAGAATGACGGTTGGGGTCCCGTGGCCGGGTATGTAAGCGCCCGAGCTGTCGATGACATGCGTCAGATCAATCGTTCGGAAGAAGTTTTCGATGAGCTTCTTTCCGAATTCTCGCTTCATGAACGAGTTCGCAGTGATTTGGCCAGTGAAGCCTGCCTGGCGCTCGGTGCCACCCGTGCGGATCGCAAGGTCAAAGATTCTCTGGGCGAAGGGTGCGGAAAGGGCATAGGCGCCGCCGCATGCCTCCGGGTAGTACCTCCGGTAGTTTCGGCTTTCCTGCTTATCCTTGACCGTGATGTACGGCGGATTGCCGACTACGACATGATAGCTGCCGATGCCCAGCAAATCACAAGTATTCGAGAATTCGTCGCTGTCCTCGGTGGCAAAGTAAAAGGGCTCGTCGGCGAAGAGGTCGCCTTGGTCCCCCAGTGCACCTCGGCCGTGGAGGAGGGAGTCGCCTACGGCGATGTTTATAGGGAAGGCGGGGGCGGAGGCAAGCCGAGGTTCGTCAGCAGCGGTTAGGGCGGCGACCAGGAGGCGGAAGCGGGCGATCGCAGCGGCGAAGGGGTTCTTGTCGCAGCCGTGGACGGAGTCCAGAGTGCGGCGGATGAGGTCCCAGCGGGGGAGGCCAGGTGCCTCGGCATCCCAGGCGGCAAGGATGCGGTGGAAGAGACCGAGGAGAAAGTGGCCAGAGCCGCAGGCTGGGTCGATTGTGCGGAGGCCGATGGCCTTGTGGGAGTCGTTGCGAGGGCCCTGCCAGGAAGGAGGGGTGTGGCGCCACTCGGGCGTTAGGCCGAACTCTTTTAGGGCTGGGGTGAGGGTGAGGTCGAGGATGAATTCCTCGACAAAGTCGGGGGTTTGGAGGAGGGCGTAGGTCTTCTGGGCGTGGGTGGAGAGATGCTGGTAGAGGTCGCCCAGGAAGCGGGTGCCCTGGCCCTGGAAGAGGTATGGGATGGTGCCGTCGGCGTTGGGTGTGCGCCAAAAGTTCAGCAGAGCCGTGGCGGCCTCGTAGGAGGGGTTGGCTTCCCAGAGGGGGTTGTGGGCCTCGTCGAACAGGCCCGCTACTGCCGGGTGGGTGGAAGCCAGGTGGGTGAAGGAGGCCAGGAGCCAGTCGCGGTCGTTCTGGTCGGGGTGGATGCGGAAGTGGGCGGCATGGCGGTCTTCGGCGTCCTTGAGGCGGTCGTCGGGGCCGGAGATCCACGGGTCGTCGATCAGCTCGTTGTCTTCGCAGTAGCGCACGAAGACGGTGCCGAGGACCCAGGCGACGGCGATCTGGGTGAGACGATCCTCGCGCCACGTGGTGAAACTCTTTTCGCCGCTCGCGATGCGCTTGGCTGTCAGGGCGCGCTGATGTTCCGTGGTGAGCTTGGCGTGGAAGGCCGGGTCGATATCGCTTTGGGAGCGCAGATCGTCGACCAGTGCGGTGACCTGCTGCTGCAGGTCCGTGACGAGGGTGCGTTCGGCTGACTTGCGGCGGGCCACGCTCAGGCCTTTCGGACGGATGTGACGGGCTTCAGAGAATCAAGATAGGCATTGTCGAGGATCGACCATTCGGCGGCGCCGATGGCTTCGACGGTCCAACCGTCCAGGTTAGGAGCCTTTCGAGGGGCCTCGGACGGGCAGAGCAGCCACAAGCCGTACGGACGGTCCGCCGGGCGGCGGGCCGCCTGCTGGAGGCTGGTCAGGGCGTCGTGGCCGCCGGCGTCGGCGTAGCGGGCGAACAGGCCGGCGTCATGCAGGAAGAGGATCTTCCTGGGAGTGTCGGCGTGGGCTGTGATCGTCTCAGTTGTGCGCTGCCAGGCCGCCCGGAGGTAGGAGGCCAGGCCCGCAGGGAGGGTGCCCGCCCGGTAGAACTTCTGGTCGGCACGGAGCAGGCCGCCGAACGGCTGGTTGTTCTCCTGGGCGAGGGCCCTCAGTTTGCTCAGGAACACCGTGGCTACGTCCACTGGCACCACGGGGTGGGTGGCCGCGATGAGCTCCGCCGAGCCCACCAGACGCTTCTGGTTGATCGTCAGGGCGAGGAAACCGCCCTCCTCGACCGCGCGGGCCAGGTTCGCCGCCGTCTTTCCCGCCGGACGGCGCGCCGGACTATACGGCGAGTCGGCGGGGGTGTGGGTGCCTGATGCCAGGTTCGTGGATGTCCACTGGCGGCCGCTGGTCTGCGGCGGGACGAACTCGTCGGACTCAATGTCGTAGCTGAAGGGGTAGTCCGCCAGGCGGAGGGCTTCCT
Organism: Actinomadura sp. GTD37; assembly: GCF_041951365.1. Classification (NCBI taxonomy): domain Bacteria; kingdom Bacillati; phylum Actinomycetota; class Actinomycetes; order Streptosporangiales; family Thermomonosporaceae; genus Actinomadura; species Actinomadura sp. GTD37. The sequence continues at coordinate 626,257 of NZ_JBGNUS010000001.1, forward strand.
CAAGATCCATCGGGCTCGGCTCTGGATCGAGGACGACCAGGTCGGGGAACCAGGCGCGGAGCCGCTCCAGCAGGGCCGTTCGCTTGATCCCGCCACCGGGGCGGCCGACGGCGGCGACCTGCGAGACCCGCAGCGCCCGCACCAGGTCAAGATCGCGTGGGAACAAGTCGAAGCGCGGCGACGCCAGCGCGGTGGTCGAGGCGCCGGCGGCCAGCGCCAGCAGTTGTGCCTCCGACAGCGCAGGCATCCCCTTGGGAACGGGGGAGCCCCGTAGCACCCGGACGACCTCCGAGCGGCTCGGCAGCGGATCACGATCGACGAGCCGGTCGGCGGAGTGGCCCAGGTCGATCGCATAGTCGGCCAGCTCACGGGGACTCGGGTCGTCGGTGCCGGGCAGCGACTCCAGCGCGGCGAACACACTGCCCTCACGCCGGGAGACTTCCAGCCGCGGCTCATCGTCCTCGGGGCGGCCCTTTCCCGACCAGGTCTCGGCGAGGATCGCCGCCCGGACGACCGCCGTCGCGCTGACCAGCGCCTGCTCGGGATCGCCATCCGCGCCGCCGCGCCGGATCCGGAACGCCGACGCCAGATCGGCGACCGTCATCACCCGGCCGTTCGCGGCGAGGATCGCGACGAGATCCTCCCGGACGCTCCGCAGCCACGATGCCTCGAACCACTGTTTGTAGAACCTGTTCTGAGGCGCCGCGACCCCGCCCTGCGTCATGTCCAGTCGTTCGGCGATCTCCCGGCCAATCGGCCAGCCGGAGAAGGGCTTCACACCCTCGACCGGCAGGCCGAGCGTCAGCTTGATCACCTGGGGGGTCTTCGAACCTCGCCGGCCCGTCGGCGTCAGCAACTGGACGAGCGTGTCAATTCGCAGGCGCGTCTCGACATCGTGTGCAGTGAGCACAGCGGCGGTGTTCGGCGCGGGCTTGGCTGGTTCGGCGGGTGACCGGAGCGCGTTCGTCCACTGCTTGTGGCGGCGTAGAAGCTCACGGCGGACCGTGGAGCCTGCGCCGCGCGCCCGCGCGATTCTGTGTGGTGCCACTTCCAGTAGTTGACCGACGGTCGTGGCGTTGAAGCCCTCGGCGACTGACACCGCGCGCGGCGAAAGGCCCGAAGCACGCAGGTTGGTCTCCAGCGTCGCAGCCTCGGCGGCCGAGTCGCGCTGCTCCTCCAAAGTCTCGTCAGAGCTGCGACCGATCGGCGCAGCAGAGTCGGCGGCGCGGAAGATGTCGCGCCATGCCTCCTCCATCATCCGCAGCGTGTCGAACCGCTCGGACACCTCGCGGTGCAGGGCGCGCTGGAAGAACACCGTCAGCCCGTCCCGCAGTGCCGGCTCGAACAGGTCAGCCGACAGCCGGGGGACGATGTCGGACGTGGCACGCGGGTCGGACTGGCCATCACCCCATGTCGGGCGTTCCTTGGACGCCATCTCATGCAGGGTGATAGCGGCGGCGTACCATTCGGCGTGGTCGTCGAACGCGGGTCTGCGGGGCGTCCCGATAAACGGGTCGAGGTATCCGCGGGTGCCCGTCCGGGAGTCGCGGTCGGAGACCGAGGCGTGCGAGAAATCGAACAGCCGCAGCTCGCGCGTCCGGTCGGCACGGCGGAACACGCCGAGGTTCTCGGGCTTGACGTCCCGGTGCCGCAGGCCGCGTGCCGCGAGCTGGTCGAGTGCCTTGAACAGGTCGCCGCCGAACTGGCCGAGCTCGTGGTAGGTCAGCTTGCCGTGGGTGTCGAGCCAGGTCCGCAGTGACTGGTCGCCCGCGTACTCCAAGTCGAGAAGGGTCCGGCCGCCCAGCTCACGCGGCCCGGCCAGCAGGCGGACGATTGCTCCGCCGCCGACCTGCTCCAGATACTGAGCCTCCTTACGGAGCTGCGCCGCTGCGTGCTCCTCGTTGATCGCGACCTTGAGCACGCGCCGATCCGAGGAGGGCTCACCGTCCTCACCCTCAGCCGGCCGGGTGACGAGGAATGCCTTTCCGGTCGAGCCGGTGCCGAGGACCCGCTCCACCGTCCAGATCCCGCCTGAGTCGCCATCGATCGCGACGCCGGGCTCGGCTGTCAGCGGATCAATCTCGACCCAGCTCTCGCCGGGCTCTTCAGTGGCCACGGCGGCGGCATCGAGGTCCTCAAGGAACCGGTCAGCCGACTCCAGACGCTCGGCGACGTCGCCCTTGGTCGCGTTGAAGATCAGCTCATCGATCGGGGTGGACAGTCCCTCGGCGACGGCGAACGGGTGTAGCCCCTTCTCCTGCGTGATCCGCCCGATCAGGGTCGTCCGGTCAGGAGCGGGCGGCTGGCCGGTCAAGATCAAATAGGAGACGGCGCCGAGCCCGAAGACGTCCATCTCGATCGGATCGGGGAAGTCGCTGTCGAACTCGGGCGCGAGGTAGAGCTGCGCCGAGTCCTCGAGATGCTCGTCGGCGACGGGGCTGTTCCCGAGGGATCGCCCGGTAGTGGAGTCGAAATCGCGAGCTGCGGCCTGCCAGTCGATGATCCGCAGCTGCGGTGCGCTGCCATCGCTGCGACAGTGCACATATACCGACCGTGCAGACAACGCTCGGTGGTATAGCGACCGGTTGTGCGCGTACCGGACGGCCTCCGCGAGCTGCCGCACCAGATCGAGGCGGGTCTCGGGCGTCAGGCGCTCGTTGTGCACGTCGAGGTAGGAGTCGAGCCGAAGATCGTCGGCGCGGTGTCGGAACAGGATTGCCGGGCCGCCCATGTGCTCGCGGATCGCGATGGCCTGGTCGATGCCCCGGTGGACGATCCCTTGAAGCACCTGGTACTCGCGGCGTGCCGCCCGGTCGACGGACTCCCTGGCCTCGTCGGTCGCGGCCTGGCCGACCAGGTAGATCCGGACGCGACCCTCCTCGGGCACCGGCCCGGACGTCTGCTGGGCTAGTCGGTCCTCCCAGGTGGGCCCAGCGTCCAGCAGGTCAGCGGAGAGTGTCCAGTCGTCCCCGAACCGCAGGTGCCGCTGGGACGGCCTAATTCCTGCGACCTTCAGCAGCCGCATGATCTGCTCGGACGTCTGCTTGTCGATCCGCTTCGCCGGATTCCGGGATGCGGCCAACATCACGTCGTCGACGAAGGACGGCAGCCCACTCGCGGCGTCCCGCGCGTACACCTTGGGCCGCTGGAAGTCGTCCAGTTCGGAGCGGAGACCCGGATCGGTGAGGAAGACGACAGGCTCGATCCGCGGCACCTGGAAACTGTGCACGCCGCGAGCAGCACGCTCCAGGACGCTCTTCAGCTCCTTGGACTTCAGGTTCGTCAGATGCAGCGGATTGCGCAGCGTGCGGACCCGGTCGCGCCCATGGAACTGCCAGGTGTCTCCGCTGTTGGTGACCCGTCCTGGGTGTGCCTTGAACTCGACCAGGAAGAGCCCGCCCGGCGCGACCAGGAACAGGTCGCACTCGTTGATCCGTCCCGACAGCGCGGTGAAGGAGAAGGTCGCCCACGCTCGGTACGGCTCGTTCTTGGGCATCAGCCGCTCGACGTAGTCAAGAGCCTCCTGCTCATGGGCGTACTCCGACGTCCGCTCCTGAAACCACCGCTGCGTTGATGCGGGTGGCCTGGGCCTGGGCGCCGAACCACCGGATGCCACCCGCAACCCCCTCGTTGCACACCACTCCCCGGAGCGGTGATTTTACCGCCTGCTCCGCGCTGAGTCAGGAGAAAGAAGGATCAGTCTTGATCCGTCGGTTGAGGCTCCTCAAAACCCTCCCGGGAACCTTGACTATCCCTGTGTGTACACCATCAATGTCACACTGCCATCACCCGCGATATTGATCACCATGTCATTAGGTGTTCTGCGTCCGAGGGCGCCGTGCCCCTCAGATACACCACCGCTCGTCGCGATGATCTCTGTAGATCTCGGCTCGCCGGGTGGTTGTCCAGGGGTGATGCGGGCGGCTGGGGGCGGTTCAGATGGATGTCGGAGGGGAGTTGGGTGTGGCTGGCTGGTGATGGGGTGTGACCCTGGATGTCGCGGGGGCACGGTCGAGGCCGGGGTCAGATGGGGGGTCAAAAGATCTTGAGGCCGGTCTCCGTGGAGGAGAACCGGCCTCTGACCTGGCGTTATGTGTCGGGGTGGCGGGATTTGAACCCACGACCTCTTCGTCCCGAACGAAGCGCGCTGCCAAGCTGCGCTACACCCCGGTGGTGGCTGCCCGGGAGGTCGTACGTGCTCCCGGCGCCTTGACCACTGTAGCGGATGGCGGGGGGTGCTGCGTCCCTATTTACGGGCTGTGAAGGCGGTCACGGCGCCGGTGGGGGTGAGGGCTATGTCGGAGAGGCCGGCGTCGGTCAGCCAGGTTCGTAGGTCGTTCGCCGTGCCGGGGGCTCCGAAGACGCCTAGGCGTTGGAGGAGCGTGATCAGCGGGTCGCGGCCTGTGCCTCGAGTGAGGGTGGCGCCGCTCAGGGTGCCGCCCGGGCGTAGGACGCGGGTCAGTTCGCGTAGGGCCGCGGCGGGGTCGGCCAGGCAGTGGAGGCCGTTGTAGGTGAGGCACGCGTCGAAGGTCGAGGAGTGGAAGGGGAGGGCGTAGACGTCTGCTTGGAGGAGGGTGTTCGTCTTGCGGCGGGCTCGGTTGAGCATTGTGCGGGAGAGGTCGGCGGCTACGTGGCGGTCGCCGCGGACGGCCAGGCCGCCGCCGCAGGGGATGTCGAGGGTCAGGGCCGTGGGGTCTTGGGAGGCGATGGCCCGGTGGAGGTTGGTTATGTCGTAGTTCCAGAGGGCGCGGGCTCCGATGCGGGAGATCGTGCGGTTCTGGACGGCGGCGTCGTAGAGGGTGGAGAGGGCGGTGGCGGTCTTCCAGTTCACCGGCGGGGGACGAGGGTCAGCAACGACGCCTCCGGGGGGCAGCAGAAGCGGATGGGGGCCTTGGGGGAGGTGCCCAGGCCGGCGGAGATGTGGAGCCAGGAGCTCTGGTGTTTGTGGAGGCCCTTCACGCGGGGGCGGTCGATGCCGCAGTTGGTGGCGAGGGCGCCGTAGAAGGGGACGCAGACCTGGCCGCCGTGGGTGTGGCCGGCGAGGAGGAGGTCGTAGCCGTCCGCGGCGAAGCGGTCGAGGTTGCGCGGTTCGGGGCTGTGCATGACGCCGAGGTGGACGTCCGCCTGGGGGTCGACCGGGCCGGCGATCTTGTCGTAGCGGGCGCGGTCGATGTGGGAGTCGTCGATCCCGCCGAACTCGATGTCCAGCTCGCCGACCTTGAGGCGGCCGATGCGGTTGTTGAGGTCGAGCCAGCCGGCGGCCTGGAGGGACGACCCGAGCTCGCGGTAGGGGAGGTCGGGTTCGCGGCGGTTGCGCTCGTAGTCGGACTTGCTCGTCCGCCAGACGTAGCGCAGGGGGTTCTTCAGGACCGGGGAGTACAGGTCGTTGGAGCCGTAGACGAAGACGCCGGGGCGGTCCAGGAGGGGGCCCAGGGCTTCGAGGAAGGGGCCGATCGCGTCGCGGTGGGAGAGGGTGTCTCCGGTGTTGACGACGAGGTCGGGCTCCAGGGCGTCCAGGGAGCGGACCCAGTGGATGAGGCGCGAGCGTCCGGGCGTGAGGTGCGCGTCGGAGATGTGGAGGATCTTGACCGAGGGGCGGCCGGGCGGCAGCACCGGCACCTCGAGGCGGCGCAGGCGGAACCAGTTCCGCTCGATCACCGAGGCGTACCCGAAGGTCGCGGCCCCCGCGCCCAGAAGGCCCAGGGGCACGGCGTAGATCTTTCGCACGACTCTCCCTTCCCAGGACTCCATGCTTTCAGACATGGGCACCGCGCGGTAATCCTGATGAGGCAGAAGGTGCGGGACGGGCATGATGTTGCCATGACCCTGAAGGAGAAGCTGGAGACCGATCTCTCGTCCGCGATGAAGGCGCGGGACGAGGTGCGCACGCGCACTCTGCGGATGGCGCTCACGGCGGTGAAGACCGAGGAGGTCGCCGGGAAGCAGGCGCGTCAGTTGTCCGACGAGGACGTCGTCAAGGTGCTCACGCGGGAGGCGAAGAAGCGCCGCGAGGCCGCGACGGCGTTCGGTGACGCGGGACGGGCGGAGCAGGCGCAGGCGGAGCGGGACGAGGGCGCGGTGCTGGAGGAGTACCTTCCCGCGCAGCTGGGCGACGAGGAGCTGACCGCGCTGGTGGCGGACGCCATCGCGGGGACGGGTGCGGCCGGGCCGCGCGCGATGGGGCAGGTGATGAAGGCCGTGAACCCGAAGGTCGCCGGACGAGCGGAGGGCGGACGCGTCGCCGCGGAGGTCAAGCGGCAGCTCGCGGAATGAGGAAGGGCCCGGCATCGCGCCGGGCCCTTCCTCGTGGTCAGCCGCCCCAGGGGGGCCAGTCGCCGCTCGGCCGGCCGTGGCCTCGGGCGGGCTTCTTGCCGTTGCTCACGTACAGGATGATCGTGGTGCCCGGCGGGACCTCGGTGCCCGCGTCCGGTGAGGTGGACACGACCGTCCCGCGCGGCTTGTCGGAGTCGACGGAACCGGACGCGACCTTGGCCTGGAGGTCGGCCCCGGCGAGCTTGGCCTTGGCGGCGGCGACGGACTGGCCCTTCACGTCCGGGACGCGGGTGGTGTCGCCGAAGTCGCGGGACGGGGTGCGGAAGCCGGGGGCGGGCTCGCCGGACAGCGCCCGCTGCATCGAGGTCCGCCAGAGGGGGCCGGGGATGGTCGCGCCGTAGATGCCGTACACCTTGTACTGCCAGGGGCCGCGGAAGTCCCAGTAGGCGACGGCGGAGGCGAGGTTCGGGGTGAAGCCGGCGAACACGGCGCAGGTGAACTCTTCACACGTTCCGGTCTTGCCGGCGGCGGGGCGGCCGAGGCCGAGCCCGGCGGCGGTGCCCTTGGTGAGGACGCCCTCCAGGATCGAGTTCACCTTGTCGGCGACGTCCTCGTCCAGGGCCTGGTGGCAGTCCTGCTTGGGCAGCTTCAGCTTCTTGCCCTGCGGGTCGACGACCTCGGTCACCGAGAGGGGCGCGCAGTACTTGCCGCGGGCGGCGAAGCCGGCGTAGGCGGCGGCGAGGTGCACCATGTCGACGTCGTTGACGCCGAGGACCTGGGACGGGGTCGGCAGCAGGGCGTTGCCGTTGCCCATCTTCATCCCGAACTTCTCGGCCATCTTCACCGCGTTGCAGACGCCGACCCGCTTCTCCAGGTAGGCGTAGAACGTGTTGACCGAGTGCCAGGTGCCGGTCTTGAGGTTGAAGTTGCCCTGCTCGCTGTCGCCGGCGTTGGACACCGTCCAGGGGGCGCCGCCGCCGACCATGTCGTTCTCGTACTTCTTGCCCTGCCATGTGCCGGTGTAGCGGCACGGCTGGAAGCCTCCGACCGTCGCGGTCTGCGGCGAGTGGATGGTCGTGCTGACCGGGATGCCCTGCTCGATGGCGGCGGCCAGCGTGAAGACCTTGAAGGTCGAGCCCGCAGAGACGCCGTTGCCGCCGCCGTGGTGGAAGTCGGCGGGGAGGTTGATGGTCGTCCGGCCCTTGCCGGGGCCGAACCGCTTGCTCACGCCGATCGCCTTGATCTTGCCCGTGCCGGGCTCGACCATCGCCTGGGCCGCGACGCGGTTGCCGCCGGGGGCGACGGAGCTGCGGAGGGTCTGGTCGACCGCGCGCTGGTCCTGCGTGTCGAGCGTGGTGCGGATCGTGTATCCGCCGCGGTTCAGCTCGTTGACGATGTTCTGCTGCTGCTTCGGCTCAAGTGACCAGTACTTGCCGTCCGACAGGATGTTGAGCATGTCGTACTTGACGTACTCGCAGAAGTACGGCGCCTTGCTGGACTGGCATCCGCCGACCGGATCGGTGCGGTTCAGCTGGATCGGCTTGGCGGCCTCTTCGTCGGCCTGCGCCTTGGTGATGTGGTTGAGCTGCACCATCCGGTAGAGGACGATGTCACGCCGGTGGCGGGCGTCCTTCGGGTTGCGGATGGGGTCGTACGCGGTCGGGTTCTGCGTGATGCCGGCGAGGAGCGCGGCCTGGCCGAGGCTCAGTTTGGACGCGGGAACGCTGAAGTAGCGCTTCGCCGCTGCTTGTACCCCGTACGCGCCCGCACCGAAGTAGGCGATGTTGAGGTAGCCCTCAAGGATCTGGTCCTTGGTCATGCGCTGCTCGATGTCGAGCGCGAACCGGAGTTCGCGGAGCTTGCGTCCGACCGTGGGCGCGGTCGCCTCGCGGTAGTCCTCCTGCGTCCGGGCACTGTCGACCAGGAGGTTCTTGACGTACTGCTGCGTGAGCGTGGACCCGCCCTGCGTCTGCTCGGACTCGACGTTGGACGCCAGTGCGCGGATGGTGCCCTTCAGGTCGAGCGCGCCGTGCTCGTAGAACCGCGAGTCCTCGATGTCGATCATGGCGTTGCGCATGATGGGCGTGACCTGGTCGAGCCGGACGGACTCGCGGTACTTGTCGAAGAACGTGGCGACCTGCTTGCCGTCCGCCGAGTACATCACCGTCTTCTCGGACGGCGGTGTGGTCTTGAGCTGGCTGTCCATGTCGTCGAAGTTGTTGGCGGCGTCGCGAGCGGTCAGCCCGGCGCTGCCGACGGCGGGCAGGGCGATGAGGGCGACGACGAGGCCCGCCACCACTCCGGCTCCGAGCAACTTGAACAGCGTGGAGGCAGCCTTGCCCCGATCGGTAATCGCAACGCGCACGAGGTCTAGGGTACGCGGGACGAGCAGTGCATTAGGGACAGGTCCCCCGGCGTCCCCGCGTACCGGCCGTGCCGCGCGGGACGTTCCGTCCGTTATGCCCTCATGATGGCAACCTGCGCTGTGTCTGGCGCGTCAACTACAGGTAACTAGTCCGTTCCGGCGGTATGGCCCCGGTGGGCTATATCGAGAATGGGCCCATCGGGGACTGTTGAAACGTCCCTCGCTTCCGTAAGTTCTTCCCCACGGCTTTCGTTTGGCGGCCTGACGTCCGCGCCCGTCCGGCCAAGGAGCGCAAATCGACACAGACCCTAGGGGAGTGGGGCCAAGATGTGGATCACGGATTGGACCGCCCGCGCCGCCTGCCGTAACGCGGATCCGGACGCTCTGTTCGTCCAGGGAGCGGCGCAGAACCGGGCCAAGCTCATCTGCCGCGGCTGCCCAGTGCGCACGGAGTGTCTCGCTGACGCCCTCGACAACCGGATCGAGTTCGGTGTCTGGGGCGGGATGACCGAGCGTGAGCGCCGGGCATTGCTGCGGAGGCGGCCGGATGTACGGTCGTGGCGCGACCTGCTGGAGACCGCGAAGGAAGAGTACGAGCGGTCGGTCGAGGACGAGATCGAGGTGGACGAGCAGGAACTCGTCGCGAGCTGATCTCGGCGGGCTTCGAGCGGGCAGCGAACGGCCCGTCCGGGCGTCCGGCAGAAGTTCGAGGACCGGCACGGTCCAATGAAGCGTGGCCGCGGGCCCGCACCGTTTACGCGGTGCGGGCCCGCGGCCACGTCATTTTCTCCCCCCGCGTTCGCGTGCGGGCACCCCATTCTGGTGATCGTCCGCACCGGAATTGGCGGGCTGCTTCCAGGCTGCTTCCGAGCTGAGTCGCGTCCGCCCGGAGTTCGCCAAGTGATGGCCAAAAAGCGCCGTCGGGCGCCGCATTTCCGCTGCTCGCAGCCTTGATCGCCGTATGGTCCGGTGCCAGCGCGCCGGTCGGGGAGACGCGGTGCGCCTTCCTTCACCGGACCGAGGGGGCACGTCTTGAAGGGACGCTGGACGATCACCGTCGCGGCCGCCGGAACGACCGCCGTGGTGGCCGCGGTATGGCCGGCCGCCGCCGGAACCGCGCCCGGCCGCACGGGGGCCGGCCGGACCGGGCCGTGGGTCCTGCTGGCCGAGGAGGGCTTCGACCGGCCGCTGCACGTCGACGGCGCGCCGTGGCGGCTCGACCCGCAGGGGCGGCGCAGCCCGTGGCACGTCGACGCGTTCGACGACGACGGCGAGGCATGGACGAAGATCAGCGGGCCGCTCTTCAAGAAGCAGCTCGCCACCCTCGACGTGTTCCGCAAGCGCGTCGCGTTCGGCCGGGACGGCTGGCTGACCGCCGAGGTCGCCGCCGTCGACAAGGACCGCGACGGCCGTCCCGACTCGCGCCCGGGGGTGTCCGGCGCGTCCCTCCCGGGCGGTCAGAAGGTCGCGCGGATCTCCGAGCCGAGCTGGGACGCCGGGGTGCTGATCCGCCCCACCCGGCCGCTGCCGCCGCGCTACCGCGTCGAGATGACGCTGCGCGGCATCGGCTTCGGCGGAAAGCGGCACGGCACCTGGGACTACGACGGCAGGCACAACGGCTACACCCGCGAACCGTGCAAGACCCGCTACCCGTGGACGTTCCAGGGCGCGCTGCCCGGCAAGACGCGCTGCCAGTACCCGGACGTGACGAAGGAGAACGGGTTCTACTACCTGACGATCCTCGACTACGCGACGCCCGCGCCGCACGGCAACCCCGGCATCCACTACCGGCGCAAGGTCATCATGGACGGCTACTACAGCGACGACGAGCGCTGGAAGAACGCCGGGACCTGCAACCCCAAGACGAAGCAGATCTACCGGACCTTCGACGGCAGCTTCAACGGCATCAACGCGCTGTTCGTCCGCGGCGACAAGTTCCGCGAGGCCGCCAACAACAACATCAGTAACGAGTACTACATCAAGACCGCCTGCGGGAACGTCTCCATGGACAAGCCGTACGGGCCGGGCGGCCGGTTCAAGGAGCACCTCGCCAGCGCCGAACTGCAGCCGGAGCTGCTGCCCAAGGCCGCCTACCGGTTCGCCGTGGAACGCGACTCCACGGGGTACACGCTCGAAATGAGCGGCCCGTTCCGCCACATCGGGCAGGCGACGCTGCGCGTCCACCACGACTTCGTGGAGGACGGCCGTCCGATCTGGCACTACAACCAGACGCCCGGCGAGTACGACGGCCGCTTCGACCGCAAGCTGCTCCACAAGGGGCCCGCGGGCACGTACACCACCGAGCACACCTGGCCCGAGGGCTCGGCCTACCCCGACTCCTTCATCATCGGCGACCCGCACCTGAACTACTACGAGGGCTCGGCGGACGTCGACGACATCCGCCTGTACGTCCCCAAGGACACCAGGTAGTCGACCTGCCCGCAGGAGTTGTCCACAGGTCGGCGTTCTCGTTGTGCGGGCTGCGAGGGCGGACCACTGTAGAGCAGACGGCCAGGCGGTCTCCGCTCTGGCGAGGCTCGCGGTGGAACGCGGAGGGAGGCGGCCTTGGACCGAGTCAGGCTGCGGCAGTCGGGGCGGACGTGGGGGCGGCCAGGTCCTCGCCTACCTGGCGAAGGCCCTCCAGGTCGTGGACGTCCTCGGCCTGCGCGGGGACCGCCGTCGCGGGGACGGTCGGGTGCGCGGACGCGAAGTGGTCGCGGAGGCGTTCCTCGCGGGCGGCCAGCTGCATGCGTCCCGTGTGCAGGCGGAGCAGCGCCGCGGTCAGCGCGTGCTCGCCGCGCTCCTCCAGCGTCTCGGCGGCGGCCTGGCTGCGCGCCGCGGACAGCGCTTCGCCGGCGGACTCGTGGACGCGGTTCACCACGAGCCCGGCGAGCGGCATGCGCTCCTCGGCGAGGCGCTCCACGAAGTAGGACGCCTCGCGGAGCGCGTCCGGCTCGGGCGCGGCGACGACGAGGAACGCGGTCCCCGGGGTCTGCAGGAGCTTGAAGGTCCGCTCGGCCCGCTCCCGGAACCCGCCGAACATCGTGTCGAACGCGGTGACGAACGTCTGCACGTCGCGCAGCAGCTGGACGCCGAGGACCTTGTTGATGGCGCCGGTGAACATGCCGAACCCGGCGCTGATCACCTTGACGCCGAAGCGGCCGCCGGTCTTGGCCGGCGCGGCGAGGATCTTCATGAAGCGGCCGTCGAGGAAGCGGCCCATGCGCTCGGGGGCGTCCAGGAAGTCCAGGGCGTTCCGGGACGGGGGCGTGTCCACGATGATCAGGTCCCAGGCGCCGGAGCGGTGCAGCTGCCCGAGCTTCTCCATGGCCATGTACTCCTGCGTGCCCGACAGCGACGAGGAGAGCGACTGGTAGAAGGGGTTGGCGAGGATCTGCTTCGCCCGGTCCGGGTCGGCGTGCGCCTCGACGATCTCGTCGAAGGTGCGCTTCATGTCGAGCATCATGGCGTGCAGCTCGCCGTCGCCGTCGATCTCGATCTTGCGCGGGTTGTTGTCGAGCTCCGACAGTCCCATGGACTGGGCGAGGCGGCGCGCCGGGTCCACGGTGAGGACGACGACGTCCCGCCCCCGCTCGGCGGCGCGGACCCCGAGCGCGGCGGCCGTGGTCGTCTTCCCCACGCCGCCGGAACCGCAGCACACGATGATCTTCGTGCGCGGGTCGTCGAGCAGCGCGTCGACGTCCAGGACGGGAGGGGTCTTGCTGATCGGGCTCATCGATTCACCTCTGCCGTTCGCTCCCAGCGCCGGACCACGCCACGCCGCTCCCCAAGGCAACCCAGGACACACCCCGCGCCCGCTCGCCCTGGCTCCGCTCGGTCATGCGGGTTGCCTGTGGGGGGCGACCGTCCACAGCCCCCGGGAAGGAGCGCCGCATGCCTTCGCTTCGCCCGGTCGTGTAGGTCGTCTGTGGGGGGCGACCGTCTACAGCCCCCGGGAAGGACTGCCGCGTGGCCTCGCTTCGCTCGGTCATGCGGCGCCCTGAGCCCGAAGGGCGGCCGCCAGGTCGTAAAGGCCGGCGAGGTCCATGCCGTCCGACAGCATCGGGAGGGTGTAGCGGGGGCGGTCGATCGAGTCGAGGCGTTCCTTCTCGCGGCGCTGGAGGGCCGTGCGGCGGGCGTGGTCGGTGGCCCCGGCGGCGAGGACGGCGGCGATCTGCTCGGCGTCGTGTTCCAGGCCGGCGGCCTTCACGCCCCGGACGATCTCGTCGGTGTCGAGGGCGCCGGCGGCGGCCGCGGCGAGGTCGTCCTCGGCGAGGACGGGCTCGTGCTCCATGTTGACGATGACGCCGCCGACGGGGAGCCCGGCCGCGGTGAGGTCGCGGATGCCGTCCATCGTCTCCTGGACGGGCATCTCTTCAAGGAGGGTGACGAAGTGGACGGCGGTCTCGGGGCTGCGCACGACCTTCATCACGGTGTCGGCGTGCTTGCGGACCGGTCCGGCCTTGGCGAGATCGGACACCTCTTCATTCACGTTCAGGAACTTCGTGATGCGGCCGGTGGGCGGAGCGTCCATGACGATGGCGTCGTAGATGAAGGAGCCGTCCTTCTTCTTGCGGCGCACCGACTCGGAGGTCTTGCCGGTCAGGATGACGTCGCGCAGGCCGGGCGCGATGGTGGTGACGAAGTCGACGATGCCGAGCTTGGTCATCGCCTTTCCGGCGCGCTTCAGGTTGTAGAACATCTCGAGGTACTCGATGAGCGCCTCTTCGGTGTCGACGGCGAGCGCGTACACGTCCCCGCCGTCCGGGGCGACCGCGACGCGGCGCTCCTCGTACGGGAGGGGCGGGCAGTCGAAGAGCTGGGCGATGCCCTGGCGTCCCTCGACCTCGACGAGCAGGACCTTGCGGCCTCCGGCGGCCAGGGCAAGGGCGAGGGCGGCCGCGACGGTCGTCTTCCCCGTGCCGCCCTTTCCGGTGACCACATGGAGGCGTACGCCGTCCCAGTCGGTGTCTCTCGCGCTCACCCGATCGACCATATCGTTCACTCGGCAAACACTTCAGAGGGCGTCCGCCCGTATGCAAGTGATCCCTGACACGGTGCCTCGCAAGATCATCTGCGCGGACGTTGTAAACGGGCCTGCCCGCGGGGTTAGCTGGGAAACGTGAGCCGTCCCCGGACGGTTCCGTCTGAATCTTCACGGGTTCAGAGTTCTGCCGGTGCCCGGGGCGATCCCGGGCCCGGCCGTCCACGCGAGAAAGGTGCCCGTGATGGAAGCAGTGCTACTCATCGTCCTGCTGGTCGTCGTCATCGGCGGACTGATCACCTTGGCCTCGTCGGTCCGGGTGGTGCAGCAGTACGAGCACGGGATCGTGTTCCGGTTCGGCCAGGTCCAGCGGGGCGGGGACCTGCGCCCCGGCGCGGTGCGCGCCCCGGGCCTGACGGCCATCGTGCCGGTCGTCGAGCGCATGCAGAAGGTCAGCCGGCAGACGATCACCATGGGGGTGCCCGGACAGGACGGCATCACCCAGGACAACGTCAGCGTCCGCGTCGACGCGGTCGTCTACTTCCGGGTGATCGACCCGGTGAAGGCGATCGTGAACGTCCACAACTACGGCTACGCGGTCTCCCAGGTCGCGCAGACGTCGCTGCGGTCGGTGATCGGCCAGGCCGACATGCAGGAGCTGCTCGGCGAGCGCGAGAAGATCAACATGCGGCTGCGGGCGATCATCGACGAGATCACCGAGGGGCCGTGGGGCATCCTGATCGAGCGGGTCGAGATCAAGGACGTCTCGCTCCCCGAGGGCATGAAGCGGTCGATGGCCCGGCAGGCCGAGGCGGAACGGGAGCGCCGCGCCCGCATCATCACCGCGGACGGCGAGTTCCAGGCGTCCAAGCGCCTCGCCGCCGCGGCGGAGATCATGTCGCAGGACCCGGCGGCCCTCCAGCTCCGCCTGCTGCAGACGGTCGTCGAGGTCTCCGCCGAGAAGAACAGCACGCTGGTCATGCCGCTGCCGGTCGAGATCCTGCGGTTCTTCGAGCGCGCCGCGGGCGGCCCGGGACGCTCCGAGGAGGGCGAGAGCCAGGCCAAGCTCGATCTCGGCGAGCGCCTCCGCAAGGCCGAGGAGGAACTCGCCAAGGCGGCGGAGCAGCCGTCCACCCTCGGGTCGGCCGAGGACGTCCCGCCGGTAATCGGCCTGGACGAGCCGAAGCGCGAATCCGCGCCGCTCGACCAGCGCGGCATAACCACCGGCGACCCGGCGTCCGACCGCCCGCCGAACGAACAGCACCCAGAACCACCCACAACCTGACCACGCCCGCAAGCTCCAACCTGCGGCAACCACCCGCAACGTGAAGCCCAACGCCCGCGGGCCCTGCTTGCGACAACCACCACCCGCAACCTGGAGGCCCATGCGATAAACCCAGCGTGCGGGACCACCCGCAGCTTGACTGCGCACGCCCGTAGGCCCTGCTTGCGGCAACCAGCCATCACCGGAGGTCCATGGAGCGCATGCACAGCGACTCCAAGATCTTCACGATCTTCGAGGGCACCTCGGAGATCCAGCGCCACGTCATCGGCCGCACCATCACCGGCCTGCCGGTCAGGTAGGGCGATGAGCCCAGCGTGCGGGACCCACCCGCACCCTGGAGGCCGCGCGCGTAGGACCTGCTTGCGGGGACCACCCACAACCTGAGGGCACACGTCCGTAAGCCTGGCCCGCAGCAACCGCAACGTTGCGATCGCGTGCGAAGCCAGGTTCGAGCGAAGCGAGAACCTGATCGCGCAGCGAGCCGCTAGGCGAGCCGGAGCGATGCAGCGATCGCCGCAGTGCCCGTTGAAGGAAGGCGCTCAGGCGCCTGACGCCGAGGGCGCTGCAATGAACACAGCGATCGCCGCAGTGCCCGTTGAAGGGAGGGCGCTCCAGCGCCCGACTGCCGAGGGCAGTGCATTGAACACCGCATTGAAACACCCCCCGCTAGGGTGAGCGGCATGAAGAAGTGGGAGTACGCGACCGTTCCGCTGCTGGTGCACGCGACCAAGCAGATTCTTGACAACTGGGGCCAGGACGGGTGGGAGCTCGTCACCGTCCTGCCTGGGCCGAACCCGGAGAACCTGGTGGCCTACTTCAAGCGCGAAGTCCAGTCGTAACCCGAAGCCGATCGACCGGTGGAGACGCCTCAACGAGGAGGAGCGGGCATGAGCACGCCTGAAGAGCGGATGCGCGAGATGGGGATCGAGCTGCCGGATCTCGTCCCGCCGGTCGCGTCGTACGTCCCGACGGCGCGGACGGGTTCGCTCGTCTACACGGCGGGCCAGGTGCCGATGGTGAAGGGGAAGCTGGGCGCCACCGGGAAGGTCGGCGCCGAGATCAGTCCCGAGGAGGCCGCGAGGCAGGCGGGGATCTGCGCGTTGAACGCGATCGCGGCGCTGAAGGCCGAGGTCGGCGACCTGTCGCGGGTCGTCCGGATCGTGAAGGTGGTGGGGTTCGTCGCGAGCGCGCCGGACTTCTACGGCCAGCCGCAGGTGGTCAACGGGGCGAGCGATCTGCTGGCCGAGGTGTTCGGGGATGCGGGCAAGCACGCGCGGAGCGCGGTGGGCGTCGCCGTTCTGCCGCACGACGTGCCCGTCGAGGTCGAGTTGATCGCTGAGGTCCAGTAGGACTCGCGCCTTGACGGAACGCCATTCGGTATGTCCGAATGGGCGGCCATGAGCATTGTGCACGGGCTGAAGCTGCCGGCGAGTTTCCGGGACCGGATCGAGGACATCCGGGCGGGACGGGCCGAGCCCGTTCCCGCCCGGCACGCGTCGACGGTCGTCGTGCTCCGTGATCATGACAGGCACGGCTTGCAGGCGTTCATGCTGCGCCGGGTCCGGTCGATGGCGTTCGCGCCGGGCGCCTATGTCTTCCCCGGCGGGTCGGTCGATCCGCGCGACGGCGAGGCGGCGCCGGCGTGGTCCGGGCCGCCGCCCGCGGAGTGGGGCGCGGCGTTCAGGGCGGACGAGACGCTGGCCAGCGAGTTGGTGTGCGCGGCGGTCCGGGAGACGTTCGAGGAGACGCTGGTCCTGCTGGCGGGGCCGACGGGCGAGACGGTCGTGGACGACACGCGCGGGGACGAGTGGGAGGCCGACCGGCAGGCGCTGCTGGACCGTTCCCAGTCGTTCGGCGGGTTCCTCGACCGGCGCGGCCTCGTCCTGCGCGCCGACCTGCTGCGCCCGTGGGCGCACTGGATCACCCCGGCGGTCGAGCCGAAGCGCTACGACACCCGCTTCTTCGTCGCCGGGATGCCGGAGGGGCAGCGGGCGCGGGACGTCAGCACCGAGGCCGACCAGGTCGCCTGGGTGCGCCCGGCGGAGGCGGCCGAGCGCGCGGCGAAGGGCGAGTGGATGATGCTGCCGCCGACGATCGCGACGCTGGCGGAGCTGGCCGAGTTCGACACGGTGGCGGACGTGCTGGCGGCGCCGCGCGAGATCACCGTCCAGGAGCCCGTCGCGGAGATCATCGACGGTGAGGCGTACCTCGTCCTGCCGGAGGGCACCGAGCGGCACTACTCGCAGCCGTGAGCCGGGCTCCGCGGGCGCAGGCCCTCATGTGGCGGCTGGCGGGCACGTCGGCGCTGCGGCATCTCGATCGGCTCGGCTGGAACCCGGTCCGTCACCCGGATCGGGCCTCGGGCAGGATGGGAGACATGACGGAGATCGACGGGATGGGTACTGAACGGGCGACTTGCGTGCTCGCTCCGAACCCGTCCGCCATGACCCTGGACGGCACGAACACCTGGATCATCGCCGAGCCGGGGTCCGCGGAGGCCGTCGTCGTCGATCCCGGCCCGAAGGACGGCAAGCACCTGAAGCACGTCCTGGACGTCGTGGAGGGCCAGGGGCGCCGGGTGGGGCTCGTCCTGCTCACGCACGGGCATCCCGACCATTCCGCCGGCGCCGGGAAGTTCGCGAAGCTCGCGGGCGGCTCGGTCAAGGTGCGGGCGCTCGATCCCAGGCACCGGCTGGGCGACGAGGGGCTCGCGGAGGGGGACGTCGTCACCACGGGCGGCCTGGAGCTGCGGATCATGGAGACGCCGGGCCACAGCGACGACTCGCTGACGTTCTGGCTGCCGGCCGACGGCGCCGTCCTGACCGGCGACACCATCCTCGGGTACGGGACGACCGTGCTGGAGGGCGCGCTGGGCGACTACCTCGGTTCGCTGGACCGGCTGCGCAAGTTCTCCGCGGACAACGAGGCCGCGACGATCCTCCCCGGTCACGGCCCCAAGCTGGACGATCCGATCGCCGTCCTCGACCACTACATCGACCACCGCCGCGAACGCCTCGCGCAGGTCGAGGCTGCCGTGGCCGCGGGCGCGCGCACCGCGCGCGAGGTCGTCGAACGCGTCTACGCCGACGTCGACAAGGCCCTCTGGCCCGCGGCCGAGTGGTCGGTGCAGTCGCAGCTCGACTACCTCGACGGCCGCTGACCGCGGGACCCGCCGCCGCGCCGCGGCCGGCGGGTCACTTGGAGCGCTTGCGGAGGCGTTCGATGTCGAGGATGACGACGGCGCGCGCCTCGATGCGCAGCCAGTTGCGCTGGGCGAAGTCGGCGAGCGCCTTGTTGACGGTCTCCCGGGAGGCGCCGACGAGCTGCGCCAGTTCCTCCTGCGTGAGGTCGTGGTGGACGTGCAGGCCCGCCTCGGACGGCTGGCCGAACCGCTCGGCGAGGTCGAGCAGCGCCTTGGCGACGCGTCCGGGGACGTCGGTGAAGACGAGGTCGGCCATCACGTCGTTGGTCTTGCGGAGCCGCTGCGCCAGCGCGCGGAGCAGCTGGACGGCGACCTCCGGGTGCCCGGTGAGCCAGGGCCGCAGGTCGTCGTGGCCGAGCCCGGCGAGGCGGCACTCGGTGACCGCGATGGCGGACGCGGTGCGCGGACGCGGGTCGAACAGCGACAGCTCGCCGAACATCTCGCTCGGGCCGAGCACGCTCAGCAGGTTCTCCCGGCCGTCCGGCGCCGTCCGGGTCAGCTTGATCTTGCCTTCCAGGACGACGTACAGCCGGTCCCCGGTCTCACCCTCGTTGAACAGCGTCTGACCGCGCGCGAGACGCGCCTCGGTCACGTTGGCGCGCAGCGCCTTGGCGCCCTGCTCGTCGAGGGCCTCGAAGAGCGGGGCTCTGCTCAGAACGTCCACGTCGCGATCGGTCACGCTTCTCCTCCTCGAACACCTACATGCCTAGTGTGACGTACGTCCCACCGCGTACGTGAAGGCAGGGTCACGGCGCGCCGAAACGCGGGACCGGGGATTGCCCTGCCCGCGGCGGCCGCGGTCCCGTTCGCCCAGTGTACGGACCGTTGGGTGAATGCCATCACACCGGTCTCATCGCCTGTTAACGGACGACCCGGGCGATGACCAGCGGGTGCCTTAGCCTGAGCGGATGCAGACCTCCGGTCCCCGCCCCTCACCGCGCCGGCTTCCGCGGGGCCGGCACGCGCTGTCCCGCGCGGAGGTCGAGCGGGTGCATCGTGACCGCCTCTGCGCGGCCATGGCGGCGGCGATGAGGGAGAAAGGATACGTCGGTACATCGGTCGAGGACGTCCTCAAGCGGGCCAGAGTGTCCAGGCAGAGCTTCTATGTGCTGTTCTCGTCGAAGCTCGACTGTTTCATGGCCGCGTTCGACAAGGCCAGCGAACTGCTCATGCTGCGGCTGGCGGGCTCCACGGAGAGTGGAGGCGACCCAGCGGGCATAGGCGACGCGGCGGGCGGAGGCGGCCCAGCAGGCGGAGGCGACGCGGCGGACAGGTTCGAGATGGTCGTCACCGCCTACCTGGAGGCGCTGGCGTCCGAACCGGGTTACGCACGGTTGTTCCTGGTCGAGGTGTACGCGGCCGGTCCCGAGGCCATCCGGCGGCGGACCGAGATCCAGCGCGACCTGGCCGCGGCCCTGGCGGGCCTCATGGGGGTGACCGGCCGGGCGGGCGAGTTCGCGTGCCAGGTCATCGTCTCGGCGGTGAGCACGATGGTGACGCCGGCCGTCGCGGCGGGCGACATGGACGCGTTGCGGGCGGTAGGACCCCCGATGGTCGAGCATGTCCGCCTGCTTCTCCGATCGGGCGCCTTGTCCGGCGACTGAGGCGGCCGAGTCGCCTAACGTGCCGTCTGAGCTGTGGTGATGTTCACCCGCGTGGTGGCCGTGCCGTGTGTGCGGGGGAGCGTGACAGTGAGCCGTCCGCGCGGGTCGGCGGTCGCCTTCAGCACCCGGTGCGTCCTCCCCTGCGTTACGCGGATGACGACACGTGTTCCCGGACGGTAGGACGCGGGTGTCGTGACCGTGGCGGTCCCGGCGGCCCGCAGCGTGAAGCCCGTCCCGGACGCCTTCGACAGCGCGCTGAACTGCCGGGCCGCCGGGCGCTTGAGCGAGACCGTCCAGCCCCATTGCGACCAGTTCCGGTCGATCGACCGGTAGGAGGTCTCCGCCGGCGGACGGGGCGGGTCGGCGAACACCGCCATCAGCGGGCCGATGTGCTGCCGCAGGTCGCGGGCCCAGTACGGGAAGATGTGGGTGCCGAACACGTAGTCGGTGTACCGGCTCGGGATGTTCAGCTCGTCCAGCCGCCGGTGGAAGCTGACCGTCGAGACGTGCGTGAGGGCCTCGATGCCGATGGCGGCGGGGTCCGGCGCCGGCGGGTCGAGCGGCCCCGGCACGCCGGTGGCGGTGTAGAGCGCGAGCCGCATGCCGCGCAGGTTGGATGCGAGGCCGGCCGGGTCGTGGCCGCGCCAGTTGATCTCGTCGGTGAGCCGGGAGCCGAAGATCGCGTCGGGGCGCACGCCGTCCAGGGCGACCGCGATATAGGAGACGACGCCGGTCGCGCCGAGCGACGTGACCGGGTTGGAGGAGATGTCGGGCGCGCCGGAGAACGACGCCGCCGAGACGAACAGTTCGGGATGCCGGGACGCGTAGCTCATCGCGCCGAACCCGCCCTGGGACAGCCCCGCGACCGCCCTGCCCTCGCGGCGGGAGACGGTGCGCAGGTTGCGGTCGATCCACGGGATCAGCTGGCCGACGTGGAAGGTCTCCCATTTCGACGGGCCCAGCCCGGTGCCCGGATCGGCCCAGTCGGTGTACCAGCCGCCGCCGTTGCCGTCGAAGCCCCCGTCCGGCATGACGGTGATCAGCGGCCGTCCGGCGGTCGTCTTCTCGGCGTCGCCCGCCTCGACCCAGTCGGACGCCCGTCCGGACGTCCCGTGGAACAGGTACAGGACGGGGTAGTGCGCGCTCGCCCGCCGCTCGTAACCGGTCGGCAGCAGGATGCGGACGTCCACCGCCCGCCCCAGGGCGGCCGTGCTCACGCGGACCGAGTACTGCCTGTCGTCGATGCGCCGCACCTTCACGACGTGGATGCCGCCCGCGTCCTCGAACCGCGCGCCTCGCTCGTCGGCGCGGGCCGGTCCGGCGAGCCCCGCGGACGCCGTCGCGAGCGCCAGGGCGACCACGGCGGCACGAGGTGCGCGCACGGCCCTGCGCGGCGGGACGGGTTCTTGAGGACGGCCGGTGGGGACGCGTGTCGGGCGCATGGCGGGGACCTCCTGGGCGGTGCGGTCAGCGGCCTCCGGGGCGGCGGGGACGGTCGGGCTGGACGCGGAGGGCGGTGATCACGGTGGCGAGCATCTCGTAGTGGCCGACCAGCACGGTCAGCTCGACGCACTCGCCCTCGGTGAGGTGGGTGCGGAGCCGTGTCCAGGTGTCGTCGTCGAGGTCCCGCTCGTCGTGCAGCCGGTCGGCCGCGGCGAGGATCGCCTGCTCGCGCGGCGTCCAGCCCTCGGCGGACGGCCCGGCCTCGACGCGCTCGACGTCCCGCGCCCGGACGCCCGTCCGGCGTGCGAGGCGCACGTGGTGGTCGAACTCGTAGCGGCAGTCGCGCAGGTGCGCGATGCGGAGGATCACCAGTTCGGTCTCGCGGCGCGGCAGGGTGCCGCCGGGCATGAGCCGTCCCGCGAACCACAGCCAGCCGCGGAAGAGCCCGCGCCGGCGCGCGAGCGTCAGGAAGAGGTTGGGCGGCCCCGTCCCGGCGACCCGCCCCGCGACCTGGCAGGCGAGCCAGTTCGCCACCCCGACGTCGCGGACGCCGCCGGGCGTGGCGCGGGGTGCGGTCACCGGGCGGAGTCCGGTTGCGGCGTGGTCAGCTCGACGTGCTCTTCCCGCGCGACTTCGAGGATGTGGCGCAGCCCGCTCTGGACTGCGCGGTCGACGACGGGTTGCGCGAGCATCCGGACGGGCAGGACGCCGCCGACCCACCAGGGGGCGACGACGCGCTTGGAACGGCGGGCGATCCCGCGTTCGAGGGCGTCGATCCCGACCTTCAATGGCGTGACCGCCGAGATGAGGCTGCTCGCGCGTCCCGAGTTCGTCATGGCGGCCGCCGCCTCGGTGCTGAAGCCGCGACGCGTCATATCGGTATCGAGTTCGGCGAAGTAGGCGACCCCGGCCTTCGCGCCCCACGGCTTGAGTTCGGCCCTGAGTGTGTTGCCCAGCGCCTCCACCGCGGCCTTGGACGCGCTGTACGCGCCCAGCAAAGGCGCGTGGACGGCCGCGGCGAGGGACGCGACGGCCAGCGCGTAACCGCGTTCGTGGCTGATGTGGGGTCCGGCCGCTTGAAGCGTGTTGTAGACGCCCAGCACGTTCACCCGGAGGCTCTGCTCCAGGACGGACGGGTCGCCCCCGATGATGGGCATCTGCGCGGCGACACCCGCATTGGCCACGACGACGTCCAGGCCGCCCAGTTCTCGGACGGCGCCGTCCACGACCTCTTCGACCCTGGCGCGGTCGGTCACGTCGCACGTCCACCAGGGCGCGGATCCGCAGCCGTCGGCGACGGCGGCGAGCAGGTCGGGTTCCAGGCCGGCGAGCGCGACGCGGGCGCCGCGCTCGTGCAGCCGGGCGGCGAGGGCCGCGCCGATGCCCCGCGCGGCGCCCGTGATCAGCACGCGCCGTCCGGCGAGGGTCGCCGTCCACCGGGAGGAGTCAAGGATCATGCGCCGACTCTAACATTAAAGAACACACCCGTCTTTTTGAGGTAGGTCACGAAACCCCGTAATGCCGCGGCGGATTCGGCGTCTATTCCTGCGGTGACAGGCGACCTATGAGGGTTGTGGTGACATGTGCGGCTTGTATTGGATGGTGTGGTGGTAGCGGGCGTGGAGACGCGGCCGGACGCCGACCTTCTGGCGGCCGCCGGAGAGGGCGACGAACAGGCGTCGGACGAGCTGTTCCGGCGGCACCACACGGCCGTCCTGCGCTACGCGCGCGGCCTCGTCCGCGACCAGCACCTCGCGGAGGACCTGACCAGCGAGGCGTTCACCCGCACGTTCGCGGCGATGCGGCAGGGCAACGGCCCGCGCGACGCCTGCCGGCCGTACCTCTACACGGTCGTCCGGAACGCGGCCACCGACTGGGCGCGCGGCGCCCGCCGCACCGTCGTGACCGACCAGGTCGCCGAGTGGGCCGCCGCGCCCGAGGACGACCCGCCGCCCGACGTCGACGAGCTGGACGCGCTCGTGCGCGCCTTCCGCTCCCTGCCCGAACGGTGGCAGACCGTCCTCTGGTACACGGTCATCGAGGACGAGCCCGTCGGGCAGGTCGCGGAACTGCTCGGCATGGAGAAGGGCGCGGTCTCCCAGCTGTCGTTCCGCGCCCGCGAGGGGCTCCGGCAGGCGTTCCTCGCCGCCAGCGCCGGGGGACGCCCCGAATGCGCCGAGTTCACCGCCCAGCTCGCCGCGAACGTGCGCCGCCCCGGCCGGCGCCGCAGCCGCGCGCTGCGCCGCCACCTGGAGACCTGCGCCGATTGCCGGCGCGCGTCCGCGGAGATGACCGACCTCAACGGGCGGCTGCGGCGCGCCCTGCCCATCGGGGCCGTCCTGCTGGCCGCGCCGTCGGCGCCGTTCGACCTGCTCGCGCCGGCGGCGTCCGGGGCGGGCTGGGCCCTGCCGGCCGCCGTGGCGGGCGGCGTCGCCGCCGGGATCGCGATCCTCCTGTTCGGCATGGGCGGCGGCGGCCAGGAAGCGCTTCCGGGGGTCGTCCCGCCGCCCGCGACGACCGCCCGGCAGCCGTCCCTCCCGCCGACTCCGCCGCCGGAGGACGTCGCACGGTCCGACCACACCGTCGGCACCGCGCTCCCCGGTGCGGGCGGCACGTCCCCCGCCGGCGAGGACGGCGGCGCCGCCTCCGGCGCGGGCCCCTACCGCGTCCGCAACACGACGCTGCAATCGTGCCTGGCGCCCAGCGGAACGGCGGTCGTGCAGCGGTCCTGCTCCAACTCCGCGACCGGGTGGAAACGCACGGACACCGCGGGCGGCTTCACGCTGAAGAGCACCTCCAGCGGGAAGTGCATGGGCCGCGGGCAGCTCTCCGCGGGCGTCCCCTGGGAAGGCGGCAGCGAGTACGCGGTGGTCATGGCGCCGTGCGGCGGCGCGAACCAGGTCTGGACGATGGCGCGCACCGCCCCCGCGGTCTACCGGCTCGTCAACGGCGGCGGCTACTACCTTCAGGCGAGCTGGTCCGGCCTGAAGGCGGTGACGCTGAAACCGTTCTCGTTCGCGGGGATGGCGGCCCAGGGCTGGGCCATCGAGGCCAGGGGCTGACCGCATCCGCGCTCAGCCGTAGCTGAGGTCGTCGTCCCGCGCGGCGGCGGGTCCGCGCGCGGCGGCGGGGCCGGCGTTGAGGGCGAGCCAGGCGTGCAGGGCCATGTGCAGCTCCAGCCGGTCCGACGTCGTGTGGATCGCGTCGCCGAACAGGTCCTCCAACTGCCGCAGCCGGTACCGGACGGTCTGCGGGTGCAGGTGCAGGCGGCCGGACACCTCCGTCGCGTTGAACCCGCACTCCAGGCAGGTCAGCAGCGTCTCGGCGAGCCGGTAGCGCTGTGCCGGACGGGCCGCCAGCAGCGGTGCGAGCCGCCGGGCGATCACCTTCTCGACCAGCATCCGCTCCCGCATCATCACGATGATCGGCATGTGCCGCTCGGCGGCGACCGGCGACGCGGCGGTGATCAGCCCGCGCCGGGCCAGGTCCAGGGCCTCGCGCGCCAGCCGCAGCGAGGCGCCCGCGTCGGCGGGCCCGACCGCCGGGCCGATCGCGGCCGTCCAGCCGTGCAGCTGCCGCTCCAGCATCCGGACCCGGCCGGGCCCCTCCGGGTCGGGGACGATCAGGCACGGCTCGGGCAGGTGCAGGCCCAGCAGGACGTCCGGGGGCAGCGCCGGGTGCCGTGCGTCGGGCCCGAGTTCGCGGAGCGCGACGGCCGCGACGGTGCGGGGCAGCGGCCAGTCCGCCTCCCGCGCCCGGCCGCGCAGCTCCTTCGGGGACGGGTCGTTCAGCAGCAGTTCCAGCAGGTGGCGGCGGTGGTCCTGGCGTGCCCCCGCGGCGCGGGCGGCGGCGTCCGCGTGGCCCTCGGAGACGATCGCGGCCACCTGGTTCACGTAGTCGAGGGCCGCGTTGGCGATGGCCGCGACCGTGGCCGGGCTCGGCCGGTGGCCGAGCTGCTCGGCGCGCTCGGCGAGCCGCTCCACCGCGAGGCCCGTCCCGATCCGCGTCGCGTCCTGCCAGGAGTCGAGCGTCCGGCCCTCGCTGGCCTCCCCGAACCCGATCTGCCGCCAGAACTCCACGACCTGCGCCGAGGACGCGCCGGGGTCGGCCATCAGCTCCAGGAAGTGGTCGATGGCGCACTCGACGCCCAGCAGCACCGCCTTGGCGTACCGGGGGTCGTGCGGCCGCACGAACTCGGGCAGCCGCGTCTCGATCCGGCGCACCGCCTCCGCGGCGATGCCGGGTACGTGCCCACGGAGATCCTCGGCGACCCGGGCGGCGCCCTCGAACGACAGGTCGAGCTCGATCCGGCGCACCGGAAGGCGGACAACCTGGCTGAGGTCGGACATGAGATCTCCTTCGGCGAACGGCGTGCCGGAGAGACGGCGCACCCCGGGCTCCATTACGCGCCTCGGCCGAACTTTCGCGCTCGGCCGGTCCGGGCCGGTGAGGCTTTAGGCTGGCCGGTATGGCGACGGAGGCGTCCCCGAAGGCGCGGGCTCGGAAGTGGAAGGACGAATCCCGGCTGTCCCTCGTGCGGCGGGCGCGGCGGATGGACCGGATCCTGGCCGAGACCTACCCGGACGCGCACTGCGAGCTGAACTTCGGGACCCCTTTCCAGCTCCTCGTCGCGACCGTCCTGTCGGCGCAGACCACCGACGTGCGGGTGAACCTGACGACGCCGGGGCTGTTCGCCAAGTACCCCACCCCCGAAGACCTGGCCGCCGCCGACCCCGAGGACGTCGAGGCCATCCTGAAGCCCACCGGGTTCTTCCGCGCGAAGACCAAGTCCGTGATGGGGCTGTCGGCGGCGCTGCGCGACCAGTTCGGCGGCGAGGTCCCGGGCCGGCTGGAAGACCTCGTCAAGCTGCCCGGCGTCGGGCGCAAGACGGCCAACGTCGTCCTGGGGAACGCGTTCGACGTCCCCGGAATCACCGTCGACACCCACTTCGGCCGCCTCGCACGGCGGTTCCGCTGGACGGCCGAAGACGACCCCGTCAAAGTCGAACAGGAGATCGGCGCGCTCATCCCGCGCAAAGACTGGACGATGCTGTCGCACAGGCTCATCTGGCACGGCCGCCGGATCTGCCATGCGCGCCGTCCGGCGTGCGGCGCGTGCCCGCTCGCACGGCTGTGCCCGTCCTTCGGCGAGGGGCCGACCGACGAGGAGACCGCGCGCAAGCTCGTCAAGCCGGGGCCGTTCTCATGACGGGAAGGAACGGCGGCGTCCGGGAGTTGGGACGTAGGTGACCGAGACCGCCCGCCCCCAGCCCGCCTGGCTCGCCCGCTTCAGCGCGGAGGGCCCGAGGATCCCGGTGCCGCCGACGTTCCGGCCCGCGCCGGACGCCCGCGCGGCCGCCGTCCTGATCCTCTTCGGCGAAGGCCCGCACGGTCCCGACGTCCTGCTCACCGAACGCGCCGCCACGCTGAACAAGCACGCCGGGCAGCCCGCGTTCCCCGGCGGCCGCATCGACCCCGAGGACGACGGACCGGTCGCGGCGGCGCTGCGCGAGGCGTGGGAGGAGGCCGGCGTCGAACCGGCCGGCGTGGACGTCCTGTGCACGCTTCCCGAGTTGTACCTGCCGCACAGCGAGCACCGCGTCACGCCCGTCGCCGGCTGGTGGCGGGAGCCGTCGGAGATCGCGCCCGGCCATCCCGGGGAGGTCGCGACGGTCGCGCGCGTCCCGCTCGGCGAGCTGGTGGACCCGGCGAACCGGCTGATGGTACGGCATCCGTCCGGGGTCAGGTTCGGGCCGGCGTTCCGCGTCCACGACATGCTGGTGTGGGGGTTCACGGCGGCGCTGCTCACCCAGGTCCTGGACGCGGGCGGCTGGAACCGGCCGTGGGACATGTCTCATGTCGAGGACCTGCCGCCCGAGGTCCTGGACCTCGCCGCCCGCGGTTGAGAACCTCCTCCGTTGCGGTCGGCTCGGCATTTTCGGCGGCGCCGGGATGTTCCGCAGGTCAGCGCCTCGTTCACTCCGGGTATGGCCATGGTCACGGCCGCGTGTCACACCTGACGGCTACCGGCCGCACCCGAATCTGGTACATCGAGGGGACGTGAAGCGGCGGCCCGGCCCTATACGGTGAAGCGGTGCTGCACGACCACGTTCTCGACGTCATCCTGCTCGTGCTCGTCGTGCTGTTCGGAGTCTCCGGCTACCGGCAGGGCTTCATCGTCAGCCTGCTGAGCTTCGCCGGCTTCGTCGGCGGTGGCGTGGTCGGCGTGCTGATCGCGCCGCCGATCGCCGAGGCGGCGGTGGACGGGGCCGCCCAGCAGGCGCTGCTCGCCATCGTGATCGCGTTCCTCGCGGCCACCCTCGGGCAGCTGATCGCCTCGTCCGTCGGCGCCGTGCTGCGCAACCGGGTGACCGGCATGAACGCCCGCACCGCGGACGCGGTCGGCGGCACGTTCGTCAGCGCGATGTCGCTGCTGATCGTCGCCTGGTTCTTCGGGAGCCTGGTCGCCAACTCCGAGTTCAAGCCCGTCCGGACGCAGGTCAAGGGCTCCTCGATCATCAACGGCATCAACGGCATGATGCCCCAGCAGGCGCAGACCTGGTTCACCTCGTTCCAGGGCTTCGTGAAGAGCAGCGAGTTCCCGCAGGTCTTCAACGGCCTCGGCGGCGAGTCGGTGGTGCAGGTGCCGCCGCCGGACGAGTCCGTGCTGAACACCCGCGGCCTGAAGGCGGCCAAGAACGGCATCGTGAAGGTGGTCAGCACGGCGCCGCAGTGCGAGCGCCGCATCGAGGGCACCGGGTTCGTGTTCGCGCCGCAGCACATCATGACCAACGCGCACGTCGTCGCCGGTGCGCGCGGCGCGTCCAAGGTGACGACGATGAACGGTGACAGCAACCGCGGACGGGTCGTCCTGTACGACCCCAAGCGCGACGTCGCCGTGCTGTACGTGCCGGGCCTGCGGGCGCCGGTGCTGGAGTTCGCCCAGGAGGCGCGCGTCCGCGACGACGCCATCATCGCCGGGTTCCCGAAGAACCAGCCGTTCACGGCGGGCGCCGCCCGGATCCGCGCCCGGCAGACGGCGCGCGGCCCGGACATCTACCACTCCGGGCAGGTCACCCGCGAGATCTACGCCATCCGCGGCAAGGTCGAGCCGGGCAACTCGGGAGGGCCGCTGCTGTCCACGGACGGGCGCGTCTACGGCGTCATCTTCGCGGCGGCGCTCGACACGCCGTCCACCGGTTACGCGCTCACCGCGCAGGAGGTCTCGCCTGACGCGCGTGCGGCCGGGAAGGCCACGAACCCAGTGTCCACCCAGAGCTGCTCCGACTAGACAAGCTGTTCTGACGGCAGGGTTGGGTCTGACGGCAGGGCTGTTCTGACGGCAGGGCTGTACTGGCCGGTCTGGCTAGATCGTGAGGCGGAGCTTCACGGGGCCCGTCTCGGGGCTCGCGGCCAGGTCTCGTGCCCGCTGGACGACTCCCCGTACGTCGATGCTGTGCGGAGCGTCGGTTTCGTACGGGACGAGGCGTTCGGCGGCGCGGCTGAGGAGCGCCTCAGCGCCGCGCGTGTTTCCCCGGCGCAGATGAGTGATCCCTACGGCGATCTGCGCGAGACCCCGCCACAACTCCCGTTCGGGCTCCGGCGCGGTTTTCCAGGCCGCCTCCAGTACCTCGTGGGCATGGAACGGGCGGTCGGCGTCCAGGAGGTGCTGCGCCTCGGTCAGCGCGTCCGCCGGCGGCATGTCGAGGTCGTCGGGCATGGTGGGGATGCCGGTTGCGCCATGGGGCAGCGGACGCCCGAAAGCGTCCCGTGGGCGTGCGTTGCGTGGGCGTCCAGATTCGTCCCGATCGCGCATGGCTCCACCGTACGCCCGGGGTTCAGTGCTCCGGCTCCGGGTCGGCCAGCCAGCCGAGGAGCTGCGCGTCGAACGCGCGAGGACGTTCCTGGTGGGGGAAGTGGCCGGTGCCCTCGATGAGCTTCCAGCGGTAGGGGGCCGACACGTAGCGCCCGGAACCCTGGGCGCTGGCCGGGAGCGTGCACGTGTCGAGCGCGCCGTGGAGCTGGAGCGTGGGCGCCTGGATGGGGGCGCGCATGCGGTGCGCGTAGCGGATGCCGTCCGGACGGGCCTGCGACCGGATCAACCACCTGTGGTACTCCAGCGCACTGTGGGCCGCCCCCGGGATCTGCACTGCCTTCCGCACGAGCTGCTCCGTGCGCGGGTCCGGCCAGTCCGGGCCGGACCAGGCGTGCAGGAGCTTCCCCACCATCGCGGCGTTGTCGCGGGTGAGGCGCCGTTCGGGCCAGTGCGGCACCTGGAAGCCGAACGTGTGCCGTGCCGCCCACCCCTGGCCGCGCGGGTCGCCGGTGATGGCCTGCCGCAGCCGCAGCGGATGCGGGGCGCTCACCACCGCCAGCCGCTGGACGATCTTGGGGTGGTAGACGGCCGTCGTCCAGGCGAGCAGCCCGCCCCAGTCGTGCCCGACGACGATCGCGTTCGCCTCGCCCAGCGCGCGGACCAGGCCGGCGGCGTCCCGCGCCAGCGTGACCAGGTCGTATCCGCGCGGCGGCTTGTCGCTGCCGCCGTATCCGCGCAGGTCGACGGCCGCCGCCCGGTAGCCGGCCGCGGGCAGCGACACCAGCTGGTTGTGCCAGGACCACCAGAACTCGGGAAATCCGTGCAGCAGCAGGACGAGCGGCCCCTCGCCGGCCTCGGCGACATGGAACCGCGTCCCCCCGGCGCTGATCTGCCGGTGGGTCCACGGCCCCTCGACCTCGATCAGCGACGCGTCGTGCCCGGACATGGCGCCGATCAGGCCGTCAGCTCGGACTTGCCGGAATCGTCCTTGGCGGAGCCGAGCCGGTCCGCGTCGCGCTTGTCGGAGTCGCCGCGGCGCCGCAGCGCGGTGAAGTCGTCCTTCAGCGTCTTGCGGGTCCGCTTCGCGCCTTCGATCCGCTTGACGATCCGCTTGGCGAGCCACATCAGGACCAAGGCGAGCAACCCGTAGACGACCGCGACGATGAGGAACGAGAGCCAGAGCCACAGCCCCAGCTCCGCGAGCCCCAGCGCGAAGGAGACGGACAGCAGGATGACGATGAGACCGCCCATCACCGCGGCGATGGTCAGCATCACGCTGCTGAGCGCCGCCTTCTTGGCGTCGGCCTTCAGCTCCATCTTGGCCAGGGTCATCTCGGCCCTGACAAGGTCGGAGATGTTGCCGGACGCCAGCGCGACCAACTCGCCGACGGACTTGTCCTCCATGCGCTCGCCCGGTAGTGCCTCGGACATATCGCTTTACTCCTTAGTCCGGGCGCGCGCGCACACGCACCCTTCTCCGGAAGACGACGGCCGCGGCCGCCGAGGCGAGAACGCTCGCGATCAGGACCGCAGTCGTCACTCTCTCGAATTGTGACGGGTCGGTATAGGCCAAACCGCCGATCAGCAGCGAAACGGTGAAACCCACCCCGGCGAGGAGCGCGACTCCCGCGATCTCATGCCAGTGCAGGTCCTCCCCGAGCGTCGCCAGGCCGAGCCGTACCGCCGCCCAGGCGCCGCCGAAGACCCCCACGAACTTACCGAGCACCAGTCCGGCGATCACCCCGAGGGCCACCCGGTCGGTGAACACGGCGCCCAGCTGGGACGCGCCGAGCCCGACACCCGCCGACAGGAACGCGAAGAGGGGCACGCACACGCCCGCCGAGAACGGCCGGAGTACGTGGTCGGCGCGTTCGGCGTTCGTGGGCCGTCCGTCCGGGGTCCACCTCGGGCTGGTGAGCATACCCAGCGCGACGGCGGCGACCGTTGCGTGGATCCCACTTCGCTGCAGGAAGTACCAGGCGAGGACGGCGATGGGCACGTACACCCACGGCGAGCGGACGTTCTTGTGTTGCAGCACCCCGTACGCGGCGATGAGAACCACTGCGAGCCCCAGGAACGCCCACCGCAGGGTGTCGGTGTAGAAGAGCGCGATGATGGCGATGGCTATCAGGTCGTCCACCACGGCCAGCGTCAGCAGGAACGCGCGCAGCGGCGCCGGGCACGAGGTGAACGTCACGGCGAGGACCGCCAGCGCGAACGCGATGTCCGTCGCCGTGGGCACCGCCCAGCCGCGCGCCGCGCCCGGCTCCCCGGCGCTCACGATGAGGAAGACGATCGCCGGCATCGCCACGCCGGCCGCCGCCGCGATCACGGGCAGCGCCGCGTCCCGCGGATTGCGCAGCTCGCCGTGCGTCAGCTCCTCGCGCAACTCCAGGCCGGCGATGAAGAAGAACACCGCCAGCAGACCGCTCGACGCCCAGTGCTGCACGTCCATGTGCCCGAGGTGCAGCCAGTGCGGGCTGATCTCGAACGTCCGGAGGCTCTCGTAGGCGCCCGCCCACGGCGTGTTCGCCCACACGACGGCGGCCACCGCCGCCAGCAGCATCACCACGCCGCCGATCGTCTCCATGCGCAGCGCACTGGCGACCTGCTGGCTGTAGCGGACGGTGGGACGGAACGGCCACGTCGCGGCGACGCGGCGCTTCACAGGCGGGCGGGCCATGCGGAAACCCCCGGGAAGGTGGCGGACGTTTGAAAGGCCCGGCCCGCACACCACTGCGGGACGTCCCTGCCGACCAGACTTCCCGGCACACCGCGGACTATTTTACCCGCAGTACCTGGGGAGACGGGAAAGCGGCCCGCACCGGGGGGCGCGGGCCGCTCGGAAACCGCCGTCGCGGGCGGGGATCAGTCGTCGGACTTGGCCGAGGGGAGCTTCTCCGAGATCAGGTCCATGACCGTGCTGTCGGCCAGCGTCGTGACGTCACCGATGCTGCGGTTCTCGGCGACGTCCCGCAGCAGCCGGCGCATGATCTTGCCGGAGCGGGTCTTCGGCAGCTCCGGCACCATCATGATCTGCCGCGGCTTGGCGATCGGGCCGAGCGCCTTGGAGACGTGGTCGCGCAGCTCCTTGGCGAAGTCCGCGCCCTCGACCTCCTCGCCGGCGCTGCCGCGCGGGATGACGAACGCGACGATCGCCTGCCCGGTCAGCGGGTCGGTCGCGCCGACGACCGCCGCCTCGGCGACCTTCGGGTGCGACACGAGCGCCGACTCCACCTCCGTCGTGGAGATGTTGTGGCCGGACACGAGCATGACGTCGTCCACGCGGCCGAGCAGCCACATGTCGCCGTCCTCGTCCTTCTTGGCGCCGTCGCCGGCGAAGTACAGGCCCTCGAAGCGCGACCAGTACGTCTTGACGTACCGCTCGTCGTCGCCCCAGATCGTCCGGAGCATGCCCGGCCACGGCTCCCTGACCACCATGAACCCGCCGCCGCCGTTCGGCACCGACCGGCCCTGGTCGTCCACGACGTCCGCGGCGATGCCGGGCAGCGGGCGCATCGCCGCACCGGGCTTGGCCGCCGTGACGCCCGGCAGCGGGCTGATCATGATGGCGCCGGTCTCCGTCTGCCACCACGTGTCGACCACCGGCGTCCGGTCGGCGCCGATGTGCTTGCGGTACCAGATGTAGGCCTCGGGGTTGATCGGCTCACCGACCGACCCGAGGACGCGCAGGGACGACAGGTCGTACTGCGCCGGGATGTCGTCGCCCCACTTCATGAACGTGCGGATCGCCGTGGGGGCGGTGTAGAAGATGGACACCTTGTACTTCTGGATGATGTCCCACCAGCGTCCCTTGTCGGGCGTGTCCGGGGTGCCCTCGTAGATGACGCTGGTCGAGCCGTTGGCGAGCGGCCCGTACACGATGTAGGAGTGCCCGGTCACCCAGCCGATGTCGGCCGAGCACCAGTAGACGTCCTTTTCGGGCTTGAGGTCGAACACGGCCCAGTGGGTGTAGGCGCACTGGGTCAGGTAGCCGCCGGTGGTGTGCAGGATGCCCTTCGGCTTACCCGTCGTCCCGGACGTGTACAGGATGTAGAGCGGGTGCTCCGCGTCCATGGGCTCGGGCTTGTTCTCCTCGCTCTGCCGGGCGACGACGTCGTCCCACCAGAGGTCGCGGTCGTGCTCGGTGACCTCCTCGCCGGTGCGGCGCACCACGAGGACGTGCTCGATCGACGGCGTCTGCGCGACGGCCTCGTCCACGATGCCCTTGAGGTCGGACGGCTTGCCGCGCCGGAACCCGCCGTCCGCGGTGATGACGAGCTTCGCCTGCGCGTCGTCGATCCGGGTACGGAGGGCCTCGGACGAGAAGCCCCCGAACACGACCGAATGGGTCGCGCCGATGCGCGCGCACGCGAGCATCGAGATCGGCAGCTCCGGAATCATCGGCAGGTAGATCGCGACCCGGTCGCCCTTGCGGACGCCCAGTTCGAGCAGGGCGTTCGCGGCCTTGTTCACCTCGCGCTGGAGGTCGGCATAGGTGAGGGTGCGGGTATCGCCCGGCTCACCCTCCCAGTGATAGGCGACCTTGGCTCCAAGCCCGGCTTCCACATGCCGGTCCACGCAGTTGTAGGCGACGTTGAGTTCGCCTCCCACGTACCACTTGGCGAACGGCGGATTGCTCCAGTCGAGCACGTCGTCCCACCGCTTGGTCCAGGTGAGCCTGTCCGCCTGCTCCGCCCAGAAGCCCAGGGTGTCTTCGGACGCCTGCTCGTAGGCGTCGGCCTTGACGTTGGCGGCGGCGGCGAGATCGGCGGGCGGGGCGAAGCGGCGCGTCTCCTGCAGAAGGTTCGACAGTGTCTCTTGGCTCTGGCTCAACGCGAAACTCCTTGCTAGGTGATGCGGGGTCGCCCGGTATCCCCACTCCACCAGGTAGGTCCCGGTCTTCACAAGGCCGGAGTCCCTGGTGTGGAAGACCAGCGGGACCGGCTCCCACGAATCCGGATGGTCGTGATCCCCGACACGACTGGCCTTCCCAGGTCAGCTATCCGGGAACCGTCTCCGTTCTACGCCTCCGCGCGGCGTTTCGCGAGCGCCCATGCGGAGCGCCCGGGGTGTCCGACGGGTGCCCGCCGGGGACCGAATAGGGTCGGGCCGTGAGCGATGCCCTTGCTGATGTTGCGAAACTGCCCGGCGTGGCCGGCGCCGTCGACGACGCGCGTAAGGCCGTCGACCGGCTGCTAGGCCATCGCATCCTGCGGCGGCGCAGCGCCGAAGTGTCCACGGAGTCCGCGCTGCGCGGCGCGCGGGCCTCGGCCGTCCTGGACGGTGCGTCGGTCACGCTGGACGAGCTCCGCACCACCGAGCACCCGTCCGACCCCGTCGTGCAGGGCTCGCTGCGCGTGTCGGCCGAGCTGGGGACGCTGGCGGAGACCTGGCGGAACGCGCCCAGGCAGGCGCTGGCCCGGCTCCACGTCCTCGCCGCGGCGGACGCGGTGGACAGCGCCGACCTGGGACGTCCGCGCTCATCCGACGCCGGTGTGAAGGACGTTCTCGGCCTCGGCGAGCCTCCGTCGCCGTCCGAGGCGGCGGCGCGCCTGGACGCGCTCAGCACGCTGCTGACCTCCCCGACGAAGGCGCCCGCGCTCGTGGTCGCGGCCGTCGTGCACGGCGAGTTGCTGACTCTGCGTCCGTTCGGGTGGGGGGACGGGCTGATCGCCCGCGCCGCCGAGCGTCTCACCCTCGTGTCCCGTGGGCTCGACCCCAAGTCGCTGGTCGCACCCGAGGTCGGGCACCTTGAACTGGAGGCCGACTACGGCTCGGCCTTGCGGGACTACTCGTCCGGCACGTCCGAGGGTGTCGCGCGGTGGATCGTCCACTGCTCCTCCGCCGTGGCCGCCGCCGCACGGGACTCGCAGGCGATCTGCGAAGCGTTCATGCGGGGCTGACCCCTTCTGAGGGGGTCCCACCTGGGTTTGTCGGTGGCTGCGGCCATGCTGAGCGCATGGCCGAACGCATGCACGGACGCCCCGCGCCGCCCACCGGGACGACGGTCTCGGCAGCGAACTGGGACTCGCGTGACCTGACCGGCGAGAACCACGAAAGCGTCCTGTTCGTGGACGTGGACATGACCGAGGCCACCGGGGCCGGTGCCGTGTTCACCGACTGCACGTTCCGCGGGGTGCGCTTCAACGCGTCCACCCACACCGACGCCGCGTTCCTGAACTGCACGTTCGTCCGGTGCGGTTTCTTCGACGCCACCTTCACCGGATGCAAGCTCGTGGGCAGCATGTTCGACGCCTGTACGTACGACCTGCTGAAGGTGAAGGGCGGCGACTGGTCGTTCACGGGCCTGCCGGGCGCCGACCTGCGCCGCGCGTCCTTCGCGGACGTGCGCATGCGCGAGGCCGACCTCACGGGCGCGCGGTGCGCGGGGGCGGAGATCCGCAGAGTCGACCTTTCGGGCGCGTACCTCCACCAGGCGGACTTCTCCGGGTGTGATCTGCGCGGCAGCGACATCTCGGCGGTGGACCCGCTCGCCACCGGGCTCAAGCGCGCGGTGGTCGACCCGTACCAGGCGGTCGTCCTGGCGACGGCTCTGGGGCTGGACGTCCGCGACTAGCTTCGGGTGGGGCGCGGGGCTTCGTGAGGTTCGTGAGGCTTCGGGCGGCGAAGCGAACGGCGCCCCGCTCGGGGACGCCGTCGCCAGTCACGTCACACCAGGTTACCAAGCGTGCAACTCATATTCGTCGGATCGGGTCAAGCCCGTCTCGACGCGCCTCCCGCGGCTGATCGCGCGTGGGTGCCCGGCTGCCGTGCTCGGACACGTGGTCCGTAAGACCTGTCTACGCCTCATCCGCCCAGTTGACAAGCCCTTGTTCGGAAAGCGCGGACCACTGTCGCGGATGACGCCGAACGGGACGCCGGTGCCGGCTGAGACCGGGGACGGATATTCCGGGCTATCCGTAACTCGCATCTGGGTCACAAAGCTGATCACTCACTGTGATCGTTTCTTTTTGGCGGCCGATCGCGCATGCGGCCGGAAAGATCTCTAGTTCTGCTGTACGCTCCCACTTTCGTCCCGATGTGCGAACCGTGCACGGGAACGGGAGGCCCTGCCGTGGAGGGCACGGCGCCTTGCGGCGCCGCGACGAGCACGTCCTTCCGGCCGGATGCGAGAAATCGTGATCGGCCGGGCGAGTTCGCGCCTCGACGAAACTCTCGACGATCGGGCAGCATATGTTGTATCTGCCTAGACTGGAGTCAGTGAGTTTGCCGCACGCATAGGGCGAACTCGCGCACGGCTCAGCCTGAACTCCACTGAAGACTTTCCTGGAAAGCGGTCCGGCTCTACCCCCCCGGAGCCGGACCGCACCGGCGACCCCCGCTCTCCCCCCCGGCGGGGGTCGCCCAGCCGTAGCGCGGCGGGCGGTGCGTCCGCGGACGCAC